>JAHFQJ010000030.1 GCA_023266335.1 Burkholderiaceae bacterium
CTGCTCCATCACGGTTTTGATTTTGTCTTGCTGGTCTGTCATTTCTGCCTGCAAATCCGCCATCACGGCTAGATCTTACAGTTCTATCAGAACTTCTGTCTTGGGAATTTTTATTGTTATATGCTCTAGAGGCATGCTCTTTATCTTGATCTTGATTGTTCATTTTACTCTTTGTATGTGAGTGTTTATTTTAGGCTTTCTAGCATGAAAGAACTTTCTGAATTATGAATTTAAATATATATTCATGTGCTGGAAGCAAAAATTATGATGAAGTACAAGTACAGCAAGGAATAAATTTTAAATACAGCACAAATTCAAGTGTAGTAACTATATTATACATGAAGTTCTTCTTGCTGTAGAGTGGGTAATTGCCCTAAGCTCAATAATCCCATATCACTTAAAAAATTTGAAGTAGTTCCATATAAATTAGGTCTGCCTGCAACTTCACGTTGTCCAATTACTTCAATCCAGCCTCTTTCTTCTAATATTTTTATACTATTAGCATTAATTGATACTCCGCGTACAGCTTCAATATCGCCTCTGGTTACAGGCTGTTTATACGCAATTATAGCTAATATTTCCATAGTGGCCCGCGAATATTTGGCTGGTTTATCATTATTTAATTTTTGTATATAAGGAGCTAATATTGGTTTAGTTTGAAAACGCCAGCCATGTGAAGTTTCAACTAGTTCTAATGATTTATGATGCCATTGCTTTTGAATATGTGAAACGATTTTCTTAACTTCTAGATTGTTTATATCATGATATTCTTTCAATATATTTGTTAGCGTTAGGACAGTGATTCCATCTGGCGAACTTAATATTATTCCTTCAATGATATTAATGTATTCATGTAAATGCATTTGTAAATCAAAATTATTATATGAAATTTCCGGTTGGCTTATGTCTTGTTGGTTTTTATTCATTTCATTTATAATTTATATTATTCAGTAGCTATCTTAATCAGGTTTGACACCGTTATTTTTCTGCCAATTTTCTTGTATTTTTTTTACTTGATCCAGCCAATCCGCTGAAGCTTTCATCATCGTACTTTGCATATCAAAAGTATCATTTTTATTCATAAAACTATTAAATTGCTGGAAAAAATTGTTTATATTTGAGTTTTCAGAAATATCTTTGCACATATTGAGATATTGAATGCTATTTTGAACCATAGTTGTATTCATTTGAAGCCATTGTTCAATTTGTTGTAAAGATTTTATTTGCTCTTGAATATCTTGGGGTTTTTTTGCATACTCCTGCATTAAATTCAGCCAAGCTTGATAATCCATAATATTTCCTTTATTTTTTATTCTATCCAATCCAATACAAAACTATATAAATCATCATATATTAGGGTATTTGGGGGCAGATTTCCTTGATCTAAAGTTTTTATTCCTTTGCCGGTTAGAACTAAAACGGGTATACATTCTGCTAATACAGCTGCTTGTAAATCGCGCAGAGAATCCCCTATCATTGGCACATTCTTTAAATTAATATTAAATCGGTCAGCAATTTCCAATAGCATGCCAGCTTTTGGTTTTCTGCAGTTACAGTTTTCAGAATGTGTATGCGGGCAGAAAAATATTGCATCAATATTTCCGCCAGCATTAGAAAGTTCCTGATGCATTTTAGCATGCATAGCATTGAGCGTGTCCATATCAAATAATCCGCGGTTTAAACCTGACTGATTAGTTGATACAACTACATGGTAACCGGATTGATTAAGCATGGCGATAGCCTCTAAACTTTTAGGTATAGCTATCCATTCGTCGGGGGATTTAATGAATAAATCACTATCTAAATTAATTACACCATCCCTGTCTAAAATAACTAATTTCATATAGAGCTGCTTATTTTTATTGATTTTATATACCCTCATCAAATTTCAATTTTTCTGTAGCATGTGTCACAATTTTCATCTCATTTTGCCGCATATCTGATTGAGAGGAGTATGTTATATACAGTATATACATTTAATATAAAAATATAAACTTAAGCTAAATATTTATCAAATTGAATGTTAAGTAATTTAGCGGGAGTTCTTTTGTTCATCTGGATATGCTGAATTTTGCTCGGCTGAAACTAGTGATGATGGAGCATGACAATTATCAGCTAATCTACGTCCTATTTTAGTATTCATTAACATACTTTTACTTGGCATATGTACTAAATCAAAACCTTTGTCTTGATTTACAAAGCGGTTAGCACCTGTGTCAGTATCCACTCTAGTTAAAATAACTTTTGCGCCTTCAAAATTAATTGTAATATTATTATCTGACTCAATTTTTCCTAAAATATTAAATTTTTGGCTCTCATCACATTTGTATTCTATGGTACTAAGTTTTTCTTCGGATATTGCAGGTACATTACTAGTGCTATCTTCTGTTGATTTTTTACTAGCCTTAGTTTTTTTTGATTTACCGGATTTTTTTTGATATGTCTTTGATTTTTTACTATCATTGCTAGCCAAAGCACTATTAGCTGAACATATAGATAAAGATAATAACAAACAAATTAATAATTTAATTCGCATTTATATTCCTTAGAGTGTAATATTTATAAAAGGTAGCGTATATTATACTTAAATACTTTTTCTTAATCTATAAGTAATAATACGATTATTCTGAAATAAAATAAATCTTGCCTAAGGTATAGAAATGCACTTTTTTAGAATAAAAGAAGATATTAGCAAAAAATTTCAAAAAACTAGATAGTACTACTGTTTAGTGATAATGCTAATAGATAAATTTCAGAGTTAATAATAAAATTATTCCAAAAATAATTCTATACCATGCAAAATTCACAAAATTATGAGATGACACATATTTTATCAGCCATTTTATACATAACCATGCAGTAATAAATGATATAAAACTCCCTAGCATCAATAAATAAATGCTGTCTAAGGTTAGTAAATGTCTGCTTTTATATAAATCATGTAAGCTTGCTCCAAAAATTATTGGAATAGCTAGAAAAAATGAAAATTCAGTAGCAGTTACTCTTGGTACACCCAATATCATAGCACCAATGATTGTTGCTCCTGATCTTGAAGTACCTGGAATAAGCGCTAAGCATTGCATTAAACCTATTTTTAAAGCAGTTACATTATCAATATCATCAACATCTTTTATATTATTATTCAGGTTATGTTTACTAGGTCTATCTACTAACAATATGATAATTCCGCCTATTATTAATGTTATAGAAACAGACCATGGATTAAAGAAATAAGCCTTAAACCATTTAGCAAAAAATAATCCTGCTAATGCTGCAGGTACAGTGGCAATAATTACACTTAAGGCAAATTTTTTACTTTGTGGCTTGGAAATATTTAAAATAGTAGTTTGAATTTTATTCCATCTCAAGAGAACTACAGCAAATATTGCACCTAACTGTATAAAAATTTCAAATAATTCAATAAAAATAGATTGCTCAATTCCAAGAAATTTTACACCTAAAATTAAATGTCCTGTAGATGAAATAGGCAAAAACTCTGTTAAACCTTCAATTATTCCTAGAATAATTACCTCTAAATAATTCATGAGTGTCCTTTATTAAATATATAATATTTTTGGAGTTTAAACTAAATGCAAACCATTTTCTACAATATTATTTACATGTTCTAATCTTTGAGGTGTGCCAATATCCATCCAAGTTTTTATAAATTTTGTTCCAAAAATTTTGCGTTCATAAATTCCTTTATTGAGTAAAGGAGCTAATTTAGCATGTTCACCTTTTACTATATCCGCAAACATATTTGGTCTATATAAAGCCATGCCTGAAAATGTTAAATTTTCTAAATATGAGGCTTCATTAGTTATAAAATCATCTTTTGTATATAGCTCATTATTGGCTATGTTTAATATAAAATCACCCTTTAGATTATGTAGCGGGTTATCTACCAAATACAAAAACCCTTGCTGTTCTTCACCAAAATTTTCAGCTATATGTATAAATTCATGCACCGGTAATTGAGGGATAAATGTATCGCCGTTAATTACAGCAAAAGGTTTATTATTATCATTCAAATATTCTAATGCAAATGCTATGCCGCCGGCTGTTTCTAAACATTCAGGTTCACAAGAATGAATAATTTTCATTCCCGCATATTCTGCACCGATTTCTTCTACAATTTTACATCCAAGCCATGCATTATTAATAATAATTTCTTTAAATCCTGCATTAGATAAATTATCAAGGTGCCACATAATTAGTGGCTTATTTGCAGCCTTTAATAATGGCTTTGGTGTTACATCTGTTAACGGGCGCATACGCTCACCCTTGCCAGCCGCTAAAATCATGGCTTTCATATATACCCTATTTATTTAACTATTCTTTATCATCTATAGTAATCAGATTTCAATGTGCAAACTGCGTTGTCGTCAAAATTACACCTCAATGTACTGATATGTACTAGTTGTCATAATTTATTTCTGCTGTCTTGCCGCAAATTGAACTACAATTATTATTATATATCTTTTTCGCTATCAGGCGGATTTATATTCTTTTTAACTGCACTGCCTGGTTTTAACTGTATATCTGAACGGTTAAAACCTTTAGGCATTGGCTTAGTATTTGTCGAAGAAACAGTATTTGGGTTCAAATTTTTACGTATAGTATTTCCGTTGGCATTAGAAGCTTTAGGTATTTGCGTTTTATTTAAACCAATTTGATTATTAACTACAACTGAATGATTTGGAACTTCACGATTAATTAAATGCCCTAAATAAGTGCCTAAGAACATTCC
Source organism: Burkholderiaceae bacterium (assembly GCA_023266335.1). Taxonomy (GTDB): domain Bacteria; phylum Pseudomonadota; class Gammaproteobacteria; order Burkholderiales; family Burkholderiaceae; genus JAHFQJ01. The sequence continues at coordinate 4,751 of JAHFQJ010000030.1, forward strand.
AATAAAACTTGCAATTAAACCAGATAATTGAGGTGAAACCGCATTAGTTTCACTATTAAACCAAATGCTTGCACAAATCCATGTAAATAAGCCAGCAGTTATAGATAATAATCCGCCTGCACGATTAGCTTTTTTCCAGAACAAGCCGAAAGTTAACGGCACAAATGCCGATACTAAAGTTACGCTATAGGCACTTTCAACCATTTCAAAGATAGATTGGGTAGAATTTAAGGCAAACATGGTTACAAATACAGCAAATAATAATACTATCATTTGCATTAATCTTAATAACTGTTTAGGGCTTAAATGAGGTAGTAAAGGTCTAATTATATTTTCAGCAAATGTTACAGAAGGAGCTAATAAAGTAGCGCTTGCACAACTTTTAATTGCAGATAATAAAGCTCCAAAAAATACTATTTGTGCGAACATTGGTGCATGCTGCATAATAAATTGCGGTAAAATAAGTTGCGGATCACCTTTCATATGCATATTTACTAATTCCGGGGCAATAATAACTGCACAATAAACAAGAAATATTGGTATAAAAGCGAAGAAGAAATATAATATGCCGCCTGTTATAGAAGCTGCCCCAGCAATTTTTTCTGTTTTTGAAGAGCCTACTCTTTGAAATACATCTTGTTGAGGTATTGAACCTAACATCATGGTGATAAGTGCGCTTACAAAACCTAATAAATGCACCCAATCTACTTTGGATATAATCTGCAGTTTGCCATCAGCAGATGCTCTTTCAATAACTGCTAAAACACCGCCAGCTTGACCGCCAACTTCAAAGCCTATGTACAGCATTCCAATTACGATTACAATCATTTGTACAAAATCTGTAATTGCAACAGACCACATTCCGCCAAATAATGTATAAACTAACACGCTCGCTGCACCAATCAGCATGCCGGTTTCTTGAGTTAAACTGCCGCTTGATATTACATGAAAAACTAAGCCAAGTGCTTTAATTTGAGCGGCAACCCAGCCTAAATAAGATACAACTATACAAAATGTTGTTATAATTTCAGCTGTCCGTCCGTATCTTTGCTTGTAAAAATCACCTATGGTTAATAAACGCATTCTATACAAAGGTTTAGCAAAAAATAAACCTACTAAAATTAAACATAATGAAGAGCCAAAAGGATCAGCAATAATCCCCTTCATACCCTCTTGTAAAAATGTGGCAGGAATACCTAAAATAGTTTCTGATCCAAACCATGTAGCAAACACAGTTGCAGTAACTATATGAAAAGGGAGGGAACGACCGGCTAATGCAAAATCATTAGCAGTTTTTACCCTAAGAGACGCCCAAAGACCAAGTGCAACTGAAAGCACCCAATATACGATAACAAAACCTAATAACATAATAAACCTAGGTTAAAATATGCCGTTCATTATAACAGGTGTAGTGTGTACTCACAATAACTATACTCATCGGATTTTAATTTGCAAGCTTTGTTGTTGTCATAATCTATTCCTGCCGCCTTGTCGCAAGATGAACTAAAATTAGGAGAGTATTAAATATAGATAGCTTTTCTATTCTCATTCTTACGATTTAGTATTCAAGTTAATTCTGTATTGAATGTGATATACTTTATTTTCACGTAATATTTTATTTTTCAGCAAGGTTAATTTTATTTATGAAGCATACAATCAGCAAGTTACATTTTGTAGGAATAGGTGGCTCAGGTATGAGCGGAATTGCTGAATTGATGCATAATTTAGGTTATATTGTCAGCGGTTCGGATATTCATGCAGGTAATGTAACAAACAGGCTACAGGAATTGGGTATTAATATATACATTGGACATAATGCAGATAATGTTAATGACGCTCAAGTATTAGTTACATCAAGTGCAATTAATCATAGCAACCCTGAAGTAATATTTGCTCAACAGAAAAACATTCCAATTGTACCACGGGCTTTAATGTTAGCTGAATTAATGCGTTTTAAAAAAGGCATTGCCATTGCTGGAACTCATGGAAAAACAACAACAACAAGTTTAGTGGCTAGCGTATTAGCTCAAGGCGGGATTGACCCTACCTTTGTAATTGGCGGAAAATTAAATGCAGCGGGTGTCAATGCAAAGCTTGGTTTAGGTGAATTTTTAGTCGCAGAAGCTGATGAATCAGATGCATCATTTTTAAAATTATTGCCGGTTATGGAGGTAGTTACTAATATTGACACTGACCATATGTCAACTTATGACCATAGCCTACAAAAATTAAAGCAGGCATTTGTAGATTTTGCGCATAATATGCCATTTTATGGACAATTAATTGCGTGTATTGATGATAAAAATGTGCAGGATATTATACCTTTAATTTCTAGACCAATTTTGACTTATGGTACTGCAGAGCAAGCTAAATATAGAGCGATTAATATTAAGGCTCAAGGTACGCAAATGCATTTCACTGCTTTACGCCCTGAAAGCTGTGCATTAGAAATTAAATTAAATTTAGCTGGGTTACACAATGTTTTAAATTCATTAGCTGCAATTGCAATTGCTACAGAATTAGAAATTGACGATAATTCTATAATTGTTGCTTTAGCAAATTTTAAAGGTGTAGGCAGACGTTTTCAGCAGTATAATTGTAAAAATAATAATGGTGAAGAATTTGTATTAATTGATGATTATGGGCATCATCCGGCAGAAATGAAAGCAACTTTACAAGCAGTTAGAGGAGCTTACCCGCATAGCCGTGTAATTTTGGCATTTCAGCCCCACCGCTATACAAGAACAAGAGATTGTTTTGATGATTTTGTAAAGGTTTTAGAGCAGTCTGATGCTGTATTATTAACCGAAGTTTATAGTGCTGGAGAACAGCCAATCAATGGTGCAGACGGTAGAGCTTTGGCAAGAGCATTACGTTCTTATGGAAAAATTGAACCATTATTTTCTGATACAATTGATGAATTATATGAAATTATTTGTAATACAGTAAATAAAGGCGATATTATTTTAAGTATGGGAGCAGGTTCAATAGGAACTTTACCTGCAAAATTTATGCATCAGGTCTAAACCCATTTTAATTATCGAATTTATCTAAAATGTATAGTCTTTTTATCTCTGATACTCATTTAGGCAGCAGCGAAGATGGCAATATTCAAAGCCTAGTTATTAATTGCATAAAAAGCTATGCTGAACAGGGTAAACTTGATAATCTTTATTTATTAGGTGATATATTTAATTTTTGGATTGGCGATGAACAAATTAATCAGCCGCAAATTCAAGACTTTCTTAATTATCTCATTCAATTATCCTTAAATGGGATTAAAATTTTTATAATGCAGGGTAACCGCGATTTTTTAATGGGTAAAAATCTTTGTAATTATTTAAATTGTCGATTGTTGCCAGACCCCTATATTTTAAACTTATATTCTGGCAATCAAGATATTAAATTATTATTAACTCATGGTGATTTACTTTGTACTGATGATAAAAATTATCAATTGTTGAGAAAAGTAGTTAATAATCAGAGGTTACAAAAAATATTTTTATATTTTCCTTATAAAATTAGAGAAAAAATTGCATTATACATGCGTAAATTGTCAATAAGAAAACAACAACAATCTTTAAAAAATAATCAGAAAAATAAAAATAGATACAATTTTGATATTAATTATCAAGCATTAGATTTATGGCATAAAAAATATAATTTTGATGTCTTAATTCATGGACATACTCATAACACTAAACTGCATAAATACACTAATTATACTAGAATGGTATTATCAGATTGGCATAAAGATGGCGGAACTTATGCTGTATTTGACGGTACTAAACTCTACTTAAAAAAATATCTGGTTATTTAAAATAACTAAGAATAATCAAAGGCAACATATATGTTAAATCTACTGCAGCTCCAAAAAATATTAAAAGCAGACTTTTATTGCGGGCAAGAAATCATGCACAGCCAAATTGCTGAATTTTCTCAAAGTCAGAGTTTTCATAATGTATGTATAGACAGTAGAAAATTAGAAGAAAAAAGCTTATTTATAGCACTTAAAGGTGATCATTTTGATGCTCATGATTTTATTCATACTTTAGATAAAAATAAAGTAACAGCTGTGGTGGTTGACAGACATATAATAAATACTGATATTCCGCAAATTATTGTACAAGATACTAAAAAATCCCTACAGAAATTAGCTAATTATTGGAGAAATCAGTTTGATATTCCAATTGTAGGTGTAGTTGGAAGCAATGGTAAAACCACGGTTAAAGAAATGATATACAGCATTTTTCAATATAATGAGTGGCTATATTTAAACCGTGATCAGGCAATTGCCACACAGGGTAATTTGAATAATGATATTGGCTTGCCTTTATCTATTTTAAAATTAAAGCCTTACAATAAATTAGCTGTTTTTGAATTAGGCATGAATCATCCTCAAGAAACTGTTTTATTAGCTAGTATTTTACAGCCGACAATTGCTGTGATTAATAATGCCCAGCGCGAACATCAGGAATTTATGCAGAATGTAGAAATGGTTGCAGCTGAACATGGATATTTATTAGAAGAAACCAGCCGGTTAAAACATGCCATATTGCCGTATGATAGTGAATTTTATCCGCAGTGGGAAAAGCAATGCATTAAAAATAATGTTAAAGTTTCATCATTTGGATTTAACTCTGATGCTTCATTTTATACTTTAAATGCACAAATTAATGGTAAGTTTAATGTAAATATTCACAATCAGGAATTTAACTTACAAGTAATGGGTATGCATAATGTATCTAATGCATTAGCTGCTATTGCGGCTGCCTATCGTGCTGGTGTAGATATGAAGGTAATTGCACATGGTTTAAATAATTTTACTGGTGTAAATGGCAGATTACAAAAAACAATATTAAATTTAGAAATTAAACAGATAAATATTATCAACGATACCTATAATGCAAATCCTGATTCAGTAAAGGCAGCTATTGATGTATTAGCATCTTTAGAGCATAAAACCTTATTAATTTTAGGCGATATGGGAGAAGTTGGAGCAAGAGGACAAGATTTTCATCAAGAAATTGGAGAGTATGCAAAAGCTAAAAATATTGATGAAGTTTATACTTTAGGGGAATTAGCAAAACATACAGCAACTGCATTTTATAAAAATGAAAAAGAATATATTAATATCAACCAATTATCATTTACTAAAATAGAAGATTTATTTGTTATATTAAGCCGTAATTTTCATAGATTTAATACAATTTTAATTAAAGGTTCTAGGTTTATGCAAATGGAAAGAGTGGTTGAGTATTTACATGGTATAAAAAAATAAAATAACACTTATTTTAAGCTAAGCTGCGCCTGCTTTGTTAAGCAGGTTTTTCTTTTTCAAATGTACTAACAATAATGAAACAGCAACTGGCGTAATCCCTGATATTCTGCCAGCCTGTCCTAAAGTAGCCGGCTTATGTAAATTCAGTTTTTGCTGTACTTCTTTTGATAAACCCAATACGGTTGTATAGTCAATATTATTAGGCAAGCTTAATTCTTCATAATATTTTTGTCTATAAATTTCATTTTGCTGCCGCTGAATATAGCCGTCATATTTGATTAATATTTCAATTTGTTCAATAATTTGGTTATATAAAGGCTGCTCATCTGCATTAGGCAGTTTAGCTTCGTCCCATTTATGCTGTTCTAAACTCATGATTTTATGGTATGTTATATGAGGGCGCTTTAATAAATCAGCTAAGCTATGCTCATGTTCTAATTTTTTATTTAGAACCCTTAATGCTTCATTCTCACTAAGGTTTTTTGGCGTTACCCAAATTGATTTTAGGCGCTCATGCTCATTATGAATATATTCCATTTTACGGCAGTATGCTTCCCAGCGTATATCATCAACTAAGCCAATTTCACGCCCTAATTCAGTTAAGCGGGCATCTGCATTATCTTCTCTCAAACTCAGGCGGTATTCTGCCCGGCTAGTAAACATTCTGTATGGTTCAGTAACACCTTTGGTAATTAAGTCATCAACTAAAACACCAATATAAGCTTGATTACGCCTTAGTATAAAACTTGGCTTATTTTGCGACTGTAGTGCAGCATTAATTCCTGCATATAAACCTTGAGCTGCAGCTTCTTCATAGCCGGTTGTACCGTTAATTTGTCCCGCAAAAAATAATCCTTTTATCGCTTGAGTTTCAAATGTATCTTTTAAATGGCGCGGGTCGAAATAATCATATTCAATTGCATATCCGGGTCTTACTATATGTGCATTTTCTAAGCCCTGCATGGAATGCACAATATCCAACTGTACATCAAAAGGTAAACTTGTAGAAATACCGTTTGGATAAAATTCGTGAGTTGTTAAACCTTCCGGCTCTAAAAATATTTGATGCTGATTTTTGTCTGCAAACCGATTTACTTTATCTTCAATACTCGGACAATATCTTGGTCCGGCGCCTTCAATTTTACCAGTAAACATTGGGGAACGGTCAAAGGCAGCTCTAATTATGTCATGAGTTCTTTCATTAGTGTAAGTTACCCAGCACGGCAATTGCTGCGGGTGCATTTTTTCATTTCCAAGCATTGAAAATACTGGGATTGGATCAAAGTCCCCCATTTGTTTTTGTAAGACTTCAAAATTAATGCTTTTACCATGAATGCGTGGAGGTGTGCCTGTTTTTAATCTTCTTTGAGGCAATTTTAATTCTTTTAAACGCTCAGATAAGGTAACCGAAGCGGGATCACCAGCTCTGCCGCCTTGATGATGCTCTAAACCAATATGAATACGTCCGTTTAAAAATGTACCAGCAGTTAAAATAACAGATGCAGCTGAAAAAATAACCCCAATTTGAGTTTTAACCCCTGTTACTCTTTCACCTGATACTAAAATATCATCGACACTTTGCTGAAATATATCTAAATTCTCTTGATTTTCTAGACGCATGCGAATTGCTTGACGGTATAAAACTCTATCTGCCTGCACTCTTGTTGCTCTTACGGCTGGTCCTTTACTGTCGTTTAAAATACGGAATTGAATACCAGCTTCATCAGCAGCAATTGCCATTGCTCCGCCTAAAGCATCAATTTCTTTTACTAAATGCCCTTTGCCAATTCCGCCAATCGATGGATTACAGCTCATTTGCCCAAGTGTTTCAATATTATGAGTTAATAATAATGTTTTACAGCCCATACGTGCTGCAGCAAGTGCAGCTTCTGTTCCAGCATGTCCACCGCCAACTACGATAACATCATAATGTTTAGAATAATGCATAATTTCTCAAACAAATAACTATTTAGTCTAAATTATACTTTATTTAAGTAAATTAATAAATTATTGAGCTACATATTTAATCATAGTATTTTGACAAATAATTTTATTTATCCACAACTGCTGCAGTCATACTTTTCAACAATATTTTAATATCAAAAAATTATTCCCTAACAAATTAACAAGAGATACTGAATATGTTATAATTTAACCAATTATATTGGTTGTATATGCGAATAAAGGAAACAGAATGCCAAAACGTCAAGACATAAAAAGTATTTTAATTATTGGTGCTGGTCCAATTATTATAGGTCAAGCATGTGAATTTGACTATTCAGGCGCTCAGGCGTGCAAAGCATTACGTGAAGAAGGATATAAAGTTATTCTTGTAAACAGTAATCCGGCCACGATAATGACTGATCCAAATATGGCAGATGTTACTTATATAGAACCAATTACATGGCAGGTTATAGAAAAAATTATTGCTAAAGAAAAACCCGATGCAATTTTGCCGACTATGGGGGGGCAAACTGCATTAAACTGTGCATTGGACTTATCTAAACACGGCATACTAGAAAAATATAATATCGAATTAATAGGTGCATCTCCCGAGGCAATTGACAAAGCTGAAGACCGTCAAAAGTTTAAAAATGCAATGACAAAAATCGGTTTAGCATCAGCACGCTCCGGTATTGCACATACTTTAGAAGAAGCTTTAGAAGTTCAGATAATAATTGCTGCTGAAAATAATAATATTGGTTATCCGGTAGTAATTCGTCCAAGTTTTACCCTAGGAGGCACGGGCGGAGGTATAGCTTATAATAAAGAAGAATTTATTGAAATTTGCAAACGAGGTTTAGATTTATCTCCAACTAATGAATTATTAATTGAGGAATCTTTACTTGGCTGGAAAGAATTTGAAATGGAAGTTATCCGTGATAAAAAAGATAACTGCATTATTGTTTGCTCAATTGAAAATTTTGACCCTATGGGCGTGCATACGGGAGATTCAATTACTGTAGCACCTGCTCAAACTTTAACAGACAAAGAATATCAAATTATGCGTAATGCTTCTATGGCGGTATTACGTGAAATTGGCGTAGAAACTGGCGGTTCAAATGTACAATTTGCAATAAATCCGCATAATGGACGTATGATTGTAATTGAAATGAATCCGCGCGTATCCCGTTCCTCTGCATTAGCATCGAAGGCAACTGGTTTTCCAATTGCAAAAATAGCCGCTAAATTAGCTGTAGGATACACTCTCGATGAATTAAAAAATGATATTACAGACGGACAAATGCCCGCCTCTTTTGAGCCTTCAATTGATTATATAGTAACTAAAATTCCACGTTTTGCATTTGAAAAATTTAAAGAAGCAAATGCAGAATTAACTACACAAATGAAATCAGTGGGTGAAGTTATGGCTATGGGCAGTTCATTCCAAGAGTCATTACAAAAAGCTTTGCGCGGTTTAGAAATTGGCATTGACGGCTTGGACTGCCGCAGTAAAGATGAAGAAACTATCATTAAAGAATTACGCCATCCGCGCAGTGAAAGAATATTATATGCCGCTGATGCATTTAGAATTGGTTTAAGCGTTGAAGAAGTGCATGAATACAGTAAAATAGATATTTGGTTCTTACATCAAATTCAAGAATTGGTACAAATTGAAAATCAAATTAAAAATAAACAATTATCATCTCTAAGTAACCAAGAAATTTTATTCATCAAGCAAAAAGGCTTTTCTGATAATAGAATTGCCTCATTATTACCAGCTAAAGCTAATGAAGTTAGAGCATATAGACACAAAAATAATATTCGCCCAGTGTATAAACGTGTAGACACATGTGCAGGAGAATTTGCAACTAATACTGCTTATATGTATTCAACTTATCATGGTGAAGAATGCGAAGCAGAACCAACAAATAATAATAAAATTATTATTTTAGGCGGCGGTCCAAACCGTATTGGGCAAGGTATTGAATTTGATTATTGTTGTGTACATGCCTCTTTAGCCTTACGTGAAAATGGTTTTGAAACTATAATGATTAATTGTAATCCTGAAACTGTTTCCACAGATTATGACACATCAGACCGCTTATATTTTGAATCTTTAACATTAGAAGATGTTCTGGAAATCGTAGAAAAAGAAAAACCCCAAGGCGTAATTGTGCAGTATGGAGGGCAAACCCCGTTAAAATTAGCTTTAGCCTTAGAAAAAGCTGGTGTACCAATTATTGGTACAAGCCCAGATATGATTGATGCTGCCGAAGATAGAGAACGTTTCCAGTCTTTATTAAAACAATTAGACTTACGCCAACCTCCAAATCGGACAGCCAAGACAGAAAATGAAGCATTAAATTTAGCTTCAGAAATTGGCTATCCGCTAGTAGTACGCCCTAGCTATGTATTAGGCGGACGTGCCATGGAAATAGTGCATGAACCTTCTGGTTTAGAACGTTATATGAAAGAAGCAGTAAAAGTTTCTCATGATTCTCCAGTATTATTAGACCGATTTTTAGATAATGCCATAGAATGTGATGTAGACTGCATATCAGACGGAGAACATGTATTAGTTGCCGGTGTAATGGAACACATTGAGCAAGCAGGTGTGCATAGCGGTGATTCTGCATGTTCTCTGCCTCCGTATAGCCTAAGTGCAAATACCATAAAAGAAATTAAACGCCAGACTAAATCGCTAGCTAAAGCCTTAAATGTAATTGGATTAATGAATATTCAATTTGCCATTACAAAAAATCCAAAAACAAATGAAGATGTAATTTATGTGCTTGAAGTCAATCCAAGAGCTTCACGCACAGTGCCATTTGTATCAAAAGCAATTGGTATGCCTTTAGCAAAAATCGCTGCATTAACTATGGTAGGAAAAACTTTAGTTGAGCAAAATGCTTTAAATGAAATTATTCCCCCATATTTTAGCGTGAAAGAAGCTGTCTTTCCATTTGTTAAGTTTCCGGGTGTAGATCCAATTTTAGGTCCTGAAATGCGCTCAACTGGTGAAGTTATGGGAGTGGGTAAAACTTTCGGAGAAGCTTTGTTTAAAAGCCAGCTGGCAGCTAATATCAAATTGCCAGCTTCAGGAACTGTATTAATTACCGTAAAAGACAGCGATAAACCAAAAGTTCCGGTTTTAGCTAAAATGCTGCAGGAATTAGGTTATAAATTAGCTGCCACTAAAGGAACAGCTGCGGTTATTCAGAGGGCAGATATACCTGTAACAGTAGTCAATAAAGTGAAAGAAGACCGTCCGCATATTGTAGACATGATTAAAAATCAGGAAATTGCACTAATAATCACAACTGTTGATGAAACTCATTCAGCTATCGCAGATTCCCGCTCAATTCGCACCAGTGCCATTGCAAATAATATTAGTTATTATACTACCTTTTCAGGCGGGCAGGCTGCTATTGAAGGTTTAAAACATATGCATGATTTGGAAGTATATGCTTTACAGGATTTACATGCCCAATTAGTTTAATTTAGTATAAGTCCTAATTTTCATAATATTAATTGGTTGTATAATAATTACAATATTTACATTAATAATTGAGAGTGTTAAATATAGATAGTTAAAGATATAATAAGTAAAGAATTAAAATTTAAACCAGATGTGTAAATGCCAAAGATGCGGTAGTGAGAGCTATATAAGAAGCGGAAAAGTAAGAAA
>JAHFQJ010000010.1 GCA_023266335.1 Burkholderiaceae bacterium
TTCTTACTTTTCCGCTTCTTATATAGCTCTCACTACCGCATCTTTGGCATTTACACATCTGGTTTAAATTTTAATTCTTTACTTATTATATCTTAAACTATCTATATTTAACACTCTCAAAAATAAATTATTAAACCAAGGAATTATATCAAATATTTGTGATTTTATACATTAGAGATTTTACCTATCTAACTTAAATTTATATTTGAATTGTTGTTATAATAGGTTATTCAGTATTCAAAATAGAGCTGCACTTATGCTAATTTACAATCATAAAGAAGATAAATTTGAAGAAATAATATTACCTCTTGTTCCAAAAGGCTATGCTTTAATATCAGTCAAAGCCTGTGGCATTAACCGCGCTGATGTTCTGCAGAAAATGGGAAAATATTCGGTTACACCTGATATGCCTGAAACTTTAGGCTTAGAAATAAGCGGTGAAGTTCTTGAGATTAATGATGAAAATATAGATTACAAAGATACTCAAAATCCTTTTGATATTAAAATTAAAGACCGAATAATGTGCATTTTAATCGGCGGGGGCTATGCTAGCCATGTTTTAGTGCCGCTTAATCAATGCATTAAAATACCTCATCATTTATCTTATATTGAAGCTAGTGCTTTACCTGAAGCTATTTTTACGGTTTGGCATGCATTATTTAGCACCGCTGGATTAAAAAATTTTATAAATAATCAAAATTCAGAAAAAACTGTTTGTATAAATGCAGCCAGCAGCGGAATTGGCACTATGGCAATTCAAATGTGTTTAGCTTTTAATTTTAAAGTAATTGCTTCAACTTCCTCAATGCAAAAACTTGACCAATTAAAAATATTAATGGATAGCAATAATTATGAAAATTTATATATATTCTGCAGTAAAGAGCAAAGTTTAGATGAAATATGTAAAAAACATAATTTAGGCATAGATTTTTGTTTAGATATGTTAGGTGATATAGAGGGCTTATTACTCAATATGAATAAACTTGCTAAAATTGTGTGTATTGCATTTTTGAAAGGTGCAAAATCGGCGATTAACATTGCTGCACTTATGCAGAAACAAATTAGCATACAAGGCACAATGATTAGATTACAAAGCAATGAATACAAAAGCCGGATTAGCCAAGAAATTAACCAATATATTTTACCCTTTATTCAATCTAAAAAAATTAAACCCATGATTGAAAAAGTTTATGGGAAAAACAATATTAACCAAGCGCATGCTGATTTAATGCACAATCAGCATATTGGTAAACTGGTTGTGGATATGGATTTGTGATATTTAAAATAGCTGTCATTCCCGCGTAGGCGGGAATTAACGAATAAATATTGCGACGCCCTAAAATTCCTATCTCCGCCGCAAGCAACGGAGTATTACGGAATTTTTCCCTATGGGAACGGACTGTCGCTTTAGAGCTTGTGCGCGGCAAGCCACGGGGAATTAGACCCTAAGCCTAAATATTTTTTATCTTTCTCGTCAATTTGGTTAGGAATTGCAGATAATTGAGTCATTTGTTCTCGGCTGACTAAGAAAAATTCTCTACCTATTAAATCTCTTTTACTATCTACTATCCCAATCCCCCAATTGGTTTGGAATGCAACAAACTCTTTGGTTTTAGTTAGCGGAGTTTCTAGAATTTCCTGTGCTTGTTCTTGCGTGCAATCTCTTTTTTTTAAAGATCTTATAACATCAAATAAATCGCGTGATTGCCTATTATGAATTTGTGATTGTAAATATATTGTCATACAAATTAAAAAATTTTAAGATAAAATAAGTATATATATATATATATATTGTCAAGTATTTTTTATAATTTTTAAATTATATTTATAATGAACCTAAGTATAAAAAAGTAGTCTTTTATATAAAGAATTTTTTATTTATAAACAGCTGCCTTATACATTTGGAGAGTTTGATGAAAACATCAAGCAAAGTTTTAATATGCGTATTTTCTATTATACTTATCGCAGGTGGCGGGTGGTGGTTATATAAAAAAAATATAATTAAGAATGAAACAGCCGGCATGGGGGATAATTCTAACAAATACAATCAAATGAAAGGCGGGGGCAGACGTAATCGGGTTACTCCTGCCTTAACTGATAAGGTGATATTAAATGATGTTCCGGTTATTATTACAGCTCTCGGCACAGTTAATGCGAACAAACAAGTAACTGTGCATACCCGTGTGAGCGGATTATTGCAATCAATTAATTTTAATGAAGGCGGATTAGTTAAAGCCGGACAGGTAATTGCCCGTATTGATGCTAGACCATTTAGAGCCGTGTTAGACGGAGCGATGGGGCAATTAGCTAAAGATACAGCTCAATTAAACAGCGCACGTGCAGATTTAGAGCGTTATCAAAAATTATTTGCAGAGAATTCTATCGCTAGGCAGCAGGTTGATACGCAAGCATCTTTAGTTAAACAATTAGAAGGAGTAATTTCAAGCGATAATGCAAATATCAATGCTGCAAAATTAAACCTTTCTTTTACTAATGTAACTGCACCAATCGGCGGGCGTATTGGATTAAGACAAGTAGATGCAGGCAATATGGTTAACACCAGCGATATGAATGGTATTGCAGTTATCACTGAAGTGCAACCAATTGCTGCAAGCTTTTCTGTTCCGCAGGAAAATTTAGCTCCTTTAGTTAATAGTGCTGAAAAGGCTAAACAAAATCATGAATTTATTATTATAGAAGCTTTAGACCGTGATAATAAAACTGTGATTGACAGCGGTAAATTAATTGCGGTTGATAATCAGTCTGATACTAGCACCGGCTCTATCAAAATTAAAGCTGAATTTTCAAATAAAACAAATCAATTATTCCCTGGACAATTTGTAAATATACGTATTATTCTTGAGACTCTAAAAAATGTTCCAACTGTTATGCAAAGTGCAGTACAGCACGGAACAAGCGGCAGTTTTGTTTATCTTGTGACCAATGATAAAAAAGCTAAACTACAGAAAGTAACAACCGGTGTGCTTTTTAATGACCGTATTGTAATACAAGACGGAGTTAAAGAAAATGATATAGCAGTAATTGACGGTATAGATAAATTGCGTGATGGTGTACCTATTAATATTGCAAATAATAATAATGATGATAATCATGCTTCTGTTCAAAATAAAAATAATATAGATAATAAAGATGAAAATAATGCTGGCAGAAAGCATCATCATAAACATGATCCAAATAATGAAGAAAATAATAAATAATAAAAATTAGCTAAATATGAATCCGTCCATACCATTTATCTTACGCCCAGTTGCTACTAGCCTATTAATGCTAGCAATTTTTATTGCCGGAATTGCAGGCTATCATTTATTACCTCAATCAGCTTTGCCTCAAGTTGATTATCCGACTATACAAATTTCTACACTATATCCTGGGGCAAGTCCAGATGTTATTACTTCTTCTATAACTGCACCGCTTGAAAGGCAGCTCGGGCAATTACCCGGTTTAGAACAAATGTGGTCCAGCTCCAGCGGAGGAGCATCAATCATTATGCTGCGGTTTTCGTTGGATTTGAAATTAGATGTAGCAGAACAGCAAGTGCAGGCAGCGATTAATTCTGCTGCTTCATTTTTACCCACAGATATACCATCACCACCCGTATACAATAAAGTTAACCCAGCTGATGCCCCAATTTTAACTTTAGCTCTTACCAGCAATTCTTTAGCTTTACCTAAAGTACAAGATTTAGCAGATACACGCATTGCTCAAAAAATATCTCAAGTAAACGGCGTTGGTTTGGTTACGCTTGCGGGCGGACAAAAACCTGCTGTACGCATTCAGGTTAATGCTTCGGCTTTATCCTCTTTAGGGTTATCATTAGAAGATATTCGCACTATTATTAATAATCAAAACGTAAAGCAGGCTAAAGGAAGTTTTGACGGCGCATTACGTTCAACAACTATTGATGCTAATGACCAATTAGTTAATGCAGATGAATACCGGAATTTAATCATTGCATATAAAAATGGCAGCCCGATAAGAATGTCTGACATTGCAAAAGTTATAGACGGAGCAGAAAATATACGTTTAGCAGCGTGGGCGAATGAGAAACCTGCAATTATTTTAAACGTTCAAAGACAACCTGGTGCGAATGTAATTGAAACGGTTGATAATATCAAAAAATTATTACCTGAACTACAAAAAAGTTTGCCGGATACAGTTAAATTAAATTTATTGAGCGACCGCACCATTACAATTAGAGCTTCTGTGGAAGATGTACAAAAAGAACTAATTTTAGCTATTATATTAGTTGTTCTAGTAATTTTTCTTTTTTTACGCAGTATTGCAGCAACTATTATTGCAGGTATTGCTGTTCCTCTTTCATTAATTGGAACATTTGCAGTTATGCATTTTACTGGATTTACCATTAATAATTTAACGCTTATGGCATTAACAATTGCCTCTGGTTTTGTTGTTGATGATGCAATTGTAATGATTGAAAATATTGCCCGTTATATTGAACTTGGAGAAAAGCCGTTTAAAGCAGCTATAACAGGTGCTAAACAAATTGGATTTACAATTATTTCCTTGACTATTTCACTAATTGCCGTATTAATTCCATTATTGTTTATGGATGAAATTGTCGGCAGGCTATTCCGTGAATTTGCAGTTACTCTAGCTATTTCAATTTTAATTTCAGCGCTAGTATCATTAACTCTAACACCAATGATGTGTGCAAGATTATTAAAACATGAAGATGAGTCAAAACAGCCGAAATGGCTCAATGCAATCGGCAGATGGTTTGATAAATTAGTAATTTATTATGCCAAAGCTTTAGATTGGGTATTAGCACACCAGATATTAACGTTATCTGTGTCACTGTTCAGTATATTTTTAACTGTAATATTAGCTATTATTGTACCAAAAGGTTTTTTTCCAGTGCAGGATACGGGTGCGGTACAAATTATTACACAAGCACCTCAAAGTATTTCTTTCTCAAAAATGAGTGAAAAACAGCAGGAAATTGCACAACAAGTTTTAAAAAATAAAGATGTAGAAAGTTTATCTTCTTTTGTTGGAGTTGATGGAGTAAATCAAACTTTGAATAGCGGACGTATGCTGATAAATTTGAAGCCTTTATCTTCAGGGCGAAGCCATGTTAAAGAATTAATTGATAAGCTGCAGCAGAGTGTAAGTGAAATACCAGGTATTTTAGTCTATATGCAGCCGATTCAAGATTTAAGCATAGAAGACCGTATTGGACGTACTCAATACCAATTTACATTAGATAGCTCAGACTTAAAAGCACTTGCTGAATGGACACCTAAACTTGTAGAAAAGCTTAAAGAAATACCAGAATTAAGCGATGTAAGCACAGACCAGCAGAATGCAGGATTACAAAGCTATATACAAATTAACCGTGATTTGGCTGCAAGATTAGGCATCACTATATCCAACATCGATAATGCCTTATACAATGCCTTTGGTCAGCGTTTAATTTCAACTATATTCACGCAAGCCAGCCAATACCGCGTGGTTTTAGAAATTGATCCAAACTTTAGCAAAACTCCTCAAGATATTGAGAAACTATACGTACCTAGCAATATTAACGGCGTAATATCTCAAATTCCTTTGTCTTCAGTTGCTAACATAGTTGAAAAACCAGCAGATTTAGTTATAAATCATTTAAGTCAATTCCCTGCCAGCACTATTTATTTTAATTTAGCTGAAAATATCTCTTTGGGAGATGCTGTTAAAAAAATAGAAAAAGTACAGCAGGAAATGGGTTTGCCTGCGAGTATAAATACTAAATTTCAAGGTGCAGCCTTAGCCTTTAAAGCTGCTCTTGGCAATCAATTATTATTGGTTATTGCAGCAATTGTTACAATGTACATTGTTTTAGGTGTTTTATATGAGAGTTATATTCACCCGATTACAATTCTTTCAACTTTACCTTCTGCCGGAATTGGTGCTTTACTTGCACTTATTTTATCCGGCAACGATTTAAACGTAATTGCAATTATTGGTATTGTATTACTGATTGGTATTGTGAAGAAAAATGCGATTATGATGATTGATTTTGCACTTGATGCAGAGAGAAACCAAGGCTTAAAACCTTTTGAAGCAATTAGACAAGCTTGCTTATTGCGTTTAAGACCCATTTTAATGACTACAATGGCGGCTTTGCTTGGTGCTTTGCCTTTAATGCTGGGCAGAGGTATGGGAAGTGAATTACGCCAGCCGCTTGGTATAACTATGGTTGGTGGTTTAATTGTAAGCCAAGTATTAACTTTATTTACCACACCAGTGATTTATCTGCAGTTTGATAGATTAGCTAGAAAATTTAAGAAGAATAAAAATAAAATTAACACATAAATTTAGGATAGATTATGCGGTTTTAATTATATCCATACTTAGTCATGTCAATAATATTAATAGTCAATAATTCTACAATACAAGAAGCCATTTTTTCTAATTCTTTACCCTTAACAATTTTCCTGCCTCTATTTTCATCTGTATAATAATATAGATCAGGATCGCGAATGCATAATTTTCTAAAAGTGAACCTATCGTCGGAAATAAAATCAATTTTTGCTTGTTCTAATACTACAGCATGTCTTAAGTCACTTGTATTGTAATCATAATCAGCAGCATATTCAGTATTATAATAATCTGTATCACTATCACCATAATCAGGATAGTAATCAATAATTAATGGCTGGTTATTTTCTAATTCAAGCCTAATCAATTGAGCGTGTTCTTGTGTATTTTGAAAATGATGCCGTCGTATTTGTATGTCTAAATTAAGTCCTTTAGAATTACACAAGTTTTGGATAATCAGTGATAAATTGCTATAGTCATTGCCTTTAATAGCTTCTACAATTTCACTCTGTGTAATATTATTTAAGCCATGATAATGTAAAATCATTTCTATACAAGCAGCTAAGCACCAGTTTTCTTTCTCTTGTACTCTGGCATATATATTCATAACTTTAGCGTCTATACCTATTTTATATTCAGTTTGTACAAATTCATCATTACTAGTAAGATTTTTGCGTGAAGCATTATTCCTAATATGACTATGAGAGCTGCTTACATTCCTATAGTCACTAGGCAGTTTACTCTGTTTAGGCTGATTATTAACTCTCGTCATAATTTGTCTATAATTTTAAAATAATTTCTATACTGCTATATCTTATTCAATCTTTGAATAACCGTATCTTTACCTAAAATCTGTAAAACCTTATCAATTGCCGGCGTGTGAGTACTGCCAACCGTTAATAATCTAACCGGCATAGCTAAAGCCGGCATTTTCAAACCAAATTCAGATAAAATCTGTTTAAATATTTTAGCAATATGCTCTGCATGCCAATTATTTTTACTTAAATTAGATAATTGAATTTTTAGCGTTTGAACAGCTGTAGCTACATTCTCATCTTTTGTATAGTTGTCTAATTCTGCTTTTATGCCATCTAGGTGAGGCTGAATAAAAAATATACTTGCATTCTGGGCTAACTCTTTTAAAGTTGAACTTCTATCTTTAACTAAAGCGATAATATTTCCTAAAGTTTCTGCGGAATATAGATTTAAATCATAATCACAAGCTTTAAAAAATGGTAAAGATAAATTTAATAGCTCTTGATTTAAACTTTGCTTTATATAATGTGCATTTAGCCACTTTAATTTATCACCGTTAAATTGAGCCGCCGATGTGCCTAAATGATTTAAATCAAACCATTCAATAAACTGCTCTTTACTAAATATTTCATCATTACCATGACTCCAGCCTAAGCGGGCAAGATAATTTAGAATAGCCTGCGGTAAATATCCCTCTTGAGCATAGCTCATAACATGCATAGCACCATTACGTTTACTCATTTTTTCGCCATCTTCATTTAATACAGTAGGTAAATGCCCGTAGACAGGTATTTCATTATCATTTTTACCCAAGGCTTTGAGTAAATTTATCTGCCTTGGCGTATTATTGACGTGGTCATCACCTCTAATTACATGGGTAATCTGCATATCAATATCATCAACCACTACACAAAAGTTATAGGTTGGCATACCGTCGGCTCTTGCAATAATAAAATCATCTAGCTCTTCATTAGAAATGCTGATTTCGCCTTTAACGGCATCTTGCCATGTAACTAAACCGCTAAGCGGATTTTTAAATCTAACTACAGGTTTTATATCTTTAGGTACGTCAGGCAGTTTTTTATTTTGTTCCGGTCTCCATGTGCCGTCATATTTAGGCTTTTGTTTGGCAATCTGCTGTGCTTCACGCATTACCTCTAATTCTTGCGGCGTTGTATAACAATAATAAGCTAAGCCTTGTGTAAGCATTTGCTCAATAATTTGTTTATATCTATCCATTCTTTGTGTTTGATAAAATGGTCCTTCATCAAAATCTAAGCCTAACCAGCTTAAGCCTTGTAAAATCACATCAACGGCTTCTTGGCTTGAACGTTCTAAATCAGTATCTTCAATACGTAAAATAAATTTACCTTGGCAATGACGTGCAAAAGCCCAAGGGTAAAGTGCAGATCGTATATTGCCTAAATGGATAAAACCAGTTGGACTTGGAGCGAAGCGGGTACGAATATTTTTCATGTTTTTATTGATCTGTATAGACATAAAATTTGACTGGAACTATTAAGCTATTAGCAAAATTGTCAAATTGTATAAATAAATCTTTTTCATTTCCTTTGAAGACAGATTTTTTATTCTGCGTTTTAAATATAACGTTATACTTTACAATTTCATACTGGATTGTGGTTGGTATTCTTGTTGCTGTTAGGGAAAAATTCCTCAATGTAGATGTAACTCTGATAAATGTAGCAGCAGCAGGTATTTCTACAACTTGCGATGGTGATTTTGTATTGCTGAGAGAATATGTTTTTGTCGGCATTATTCAATCTCCTTGATTGTGCCTTTTGGCAATATATGCGTAACAGCACTTTTTTGGCATTTAATTTCTGTATTATTACTAATTTCAATGGCGATATAACTATCATTTACTTTACTGATACGCCCTAATAAACCGCCTGTAGTTATCACTTCATCACCTTTTGCAAGATTTGTGATCATTTTTTGCTGTTCTTTTTGGCGTTTTATTTGCGGACGCATTACAAAAAAATACATAAATACAAAAATTAGTAAAATTGGTAAAAAAGATGTCAAGCTGCTTATGGATGTAGAAACTCCAGAAGAGGTTTGTGCTAATGCTTCACTGATGAATATACTCATGCTTTTCCTTTGTATAATTTTTATTATGCTAATACTTAGGATTATAACATAATGCCATCTGAATTTGGAGTTGTACTCATGATATTTTAAACATATTCTGGTATGATTAAAATTAATCTATGCAGCAAGCATATAGTTCATGATTTAATACAACTCCAAAATAGTCTATTTGTTTTATATCTTAAATTTTAAACAAGTACTTTGGGATTTGGTCCATATTCATTACTGCCTTCTTCACTATCTTTAAGCGCAAAAAATAATATAACTAATCCGCCAATTACGGGTATAACTAAAATTAACGCCCACCACCCACAATGCCCAGTATCATGAATTCTGCGTATAGTTAAAGCAAGACTTGGAATAGCGCCCACGGCAATAAATAATGTGCTTAATAATCCAAGACTATCCATGTTATATGAGCCGATTGCCATATCAACAAAAGATAAAATAATAATAAATAAAATATAAAATAGAGTAAAGTACCAGTATTCACTGCGAGAGGCACGCCCGCGAAAATTTACATAATTAGAATAAGCTTTAAGGAAAAAAGACATTTTCTATACCCCCACATAAATGACAATTTTCTATGATATATTTTTAAAAAGTTTTTTTCTATAAAATATGTGTATAAATGCTACAAATTAAAAAATAAAGTCATAAAAAATCAACTGCTTCAATAAAATTATATAGCTTTTTAGTTTAAGGCTCATAATCTATAAATAAATAGCACCTATGCTTATCACACTTGAAATTACATCTGCATTGCAGTTAGAATTATGCCTTTCTGTATGTATGTGTACTATCTGCATCATAATTTTTACTTCCGCCTTGACCTAAATATGATTGAGACTAGTATAGGTTATGGTATAATAAATATTATTCACTAAACTATTCCTAATTCAGGAAAATATATGGTAGATGAACAAAAAAAAATAGATTTTACACAATTAAAACATCAGCTCCAGCAAAAAAAAATTCTAGTTGCCGGAGATATTATGCTCGATAGATATTGGTTTGGAGATACAAATAGAATCTCTCCGGAAGCGCCTGTGCCTATAATAAAAATTAATAAATTTGATGATCGCTTGGGCGGAGCGGCTAATGTGGCGCGTAATTTGTCTCATTTAGGGGTAAATGTTGGAATTTTAGGCTGTGTTGGGCAAGATGAAGCTGGTTTAAAAATACAAACCTTACTCACAGAAGAATGCATAAATTCTTATTTACAAACAGATTATGATTATACCACCATTCTTAAACTTAGAGTTTTAGCACGTCAGCAGCAAATGATTCGCCTAGATTTTGAAGAGAATATTCCCGATTCTCTACTTGAAAAAATAGAATATGGTTTTGAAAAATTAATTAATCAATATGATTTAGTTATATTATCTGATTATAATAAAGGCAGTTTAAAATATGCAGATAAGTTAATTTCAATTGCCGCAAAACATAATGTTCCTGTTTTAGTTGACCCTAAAGATAAATCATTTTCTAAATATAGAGGGGTGGCTGTTATTACGCCAAATTTAAAAGAATTTAGAGAAATTGCCGGTTCATGGGAAAGTGAAGAAGAGTTGCATATTAAAGCACAAAATATTCGTGAGCAGTTAAATTTACAATATTTATTATTAACCAGATCAGAACAAGGCATGACTTTGTTTACAGCTTCAGGCTATGAGCATTTTAATGCACAATCCAAAGAAGTTTTTGATGTGTCTGGTGCAGGAGATACAGTAATAGCCGTGTTAGCTGCCATTTTAAGCGTTACAGATGATATATATTTAGCAGCAGAGTATGCAAATATTGCTGGTGGAATTGTAGTAGGTAAATTAGGTACATCATCAATTGAATTTGATGAATTGCAAGCCTATAAGTAAAATAAATAGGTAAAGCATTGCAGATAAATTATTGATTATTTATAATATTACTTTAAATATAGTATAAATAATTTATGGGCATTAAAGAAAAAACAACAAATTTGTGGCAGAGAAAAAAAACTATTAGGGCAGATGATGATCATTATCATATAGCAGATCTTACTTATAAAATAGTTGACGACAAAGGCACTGATGGATTAATCAACTTAAATTGTGCTATGAAAGGTAAATCACAGCAAGATTGCCCAAATTTTTCTCTTCAAAATTTAGATGAATTGATTGAAGGTTTTATTAATAAATGTCCGTGCTTTTCTTCTACTTCTCTTGCTCCGATTACTAAAAAAATAGAAGAAAAAATAGTAGGGGAAGGTAAAAAAGCCAAAAAGAAACCCCCAGCCAAAAGAGTAATAAAATCTCCATTCATTATGAGATAAATTGCTAACTTATTTGTCATGCTTGTGCATGCATTTGTGAATTTCCCATTGTAAACATAATACTGCTCAATTGACAACGGCATCGTTATTGTCTATAATACAGAGTTTGTAAAAAGAATTGTCAAGTAATATGAATATTGTAAAAATTCAATTTTTACTATTAATATTAGGTGCTATTATAGTTAAGTTTTTTGGATTTGATTATTTGTCATATATATCCGGCAGCTTAAGTGTTATATTTCCCACACTGCTATTTGCACTAGTTTGGAAATTTTGTAATTTTTTTGCATGCAAAAAAGGCATTATTTATTTAGCTATTGCCAGCTTAGTGAAAATTTTTCTAGTTTTGTTAATATTATTTTTGGTTATTAAGCACCAGCCAATGCTGCAGCCTATAACCATGTTTGCAGGTTTTATCCTGGCGTGCCAGGCATATTTAGCGGTCGGTTTAGTTTTAAAAAAAGAGGTAGTATATGTCAAGTAGTGCGAATGCAATGCCAACAGCATCGGAGTATATCTCGCACCATTTAAAGCATTTAAGTACATCAGTACAAAAAGGCTTAGTAGATTTTACAATATTTCATTTGGATACGATATTTTGGTCAATATTTATGGGGGTATTGGCTTGTGTGTTTATGTATTGTGCCACTAGAAAATCAACATCCGGTGTTCCAACTCGTATCCAAGCAGCTATTGAAATACTTGTCGAAATGGTAGATGAGCAAGCTAAAAGTATAATACACGGCAATAGGAAATTTATTGCTCCATTAGCTTTGACCATATTTGTTTGGATATCATTTATGAATGCACTTGATTTCTTACCAGTAGATTTGCCGAATGCTGTTTTATCTTGGACTGGATTAAATCACTATATTCATTATCATAGAATTGTGCCAACGGCTGATATAAATGCTACTCTTGGATTATCGCTTGGTGTTCTAATATTAATATTTTTCTATAGTATAAAAATAAAGGGGTTTGGCGGCTTCGTTCGTGAATTATTCTCTGCCCCATTAGGAAAGTCAATAATTGTCGCACCATTCAATTTTGTACTGAATTGCGTTGAGTATCTAGCTAAGTTTGTATCATTAGGCATGCGTCTGTATGGTAACATGTACGCAGGCGAACTTATATTTTTACTCATTGCTTTACTAGGCTCTACTTGGCATTTTGATGCAAGTGCGAGTATTTTTGGTTTCTTTGGGCATATATTATTAGGTTCTGTGTGGGCTATTTTCCATATTTTGGTAATTTTCCTACAGGCCTTTATTTTCATGATGCTGACCCTAATTTACCTAGGTCAGGCACATGATGCACATTGATACTTTTTGATTTGATATATTTTTCTTTTTAGGAGTTTTTATGCAAGCGTTACTCGCAGATATTCAAAGTTTTACCGTTATAGCTATTGGTATCATAGTAGGTTTAGGTGCAATTGGTGCCAGTATTGGTATTGCATTAATGGGGGGTAAATACATTGAGGCTTGCGCCCGCCAGCCGGAATTAATTGGACCATTGCAAAGCAAAATGTTTATTTTAGCAGGTTTAATTGATGCGGCGTTCTTAATTGGTGCAGGTATTGCATTATTCTTGGCAACAGCTAATCCATTATTAAGTGCAGTTCAAAACGCAGCTGCTTAATTATTTTTGTTATCAAACTTGCAAGCAGAAATATGCTTGCATAGTGTTTCACATATACAGAAACAGGAGCGAGTTGTGAATTTAAATGCAACATTATTAGCGCAAGCTGTAGTTTTTTTAATTTTTGCCTTATTTACTATGCGTTTTGTATGGCCGCCTGTCATCAAAGCAATAGATGAACGCAGAGAAAAAATTAAACAAGGCTTAGAAGCAGCTGAAAATAATCAAAAAAATCTTAAAGCGAATGCAGAAAAAATTGAGCAGGAATTAAGTACAGCACGTATGCAGGGAGCTCAAAATATTGCCGATGCACAAAAACATGCCCAAGCATTAGCAAATGAATTGAAAGTCAAAGCTCATCAAGATGCGGAGCGTATAATTCAAGAAGCAAAAGCCCAAGCATTACAGGAAGCAAATAAAGCGAAAGAAGCTCTAAAAGAGCAAATAGCTAGTTTAGTGCTAAAAGGTGTGGAGCAAATTTTGAAAAAAGAAGTTGACACAAAAGTGCATGCAGATTTACTAAATCAATTAAAGATGGAGCTATAAAATGCTGCAGGCTAATACTATTGCCAGACCTTATTCTGTTGCGCTGTTTAAAATAGCGAAAGAGTCAAATTCAGCAAATATTTGGCAGCAAACTTTACGTGAGCTTTCTGCAGTTATGCAAAATGAAGATATAGCAAAGACAGTAGGCAATCCTAAAGTTAACCAAGCTGAATTAGTGGAAGATATAAAAAAATCTGTATCTAATCAATCTAAAGAATTAGACGCATTTTTACAAATTTTACTATACAATAAGCGCCTATTAATTTTACCAAATATATCTTCTTATTTTGATGGTCTATTAAATGAATATGAGGGCAGTTCGGATGTATGCATAGAAAGTGCATTACCAATTACAAAAAAACAGCAAAATGAGTTTGTGCGGTATTTAGAGCATAAATTTGGACGCAAGCTTAATGCAAAAGTATTAATTGTTCCAGAACTAATTGGCGGCATGAGAGCATTTGTTGGTGATGAACTATTTGATTACTCAATAAAAGCCCAGCTATCAAATATGAAAGCAGAAATTATGGCTTGATGAGCTTAACTTAAAGTATATTATTTTTAAACTTTAACTTTGCTTAAGGTTTAATTTTAAAATTTAGTTTTTTTATTAACAATGATAGCCATTAAAAATAAAGTTAATAATTTTTAAATGGTATATAAGCAGGAGCGTTGAATAATGCAACTTAATCCTAGTGAGATTAGCGAATTAATCAAGAGCCGAATTCAAGGTTCTAACCTAGATGGTAAAATAGTAAATCAGGGTACTGTTATTTCAGTAGCTGATGGCGTATGCCGTATTCATGGATTATCAAATGTTATGCAAGGTGAAATGTTAGAGTTTCCTAACAATACTTATGGTTTAGCTTTGAATCTAGAAAGAGACTCGGTAGGTGCTGTAATTCTAGGTAATTATGAACAAATCAAAGAGGGTGATACGGTTAAATGTACAAGCCGCATTCTAGAAGTTCCTGTAGGCAATGAATTATTGGGACGAGTAGTTGATGCACTAGGTAATCCAATAGATGGTAAAGGTGCAATTAATGCTAAAGAAACTGATATTATTGAAAAAGTAGCTCCAGGTGTAATTTGGAGGCAATCGGTAAGTCAACCTCTGCAAACTGGTTTAAAAGCTGTTGATTCAATGGTGCCGATTGGACGGGGGCAGCGTGAGTTAATCATTGGCGACCGTCAAACAGGAAAAACGGCAGTTGCTGTAGATGCAATTATTAGCCAAAAAGGCAAGTGTGTAAAATGTATTTATGTTGCGATTGGTCAAAAAGCTTCAACAATTGCTAACGTAGTACGTAAATTACAAGAACATGGGGCTTTAGAATATACAATAATTGTTTCAGCTTCAGCTTCAGAATCTGCAGCTATGCAGTTTATTGCACCATATTCCGGCTGTACAATGGGTGAATATTTCCGCGACCGCGGTGAAGATGCTTTAATTGTTTATGATGATTTAACCAAACAAGCTTGGGCATATCGTCAAATGTCTCTATTATTACGTCGCCCGCCGGGTCGTGAAGCTTATCCAGGCGATGTATTCTATATTCACTCACGCTTATTAGAGCGGGCTGCACGTGTAAGTGCGGAGTATGTAGAAAAATTTACTCATGGTGCAGTAAAGGGTAAAACAGGTTCATTAACCGCATTACCAATTATTGAAACACAAGCAGGTGATGTATCTGCATTTGTACCAACTAATGTAATTTCTATCACAGACGGGCAAATTTTCTTATCGACAGCTCAATTTAATTCAGGTATTCGTCCTGCAATTGATGTTGGTATTTCTGTATCACGTGTGGGTAGTGCTGCTCAAACTAAATTTATCAAAAAAGTTTCAGGCGGTATCCGTACAGATTTAGCACAATATCGTGAATTAGCGGCTTTTGCACAATTTGCCTCTGACCTTGATGAATTTACCCGCAAGCAGTTAGAACGCGGCAAACGTATGGTTGAATTGTTAAAACAAGCACAATATGAACCACAGCAGGTATGGCAATTAGGTGCAATTTTATTTGCAGCAAGTAAAGGTAATTTGGATGATATTGAAGTAAAAGATATTTTAGCTTTTGAAAGCGGTTTATTTTCTTACTTAAAAATGAAATATATTGATTGGATTGAACGCATCGAAAGCACAAAAGATTTAAGTAAAGATGATGAAGAAATTTTAGTTCAAGCCATTAAAGGTTTTAAAGGTAGATAGTATGGCACAGAAGATTAAGCCGCAAAATTGTTTACTATGGATTAATAGGGGTAAAGATGATGGGTTATTTCCGGGCGATCATGTATGCGGAATGACATTGTCGTCACCCAAGCTTGCATCAGAGATTTTTTATTGCTATACAGGTGATTATTACTCCTGTGCTGAGCTTTCCAAAGAGCAAATGGACAGTATGAATATTGATTATGATTGCACATTTAAAAATTTAAGCTTAGATAGAGAGAAGAAACAATAAATTTAAAGGATAATGCGAACATGAGATGTAGTTTTTCAGATCTGTCTGTCAAATCTGTAAAAAATTTGAAAAAGCTTGTGCAAGTACTTCTTCCTGGAGTTTAGCTTCTAGGAGTTATGACAATGATAAATCTAAACTTTCAGACTATGTTTTGAATCATGATAGCGAAGGTGATTGTCATTCAGGCAATAAAACATCTTGTAATAAAATTGGTGATTCTTTGGTATAAGTTAAAAATCTTTCCAGTAGCAATTAATTAATTTTTTAAGGGGATTTTAATGAAATGTAGCGGTAATGCAAGCTTAAGAGAGGTTGTAGAGAATGTTTTAGGCAGGCGTATGCTGGCTAATGAAGTTAAAGAATTGGATTCTTTAGTTTGTTATAACGATGAAAGTACGTTTAGTTATAAATTAAAAAATAGTAGAAAGTCAGGTGGAGAAACCATTAATCTGTGTTCTGTATGCCAAGGATTTTTTGGTGAAATTACACCTTTAGCTAAGCTGTAGGCTTGCCGTGAATTTTGTCAATAAAAGCTATTTATCAAATTAAAGTTGCGTTGCGGTATGGCAGAAAAATATTTTAAGATTACATGTAATAATAAATTATTTTGTTTTAAAAGGTTTGTTAATAATACTAGTATTATTGAAATAAAAAACAGTAAGTTGACGTGTGTCGGAGAAGTAACTTCTCATTTTTGTAGCTATGGCAGAAGAAAATATGAATTTATGTTATGCAGTATGCATGAAAGTGGTATTATTAGTAACTTAACAGCTAGGGTAGAATCTATTAATTAGCCTAAACTTATTAACTAAAAAATGAGGATGGAATGGCAGGAAATAAAGAAATACGTAATAAGATTAAAAGTGTACAAAATACACGCAAAATTACCAAAGCAATGGAAATGGTTGCTGCATCAAAAATGCGCAAAGCACAAGAACGTATGCGCAGTGCAAGACCATACGCCAATAAAATAAAAGAAATGGTTGGGCAGCTTATGCAGGCGAATGAGCATGAATATGTTCATGCATTCATGCAGCAAAGAGCTGTAAAAAAAGTAGGGATTATTGCAGTATCTACAGATAAAGGTTTGTGCGGAGCATTAAATACAAATATGTTGCGTTTATTGACCCAGCAAATTAAATCATTTGCTGATAAAGATATTCATATAACTTTAACTACAATTGGAGCTAAAGTTACGCAATTTGCCAGCCGTATTGGTGCAAATATACTATCAAATATTGTACAGTTAGGCGATGTTCCTCATCTTGAGGTTTTAATCGGTTCAATACAAGCCCAATTAGATGCATTTGAAGCCGGTGAAGTTGATCAAGTATTTATAACTTATACAAAATTTATTAATACAATGAAACAAGAATCTGTATTTGAGCAAATACTTCCTATTTCTAAAATATCTTTTACATATAATGATAATAATCATATTTTAGATTTAGATGGAGAGGGGAAAAAATATAATTGGGATTATATTTATGAGCCAAGCCCTAAAGCTGTGATAGATTTATTACTAGAGCGTTATATTGAAGCTTTAGTCTATCAGGCTGTGGCTGAAAATATGGCATCAGAACAGTCTGCACGTATGGTTGCAATGAAATCAGCTTCTGATAATGCTAAAAATGTAATTGGTGAATTACAGCTTGAATATAATAAATCACGTCAAGCCTCTATCACAAAAGAATTATCAGAAATTGTAAGTGGTGCAGCAGCAGTTTAATAATGGAGTTTAATATGAGTTTAGGAACAATAGTTCAGTGTATTGGTGCGGTAGTTGATATTCAGTTTCCTGTGGGCACAATACCTAAAGTGTATGATGCACTAGTTTTACAAAGCGCAGCCGATAGCTTGGCCGAAGATGGCTTAACTTTTGAAGTTCAGCAGCAGTTAGGCGACGGAGTAGTGCGTACAATCGCACTTGGTTCTTCTGACGGTTTACGCCGTGGTATGCAGGTCAGTAATACAAATAAACCTATTTCTGTACCGGTAGGACACGGAACTTTAGGTCGTATTATGGATGTACTTGGTCGCCCGATTGATGAAGCTGGTCCAATTAAATGCGATGAAGTTCGTTCTATTCACCAAGCTGCTCCAAAATTTGATGAATTAAAACCATCAGTTGATTTATTAGAAACCGGAATTAAAGTTATTGACTTAATTTGCCCGTTTGCTAAAGGCGGTAAAGTTGGTCTATTTGGCGGTGCTGGCGTTGGCAAAACCGTTAATATGATGGAGTTAATCAATAATATTGCTAAACAGCATAGTGGTTTGTCAGTATTTGCCGGCGTGGGTGAGCGTACCCGTGAAGGTAATGACTTTTACCATGAAATGAAAGACTCTAATGTATTAGACAAAGTTGCGATGGTATTTGGTCAAATGAATGAGCCGCCTGGCAACCGCTTACGTGTTGCTTTGACTGGTTTAACCATGGCTGAGCGTTTCCGTGATGAAGGGCGTGATATATTATTTTTCGTAGATAATATTTACCGTTATACTTTAGCAGGAACTGAAGTATCTGCGTTATTAGGACGCATGCCTTCTGCTGTAGGTTATCAGCCGACATTAGCGGAAGAAATGGGTAAACTACAAGAACGCATTGCATCTACACAAACTGGTTCTATTACCTCTATTCAAGCGGTTTATGTACCAGCAGATGACTTAACTGATCCATCACCGGCTACAACATTCTTACACTTAGATTCAACTGTGGTATTATCGCGCGATATTGCATCTTTAGGTATTTATCCAGCAGTTGATCCGCTAGATTCTACTAGCCGTCAGTTAGATATACAAATTATCGGCGAAGAGCATTATAGAATTGCACGTGGTGTACAATCTACTTTACAGCGCTATAAAGATTTACGTGATATTATTGCAATTTTAGGTATGGATGAATTATCGCCTGAAGATAAATTAGCCGTAGCCCGTGCGCGTAAAATTCAGCGTTTCTTATCTCAGCCATTCCATGTGGCAGAAGTATTTACAGGTTCTCCGGGTAAATATGTTCCATTATCCGAAACAATTCGCGGGTTTAGAATGTTATTAGATGGTGAGTGTGATCATTTACCAGAGCAGGCATTTTATATGGTTGGCGGTATTGACGAAGCATTTGAAAAGGCTAAATCATTGAACTAATATTGCATTAGTATAATTGATAATCTTAGAGAATATTGTTTAAATGTTCTCTAAAGATGAGAAGTTTGATTAAATTTTAAGGGCATATATGAGTTATACTTATACTCAATTAATAGATGGTGCAGTTAAGTGTGATACGCACAATAAAATACTGATTAATAATTACCCTAAGTCAATAAATCCTTATTCTAGTTTTTCACTTAAATGTCTTGCTTCTCAAAATGGGGGGCAAGATCATGTTTTTGATTCTGCAGTTGATAAGTTTAATTTAGAACGTGTAGATGACCAAAGTCTGCAAAAAGTTATAGATAATTATTATCCATCATGCAAATCTTTGCAGTCTTTAGTTGAAAATTCACAAGGAGAGGATTTATTCTTAAATATTACTTGTTATGATAGAGGACGTACTGTTATAAAGGAACACTTACAGCAACATATAGAGCAATATTTCCAACAAGAGGAATATGCCTGGAATGAAGGAGTTTGCCATAATTTTTATCGTTACAATAGTTCTGGTGAGTGCTATTATTTAACGATTGATTATGCAAATAGACAAGCTTATTATAAAAGACTAAAAACAGAATCTGTATGTTAGATGAATATTAAGAGGTAGATAATTGATGAATAGTATGAAAAAATAAAAAAAGAGATTATATGAACCAAATAGAAATAGAAATTATCAGTGCAGAACAAACTGTATTTGCAGGTAAGGCTCAATTTGTAAGTTTACCTGGGGCGAACGGTGAGTTGGGAATTTTGCTCGGTCATACTCCGCTCATTTCAAAAATAAAACCTGGCACAGTTTATATTGAAATAGATGATGATAAACATGAATATGTTTTTATAGCTGGTGGTGTTTTGCAAGTTCAGCCTCAAAAAATTACAGTTTTAGCAGATACTGCAATCCGCGGAGATGATTTAGACGAGGCTAAGGCAAATGAAGCACGTGCTAAAGCACAAGAAATTATAAACAATAAAAATGGCAACATAGATTTAGCCAAAGCACAGTCAGAACTAATGTTGGCTGCTGCACAGTTGGCAGCTATTGCCCGCCTGCGCAATAAAAGATATTAATAAAAATATTGCTATGATTTATTTTTAAGGATTGAAATATGCCTGTATTATTCAATAAAGATGGTAACCCTGTTTGTGATGAGCATAAATACAAAAAGGGTGCTATAGAACCGGAAGGTACTCCAAGACTATTACACTTTAAGAAGTTAGGCGAAGATTATATTATACGCTTGGCTTGCTATAAAGAAAATAATGTTCATTATTTTGATATTCCACCCACAAATGAATCGTATCAGAGTATATTTTATCTTTTTAAGGATAAGATACAACTTCCAGATAATATTACATATGAAAATATATTATATTGTTCAATTATAGATACATATGGTAATTTTAAACCCCACATCCTCAATATGGATTTGATAGCAATATCATTTAAAGATAATGTGTATACAGGTACTTATGAGGGAAAAAAATTAGAAATAGATATGAACAAAAAAATAGCGAGATATATTGGATATGCATAAAAACATTATAAATTCAGATGTTTGTCTATAAGGTTATTCTTAATATCCCTCATTTGTGCGGTCTTAGCTATTTTCATAGTGAAAAACTTGCTGCAGGCAGTTTGGTTACAGTTCCGGTTCATAATAAAATTCATGCTGGAATTATGTTGGGTATAGATAAAGAATATACTGATAATAACCAGCAAAATTATGAAATAAAAAAAATTATTGAAGTTAATTCTGATATAAATTTTTGCCCTGAATGGCTGGAAATGATAAATTTTATAGCAAAATATTATCATGAAAGCTTAGGGGAAACAGCTTTGGGCTTTATTCCTAAATATATAAAAAACTATAAATTATGGAATAAAAATAAATTATCTCAAAGTATAAATAATACAAATATAGATAAAATATTAAACTCTAAAAAAATAAAAAATAAAAATCTGCATTCTGATAAAATAGAGCTAAGCAATGAACAGAGAAATGTTCTGAATAATATTTTAGAACATAAAAATAATTATAATGTTCATTTGCTGCATGGCATTACTGGAAGCGGTAAAACACAAATTTATTTAAATTTAATAGAAAATTATTTAAGTGATAAAGAGTTCAATGCACAAATATTAATTCTAGTTCCGGAAATTAATTTAACTCCTCAAATTTTTAATACTATTAATGCAAGGTTTCCTGATGCTCTAACTGTATTATTAAATTCAGATGTAAGCGAAAAACAGCGTGCAGTTAGTTGGTATTTAGCTTATACAGGCTTAGCTAAAATTATTATTGGAACACGTTTGTCCAGCACAGCGGTTTTGCCAAATTTAAAATTGATTATTGTAGATGAGGAGCATGACCAGTCATATAAACAGCAAAGCGGTATCCGTTATCATGCTAGGGATATTACCATATGGCGGGCTAAGCAATTAAACATTCCAATTATACTTGGTTCAGCCACTCCAAGTTTGGAAAGTTATCATAATGCTTTAAGCGGTAAATATAAATACCACGTGCTTAATCAAAAAGCTACGAATATGGCTTTGCCGCATATTCATATAATCGACATGGCAAATTATCTGCAAAATCAAATGGCAGGTAATATTTTAAGCCCGCCTTTAATGAAAGCTATGCATGAAACACTGGAAAATAAACAGCAGGTTTTATTGTTCTTAAATAGACGTGGTTTTGCTCCGGCAATGTTTTGTGCAAATTGCCGTTATACTTTTGCCTGTAAAAATTGCTCTGTAAATTTAGTTTTTCATAAAACGACAGATAAACTGCACTGTCATCATTGCGGATATGTAGAAAAATTACTTAATTGTTGCCCTAGCTGTAATCATACACAAATTTTACCAATTGGCACAGGCACTCAAAGGTTAAGCCAAATTTTAGAAACAGAATTTGCATCTTACAAGTGTTTAAGAATTGATAGCGATTCTACTTCTTGTAAAGGAAGCTTGGAAACACAGATGAATATAATTAATAATCAAGAAGCAGATATTATTATCGGCACTCAAATGTTGTCAAAGGGTCATGATTTTAAACATGTAGCTATGGCAGGAATTATTCAGCCAGATGGTATGCTTTATTCTTATAATTTCCGTTCCAGCGAACATTTATTCTGCCAGCTAATGCAGGTAATCGGCAGAGCAGGACGTCATTCTCAAAATAGTCATGTATTTATACAAACAATGTTTCCTAAGCATAAATTATTTCATGCACTTCAAAAGCATAGTTACACAGAATACGCAGAAATTTTATTGAAAGAAAGGCAAGAATTAGGAATAATGCCGTTTGCATTTGAAGCCCATATTTATGCTTCACATATGACATCAAATAAAGCTAAACAAGAGTTAGAAGCTTTATACAGCTGTATTTTAGAGTTAGCTAAAAATTATAGTTGTTTAATTACGCCGCCGAATTATCATACTATGCTTAAAAAAAATGGTGCTGAAAGAGCTTATATGATTATTGAAAATGCTTCACGTAAAAATTTGCATAAATTTATTGATGAAGTTTTGCCCTATATTAGGGCTATGAGATGCGAATGGTATATTGAGATATACTAATCGGATTTCAATTTGCGAACTTCATTGTCGTCTAAATTACTTCTAAATGTACTAATACGTACGTAGTCGCCGTAATTTATTCCTGCCGCCTCGCCGTAAAATGAACTGCAATTAATATACACTGGTCGTAGTATATTTTAGCGTATTTTTCTATGTGCATTAATTAATCATCTCTTTAAATTCATGCAGAAACTTATTAATTGCTAGCCTGCGGTGGCTAATTTGATTTTTTTCCTGAGCTGTTAATTCTGCGGCTGTTTTATTCAACTGCGGAAGATAAAAATGCGGATCATAACCAAAGCCGTTATTTCCTTTGGGGATAAGCTGAATTTCTCCGTAAAGCCTGGCAGTGCTAATTATAGGAGCTGGGTCTAATTCATTTTTAACCATAACGATAGTGCAATAATAGTATGCAGTAATCTTCGGTTTATTTATGTGTTCGATGCTTAAATTTTGTTTATATAATTCTTCTATTTTATGACATAAATATAAATTATTCCTTTTATCTTTATCAGTAATTTCAGGCGCATAATCATTAAATTCTGCCCATCTGGCTGAATGCACAGCAGGCATGCCGCTAAGTGCCGGAATGCATATGCCTGAATCATCAGCTATGGCTGGTAAATTTGTATATTTGCTGGTATGCCGTGCTTTCGCTAATGAATTTTCAATAAAAGTTAAAAATGGTTCAGGGCACTCTGGCACATTGAAATTTGTTTGGCTGATAACTTCATACTCATTTTCATTTAAATCTAATATCTGACTAATTTCTTGAATTTTATGCTGGTTAGAACTAGCTATGACTATTTTTTGTTTCATTAATTTTTATACTTTCAAGATTTTTATTAATACCTTTGGTTAATAGTATCATACTTAATATTACGCCAATTGTGCCTATTATATGATAAATTGTGAATTTCTCATCAAGCAGCCATACTCCTAAAGCAATAGTAATCATTGGTCCAATAATGCCGGTTTGTGAGGTTATATTAGGTCCGCATCTTTCAATTGCAAGCATAGTTAAAAACACAGGTATAATTGTGCAGGCGACTGCATTAATTAAGCTAAGCGCATAAAATTGCCAAGATAGAGCGTTTAAATATGCAGAAACATCTGATTTAACAATAAATAATTGAGCTGCACAAAAAAAGCAGGCTACACAGCTGGCTAACGAGGTTAATCTGATTGCTCCTATTTCTTTAACTACAGAGGAGCATAGAATAAGATATAAAGCATAACTAATTACACTTAAAAATGCTAAAAATGCTCCTAAAGCGATATTACTGCCGCCCAAATGTTCATGCCCAAATACAATCGCAATGCTTATATATCCCATTATTAATGAAGAAAACTGCCAGCGGTTTATTGTATGTTTAAAAAATAATCTGGATAAAATTAATACAACCCCTGGGTTTAAAAATAAGATTAAACGCTCTAAAGATGAGCTTATATATTTTAAACAAATGAAGTCTAAAAAACTTGCTAAATAATAACCTAAAAACCCTGCAATTATAATTTGTATAAATTGCCTTTTATTTATTGGTTTCCATGTGTAATAAGAAGATAGTGCAAATAAAGGAAAGGCTAGTATCATTCTTAATGCTACTGTTGTAACAGCGTCAACATCATCAAATTTATAAATTAATTTTACTACTATGGCTTTAGTGGAAAATAAAGATACAGCAATAAATGCCATTAGCCAGCCGATATAGTATTGCTTTTTTATGGGGTGAATGTTCATATAGCCTATTGATAATAAATTGTCATATACTAGATTTCAATTAGTATAGTTGTTGTACTTAAAAAAGCTCCTTGCTGTAGTATTTGCACTATCTGCACCGCTTTCCCCCATACGCCTATATGCAAAATTATTCTAAATCAGCTAGATAGAGTTTTTTTATTTTAATTAAACATTGAATTTTATTAACCAATATTAAATTAAAATCATAGTCTACAAGTGGGATTATTGAATAATTTATATTCAGTATAGCAATTAGATTTTATAAAGGGAAAAGTCATATTTATATAAGGGAATTTATTGTGTTACATCTATACTCAGCTCAATCGGATTTAGGGCAAGGCTGAGGCAAAAAATATGATGCAGATATTACAAATAGCACAGCAAGGAATAATTTTAACAACAACGCAGGCATAAATTCAAGTGAGATGAGTATGTATATTTATTTAATATTAAGGTAGAATACCAGCTAATTTGGATAAATTATTAAAAAGATAAAAACATGAATTATAAAACTTTAGGGGCAAAACTAGCTGGCAATTTTTCTATGCCTAGTTTTTTAGATTTAGCACAGTGGCATGCTCATCAAGCTAATGGAGTTTCAACTGCATATACAAAAATACCGCATGACACAAAAAATGGAAAATCACAATTACAAAAAGATTTAGAAAGGTTTACATCTGATGCACAAAATAAAATAGATAAAACTAAACCTAATTTTAAAAAACATAGTTTGTCTAAACAAGAAATTAAATTAGCGGATAGAAAATTAAATGAGCTAACCGATTTAAATATTGAGCTAACCAATACATTAAATCAGGGGCTGTTAGAATATGTAAATAATTATTCTATAAATTCCAGTATTTACCCAAATTTAGAATTATATAAATCTTATAAAACAGCTCAAGAAAAAATTCATGAAGTGTATCAAGACTGCATTATAAATGGCTTGCCTAAAGGTGATGATGATTTTCATAAACGGAATATTGTATTTAGACAAATTATAAATGATTTAACAAGTTTAGTATTACTACATGATAATGGTAACGGTAATGGAGCTAAAGAAAGCTTTGACAATTTATCGGAAAAAATAGCCGGTAAATTCCCTGCATTAACTTTAAGCGAATTATTTTCTAAAGCACGTTGTCCAAACATAGAAAAAATTAAATATTTTTTAAATCAGTATGAATTATATACAAATTATCATA
Source organism: Burkholderiaceae bacterium (assembly GCA_023266335.1). GTDB lineage: Bacteria > Pseudomonadota > Gammaproteobacteria > Burkholderiales > Burkholderiaceae > JAHFQJ01. The sequence goes on from JAHFQJ010000010.1 coordinate 25,847, forward strand.
CCAATATAAAATATGATGAACATCATAAAATCATGCAGAAAGTTATTGATAAATATATGCTGACTGATTATGCCGGACAAATTAAAAAAGATTATGAAGAACAAAGCTGGCTGATTTTAAACGAGATTTTAAAATCTCCAAAATACAAAACCATTCATAAAATCACCCGCGAATTACAAAATAGTTTATTATTTTCTGGTGTGGAATTAGAGCATACCACACCACGTAAAAAGAACGGCTTAAATTTTATGCTTGACTACATTTTTGGTTTGCCGGCTAAAGGAATTCAGCTAGGCATGGAGTTGTATAATACAGATAAATATAAAGGCTTTACTAATGCTTCAACTCTAAATAAAGCTAGTCGTATCCGCGAAGCTTATCAGGAATCAAGCATAAAAGCATGGCAGCATCAGCATGCTTCACACCGTTATAAACTGCATACACAGGCTCATTTTGAAATTTTTTTGGATAAGTTATTTGCTGAATTATCAGAAAATCCATATCTTTATGCTAAAGATAAAAATTCTATTTTAGGCAAAATTGATAATTTCAAAGATAAACAGCAAACCAGAATTTATAGAGATTTTAGTATAGCAATTAATGAATTTAATGTATATTTAGAGCAATATAATCAGATAAAAGATTACATTCAATCTGAAAATGAAACTCCGCCTAAAACGCAATATGAAAAGAATACCAGAGAAAATAAATATGCATACTGGCAAAAAACTAATTTTGAATTATTTCAGCAAACCGTAAAACAATTATTAGATAATTTAAATAAAATTGAACAGCAGCATGTTTTTAATTTTAGTTCAGAATTAGAGGCTATTCAAAGCAACTTAAATGAAATTATTAAAATAAAATTTAATGTACAAGAATATGCTGATCATATTAAAGAAATTAATGCATGTAAATTATTATTAGAAAATAATGCTAAAAATCCCACAGCATTGTTATGCAGTAAATCTAACACTAATAATTTAGACAGCCAGACAATAGCTAAAATTAATAGTGCTATTTATGAAGAGCAGAAAGAAAATTTAGCCTATTATATAGCAGAATTACATAAAACTAATAATTCAGCAAATTTTAAACAGGCACTTTCCACAACAATAAAAACTTTAAATGGAATGCTGTCTGAAAAATATAAAACTTTGGGCAAAGATAAAATTAGAAATGGCTTTACGGAAATAAATGCTCCCAGTTTAGAAAAAAATGGCAAATTAGATAAAGCTTTACGTAATTTAAGGGATAAGAAAAATTTTAGAGAATTACCAAAAGGTGTGCATCAGCAGTATTTGGCATTAGATAATGCTTTAACTAAATCTAAAGCAAAAGTTAAACAAGCTTTACCGGATAACCCAGTTGGTAAAGTTATGCAATACTCTGCAAATGGTTTAGCCAATTTAATTTACGGAGCTGCTAAAACAGGGGTATTTACGCAAGATATAATTTTAAATTTAACTAGCAGAATTCCAGATGCTGCGCTATCTGTAAAAGATGGAGTTGTAAATTTATCCAGAATACTCCAATATTCAGGAATAGAATTATTTAACCACGGATTAGGTCTTTCTTATTTAGTTAAAGAATTAGCTCATGTCTTTAGTGCTTGTGGTGTGAATAATGTAATTGGTTTATATGCAGCGGATAACTTTTTTGATAAAAATAAAAAAAATCATCAAGCTAAAATGCAAAACGGCAGTTTAAGCGGATACGTAAGAATAAAACAGCAAAACAAAGATATTAAAAGAGCTGTTAATGAACTTGATAGTATTATAAATATTACTCATGCAGTTAATTTTGCTTCAAATGAACAAGAGATAATGCATAATAAATTAGAATTCCATCTAACAATAGATAGGCTTAAACAGGATTTACGCTATTCATGGCAAAGTACAAATATGCCTCTAGGCCTGCAGCAGAATATGATTATTGATCCGCTATATAATGGAACTCTAGCTAGAACTATTTCACACGCTATCAAAAAAATTATTCCGATTGGAAATACACAAGAGCAAAAACAAATTGAAAGTCAAAATTTTCTTTCATTATTATACGGCGGTGAATATATAAATCAAAACTATGATATTATTATGCCAGATCAGCAAATGTTAATAGCAAGCTTGAATGTTTTATTAAACGATAGTCCATTATCAACAATATTGGGAAATTCAATTACGGCGACTTTTTTACCTTTAAAAATTGCAAGTAATTTTTTAGGCGGATATTTAGCCGCTACAACTGGAAATCCTTTCTTTATATTTTTAAATATGCCGGGTAACCCGTTAGATGATATATTTGTAGCGACTGTATCATTAATAATGTCTTTACCTGTATTAGCTGTATCTTATCCGTTAATTGAAAAATTTTATGGCAATCAAAGGAAAATCATACAAGATATAAGCGAGGTGTTGTATACATCCTCAAAACAAATAAACTATATTGCTAATAATTCTGCTTCTATGATTACGCAAGTTTTATCTTTAGGTCAAATATTTGCAGAAAATAATATTGATTTCTCCATAATTAGTTCTAAAGAAGCACTGGATGAACAAATCAGTAAAATTAAAGACCCGCAGCAAAAGTTAGAAATACAAAAATTAATTAATAATTCCACGCATCAATTAGTTGCAAATTCTTTACCGCAAGATTTAGATAATAACCAGATTGCTAATTTAGCTTTATTACAAGAACGTGTGCCACAAGTGGCGGATACCAAAGCTGTTGCTGTAATGATGCCGTATGCGAAAGATTTATTTCATACACTGCCGGAAGAGATTCAATACAAAATAATTAATAATGGTAAAACGTCAAATTTTGCAGCTAATACCAAGCAAATAGTAATGAATAATATCGGAAATATTCTTTCAAGTATTATGGAGCATAACGGTGCAAATATGATAATACCTGCTTCTATGCCAATATATTCTGCATTAAGTTTATTATATGCATTAGCTGCTTCGGGCATTGATATTAGCGAATTTTCCGTTAGAAAAATCTTAAACAAACAAGTTAAATTTTCATTAACAGATACTATAAAAATTTCAGCTAAAAGATTGGGTAAACAATTATCTGAAAAAAATGCACAAAGAATGAAAAAAGATAGGTATACTTCTAAAGTTACCGGCTTACCTGTTGCTAAAGATATGGCATTTAAAACACAGCAGCCTGATGGAACAACTCCGAAGCAGCAGGTAAATATAAGAAGCAAAGGATATAGAGCATATAGCTAAATTGAGCTTTTGTAATGCTGTTTAATGTTGTTTAAGCAAAATGAAAGGTATAAAAATGTAAAATTATTTTATACACCAATGAATGGAATAAAACACAATGCATTTAGAACTATTAAATATTGATTTATTTAAGCATCCAATAAATATGGATAATAAAATTGCAGTTGTTACCAGCAGAGAAAAGCTTATACATGCTGACAATGATATTGAAGCTATAAAAACTTGGTTAATGCAGTTTATAGGTACTAAAACTACGTTTGCTAATTACCGTAAAGAAGTGGAAAGATTTTTATTATGGTGCATGGATAGAAATAAAACATTAAAACAATTAAAGTTTGAAGATGTTTTAGCCTACCGTTATTTTTGTCAAAATCCTCAGCCTTATGAAAAATGGGTGAGTAATAAAAGATATTCAAGAAAAAGCCAACTCTGGAAACCCTTTAGTCATGAATGCGGCTTAAGTAAAAGTAGTTTGAAACTTGCTGAAACTACCTTAAGCAGTTTATTTAGCTGGTTATGCAATGCCGGCTATTTATCTGCAAATCCGTTCAAACTACAAAAAATAACTGCTAAACCTCATGATATTACCCGCCGGTATTTAGACGAAGACATATGGCAGGCTGTTTTAAATGCTGTAAATTTTAATCTAAAAACTGCAGATACTAAAAAAAAACTAGCTGATGCAATAAAATTAAAATGGGTAGTCAGCTTATTTTATTTAACCGGCATACGTATTTCAGAAGCTATCAATAACTCGCTTGATAATTTTAAGCAGGAACAATATGGGGAAAAGAACAGCTGGTGGCTTTATATTACTGGTAAAGGTAATAAAATGCGCAAAATTCCGGTTCATCCTGAATTAATTGAATTATTAAAATTATATAAATATCATTATCTTGATGTTGATATGAATGACAATCATAAAACTGACAATCTTGCCTTGGTGTGTAAAGTAAAATATAAAAACAGCCAAAAAGAAATCACAGCGGTTACTAGAGCATCATTACATAACTGGATTAAATCTATTTTTGAATTGGCGAAAAATTTTATTTTAAAGCATGAAGAATACGAAAAATTCCGCAATCATTTGTATTTATTAGATAAAGCCTCTGCGCATTGGATACGTCATACTACATGGACTCATATGGCAAATAAAAATATTGATTTGCGCTTTATCCGTGATAATGCCGGACATTCCTCAATTAGTACTACAAATATATATTTGCATAGCGAAGATAAAAAACGTCATCAAGACAGCTTAAAACACTCTTTAACTCCAGATGATAATTCAGTATAATAAATTTGTGTATTTAAAATTTACAGGAAGTGTTATATGTTGCTGATGATAGATAATTACGATTCTTTTACATATAACCTTGTTCAATATTTTGGTGAATTAAATACACAGGTTTTGGTATATAGAAATGATAATATCGATATTGCCGGCATTGAAAAACTAAAGCCTGCACATATTTGTATTTCTCCAGGTCCATGTTCTCCAAATCAGGCAGGCATTAGTCTTGAGGTAATTAAGCATTTTGCAGATAAATTACCAATTTTAGGGGTTTGCTTAGGTCATCAAGCGATTGGTCAAGCTTTTGGAGGAGAAATTATTCGTGCCAAACAAATTATGCACGGCAAAGTTAGTCGGATTAATATTACCCAGCCATCAAAAATTTTTCAAAATCTGCCGCAGCAGTTTAAAGTAACAAGGTATCATTCTTTAGCCATTCAAGCACAAACATTTCCGCAATGTTTAGAGGCGACTGCGTTTACTGATGATGGAGAAATTATGGCAATTCAGCATAAAACTTTGCCTATCTTTGGAGTACAGTTTCACCCTGAGGCTATTTTATCTGAATATGGACATGAAATATTGGGGAATTTTTTGAAAGTATAGTTTATTAGCCAAGATAATTTTAACAACAATGCAGACTTAAATTCAAGTGGAGTGAGTGTATATATACTATAATTAGTATAGCACCTCTAATATCGAAAAATAAAATATGCATGCTATATTGAAAAATCTGCATAATCAAGCACATGAGACGTTTGATAAACTAAAACAACTCTATGATAGATGCGGTATGAAAAGCACTTTACTCGTTGCGGTCGGGGGCTTAGGCAGACATATACAATACCCATGTTCAGATAGTGATATATTTCTTATTTACCAAAAACATAATAAAGAAAGCATTCAAATTGAAAAATTCATACAGCAAGCTTGGGATTTAAACCTTAATATATCAAGCAATGTATTGTGTTTTGATGGATTTATTGAGAATATTTCTAAACATTGGGATATAGCTACTGCATTTTTAGATGCTTTTTTATTAAAAGGCAGTCGGGGAAAATTATTTATACTTAAGCGTCAGTTTGTTAAATGGATGAAGGTTAATTTATATGATTTTATTACCATAAAACAGCAGGAACTAACACATCGCCATATACAATACCCGCTATTTAATTTAGAGCCAAACTGTAAGCAGCATGCGGGCGGATTAAGAGATTTAGATTACATTTATTGGATATGTAAAGCCCTAAATATTAGCACCCACCCTTTATTTATTAAAAAATATCTAAAAATCAGTAAACAAGAATTAAAAGAATACCGCAAACAAAAAATATTTTTATCTACTATACGCTATTATTTACATTTAACTAGCCACAAAAGAGAAGATATTCTTAGATTTGAATATCAGCCAATTTTAGCTAAGCAGCTGCATTACCATAATGATGACAGAAAATTAGCTCAAGAATATTTAATGAAAACGTATTTCAGAGCTACACGGGCAGTTTATTATTTGCAGAAGCAGTTTAATTATTTAATTGAAAAATATATTAATGCAGAAAAATCAATAAATCCGCTTAAATTAGATACAAGATATAACATTATTAATTATTGTATTAATGTTCCAAGTGAAAATTTTTTTTTAAATAATAAAAATAAAGTGCTGGATTTTTTTTATTTACTTAATATATATGAAGATTTTAGTATCACAACACAAAGAGCTTTATTTAAAGTAAAAAAACATTTAGGCTGCGAATGGCGGAATAATCAGGATAATATTAATATATTTATCCGGATTATGAAAAGTAAACATGCATCTAAAATTCTACATTTTATGCATGAGCATAGCATTTTAGGGCGTTATCTACCCTATTTTAGAAATGTTACAGGGCAAATGCAGCATGACTTATTACATATTTATACGGTTGATCAGCATACTTTAAAAGTTATTAGCTATTTAAATGAGTTTAGACAGATTGAGTATACGAATGAAAATACATTAGCCAGCCAGCTGAGTCAAGATTTAAGCAAATCATATTGGATATTATTTATAGCTGCTTTATTTCATGATTTAGGCAAAGGGCAAGGCGGTAATCACTCAATTATTGGAGCAGAATATGCTAAAAATTTCTGCATACATCATAATTTATCTAAATTTAACAGTAAAATGATTATATGGCTGGTTAAATTTCATCTTTTATTAAGTCAAAGTTCACAGCAATTAGATATTCATCAAAGTGGAGTAATTGAAAATTTTTGCAAAAAATTATCTATCTTTATGCCTAAAAATCATAGTGTTCATAACCGGTTTTGTATTAAATATAAACAAAATAAAATATTTATTTGTAATGGATTTAGCAATAAAAAGCTTAAAAGATCAGCTGCTAAAAGCATTTTGCTGCTTAAATCTTTATATTTACTTACAATTGCAGATATAAAGGGTACTAATCCTAAAGCTTATAATTCATGGCGTGCTTCTTTGATAGACACATTTTTTTGTGCATGTTTAGAATATCTCCAGACTAAAATTCAAGTTAAGTTATTTTCTATTATTAGTAAACAGCAAACTGCTCTTTTGTTATGTAATATTAATAAATATGAAAGTATAATTAATTGGTATTCCTCACTTAATAAAGCATTTTTTATACGCAGAAATGTAGAGGATATTGCATGGATTAGTCAAAAAATTGCACAGCAGGATAATATTATTCAATCCGGTGTTTTTATATGTATTAAAAATAATAAAGAATATGGGCATTGGCAATTATGGATTCATACAGAAGATATTTACCATTTATTTGCACATATATGTAAAATATTATCCAGTAAAAATATTAATATTATGCATGCAGATATAGACAGCACCAATTATAATTTTGCTTTGAATTGTCTGGAAATTGATTGCTCAAGATATTTAGATATTTATATTAATCATAAACATACTAACAACAAAGATTTATTAACAAAATCAATTGAAATGATAAAAAAAGATTTAGTTTATGAAATAAAAAAAGAACTTACTAATACTCATCTTGATGAAATTTTAAATATTCAAAATATCACTGATAATCATCATTCAGCTAGGGCAAGACAATTTATTGGAAAAAATTCTGTGAATATTTTACAGCAGAATAATAGATATGTATTAAAAATTAAAACCATTGATCATATGGGTTTATTGTATAAAATTGCGTTAATTCTAGCTAAAAATAATATCAATATAAAGCAGGCCCATATTATAACTATGGGAGATAGAGTAGAAGACACTTTTTTTATAGAAAATCATAATTTAAAGGATAGTAATTATGTTTTAAATTTAGAAATGAAAATTTTAAAAAGTATAAATTAAGAACATCTTTTCTTTACTATATTCCCGCATGAGCGGGAAATGATGCATATTCATCTTATTGTTTATTTTGCAGTTAACTTTAAACTTTTATTAATATAAGACTGCTGTAATATAGTTATAAGATTATTTACTACATAATATAAAACCAAACCTGCTGGAAAGAAAAAGAACATAACTGAAAATACCATAGGCACAACTAGCATAACTTTAGCCTGCATAGGGTCAGCCGGCTTTGGATTAAGTTTCATTTGTAAAAACATCGAAACTGCCATCAAAACAGGTAATATATAATAAGGATCCGGACTTGCTAAATCTTTAATCCAGCCTAACCAAGGTGCACCACGCATTTCAATAGAAGATAATAATACAAAATATAAAGCAATGAATACGGGAATTTGTATTATCATTGGCAAACATCCGCCCATTGGGTTAACTTTTTCTTTGCGGTAAATTGCCAGCATTTCTTGCTGCATTTTTTGCGGCTCATTTGCATATTGCTCTTTTAGAGCCATAACTTTGGGCTGTAAATCTTTCATTTTTGCCATTGAACGCTGACTTGAAGCAGTTAACGGGAAAAATAGCGCTTTTAATAAAACAGTTAATATAATTATTGACCAGCCCCAGTTATGAACGATATGATGTATTTTCTCTAAAAGCCAAAATAACGGTTTTGCAAACATAGTTACCCAGCCGTAGTCTTTAACTAATTCAAGCCCCGGTGCAATATTTTCCAGCATTGTTTCCTGCTGGGGTCCGGCAAATAATTTTATAGTTTGCTTAGTATCTGCATTTGGCGACAAATTAGCTAAATTGGTTTTAAAACCAACTCTATATAAGTTTGCAGAAATATTTTGAGCATAAAATTCACGGCTTTTTTGAGTTGGCATTATCCAGCTTGTTACAAAATAATGCTGAACCATAGCAACCCAGCCGTTATCTGCACTTGCCGGATAATTTGTCTTATTTTTTTCTAAATCTGAAAATGCAATTTTATTAAATTTATCTGCAGCTGTATAAACTGCTGGTCCCGTAAATGTGCTATAAAATTTTGATTCTTGAAGTGTATCTCCACTACGCACTAATTCTGCATATAGTTCTGGAATAATTGCATTGTTACTATTGTTTTTAACAGTAAAGTCTACATCTATAGCGTAACTGCCTTTATGTAAGGTATAAGTTTTAATTAACTCAATATCATTAACTTTAGAGCTAAAAGCAAAAGAAACTTTATCAGATAAGCCTAAATCTGCAGGTGATGAAGCAGATACAGGAACAAATATATTATTATGATTAGGACCATTGACTAAACCAGATCTAGCAATATAATTATGGGTTGAACCAAATAACTCGATAGGAGTTTTATTATCTTTACCTGTATATTTTAATAAATTTAAACTTTTTATACTTGCTCCCATAGGATCAATTTCAAGTTTATATAAATCTGTAGTTAATACTATGGGCTTTATATTAGCTGAATTTTGTTCATCATTAATTTTTGGCAGTTCTGACTTAGAAAGACTAGCATTAGAATTATGAGCAGAATTATCTGTTTTTGTATTTGAAGCAGAGGCACTATTTTCCATACTCGGCATGAAGAATGAAGGTAGACCGTTAAATTTCTGCCAGCTGTCAAACAATAAAATAAAACTTAAAGTAAAAAGAGTAAATAATATCGTTTTTCTGTTATTCATCTTGCATGTTTAGATAAAGTAGATTAGTTGAGGATTATACCATACAGCCGATAAAAAAGGTAAATTTAGAAATATACAGGTTTAAAGTTAAAATGCGGCAGATTTGTTATTTCTCATTTAATTAATTTACTTATATGTATAATTTATGTAAAATTTTGGATCATCAATATTTAATCATAAATTTTATTATAAAGGAGTTAATATGGCTGGTATTTGTGGCGGATGCGGGCATAGTGAATGTACAATCATTGCCGGATATAGCCATGGCAGGAGGATGAGCAGTAATTCTAATGGTATGTATGAGGCTCATAGGCTTCCTGATGGCAGGATAGTTTATGTTGCTGGGAATGGTTATTTCAATCCAAAAGCCTCTGATTCTGGTTCTAAATTAACTTCTCCTCCAGATGATAATGACCCACCAGCTAACCCCGAATATGCTGATGGTGATCATGGCGATGCACCTGGTCCATCCAGAACTCAAAGTTGGGTTGATGATGCCAACACAGAACATGATGAATACAGCAGCAGTGGTGATGAATCATCCAATGCAGCACTCAGCAAAGCATCAACCAGTAAGAATCCAATTAGACCCAAGGATTCCATCTCTTTAGTGGGAGGCAAGGGGGGAAGTGAGAAAGAGAATAAGAGGAAGGCAGGACATTACAATGGTGGAAATTTAGCTAAATCTAAGCATGGACACAAAAATAATACAAGCAGTGGACTTGGTGGTTTTTTTACTGGAACAAGTACATATGGCAGTAAAAAAAATAAAAAATAAATAAAGGATAAAATGCCGTATATTAAATCAAGATAGAGCATTTAATTTAGCCATAATTTTTAAGCTGAAGCCAATTATTTTTTTGACTAAAAATCGGCAATTCGGCAATTATATCAATTTTGGTATAGTGCTGAATAGATTTTTTGTTTTCAGCATTGTAAATACCAACCATAATAATTCCAATGATATTTATATTATAGCTTTGCAATAATTTAACTGTTAAACAAGTGTGATTAATTGTGCCTAAAGTGCTGCGGCAGATTATGATAGTTGGAATATCAAGCTTTTTAATTAAATCAGCAATATATTCATTTTTATTTAAAGGTGTCAAAACACCGCCTGCACCTTCAACAATTAGAGTGTTTTTGCATTCAGATTGAGGAAGAATAATTTTATTTAAGTCTATGTTAATGCCGGCATATTGAGCAGATAAATGCGGAGAAAGTGCATGTTCAAATTTATATATTTCATCAAATACCTTAATATTTAAATCTAAACTCTTAATAAAATCGCTATCAGTATGGGGGAATATCTTTTGTATACCGCTTTGAATAGGTTTAAAATAATCTGCATTTAATTTATGACACAACCAAGCACTTGCGATTGTTTTTCCAATGTCAGTATCTGTTCCAGTAATAAATATGGCTGGTAATTTAGAGAGTTCTTGAATATTCATGCTTATCATAATACGAAATATAAGCTAAATTTTATTTAGGTCGGATTGAGATAAAAATGCATCGGCAAAAAAATTATCTTCAGGTAAATTACACTTGGTTGTAAAATCTTTTTTAGCACTTTCTACCATGATGGGCGCTCCGCATGCGTATACTTCATAATTTTTCATATCTGGAATATCATTCATTACAGCATGATGTAAAAATCCTGTTCTGCCTTGCCAATTATCTTCTGATAAAGCATCTGAAACTACAGAAACAAATTTAAAATTTGGCAGATTAGCTATCCAATCATTACAATCCTGCATAGCATAAATATCTTTTGGTCTTCTGCCTCCCCAATATAAAGTTGCTGGGCGGGTATTTTTAGTTGCCAGCATTTGATTAATTATACTCTTTATTGGAGCAAATCCTGTACCTGAAGCTAATAAAATAATTGGCTTATCACCTTCTCTCAAGAAAAATGTTCCCAATGGTCCTTCAAAACGTAAAATATCACGCACCTTTAACGCAGGCTGATTTTCACTAACTCCAAATAAAGCATCGCTGAATAAACCGCCCTTCATGTGTCTAATGTGTAATTCCACACTATTTTCAAGCGGGTTGCCTGCAATTGAGTAACTACGTCTTTGGTTATTTTTTAGTAATAAATCTATATACTGCCCCGGCATAAAAGCAAATTTTTCATTAGTAGGCAATTGCATTTTTACCAGCATAATATCATCACTAATTTTTTGCATAGAGCTAATACGGCATGGCATTTTTTTGATATTAATATCGCCAATTCCTTCTAGAACTTTAGCTTCTATTTTCAAATTAGATTGAGCTGTAGTGCAGCATAGTAAAGCTAATCCTTGGCTTTTTTCACAACTATTCAATAAATTATCAGATGTGCTGTAATTCCCGCTATGAATTTTGCTTTTACAAGTTCCGCAACCGCCATTTTTACAGCCGTATGCAAGCATAATTCCTTGACGTAAAGCTGCATCTAATACAGTTTCATCAGCATTAACATTAAATTGTTTTTCACTATTAATAATATTTACTTGATAGGTTGCTGTTGTCATATCATATATGCCTTTAAAATTTAAATGTAATTTTGAGAATATTAACCATAGATAGGTATTTCTATAATTTTATAAGAATAAATCTCATAAATAAAAATCCTCTATTTTGTAAATTTTCCTGCTGTGGCGTCATACCTGCAAAGAAAGGTATCCAGCATGCTGTTTTATAAGATTTACACCTGTGCAGGAATGATATAAGGCGATTAATCAATAAGCAGGTGTTCTATTTTTTTACCATTAATTAAATGCTCTTCAATAATTTCATCAATATCTGATTTATCTAAATATTTGTACCATGTTCCTTCAGGATAAACTACAGCAACAGGTCCATGTTCACATCTGCCCAAACAGCCTGCATTATTTATTCTTACTTTTTCATTCAGCTGCTTAGCTTTGCATGCTTGTTTAGCATAATCTCTAATTTCGGCTGCATTATAATTAGCACAGCATTCTTTTCCATTTTCTCTAAGATTAGTACAGAAGAATACATGGTATTTAAAATGATGGTTGTTATTTTCCATAAATTATCCTATATATTAACTGGGCGGCCTGTAATTCTTAAAAAGGCTTCCTGATATTTAGCAGCTGTTCTTTCTTGAATATCTTTAGGCAATTGAGGTGCGGGTGCAACTTTATTCCATGGCTGAGATTCTAACCAGTCTCTGACAAATTGTTTATCAAATGATGGCGGGTTAATATCTAGTCCATAACTATCTATTGTCCAAAAACGTGATGAATCTGGGGTTAAAATTTCATCCATCAAAATTAAATTATCATTTTCATCTAAACCAAATTCAAATTTAGTATCTGCAATTATTATGCCTCTGGTTAAAGCAAAATCTCTGGCTTTTGTATATAATTCTATACTTTTTTGTTTAATTAAATTAGCTAAATCACTGCCAATTAAATTTTGCATTTTTTCAAAAGAAATATTTTCATCATGTGCACCGAATTCAGCTTTTGAGGCTGGAGTAAAAATTGGTTCTTCAAATTTTTGGCTATTTTTCATTCCTTTAGGTAATTCTATGCCGCAAATGTTGCCCGATGATTGGTAGTCTTTCCAGCCTGAGCCTGATATATAACCGCGCACAACGGCTTCTACTAAAATAGGCTTTAGCTTTTTCACAACTACACTACGGTTTCTAACTAAATGTAATTCAGTATCTTTGACTGTTTCGCTTGGGTTAATGCCAGTTAAATGATTGGGTACAATACCTTTTAATAAGTCAAACCAAAATAATGCCATTTGATTTAAAACCTTGCCTTTGTGCGGAATTGGCTCGCCCAAAATCACATCAAAAGCAGATAGTCTATCTGTTGTAACCATCAGCAAATGCTTATCATCTACTATATAGTTATCTCTCACTTTACCTTGATATAATAAGGGCAGAGATTTTATATTGCTGTTGTAAACTATACTCATTTTATTTGGATTTTAATTTTCTGATAAGTGAAATATTATATACTTTTCTAATAAGCAGTGCTATTATTTTTTGCCTTTGTTTTGCTCTAAATTCAATTGAGATATTTTATTCTTGGCATAATTTCAATTTCTCAATTTCTAATGATTTCATCACGTACTTTTGCCTCGATTTTGCCTTCTTCATATAATCTTTTAGCATCAGCTGCAAATGAATTCCCGCAATCATTTACATATTCGCGTATTTTTTGTGTAATCTGTATTTCTGTGGGCAATGTAATTAAATATTCTATAATTTCACGGCTGAATATTAAATATTCACGTACTGCAACTCTTTTACCTGTTACACCCATAACTAATTTTTGCGCCATAATAAATCTGACTGAATCAACTAATTTATATATTGCATTGCTGCGTTCACTTTCAGGTAAACGGTAAACCAAGCGGTTAAGCACACTTGCTGCATTTGAAGCATGCACAGTAGCAAATACAGCATGCCCAGTTACCGAAGCTTCAATTGCTGACATAATAGTTTCTTGGTCCCGCAATTCACCAATTAAAATTAATTCGGGTTTTCTGCGCATTGCTTCACGTATGCCATCATAAAAATTTGGTATATTACGAGGAATTTCACTTTGATTAATGATTGAATGCTTGCTGATAATATTATTATATCTAAATTCTATCGGCTCTTCATATGTAACAATATTACCCTTAATTGGCGTATCATTTTCTAAAATATAACGTACAATAGCTGCAAAAGTGGTAGTTTTTCCGCTTCCAGTTGCACCTGCAATATAAACAATACCTTGTTTTGGTACTGCACCGTATAATATATCGCTGCTAATGCCTAATTTATCATAAGTTGGCGGGTCAACCGGTATTGCACGCATTACAATTTGTACGGCATCGCCTCCGCCGCTTACAGAAATACCCGTTGCATTCACACGGTAATAATAACGTAATGGCAACCCTATATTATTTTTTTGGCTTATATCTTGTAAAACATAACTTGCATTTACTGCTTTGCCTCCCATAATATCAGTTTTAGCAGTTATCCGCTCTGTAATTACCGTCAATAAATTCCAGACTTCAACTGTATCTAACAATCTTGGTGTAACTGCATATAAAATACCCTCTAAAGAAACACAGATTGGTCTGTCCGGCTGAATAAAAATATCACTCACACCTAAATTTTGACAAGCTAAAGTAAGTTTTTTTAAAATATCATGGCTATTAATGCCAAAAATATGAGGAATTTGTATACCAACATCAATAAATGGTAAAGAAAAGGGGTATGCAAAGAAATTATGATAGTTATTATTACTCATATTAAATAAAAGATATTATAAATAATTAATCTTAGCTTTTATACATCAAACATGCGGTATGCACTGCAATTGCTTCTGCTCTGCCTAAATAGCCAAATTTTTCATTGGTTTTTGCTTTAATGCTAACACAGCTGGAATTAATATTAATAACATGTGCTAATTTATTCTGAATGTTGTGAATATGTTCTGCCAGCTTTGGTTTTTGAGCAATTATTGTTGCATCAATATTAATAATTTTCCATTTGTCATTATTTAGTCTTTGTAACACTTGTTTGAATAATTCAATAGAATCTGCACCTTTATATTGTGCTTGATTATCCGGAAATAACCTGCCAATATCGCCCATACAGCTTGCTCCTAGCAATGCATCAATAATTGCATGCGTTAAAACATCAGCATCAGAATGACCTGCTAAACCTTGATGATAGGGTATGGTGATACCGCCTAAAATTAAAGGACGGTTATCGACTAAAGCATGAATATCATAACCTTGACCAACTCTTAAATTTTGAAAATTAAAATCCATATTTACCCTAATAATTATTGTCTCAATAAATCACAATACTTGATAAAAAACTCAATTTTAGAGCTTTATATGCTAACATATCAGCATTATACAGATTTAATGCAAAATGATTAATATTTCTATTATAATGCCGTGTTATAATTGCGAGTCAACTCTAGAAAGAGCTGTAAATTCAGTAATTAGCCAAAATGGCTGGCATGAATTGATTATGATAAATGATGCCTCAACAGATGATTCATTTAAATTAATGCGCAAATTAGCTAAATTAGACAGGCGCATTCAGGCTCACACCTTAAATTACAACAGCGGAGCAGCTTTAGCCCGTAATATTGCAGCCAAACATGCCAGCGGAAATATATTAGGATTTTTAGATGCAGATGATGAACACACGCCAAATACATATAATTTAGCTCAAGAGTTTTTAGGTGGGCTTCCGCAAATTTCTGCGTTAAGGTTTGGTACAAAGTTTGAAGGCTTTCCGGCAGATATTTTAACTACAGAATATCAAAACAAAATTCATACCTTATTAAATACATTTATTCCAAATTTATTTATACATAAAGTTGTTTTTGACATGTTGGGCGGGTTTCCTAATCATCCGGTACTTAAAAAGCAGGGCGGAGAAGACGGGGTTTTATCTTATTTATTACAGCAATTATTTTTAGTCGGTACAAATTATGAAAACGAATGTTTAATTCATCATTGGCATAAAGGCGTACATGCAGAAAAATTTTTAAGACTGGATTTAAATCAGGATACTGCTAATGTTGAAGTTGTAAAAGTTAGCCATCAATTAATTAATCAAAAAATAGAAGAGCTTAATATTATTATAAATCAAATTCGTAATAGTCAAAATGGGCAAAATGCAGGCTTTATTCCTGTATTTAAAAAATAAATCAATATACTAACCGGATAAATATAAAATATGAAATTACCAATAAAAACTGCTGCCGCATTAATCGCTAGCGCCGCTTATTTACTGCTTAATTCAAACCTATCAGCACAAAATGTTCAATGTAATATTCCAAGTAATTTATATAAACCTAAAATTGCAAAAACTGATTGTCAAAATAAAACGAACGCAGATTATTATCTATTAGCATTGTCATGGTCGCCTCAATTTTGTTATGAAATGCGCGGTAAAGGCAATGCAGATGTGCAGATGCAGTGCAAAGATAATAAATTTGGTTTTGTAGTTCATGGATTATGGCCGCAAAAAATAAATGCTAAAAATAAATGCGACCAACCGAGAAATTGTAATAATTCAATTATAGTGAGTGATAACATTATTAAGCAGAATTTATGCATGGTACCGGGTGTAAACTTAATTCAAAATGAATGGCAAAAACATGGAAGCTGTGCATTTTCAAGCCCGGATAATTATTATGCCGCAACAACAAAATTATGGAATAATCTTAAAAAACCTGATTTAATTGCATTACAAAACTCTAAACATAATTTAACTGTTGGAGATGTTGAGCAAGCTTTTATTAAAGAAAATCCAAAATTAGCGGCTAAAAATATCAATATAGAAATGAATTCCGGCCGTTATTTAAAAGAAGTAAGAATTTGTTATGATTTAAATTTAAACTACCGTGAATGTGAAAGAAAAGGTACTCCGGCACATTTAAGTATAAAAATAGGTCAATAAATAATATTAAAATACAGAAAAATTATTACTTGAAGCATGAAATACTTGAAAATATGTAAATGTTTAATTATAATATGTCCAACTGTCAATCGTGCAATTTTAATTGGATAAATTTATGCTAGGCTTTGGAAGCGATAAAATTAGTCTTAGAATTTCAAGCGGCGGAGTTTTACAAACATTTAAAGTAGATGTTAATAAAAAGTCAATGAAGGCTTATGAAAAAGAAGTAAAAGGTGGACTGCCATATTTTTCATTAACTCAATCTAGATTTTTAGATCCTAAACTTTGCCCCAAAGGTAGTAATAAAGATATAACCGCATGGGTTCACCCTCAAGTTGAATTCACAGGTTTTTGCATGCAGCAATTAGATAATGGCAATATTAACATATGCCAATTTAATTATTTTATGAATTTAGCTCTTAAATCTTATGGAGCAGCTGAAGCTAACTATACAGACAGCCCAGAGAAAATATATATAAATCAGCAGATGGGATCTTTAAAAAGATCTCGCCAAGATCATAAACATTTTTATCCGCATGAATATTTTTGTCCAGATTATAACCCAGTATCAGCACACCACCATTCTTTACCTACAACAAATATTCAGCCGGCACCTCCGAATCCGAGTGCGTTACCAATACAAACACCAAAGCCTGTAGGTATTACAGACCAAGTAATTGCTAAATTTGTTAGCAGTCGTCCAGATGCTAAGGTTAGTAAGGACAAATACACAGGCGATACAACTGTTTCATACTATAATAGATACGGCATGCCGGAAGACTTTACTTTTTCTGCAGGGGATTTTATAGCATAAATAGATTACTGCATATATACTAATTGCAGTTTATTTTACAGCGAAGCGATAGGAATACATTATGGCGACTATGTACATATTATAATTTAGACGACAACGAATTTCGCAAATTGAAATACGATTAGTATAGTTAAATGCTCCCTGATTTAATACTGATAATTCTCATAAATTTAACAAATACCAGAATTTTTATATGGAGTTTTTATGCTGTTAAAAAAAGTAGCAAAAGCAACAAATGCAACAAATGCACTTGTTATTATCCCTTCAATAGATAATTTTGATAGGAAGTATGCAGATAATTATCAAGCGGCAGAACTTATTTATAATTTAGCTCAAAACCCCCATAATTTACCCTGCATATTTGGTCCTCATGTTGATATCTTAGATGACAATAATTTTAAAACCTATGCAGGACATTATTTGGGCTTAGGAATAAATTTTCAAGCAAATAACAAAAAATTGGCACAAAGCATTATCCGTAAAAAACAAGCAGCAAATATTTGCTTAGCGTTATATCATGATTTTTGTCTAAAAGAAACTGGTAAAAAACCGCCAATAGCGCCTGAAGCTAGGGCAAATTTTAATGCATTGAGTAATAAAGAACAAAACAAGTCAAAAGATTTTGAATTATTAGATTCACATAACTTAGGTGAATTGAAACATTTCATAAAATTAGATCAAGAAGATATTGATACTATAGCCCAAAAACATTCATTTGATTCTAAAGATAAATTTTTAAGAGCAGAAGAAAAAAGAGATTACCATTTTCAGTTTGTAGCTGAATATGAAAAACAACAACATAGTAATTATAAAAAATTAAAAACAATCAATTTATACTGCCCAGGTTCTATAGTTGCTAGCTCAATAGATATGCAGGCACAAGCTGACATTGCTGGAGGCAAATTAGGCAAATTTGGAGAATTAAGCGAAAATTCTGCAATGGTTAAATCACTAACTAATTTTGCTCATAGATGTTTATTAGAAGGCATTGAGATAAATTTAATCGCACATTCTCTGGGTGCATTGAATTTAAGAATGTTATTACCATTTGTCAGAGCAAGATTATTGAAAAAACTTGAAGGGGAAACAGATAACAATAATGAGGAAGAAATTCAAGCCTCAATGCAAAAATTTAATGTTACAACTTATCTAGATTTAGTCAAAAAATTTATCCCTAATCCATTAGAGTTAGATGGGCAATTAGCTAATCAGGCACAATTAGATTTTATTAATCAAAGCAATGGTATTCAAAATTCAAATGATGACGGCATAAATTTAATATTATGGAATTTAACCAAACCCGAGAATTTACTTCTTAGTCAAATGGAAGTTAATCATTTAACTCCTCAAATTGCTGTATCAGCATTAGATTATAATCCAGCATTTGATGGGTCTGCAAGACATCCAAATAGTAATTCGATGAAGGCACAAGCTGCAAAAAAAGCATTTGATAAATTACACAGCGTAAAAACTCCATATATTGGTGACCATGGCTGCAATTTAGATATGAGAGCATTTATTCGTGCAAATTATAGAGAGATAAAGCAGCTTGAACAAAAATATTGCCAAGATGATAAATAAAGTTTAAAATAAATTATATTAAAACGCCGATTTGTCCCAGCTTGCGGGCGTTTAAAGAAATGCGGCTAAAAAGTTAAGTATCAATAACCACAGAGCTGATTTAAATAGATATAAAAAATAGTTTTTATGTTCTATATTTAAAAAATACCATCAAAGAATACTTTTCATTAAATAATTTGAGAGTGTTCATTTAGATAGTTATTTTTAAGATTTTGGAAATCTAAACCTAATAAACATAAGGCTTTGAATTTTTAAATTTACAGAAAAGCTATCTATATTTAATACTCTCAATAATTTTTAATAGACATTTAAAGTTTATAAATAAAATTTGTATAGCTAAAGCTGTATTTCTACAATCTATGTATTTAGAGGAAATATGCATATAAACTCTGAAAGTATACACGCTCAAACTAAAGATTCGGAAAAGTTAAACGATCATAAAAATAAAATCATAAACTCTGTAGGTGCTGTATATCCATTTGAAATTAAGTTTAATAGTTCGTTAAAACTACAAAGCGGGCAATCTATTAACAATTATAACTTAATGGTTGAAACTTATGGTACGCTTAATTCTAACAAAAATAATGCTGTTTTAATTTGCCATGCTTTAAATGCTTCTCATCATATTGCCGGTTATTATGAAAATGAACCAAATAATATTGGCTGGTGGGATAATATGGTCGGACCGAATAAGCCGATTGATACTAATAAGTTTTTTGTTATAGGCATTAATAATTTAGGTTCTTGTTTTGGTTCTACTGGACCAAAGAGTATTAATTTTAATACAGAAAAAAAATATGGAGCAGATTTTCCATTATTAACCGTGGAGGATTGGGTAAATGCTCAAGTAAAAGTAATTGATTATTTAGGCATTGATAAATTGTGCGCTGTAATGGGCGGCAGCCTTGGAGGAATGCAGGCATTATCTTGGAGTTTGCAATATCCGGAAAAACTTGAGCATTGCATTATCATAGCTTCTACTGCTAAATTATCTGCACAAAATATTGCATTTAATGAAATTGCACGCCAAGCAATATTAACTGACCCGAATTATTATGATGGAGATTACTACCATTACAATACAAACCCTGCACAAGGCTTAAAACTTGCACGTATGCTTGGGCATATTACCTATTTATCCACACAGGATATGGCAGCAAAATTTGGCAGAGACCATAAATTTAATGATTATCAATATTCATTTGATGCAGAATTTGAGATTGAAAGTTATCTGCGCTATCAGGCACAAAAATTTGCTGAATATTTTGACGCCAACACTTATTTACTCATGACCAAAGCTTTAGATTATTTTGACCCTGCTAAAAAATATGGTAACGGCAGTTTGACCAAAGCACTAGAAAATGTACTATCCAAATTTTTATTAATCAGTTTTACTACAGATTGGAGATTTGATACAAAATGCAGCAAAGAAATTGTGAAAGCTTTAATCGACAATAAAAAACAAGTTAGTTATGCAGAGATAGATGCACCACATGGGCATGATGAATTTTTATTAACGAATAATCACTATCATAATATTATAAGAGATTACGCAGATAATATGTATTTTAATATAGCATAGTGCTGGTTGAATAATTAAATTAGATTGATTAAAATAATTTTAATCTCTTAGGGTCTAATTCCCCGTGGCTTGCCGCGCACAAGCTCTAAAGCGACAGTCCGTTCCCATAGGGAAAAATTCCGTAATACTCCGTTGCTTGCGGCGGAGATAGGAATTTTAGGGCGTCGCAATATTTATTGAGCAACAATTATAAAAATAAAGGAATTAAAATGGCAAACGTATTATTTTCAGTAACTGTTCCATGCAGGGGGTGCAATGGTAATTTTATGAAAGATAAAAGTTATCCCCGGCAACTTGTAGTCCAACGTTCGTTAATGTAACACATATTTGTGGCACTATATCTGTATTTTCATTACAGGAAATGAATTCTGATATAGTATGTGAAAAAGATTCCACTATAAAAGTTGGAAATTTAACTGAATAAGAATTTGAATATTGCTAACTATGGTTAGCTTTCTACAATTTCTATATTTATTAGATTATTTTTTTGATATACCAAATCTGGATCAATAATGAGAAATGACCTGAGTATTATAGAAAATTGGATTAATCCGTCAAGCCATGTTTTAGATTGCGGATGTGGCGATGGGGAGTTAATAAAAGATTTGATAACAAACAAACATGTATTTGCTTACGGCATTGAAAAAGAAATAGAAAATGTAGAAATTTGTGTTAAAAATGGTGTACAAGTTATACAACAAGATTTAGAAAGTGGTCTTGCTTTGTTTGATGATAAATTCTTTGATGTAGTAATATTATCTCAAACATTACAAACTATACATAATACCCAGCACATTTTACAAGAAGTAGTAAGAGTTGGTAAAAAGGCTATTATTACATTTCCAAATTTTGGATACTGGAAGCACAGATTAAGAGTTATAAACGGTAGAATGCCTGTGTCAAAAACTTTGCCGTATGAATGGTATAACACCCCGAATGTAAGAGTCTTAACCCTAGATGATTTTGAAATACTTTCGCATAAAGCCGGAATAAAAGTAATGGATAGAATAGTTTTACATGAAAATAAAAAAATTACTTGGGGGCATAATTGGCGCGGAAGCCTTGTGCTATATTTAGTTACAAGTATTAATTAGTCTTGGTAAGTCATTATATTTAAGATACTTGACTATTTTAATATATTGATATATCTTAAAGATATCTATTATACATTTAAATACATCATGACTTCAAATACTACCAATCAAATACCATTTCGCTATCGTAATGAAGATAGTCAAAACGGCGTAACTAGAGAAACAGCTAAACGTATGGCAAAAATGCTGGGAATTCCTGAAACACAAACAATCCATATGGCATTATATGAATTGTCTAGGAGAATTTTGCCAATGTATGAAAAAGATGATGGTGCATTGACTGATGAGCAAATAATGACAATAAGAGAACATAGCCCAGATAGGAAACATCTAAAATTAAGAGCAAGTTTATTCTCAAAACATGAAGAAACTTCTAATGGTTAAGTGGATTTGCCCTGCCCCTGAAATAGGAGATATTTTATGGTGTCATTTTCCGGAAAATATAAGTACTCCTCAATTAAAAGCAAGACCAGCTTTAGTTATAAGTGTGTATGATGGTTTATATGATGATGAATTTAGTGTTGAGGTTGCTTATGGTACCAGTCAAAGAATAAATAACTTATATTGCGGGGAATTTGCTATTTGTCAGTCAAAAAATAAGGTTGCTTATGAACAAGCAGGTTTAAGCTATGATACTAAATTTGATTTAAAGAAGATTATTCTTATTGAATATAATACACAATGGTTTTCTATACCGCCTAAATCCATTTTTCAAGGTCCTAAATTAGGAAGTTTACATATTTCCATGAAACATGAATTAGATGACGCATATGATGCAGCTTCTAAGAAAAATTAATTATATTAGCAGCTTTTTTTCTCTCTTAAATAGAATTGATGTTATATATAATTAATTGGAGTAATAAACACCGATGCTTAGTTCTTACAAATATCAGAGTTATATTAATAACCCCCTCGCTATTTTAAACTTTTCAAAAGCAAATGATTTTTATTTGAGATTGTTAAGAGTTCTTTTATTGATTAGATGTTTAGGCAGCATTATTTTATGTTTTATATTTAAAGCCCCAGATATTCTTGGTATTTACAGCATAATTATTGGAATGTTATTTATTACCCATGTTTTCAGTTACAGAAAATATAATTTAAACATTGTATATGCAGTGTTAGCCATAGATATTATAATGATGAGTATTCTATATTATCTAAAATATAACAATATATTTTTAGTTAGTATAAGCATATTATCAGCTGCAGTATTTGGTAATGTTTGGCTAATACTGATTATGTCGCTATTTTCTATGCTGGCCCTATTTGGCAATAATTTAAGCACACCAGAAGCTATTTTAAGCGGAATTATACTTATTCTGCTTAGCAGTATTTTACATATTTTGAGTAAGCAGCAAAAACAAATGTATAATACTGTAGCACAGCAAGCCTGCCAAAGTGCATTACAGCAAGTTACGCACATGCTGATGGTAAAAGATATAACAGACGGAATTATCTTAATATCGTTAGATGGACAAATAATTTCAGCTAATACTGCAGCGTTAAATATTATTGGTATCGAACAAAACAATATTAATAATGCTGTTTTAGAAAATTTACATCGGGAAAGTTTAGACAGAATACCTAAAACTATATGGTTAGAAGATAAATTGGCATATGCACATCTTACGCCTATTAATAATCATATACAAAATTTAAATATACAGCTGGCGTGGCTAGAATGGTTAAAACCTTTTATACATATAAATTTAGTTGAAGAATATCTTGTACAATCTTTATTTGGGTGTTCATTAATTCACATAGAACGCGAGCAAAAATATGTCAAGGAGGCTCAAAAAGACAAATTGGCAAGTATGGGGCATATGGTTGCAGGTGTTGCACATGAAATTCGTAATCCTTTAGCGACTGTTCAGCAGGCTAGCGATTTTTTATTTGAGCAAATAGATAATACAAAAGAAATAATACATTTTAAAAATATGATTAATAATAATATTATCCGTATTAATCAAATAGTTACCAATATTTTAAATGTCTCAAAGCCGGCTAATGGTAGTTTAAGCATTTGTTTAGGCAAACATATACGTCAAATCATTGAAGACTGGAAAGAACGTGATGAAATACGTAAAAATGTATTAACATATTATATCCCAGAAAAAGATATGTATACCATATTTACCCCTGTGCATTTGCAGCAGATTATAGAAAATTTATTAGATAATGCATTACGTTTTTGTACTAAAGGGAATTCCTCAATTAATATTTGGCTAAGACATAATCCGCAATATAATACACTTCTTGAGTTATGGATACTAAATAATGGTCCAATTATTGATAATGGTGATCAAGCAAGATTATTTGAGCCTTTTTTTACTAAAAGTGCTCCAACTCACAGCACACATGGCATTGGTTTAGGTTTGCATATTGTCCGTATGCTATGTATGCAAAATAAAGCAACAATTGAATATGCAAGAAACACTGACATTCCATTTGACACAACGCACGGATTTGTAATTAGATTTAAAAAAGATAGCTAATTCTGTGAGTATGCCCTAATTTTACTTTCACAAACTTTAGTTGTATACTGAATTTAATAACTACTAATGTCAAACAGCATATTATGCCCACAAAAACTATAAATAAATCGATAGGCAGGCAAACAAACTCTTTTTTGACTTATACAGGTAAGCTATATAAACAAAAAGATGGGGGCGGAATTTTAGTAGATATAGAAAAAGAACAAGAAATATCGGTTTCTTCTAAAGATTTAGCTAATGTATGGCACACTGATACTATTTATATTCAAGTTGACAGTTTGGGCATTGTGCATAATCTAGAAGTTATGAGTAGAGGAATTACACATATTTTAGGTAGGGTTTCAAAGCAAAATAATTATTGGGTAATTAATCCTGAAGATAATAAATTACCAATAATGTATATTGATAATAATAATCTTAAAAATTTTGCAATTCAAAAAGATGATATGGTTTACGCAAAAATTATGTCATACCCAAATTCCACCCAAAAAACAGGAATTGTAGAAATTATAGAAATAATGGGAGAATTTGACAATCCTGGTATTGAAATTGATATGGCGGTAAAAAAGTATAATTTACCCTATGAGTTTTCTATAGAGGTTGAAAAAGAACTAACTAAAATTCCTAATACTCCTGCAAAAAAAGATTACAAAGACCGGATAGATTTAACAGATATTGAGTTTGTAACAATTGACGGGGAAGATGCTAGAGATTTTGACGATGCGGTATATTGTGAGCCTTGTGTAATAAATAATAGTAAAAAAAATAATGCTATGCGTTTATTAGTTGCAATTGCAGACGTAAGCCATTATGTAAAATCTAAGACGGCTTTAGATGCAGAAGCTATTAATCGGGCAACTTCAGTTTATTTTCCGCGGAAAGTTATACCAATGCTGCCGGAAAAATTATCAAATGGGCTATGTTCATTAAACCCTCATGTTGATAGGCTATGCATGGTTTGTGATATGATAATTGACGCAGAAGGTAAAATTCATGCTTATCAATTTTACAATGCAGTAATGCACTCAAAAGCTAGATTAACCTATGATATAGTATCGGGTATTATTGACACAAAAATTAAACAAAATAAACCTATTATATCTAAAGGTGATAATCTTAATTTAATTAATAATAAATTAAGTAAATACACCGAAATTATTCCGCAAATTAGTGATTTATACAAAGTGTTTCAAGCATTATTAAATGCAAGACATGAGCGTGGAGCGATTGATTTTGATACACAAGAAACACAAATAGTATGTGGAGATAATGGTAAGATTGAAAAAATTATCCCGCGTAACCGTAATGATGCTCATCGCCTGATTGAAGAATGCATGTTGGCAGCTAATGTATGTGCGGCTGATTATTTACAAAAAAATCACCAATCCTTATACCGTATTCATGGAGAGCCGAACCCTGAAAAATTAATTCAGTTGCAGAATTATTTACAAGGTTTAGGTATAAAATTAACTTTGGATAAAAATCAAAAAACATCGACTAAAAATATAGCAGATATTTTGCGTCAAATACAAAATAGAACTGACACAAAAGTTTTACAGACAATGATTCTGCGTACTATGCAGCAGGCTGTATATGATAATAATAATATTGGACATTATGGTTTGGCTTATAAAGCATATACACATTTTACTAGCCCAATTAGGCGTTATCCTGATTTATTAGTTCACCGCAGTATTAAGGCTATTTTAAATCGTGAAATATATGAGCCTCATATTCCTGCACATATTGAAATGCATAGTTTGCCTGCCAAAAATGCTAAAAGTAATTTTAAGAAGAATGTGCAAGATAATACAAATAATAATAGCAACAGTAATAAATTAATTAAAAATGATAAATCTAGGCAAATATGGCATAAATTAGGCGCTCATTCTTCTGCATTAGAACGTAGAGCAGATGAAGCAAGCCGAGATGTTGAGGCTTGGTTGAAATGTTATTTTATGCAAAGTAAAGTTGGCTATACATATACCGGTTTTGTTAGTGCTGTTGTGCCATTTGGTTTATTTATACAATTAGATGATTTGTATGTAGAAGGGTTAATTCATGTTAGTGAGTTAGGGCATGATTATTTTGTATACGATGAAGCAAGACAGCAAATGTATGGAAAACAAACCAAAAAAATTTATAAAATAGGGGATAAATTAACTATAAAAGTTACTAAAGTCGATATAGCTTCCCGTAAAATAGATTTTGCTTTAGTTCAAGACAGCACTAAAATCCAACACAGCATTAAAGATGAAAATATTGCTTACCCAAGCAAAACACGAACTGCAGCAGCTAAAAAAGTTAGTGAGGATAAAAATAAAAAGCTAAAAGTAAGTAACCCCGCTAGGAATATTAAAAAAACAACTAAAGCAAGTGCTAAATCTAAACACAAGCCATGAGATAAGAAGTTAACTGCTATATACCTTCATGGGATTGAGAAACTAATTTGATATCATTAATCATGATACAGGGTAAATGTGCCTGTTGGAACGATCGTCATACCTGCGGAGGCAGGTATCTATGGATTCCAGCATACGCGGGAATGACCATAGTTTGATATTAGATAATAATTCAGTTTATTTTTCAATTTACTTATTCAATCCCACCTTCATTGCCTGTACGCATATTATTACATAATAATGATATATAATATTCAAATATTATCCTTTAAATAAATGTAATATGAAAAACACATTAGACCAAGAAATCAGCATAGATATAGAATATCCGGAATATATAAAAGAAATGACGGCTTATATTGCAGGGCGTCCGATTGATGAAGTAGCCAGAGAATTTAACCTTGAGCCTAAAAATATTATTAAATTAGCTTCCAATGAAAACCCATATGGAATGTCTGATTTGGCTAAGCAGGCTATACTTAATTATTTAAGCCAGGAAAATAAAAGCGAAACTGCCCGTTATCCAGATGCAAGTCAATTTAATTTAAGAACAGCTGTTGCACAAAAATTCAATATTCCTGCAAATACTATAACATTTGGCAATGGAAGCAATGATATTTTAGAGTTAGCCGCCCGCACTTTGGTAAATCCGCGTACAGAAAGCATTATGTACGATGAATACAGCTTTGCTGTCTATGCATTAACCACAAAAGCTATGGGGGCAGAGGCTCAAGTGATTAAATCTACACCCGATTATGGGCATGATTTAAAGCAAATGCTGGCAAATATAAAAGCTAATACAAAATTGATTTTCATTGCAAATCCGAATAATCCAACTGGGACATTTATTCCTGCAATGGAATTACAACATTTTATAGAAAATGTACCAAAAAATGTAATTATTGTTTTAGATGAAGCATACAATGAATATCTTGACAATAAGCTGCAATATAATTCTTTAGACTGGCTTAAACAGCATGATAATTTAATTGTCTGCCGTACTTTTTCAAAAGCTTATGGTTTAGCAGCTTTGCGGGTTGGTTATTGTGCTTCTTCAGTAAAAATTACGGATTATTTAAACCGTATACGCCAGCCTTTTAATGTAAACAGCCTAGCTTTAATAGCAGCTGAACATTCATTAAATGATATTGAGTTTTTAAATAAAACATGTATTTCAAATAAATACGGCTATGCTCAAATTATTAGCGGATTAGAAAAAATTGGCATAAATTATATTCCATCTTACGGCAATTTTATTATGATGCATACTCATAAATTCAGCGGCAATGAATTAAATAAAAAACTTTTAGCTAGAGGTATAATAATTAGACCGCTTGGTAGTTATGGGTTAGACAATTATGTACGCGTTTCAATTGGGCTGCCTTGCGAAAATGAAAGATTTTTAGAGGTTATGCAGGAAATTTTTGTTGCTTAATGAAGATTAATGAAAAATAATATTGCACGAAAAATAAAAAAAATCTACAATTTATTGTTTAAAATAAAAAAGGATTTTATATGAGTAATTTATATAGTTATATTGGTTGCTCAACTCAAACTGATGGATATATTCAATTTTCAGAACTACGTGCAACAGAAGAGGTGATAAAAAAAGATTTTGAAGGAATCTCTACTTTATATGGCACTTATATTGATGAAGATCGTGTATATAAAAGTGGTAAGAGGCATGATATGACAGCAGTAGCAGGTTGTGATAAACATTTTTCAACACTACTTGCACTTATAAATGATAAAAAATCAACAGAATAATAAATTTATTTTCTTTACATGAAAAACATCGTAATTATTGGTACTGGGTTAATTGGCTGTTCTTTAGCTTTGGCATTAAAAGAGCATAATATAGCAAATAATATTGCTGGAATTGATATTAGTCTGGAACATTTAAAACAAGCTCTAGAATTAAATATTATTAATGCATATGCACAATATGATGATTTTAATAACATAGAACCATTATTACAAACTGCTGATTGGATAGTATTATGCATACCTGTAGGTGCTATGCCGGATGCATTTAAAAAAATTAGCAGATGTGTAAATGCGTCTGCCTTAATTAGCGATGTTGGAAGCACTAAGCAAGATGTCATTGTTGCCGCAAAGAATTATTTAAATAATGGGCAGATTAAACGGTTTATACCGCTTCATCCTATTGCTGGTTCTGAAAACCATGGACCAAAAGCGGCTAGTTCATCATTATTTCAGAACAAATCTGTTATCATAACTCCGCTAGAATTAAATTCTGACACTGATGTTAAAAAAATTCAGCAGATATGGGAAAAAATTGGCAGCTGTGTGGTTTATATGGATTCACAACAGCATGATGATATATTCGGCATGGTTTCACATTTACCTCATGTATTAGCATTTGCTTTAATGCAGTATGTATTAGATACTCCAAATTCTGATAATTACTTAGAACTTGCTGGAACAGGCTTTAAAGATTTCACACGTATTGCAGCCTCATCAAATATTATGTGGAAAGATATATGTATGGCAAATAAGCAATCTATTTTACAGCATTTAAACGGATATATACACACTCTGCAGAAACTTTATATTACAATAGAGCAAGAGCAGGAAAATAAACTAAGTGAGATATTTCTGCAGTCAGCAATTGCAAGAAGGAAGCTAAAGAAATTATAATATAAGGCTGACCGGATGCTTTTTTTAAAATCGGTGCAGATGATAATATAAGCAGGCGCACAGGCTCAAATTGAAATCCGATTAGTACAATTAAAAATATTAAATACTATGAATATGCAACATAAATCAGATAAACTAAGTAAAGTAGCCGTGTTAATGGGCGGAACGTCAGCTGAAAGAGAAATTTCAATTATGTCCGGCACTGGGGTATTAGAAGCATTAAAAAAGCAAGGCATAAATGCATATGCTTTTGACCCAAAAATACAAAATCTGCAGGAATTAAAAGAAGCTGGCTTTACAAGTGCTTTTATTGCTTTGCATGGACGATTTGGTGAAGACGGCACTATGCAGGGCATATTAGAACATCTCAAAATTCCATACACAGGCAGTGGCGTAATGGCGTCAAGCATTGCCATGAACAAAGAAATTACCAAACGTATTTGGCAAAGCTATGGATTATCTACACCTAAATTTATTATGCTAGATGATAATAGTAATTTTGAAAAAGTAATTCAAGAGTTAGATTTACCTTTGATTGTTAAGCCGGCACGGGAAGGCTCGTCTATTGGCTTAACTAAAGTATATAAATTTGAAGATATAGAACCGGCCTATAAAAAAGCTAAAGAATTAGATAGTTTAGTTATGGCAGAACAATTTATACAAGGGCGTGAAATAACTTGTGCGGTATTAGAAGAAGATGGAATTGCTAAGGCTTTGCCTTTAATTGAGATTAAAGCTCCAGATGGCGAATATGATTACAATAATAAATATTTTACAGATGATGTGCAGTATATTTGTCCCGCACACATTGAGGATAAACTAACAAAACAAATTCAAGAATTGGTATTAAATTCTTTTACTACTTTAGGCTGCCGCGGCTGGGCAAGGTCAGATATTATGCTGGATACAAAAGGCAATCCATATTTACTTGAAATTAACACCTCGCCGGGTATGACAAGCCATTCTTTAGTGCCAATGGCAGCTAAGGCAATTGGAGTTAGCTATGCAGAATTAGTATTGAGAGTTTTAAATCAGGCAGTTACGGACTATTAAATACTAATTATAATTATTGCATTTGAATTTAATTCTGTATTCTGTGCTATGCCTAAAATCATAGTCTTTATTTATAATATTCATATGCGAAAAATAATTTACTTCTAAGCTTAAAAAAGATAAAATACAAGCATGTAGCGGTTAATGATGATAAGCTTAAGGGTAATATAACAATGCAAGCACAAGATTTTGACTTTGAATTAGCAAGATTTCATGCAATTGAACAACAAATCCGTCCATGGCATGTCAGCGATTTAGATGTTCTATCTTTACTGAGTGATACTCCGCGGGAGTTATTTGTATTGCCGCAGCATAAATTTTTAGCATTCACAGATACAGAATTAGAAATTACACCTTACCCTAACCGTTATTTACTTGCACCCAAGATTGAAGCCCGTATTATTCAAGAAATTAAACCATTTTTAGGTGGTAAAACTTTAATTATAGGCAGTGATTTAGGTTATCTAGCGGCTATTTTATCAAAATTAGGTCAACAGGTTACTATTTTAGATGAAAATGCTGATTTATTAGATTTAGCAAAAGATAATTTAGCTAAATTTAACTTCAATATTCATGTAATGATACAAAGCTTTTTTGATAAAATTCCGCAAACATTTAAAACAATTATTTGTACTGCCTCTGTAGATGAAGTCCAGCAAGTTTGGCTGAATGCTTTAGATCCTTCTAATGGAGCTTTAATTTGTTTTATAGGTGATTTACCCGTTTTAGAAGCTAAACTTTTTAATAAACAAAATTCTTATATAAAACAAACCAATTTATTTGAAACTTGGGTCAACCGCTTTCCGCATGCTCCTAAGAAAAAATCTTTTTCTTTTTAAAAGCTATCATTTAATCATATTTACACAAAATAATTATAAGCTTTATTTCACAGAGTTTTTGTACTATAATTTTTATGCCAAATTTTTAATTGGTTATGCTATAATACCGTGGCACATTTGTACTATGTGTTAAATGCCACAAGCATTATTTCATCAAATATTTAAAAAGAGGTATTATGAGTGATATTTTCTCCAAAGAGATAAATCAACAGTTGGGTGATTCAAAAAGTAAGAAAAGTATAATATTAAAGCCAACAATTATTGGCACTATAAAAGTAAAAAATAAATATCTAAAGCCAAATGCAATCGCTCAAGTTAGCGGCTCAGTTTGTATGCTCGGCACAAAAAAAATAGAAGAACTCCAATCTAGTTTGCCAGTTAATTCTAATAGTTTGCTTGATATTAAATCGGTTGTTCAATTAGCCTTACAAGCAACTATCGCAGTTTCTGCGTTAGCAGCTGGTGCTTCTTATGCGAATACAGAATTTTCTGGCAGTGGTGCTCTTTTAAATAATACTAAAAGTGCAAACGCAAGTGCAACAAATACTACTGCTATTGGTGATAATGCAACTGCTAGCATGATAAACAGTGTGGCACTTGGTGCTAATTCTGTAGCAAATGAAGCGGATACAGTGAGTGTTGGTTCATCAGGCAACACAAGAAAGATTACTAATGTTTCAAGTGGGACTAACCCAACAGATGCAGTAAATCTTGGACAATTAACTACTACTAACAGCAATTTACAATCAGTTGATGACAATTTACATTTAGTTAGCTCAAGTGTTGATGCAGTTAGCTCTGGTTTAGTTACAACAAATTCAAATGTTGCAGTAAATAGTTCTAACATTACGGCAGTTAGCTCTAGTTTAACATCAGTTAGTTCAAGTGTTGATGCGGTTAGCTCATCTTTAACTACAACAAATTCAAATGTTGCATCAGTAAGCTCGGCTTTGACTACAACAAATTCTAATGTTGCAGATTTAAGTACAAACTTAAACGTTACAAATACAGCAGTTAATGCTAATACTTCAGCTATTTCTACAGTAAGTTCGGCTTTAACTACAACGAATTCTAATGTTACAGCAGTAAGCTCAGCTTTAACTACAACAAATTCTAACGTTGCATCAGTAAGTTCTGGCTTAACTTCAGCTAACTCAAATATTGCAAATTTAAGCACAAACTTAAACGTTACAAATACAGCAGTTAATGCTAATACCTCAGCTATTTCTACAGTAAGTTCAGCTTTAACTACAACAAATTCTAATGTTACAGCAGTAAGTTCAGCTTTAGTTACAACGAACTCAAATGTTGCAGTTAATAGCTCTAATATTTCTGCAGTTAGCACAAGTTTAGATGTTACAAACACAGCATTAAACTCAGTTAGTTCTAGTTTAACTACAACTAATTCTAACGTTGCATCAGTAAGCTCGGCTTTAGTTACAACAAATTCAAATGTTGCAGATTTAAGCACAAACTTAAACGTTACAAATACAGCAGTTAATGCTAATACATCAGCTATTTCTACAGTAAGCTCGGCTTTAACTACAACAAATTCAAACGTTGCAGTAAATAGTTCTAACATTACGGCAGTTAGCTCTGGTTTAACAGCGGTTAGTTCAAGTGTTGATGCGGTTAGTTCTTCTTTAGTTACAACAAATTCAAATGTTGCGTCAGTGAGTTCTGGCTTAACTTCAGCTAACTCAAATATTGCAGATTTAAGCACAAACTTAAACGTTACGAATACAGCAGTTAATGCTAATACCTCAGCTATTTCTACAGTAAGTTCAGGTTTAACTACAACAAATTCAAACGTTGCAGTAAATAGTTCTAACATTACGGCAGTTAGCTCTGGTTTAACAGCGGTTAGTTCAAGTGTTGATGCGGTTAGTTCTTCTTTAGTTACAACAAATTCAAATGTTGCGTCAGTGAGTTCTGGCTTAACTTCAGCTAACTCAAATATTGCAAATTTAAGCACAAACTTAAATGTTACAAATACAGCAGTTAATGCTAATACCTCAGCTATTTCTACAGTAAGTTCGGCTTTAACTACGACAAATTCAAATGTTGCAGTTAACAGCTCTAACATTTCTGCAGTTAGCTCTAACTTGATTTCGACAGATTCAAATGTTGCTTCAGTAAGTTCAGCTTTAGTTACAACAAACTCAAATGTTGCAGTTAACAGCTCTAATATTTCGTCTGTAAGCACAAGTTTAGATGTTACAAACACAGCGTTAAACGCAGTTAGCTCTAACTTGATTTCAACAGATTCAAATGTTACATCAGTAAGTTCAGCTTTAGTTACAACAAATTCAAATGTTGCAGTTAACAGCTCTAACATTTCATCTGTAAGTACAAGTTTAGATGTTACAAACACAGCATTAAACGCAGTTAGCTCTAACTTGATTTCAACAGATTCAAATGTTACATCAGTAAGTTCAGCTTTAGTTACAACAAATTCAAATGTTGCAGTTAATAGCTCTAATATTTCATCTGTAAGCACAAGTTTAGATGTTACAAATACAGCATTAAACTCAGTTAGCTCTAGTTTAACTACAACGAATTCTAATGTTGCGGTTAATAGCTCTAATATTTCATCTGTAAGCACAAGTTTAGATGTTACAAATACAGCATTAAACTCAGTTAGCTCTAGTTTAACTACAACGAATTCTAATGTTGCATCAGTAAGCTCAGCTTTAGTTACAACAAACTCAAATGTTGCAGTTAATAGCTCTAATATTTCATCTGTAAGTTCATCTTTAACTACAACAGATTCTAATGTTGCGTCAGTAAGTTCAGCTTTAGTTACGACAAACTCAAATGTTGCAGTTAATAGCTCTAATATTTCTGCAGTTAGTTCTAACTTGATTTCAACAGATTCTAACGTTGCGTCAGTAAGCTCAGCTTTAGTTACGACAAACTCAAATGTTGCAGTTAACAGCTCTAATATTTCATCTGTAAGTACAAGTTTAGATGTTACAAACACAGCATTAAATTCAGTTAGCTCTAGTTTAACTACAACAGATTCTAATGTTGCATCAGTAAGTTCAGCTTTAGTTACAACGAACTCAAATGTTGCAGTTAATAGCTCTAACATTTCATCTGTAAGCACAAGTTTAGATGTTACAAACACAGCATTAAATTCAGTTAGCTCTAGTTTAACTACAACAGATTCTAACGTTGCATCAGTAAGCTCGTCTTTAGTTACGACAAACTCAAATGTTGCAGTTAACAGCTCTAATATTTCTGCAGTTAGTTCTAACTTGATTTCAACAGATTCTAACGTTGCATCAGTAAGCTCGTCTTTAGTTACGACAAACTCAAATGTTGCAGTTAATAGCTCTAATATTTCTGCAGTTAGCTCTAGTTTAACTACAACAGATTCTAACGTTGCATCAGTAAGTTCAGCTTTAGTTACGACAAACTCAAATGTTGCGGTTAATAGCTCTAACATTTCTGCAGTTAGTTCTAACTTGATTTCAACAGATTCTAACGTTGCGTCAGTAAGTTCAGCTTTAGTTACGACAAACTTGAATGTTGCGGTTAATAGCTCTAACATTTCATCAGTAAGTTCAGCTTTAGTTACAACAAACTCAAATGTTGCAGTTAATAGCTCTAA
>JAHFQJ010000011.1 GCA_023266335.1 Burkholderiaceae bacterium
TACTTTTCCATTTCTATTTATATCCTCTCCTCCACATCTTTTGCATTTACACATATTTTTTCTTCTCTTATGTTTCCTATATCCTTATATTAACATAATCTATCTATTAGTAACACTCTCAATAATGTAATATATAGCTCTGACTTAGGGCAAACTACTCAAATGCTACCGCATGAATGGTATGAAAAATCTCAAGAGTGGTTTAAACAAGCCGGTTTATCTAAATCACGGATATATGAAATAACTTTGAAAAATCCATTAACTATGCTATCCCCTACATAAATGCTGTTCTGATTTATGTAGATTGATGATGATATACTTGAATTGCCTGTAATATATCTTCTATATTTGTTGAACTATTAAGAATCTCTCTTAAATCATCATCTGCCAGCATATTTGCAATGTATGATAGTAAATCCAAGTGTTCTTGAGTTGCCTGTTCAGGAACTAAAATACTAATAAATACATTAACATTTAAATCATCAGGGGCTTTGAAATCTATAGATTTTTTAGTACGTATAATACTTATCATGGTATTATGTAAATTTTTGATACGTCCATGAGGTATAGCAACACCAAGACCAAGACCAGTTGAGCCTAACTCTTCTCGCATTTTTAAATGAGAATATATTTCTTTAGACGATATTTGCGGATTAGACATAATATCCGCAATAGCACTAAGAAGCTCTTCGCTGTTATTTGTGTTTATGTCTAAATAAATACGGTTAGAAATTAGAGAAAGAAAATTCATAGTTTGTCAAAAAACATTAAGCACTGATTTTTTATTATAACTTAATTTAGTTAAATATGTATTAATTTTATTTGAATTTATATTTGGCATATGCTTTCCAATACTCAGTTATAAAATTGGCTTTGAAATGCTTTATTTTATTCTATAACCTTCTACCAGTCCTAAAACTCCCCCACAACCAATCATGCAGTCGATAAATCTTTTTCCAATTCTATCAACAGCAGTCCATATCCAGCAATAGTTTTTTTTGAATTAATATATGTGTATAATTCATCTAGTTCTATTATTTCTATTTATTCCTTCACTCTTTCTAATTCTTCTCCAAATGATTTTATCCATCTGTATATTGATACATGACCTACTTTTAATATCTTTCCAATTGCCCTAAATCCTAATCCTTCTAAGTATAACTCCAATGCTAGTTTTTTTATGCTTTTATCTTTTCCTCTTAGTTTTTCCATTGTATATCTATAATTACATTCTTTATACTTATTTCTTTGCCTTCTGCTTGATTTTCCATCTTTTACTGTTCTTTTACTTTGTCCACTTTATTTTAATATACCTACTTTAAAGTAACAATGCCAAAAAATTTTTAGTGTTAAGCCAACAAAATTACTTACTCACTTCTTGTACTTCAACTTTTATAGTACCATTTTTTAAAGTATTATTTATATTGCTAATCATTTTAATATATTCCGATGCAGCCAATGGTTCTGAGCTTATTTGCGTAACTTTTAAAGGTGTTTTTCCACTTAGGATATCTGTGGCCAACTGCCGCAAATAAAAATCATCATTTTCTTTTTTATTATAAGCAATAGGGGAATATGCTCTAGACTCTATCTTTGCTCTATTAAATTTATATCCGAGATGTTTAGCCATTGAATTTAATAAATTATAAAACAATTCATCATATTTCTGCCCCCACAATCTTAGTTCTGCTTCAGAATTTCTATCAATAATTTTATTTAAATGCATAGAATAAATTTCCCATTGTTCTATGACATCAAGAATATCATAATATATTAAATCAATTAAATTTAAGGCTTGAATATGAGCTTGATCAATTCTATTATCCTTAGTACTTATTAAGGTAGTAAATAGATGTAATTTTTTATTTCTATCTATCTTATTTTCTTCAACTTCTTTGCTTTTATCTAATCGATAATTTTCAATTAATTTTTGCGTATATATACCTAAAAAAGGGCTGATTAAAAACGCGATAATTGATAAAGTTGATTCAAAAGGCTTATTATATTCTTGAGGTATGAGGCGTAAGGAAAAAAGAATAATCAAAAATAATGATATAATTCCTAAAATAATAATGTATTTATATTTTTTTAACATATCTAGCCTTATATATAAATAAATTATATATTAATTCTTATATTTATCAAAAAAATATTTAACTGCTGAATTTTATACTTTGTTTTTAGATAAAAATTTAGCAGGAATTTACAGTATTTAGCACAGGTTGTGCGAAACGGATTTTATACAAAATGATATATCTAATTATGCTTATAAAATTAGGAGTTATATTATGAACAATATATTAACAGCAGGGCATTCCGTCAAATGGGGTGGAGTTAGAAAAGAAACTATAACAGCACCTTCTGGATTTGGCGAAGGTTCTTACACAGTAGATTCTTATTATAGAAATATTACAATTTATTGTCCTATAACTTCACAATGGCAAGAATATAAATGTGCTGATTCTCATGATGGTGATCCAGCTGCAGCTATCTCACAAGCCCGTGCTGAACATATTAAAGCTTTCCCGTTATGCAGAGTTCAAAGTTAAAATTGGTAACAATAAAATATTTTATATTTAAATAGCTTTAAAGTGTTGTATTTTACACTTTTAAAGTTGCGGTTCTTTTTTAAATATGGCAGAATAAAATTAAGAAATCAACAAACAAAACGGAGATAAATATGAGTAATACAAATACAAATAGAAATACCGCAGATAGTAAAGATTCTAAAAACAACAATTCTACTACTAAAGATAGTCAGAATACTAATAAAAATTCTGGGCATCAACAGCATCAAAATGAAAGCCCTAAGCAGAATCAAGCTGGGCATGAAGAAAAAAATAAAAATAATTCGCATAAACAATCTAATTAAATATATATAAAATATAGTTAGATTAGAGACAAACAAAATAATAAGGGCAGTGTAAAAACTGCTCTTATTTTCATTCTGCGTAAATTATTAAATTATCATTTTGTATATTGTAGCTTAAAATATTGAACATTCTAGATAACAAAAACCAGCAGTCTTTTTCATCATTTTCTTTATGAAACATTTCAGTCCACACGCCTGATTGAAAAGCTAATTTATCTATTAAATAATACTTTTGCTTTTGTTGATTATAAGTAATTGATAGATTAGTATATTTCTGAGAATAATTTATAAGATTTTCTATAAGATTAGTATAGTTTATGCCTTATAAAATAACTTTGTTTTCTTTAATAATTTTAATGTTATCATACATATCTTCTGAAGGTCTATCATTAATTAAATGCTCTGTATTCATTTTAGATTTATTATAGTAATTAACAATTTTATCTAAATGTTAGCCTAA
The DNA here is from genome assembly GCA_023266335.1 of Burkholderiaceae bacterium. Classification (GTDB taxonomy): domain Bacteria; phylum Pseudomonadota; class Gammaproteobacteria; order Burkholderiales; family Burkholderiaceae; genus JAHFQJ01. The sequence goes on from JAHFQJ010000011.1 coordinate 3,333, forward strand.
AAACTGTTAGTAATATTGACATAATTCTTTGCATAAAACATACATTTAATATATTTGTTTTGTTACACATGAATTTGATAATAACATATAATTCTTAATTAAGATAAAATATATATGAACTCAGTAATATGATTTAGAGTATACTAATACTATTCCAAAATTAAAATTGATATTTTCTCAAACTACATGTATTGCTTCAGATAATTTACATTTAAATTTTTAAAAATTAATAAATTCTGGAACCGCAGTACATTATGTGTTTTTGAATATGGAAACCTACTAATTTAATAGTTTATATCTATAATTAATAAATATATGAAGAATCCACCATTAACTAAAATGTATGAAATAATTGGACAAACTGTATTAGAACTCCAACTATTTGAATCTATAATTAATATTTCTTATGAAGCCCAAAATATTGGAAAAAGCTTCAATCAAAATATAAAAAGAACTAATAAAATAAGACCTGAAATTTTAAAACGTTTTACCAGTAGAATATTGGAGGATTTAAAAAAAACTAACGATATAGATGAAAATTTATATCAAGAACTAAAAAATTTTCTTAATGAAAGGGATATTTTAATTCATCAATGGTTTAGAGAAAATGGCATACATGAAGATAACATTAAATGGATAGAAAAACTAACGGAGCATTCTTTAAAAGTTAAGAGTAAAGCTGAAAATTTTACTAAAATAATTATAGAAAGTATATTTTCAAAAAATATGTTAACTATGGAAAACTATAATAAAGGTATTAATAAAAGTGGATTATCAGATATATTTAAAATAAAATAGGCTGGAGCAATCCCAGCTTAAAATATTAGTTTTTTATACTATCATAAATTTGATATTCAAACACACCTGTAGAAACGCATAATCCTGTTGTAATAGATTTATTTAATGTATCAAATCCGCTTAAAATAAAGTCGCTTGTTATTTGTACAGATGTTTTATTATCTTCAATTTTTTTAACAAAAATACTAGATTTTCCATAAATAATCTTATTAATTAAGAAAAAACTATCTTGACCATTACATACAGCATAGTTTCTAAGTTTGCTTTCACTATTTCCTGAACCTTCTATACTTACAATTCCACTATTTTTTTCTAATGATTTAATACTTGAATTTCGTTTTGCTAATGTTTCAATTAATCTACTCCATGTTTCATCATAATTTAAATTAAATACTTTAGTAGTAGGGCTTACATTAGTTGGTAATGGAATATTGCTAGCACAGCCTGTAAATATTGATAATGTTATAATTGCTAAGGTTTTTTTCATTATATACTTTCTATTTTTAAATGAATTTACTAAAGGTCACTAATTTATATTATCAGTTAAAAATAATTTATGAAGATAAATTGTCTAACTTTACCAAGAATGCTACAATTAATATTAAATTTATATCTTTTAATGTAAAATTATGCAACATGAAAAATATTATTTGTAATTATAAAATATTAATCAGTATTAACTTTTATCAAACTATCTTAATCCAACAGGTATACATTCTAAGCCATATTGACGGAACCCATATTGGCATTCCCAGCCATGCCCAAAATAGTTAAGTTTTGAATTTTGAGGAAGTTTTACTTGTAAACATTGAAAACCAGATTGGTAAAAACCATATTCACATTCCCAACCATGCCCAAAATAATTAAGTTTTGAATTTTGAGGAAGTTTTACTTGTAAACATTGAAAACCAGATTGGTAAAAACCATATTCACATTCCCAACCATGCCCAAAATAATTAAGTTTTGAATTTGATGGAATTTGCACTGGTAAACATTGTAAGCCAGATTGGTAAAATCCATATTCGCACTCCCAGCCATGCCCAAAATAGTTAAGCTTTGCATTTAATGGAATTTGCACTGGTAAACATTGTGAGCCAGATTGATAAAATCCATATTTACACTGCCAGCCGTTACCAAAATAATTAAGCTCTGAATTTATAGGTATTTGTGCTGCGATACATTCTGAACCATGTTTATAAAATCCATTTTTACATTCAGATTTATTATCTGAATAATCAGAGGCTGTGTTGTTAGATTTATTGTTATTTATTATATCTATATTATTAGAATAGTCATAATTCTTTGGAATAATTAGGGGTACTGATGAGTTTATATTACTTTCGGGAGGTGCAGAATATGGATAAGTTGTTTGCTTGTAATTTAATGTGCCTTCTTCTCCTGTATAAGGATTAATATTTCCTTTAGTACTCCAATTATTGGAAAAGTTACCGTCTGGTGATGATCGATAATGTGGAGCAACATAAGTTCCATTTGATCGAGTATATCCTCTAACACTTACGCTACCTCCACCTTTAGCTTCTGAAAGAATACTCCAAATTGCTAAAATTAATGTAAGTAAAATAAATAATGGATTAAAACCAGTATATTTATTCATATTAGAATATTAAAAAATAATGATTGATTTTATCATATTCAAAAAATTAATAATTTAACTTATACAAAAACACCACATATTATTTGCAATAAATAACTAATAATGTAAAATCACACAACTAAATAAAAAGAGCTGAGCATGAAAAAAATAATATTAGCAATTTGTACAATTGCATTAGTAAGTTGTGCATCTGTTGGAACTCAAGTAAAGAATGAGGATTTAACAGGATTTAAAAAAGGTGAAACTACAAAAGAGCAAGTTATTACTAAACTTGGTAAGCCTGATACTTTTGGTATTGATTCTGATGGAAATGAAATAGTTACCTATACATATGCATATATGAGACCTAAAGGGGCTACTTTTATTCCTATAGTAGGAATATTTGCTGGAGGTACAAACACTACAAGCAGTATAACTACTTTTACATTTAAAAATAATATTTTAGAAAAATATACAAGTTCTAATAGTGAGCTAGAAGGCAAAATGAATTTAAATTCTACATCGCCTAAATAGTAATAAATTTAAGCTGGAGCAAACCCAGCTCCAGTCTATTTTAATGATTACTTAATGGCAGTGATAACCTCCATGAATATGGTCATGATGACATCCTCTAGAATCTGTTCTACCTGAATGAGCAAATGCAGAACTAGTACAAATAATTGCTATTAATAATATTAATTTTTTCATTTTCTTTCCTTTGTAGTTATTTAAATATATGATGTAAATTAAATTTAACTAGAATTAAAATCTAAATGTTATTTTTAAGGTAAATATTAAAAAATTAATTGACATTTAAAGAAATTTATTGTAATCTTTAACAGTCAAAGCAACTTTGTTTTGATAGCAACTGCAGATTGCTTGTACTATGTTTAAATAACACATTAAAAGTTATTGTATCAAATACGTACCATATAATTATATTTAACGCCACCAAATTTGGGTTGGTTAAATTCAGACTATGGAATGCGTTGTTAGAAATAACACTGTAGTACACAGCTTTGCGGACGCATTCCACCATAACCTAACGCAAGGGTCAACATGATAAATGTTTTTATTTATCATATACTTTCTTCTTTCGTTTGTTCTTTTTCTTTAAAATAATAACCAAGTACAAAGCCTACTATGCTAGTAACACCAGTAGTAATACTAGTATAAGAATTTATTATATTTATAACATTATCCGCTGTATCTTTATCTTTATTTAATCCAATTGTATTTTTTATAATTAAAGGGCTAAAACAAATAATAAAAATTAATATAAAGTATCCAATTACAATAGATAAAGCTAAATAAAACCTTGTTCTATCACGACCTTTCTGTAATTCAAAATTGTGATTAGCTTCACTACTAACTTGTCTAGAATTAGTATCAATAATTTCTGTCAAATTAACCACCTATTTTACCAGAAGACCAAAATTGTTTACCATTTGCATCAAATGCTCGTACTTCTCCTTTTTTATCTTTAGCAGTCAAAAAAACACCTATTGCAATCCCTAGAGTATCTCCTACATTTTTACCCATTGCTTGAGCTAATTCTTCAATATCTTGTTTTAATTGTCCGCCTATTTGTAATGGTAAATTAGTTTCTTCTTGTATAAGTTCTCTAGATGAATGAGTTATCTGTTCATTAATCATATTTAACCCCAATAAATAACCGCTAATTCTAGCATAATTAATTATTGAAGTGTTTATGATTTATAAAAATACTACAATTTGCTTGTAAAAAATTATATCGCATGATATTATTTAATCTGTGAGGCGTCGAAACCTCTCTAGTAAAAAAATATCAATAAAGTCTTTATTACCCTTCTATGTGGGGTGCTGTATTGCGTAAGCGTATGGGCTTTACTTTCTAGAGAAGTTCGAACACCCCACACCAATTTCGAACAATTAATATCTAGAAAGGTAATATATGACAAATATTCAATTATTCACATTTAATCAAAAAGAAGTACGTACAATTGTTAAGCCAAATAATAGTATATGGTTTGTAGCATCTGATATAGCAAAGCAATTAGAATACCGTGATGCAAGTAATTTAGTACGTTTATTAGATAATGATGAAGCTGATACGCACAATATGAGTATCAGGTCTGAAAATGGCACAGAACAAAGCCGTGAAGTTTCTATTATAAATGAAAGTGGTTTATATCACGCAATATTTAAAAGCCGTAAAACAGAGGCAAAAGCATTTCGTAAATGGGTAACGTCGGAAGTCCTTCCATCTATCCGCAAAACAGGTTCTTACGATACCACACAAATGCAAACCCTAGAACAAAATATCAAAACTCTAGAGCAAAACAATACCGCACTTTGCAATGTTATTACCAAGTATGAAAACCAGCTCCCTAAAGAAATGGCAAAAAAACTATGTAATTTAGTTAAAGCCAAAGTAAATACACATGCACCAATCAATAAAAATAAATCTTATAGTTATGTATGGTCGAAGCTTAAAGATTACTTTAGCGTAACTGAATATAGAGATATACCACAAATCAGATTCGGCGAAGCTGTAGAATTTATTTCAAGCCTTCAACTTCCTAAGTTTGCACAAGCTGAACAAATGGAAATCTTAGAGCCTAATCACAAATCTAAAAATCTTATTAATGTATTAAGTAATGATGAAGTAAAACAAGCTATCTTCTTGCTTAATATAGCACCTCAAATTCATCAAATTATGGTTGAAATAGAGTCTGCTACTAAAACTCTTCTTATTCCCAACTCTGTGGCTAGAAATAGCAAAGCTTTTACTGATGAATATTTACAAAATATAAATCAAAAAGCTCGAGTAATTGAAACTTTGCTAAAAAATTCTTAATTTTAGCTAAATAATTATCTAACCGTTTATTTTAAAAATTAGCATAAGCTCCAAGGGCGGAGCTTTGCTTAAAAGGAATAGAATTATGACTACTAAAAAGTTAGCTGAAGGTACAGAAATTATCTTAAAAGAAACTTACGACTTTAATTGTCCATCTTGTAATAAATTAATGTATGCAAAACCCAGCTTATTTATGCGTACAGGTATGGCAAATTTAGGCGGAGGTAAATGCATAGATAAAGAATGTAATACAAGATTTACATTATCAATTGATAGAAACAATGAGCGGATGATTGCTGAATTAATAAATAAAAATGAGGTATAACATGACATTAGAACATTATTTAGCTATATGGAAGCTAACACTTGGTGGTTTAATCTGGCTTGGTTTTATTATTTGGTTTTGCATGGTATGTAAACCATTTAAAATTAAACGCTCTGTAGGGGCTTGGTTAGCATTTACAATGCTGATGATATTATCAGTTACTCAAACACTGGTTTTTATAGTTATCCCTTCAATTATTACATTGAAAGGAGTACAGCATGAGTAAAATTACTTATTTATCTGAAACAATAAGGCAAAATCTAAAAGCATTATATGATTTAAATTGCCCAAAGTGCAAAGTAGGCATGCTATCTAAACCAAGTACATTTATGAAAGAAGGTATAAACCTAGGCGGTGGTTACTGTGTTAATTGTAGATGTGTATTCAATACTAAAATTGATGAGCATAATCAAAAAATGCAGGCAAACCAAATTCCACATTTAAACGTCAATTAGATATTAATTAATATCAACCATTTATTTTAAAACCTAGCATAAGCTCCAAGGGCGGAGCTTTGCTTGAAAGGATAAGAATATGTCAAACGAAATAATTATAAACGGAGTTAAATATATACAAGTACTCCCAAAACCTCCAAAAATTGAGCAATCTCAAGAGGCTGTTGACAAGCCGAAGCAGCAAGAAACTAAGCCAATTAATATAGGCTTTTGGCATAGATTAAAAAGGTTTATTGTAAGTGTGTTTCATACAATTATAGGGTTTGCAATTATATCTATAATATGTGCAATTTTATGGTTAGCAGGCGGAAGCAAATACTTTAAAAGCATTGACCAGCAGAAGGTTGAGTATAATGAAAAGATAATAAAAAAAGCCATGCTGGAAAATACCAAATATGATAGTGTGCAAATTGCTAAAATTCATGGGCAGGAAATGGGAGAAAGTAAATATAATGCTTGGATAAGTTTGCGGTTACGCCAAATACAAGGTTTAATCGGCGGTGCAGAACAAGATGTAACAAATTATAAATGTAGTGAAGGCATTGGCAATTGTCCTAAAGAAATACAGAAAGTTGCAGCACATGTATTACCTAAGGTAGGTTTAAATGTTATGCATAAAAGTCCATTTGCTCAAGATAATTTTTTAAATCAGCCGCCGCCGCCAGTAGTTAAAATAAAGCAAGTAAGCAAACCCAAAACAAAACAAATTGATGAAATAGGTAAAGAATTGGGAATGCGTAAAATACTTGCAAATTATGAGGGTAAAAAATAATAAATATAATTAATAGAGTTGAGTATGAGGATAATTACCAAGGAGCTTATGCTCCTTTTTTTTATTGACTTTTATAATTTTTGTAACTACAATAATTATATGACAGAAGCAAATTTATACGTATGCAAATAGAATATAACAAAACAAAAAATGAGTCTAATTATGAAAAACATGGCGTATATCTTCAAGAAGCAGAACGTATAGAATGGGCTACACTTTGGGCAATGACTGATGATAGAAAAGAATATAATGAAAATCGTATGATTGGATATGCTTATATTGGTAAATGTATATATTGCATTGTTTATGTTGATAGATTAAATATACGTAGAATAATCAGCTTACGTAAAGCAAATAGTAGAGAGGTAAAAAATTATGCCGAAGCTTAAAGAAAATACAATTACTCCAACAGAAGTAGAAGATATAGCTATAAATGCAGGTATCAAAAAAGATAAAGATACTTATGAGTTAAACGCTTCTGAATTTAAAAAATTAAAAGCAGTTGGAAGACCAAAACAGGAAATTACAAAAAAATCTACTACTTTAAGAATAGATGATGATGTATTAGAAACTTTTAAAGCAACAGGTAAAGGCTGGCAAACAAAAATTAATGAGGCTTTACATGAATGGCTTGATATGCAAACTTGGATAGAAAATAGTAGATCTTCTGAGGTTGTTAGTGTTGCTTTATTAATTGAATCTCAAATCGAAAAAGATTCTACAAAAGTAGCAATAAAAACGGTTCAAGACATTACAGAAAATAATTTTAAATTAAAAGTTACTAATCCACAGGCATTTGAAAAGGATAATGATAATAAATTAACTGTTTCATTTAATATAAGAGGCAGAGGTATTCCTATTTCTACAAGAAGGTCAAGGAACCAAACTTTATTATTAAGAAAAAGATTTGCAACTATATTAAGGAAAAAAGCAGATGAAAAACATTCTGCTTAAAAATCATCATCACAAAATAGACTATATTATGTTATTTAAGCTAGATTGATATATTTATATCAAAAATAGTTAATTTGTCTTAAATAGCCTTAAAATGCTTATAATCGGCATATGCATAATTTAGGCTATAAAATCTTGAGAATAAAGCTTTAATTTTTATTTTTAACAAAAATCGCTACAATAAATGCACATGTAGTGCCAAATAAAATTAATGCTGGGTTTTCATAGCCATTTATAATTAAATAAACTCCAACCCCTATGATTGATAAAATAGCAATTATACTTACTATAAACATAGTAAAAAATAACTTAAGCTTTAACTTACTTTCGTTAGTTTTTTCTTCATAAGCTTTAAATGCCCTATCTACTAAATCTGGGCGAAATTCATGTAATTCTCTTAAATCATCAACAGGAATAGTATCGGTTTGTTGAATGGCTATTATCTCTTGACCATTGGTTTTTATGGCTCTTCTATTTCTTGACATTTTTTATATCTTGTTTAATCTGTTTAGTAGCTGTTCTTAATCCGTTACCTACAGATGACCATGTATCTCTAATCTCTTCATTAATAGAAGAGTAATATTTAGGCGGAGCAATTGGAACAATAAATCTTGCAATAGTTCTGACTATTTGTTCATAAATTGGCATTTTACCCATAATATATATCACTCTATGATTGTCTAATATAATTATAATATATTTTATAAAATAAAGCTTATGGAATTACCCTAAATGTAACTTTAGATATTGTTATTTTGTAAAAAATGATTTTATTATACTGGAAAAGTAGCTAAGCAAGCCGCCTGTGACTGCCCATAAAAAATAAATAAATTTAATTATCATATTATTTCTTACTTGTATGCGGTCTAAGGCTGTTTCAGTAAATTCTACTCTTTTTTTTAATCTGCTAATATCCTCTTTTATTTCTTCAATATCTTCAATGCTGTTACTAATCTGTGTAGTATGAATTCCAAAATGTTCGCGCATAGTAGAGTTTATATCGGCTACATGTTTATTTGTTTCATAAATTGCGTTAAGTAAATTTTTGTTTGTCTCGTGCAGTTGCTCAATTAGCTTTATTATTATATTTTCATTCATATTTGTTTATTCTATTTAGTGCTATATCATAATATTTTTTATCTAATTCAAAGCCAATAAAATTCCGCTTAAGTTTTTTTGCCATTGCATATTCAGTACCGCTTCCAACAAATGGTATTAGTATATTTTGATTTTCATTAGATAATACTTCAATAAATTGCATATTTAGATGCAGCTTTAGAAGAAAATGATATGGAATTATTATTAGAAGTACTAGAGGCGACATTGCAAAAGCTAAAGGTATGATAGAAGTAGCAGAAAAATCAGGCTTAGGAAGAGAAATTTTATATAAAACATTATCACCTAACGGTAATCCAATGTTTTCAACTATTATGAAAACTTTAGGAATTGGCTTTAATTCTTATAAACTCTCTTAGATATAAATAATTATGAGAAATAAAAAAGATGACTTATTAAGTTTAAAAGCTATTTTAAGTAAAATAATGACAAGCCTTGCTTATGATAAAGCAAATGGCTTATATGACCCCAATCATGATGAGGAAGTTGAAGATTTCCTTGCCAGAGGAAAACTTATAAAAATGATAAATCAGTTTAATAAAAAACTAATTTAAAAGAAAATTTTAGGGTTTTCTACATGTAAAAGTTAACACAGCATAGAGGCACTGTCAGATTAAATATTAAATATTAACTTTTATAGATTATATTTACCAAATTATTCAAAAAAAATTTCTTTTTCAAAAATTATATTATCCTTTAAAAAAAATTCTATATAATTACGCTCAATAACTTTTATATCATTAATTTTTGCTTTTTCATGAGCATTTTTATTAAAATATTGGTTAGTAAAAATAACTGGAGTAAATTTTATATTAGGATAAGATTTTTCATAAATAGCTTTTCCACCCATAATATTTTGTACAGCTTCCCAACTTAATTTTTTTTCATTATTAGCACTATGCTTACATTGAATTAAAAAACCTGTCTTATCTCTTTTAATTACTAATATATCAGTACCTCCATCATTACTTTTTTTAGTATTAATTGCTTGAAAACTTTGTTTTTGATATATAATAGTACAAAATTTTTCAAATAAAAATCCATCTAATTTATCAATATCATCAATAGTTATAATTCTCTCCTCTAATTTTTCATTTTTTATAGTATGCGTAGGCATTAAATCATTATGCGAAATATCATTATCTATACCATTTAACATATGATTTAATGCACCATCATTTTTTAATACTTCATCAGATAATTCCATTTTATTTGCCATTAACTGTGCTAATTTTGCCTCAAAAGTGATAAATTCATCAGATATTACAGTAGGCGTATAAATATAAACTTCTTTTTCTTGCCCAATTCTATAAGCTCTATCGTTAGCTTGAGCTTCTTTAGCTGGGTTCCATGTTCTAGTAAAATGTATTACATGATTTGCAGCAACTATATTAAGTCCGCAACCTGCAGCTAAAGGCGATAATATAATGATATTAAAACCATCGACTTTAGAAAATTTATCTATATCATCTTGGCGGTTTTTTGTATCTCCATGAATTACAAACACTGATTTTAACCCAAACTCTAAGTTTATAAATTCTTTTATAGCTATTTGCATTATTCTAAGGTCAGTAAATATAATCACCTTTTCTTGTTTTAATTTAATAATATGTAATTGTTGAACTAACCAGTTCATTTTTGGAGAGTTAATTTTATGTTGTTTGATACCATTTTCATCTATTTTAAACGTTTTTTTAGGCATACAATAAGGTTCAGCACAGATAGCCTTTATAGCATGAAATACTCCAAACGAAATTTTAGAACGTTCTTTAATATTTTCTTCTTTATTATTTTGTAAATAATTTATTTGCTGATGATATAATGCTCTTTGATAATTGCTAATATAAATTTCATCTTTACTAAATGTCTTATCTTTTAAATCAAGATTAATATCTTTATCTGTTTTAGTACGTCGTAAGATTTGCGGTTCAATAATATCTCTTAGTTCATTAACTACTTTCTTTTCTTCATCAGTTGATGCTTCAATTGGTTTTCTATATTTTTGTGTAAATTCATTTAATTGATATAATAAACTTGGTTGAATAAAATCAAATAAACACCATAAATCTACTAAAGAATTTTCTACAGGTGTTCCTGTACATGCTATTTTAAATTTTACTTTTTGAGCTTTAGCTACTCTAGTTATTTTAGCATTTGGTGTTTTTATTTTTTGTGCCTCATCACAAACCATTATAGAAAAAGATTGTCTAGCAAACGAAAATTCATAGTTTGCCATAGTTTCATACGTAGTCAATATTATTTTTGTATTACCAATCCAATCATTTTTTAATAAATTAGTTATACCTTTTTCCTGTAATTTTTCATCAATTAAATTTTTATTTTGTTTTTTATTTATTAATTCTTTATCGTATAAGCATAGAATTTCAGGAAAAGTATTATAGAAATATTTTTTTATTTCATCTTGCCAATTTTGCAATAAAGTAACAGGAGCTAAAATTAAACTAGGTAAAGAATTAGGATTATCTTCATAAAATTTGGCTATAAAAGTTAAAATTTGTAAGGTCTTACCCAACCCCATATCATCAGCCATAATTGCACCGCGACAATTTTCAGGAGCATTTTCCATTAAATTTTGTAGCCATGCTACACCATAATTTTGATGAGGATATAGTTTTATATTTTCTTTTAACGCTTTTGGCAATTTAGCTTTTTTATTATTAGAAATAGCTAATAAATTTTTACGTTCTTCTACATAATCTATTTGTTCAAAATTATGCTTAATTATTAAAGATTCTTTATTAATTTTATTTTTTCTAATATTTTCTTGATGATGTTTTTCATTTACAGGTTCAAAATAATGTTGAATTTGATTAACGATATTTTGTGCTTCGTGAATTGGGATAGGATTCGGTATTTTATCATCTTCAATATAAATTTTATTTTCTTTTTGAGCCTGTAAAATTTTAGTTTTTATTTGCTCTAACCAGTTTTTTTCTAAGGGTAAAATAACTTTTTCAGATTTTGGCGGAATATTTACAGCCAAACAGGGGCGTAATTCTTGAGGAAGCCACTCGCTATTTTGCTCTTGATTTTTAGCTACAAATGGTATACAAATTGGTTTATCTATACCAATATCTGCAATTCTTTGAGCATAATTATCAAATAAATAAATATCTTCAAAACTAATAATATCATCTAATTTTTTAGGCTGATTTTTCCATGTATGCAATAAAAATAAACCCTCATCTAAAATATTTTGTGCTTGGTTATCAATGGTTAAATCATATTCTAAATATCCCAGCAATAATTGATTTTTCTGTATAGCTTGATTTAAGCTAGATAAAAAGCTATCAAATTCAATATAGGTTTTCAATTTAACATTGCTAGTATTTGATGATTGGTTATCTAAAATAGTCTCAATTTGTATAGTAACGCTTTGAATATTGCCAAAATTAATATTTGGCTTTAGTACAAAAGTAGAAGAATATATTTGTGCTAGTTGTTTGGCTTGTTCAAATTGTTTTTCGTCAATAATTTTATAAGATTCTTCGCCTAAAAATGCATAGGGATTTAGTATAAAAGCTTTGGCTTTATCGCCCAAAATTTTACGTTGCGGAGCAATATTTTTAAATGTAGTTAAAATATTTTTTACTTGTGTAGTTAATGTAATTCTTGTTCTAGTATTATCTTGTAATATATCATAATTATTTTGTACATTATTATAAGAATCAAATTTGTTAATCCAATTTTCTGGTGCATTATCAAAATTTGGAATAGCTTCAATTATATTATTTTCTTTATTTTTTACAAATTCAAATTTTAAAGTTTCTGGCGTTAGAATAATACTATTTTTAAGATAATCTGAAGCGATATCAACTTTATTTTGTATAGCTAAATTTCTAATTATTCCCCAATATTGCTCGTTTGTAGTCTGATTTTTTGAAGAATGATTTTTTAATTCATTAATTTTGCTTGAAATATTAAAATATGAATTATGTATTAAATTTTTATGTCCATTTATTTCAATTACTGCACCAATTATTTTTACATTACGATATTTTTTATCATCATTTTCTTGCTTCCAATGCTCAATAAATAAATCAAAATTTTCATCAGATAAAGTATTATTACAATTTATTACAGGTTTAATATTACTTAATTGGGGAATTTCTAGTATATCCAATATTTCAAAATAATATGAATAATCTTCATCATTATTTGTTAATTGATTTATTAATTCATAAATTGTATTCCATAAAAATATAAAACCCTGATTATTATCTAAATTTTCAATTGAAGTTTTTTCTTCTTCAAATAAATGACATAAACAATTAAATTTGATTTTATCAGCATTATTTCCATTAATATTAGCTAAAAATAATTCAGATAAATTATTGCTCAACTCAACATTAAAATTATAAAACATTCCTTGAGGTAATATTTCTAAATTTAAACATGATTTTTCTATATCATGAATATTATCATTATTACCTCTTTGTATAAAAGAATTAAATTTATCCAGTATTTTTTGCCACATTATTTTTTCTCCCAATACCAAGCTTGCATATGTTCTGCATATGAAAAACCATTATTTTTTAAGTGCATAGCAAATTTATCTATTCTATATTTATGGTAAATCCAAATTTTCCCTGTGCTATTTCTATTGTCATGACATTCAATTTCATTATATTTTGCCCATTCTATAATTTCATCTAGCTTATCTAATTTTTTTGTAGCAATAATATTATGATTATCAGTATATATTCCAAGATTAGCTAATTTTTGTGCTACACCATCTTGCCAATTTTCCCGATGTTGAATTTTCAGCTCGCAAGGATAATCTCTATAACCAGATTTTAATTCTTTCTTTCCCGTTCCATCAGATAATTCTTTGGCATATAAATTAAAATAAATCTGCTCTTGTTTATAAACATAAGCGGCATTACTAGTTATGCTAAATTCTACAATATAGTATTCTCCAATTTGTAAAATAAATGCATCAGCATTGGCTGCACCTTGTAAAATTGCAGATACCCCTTCTTCAGAAGCAATAAGTTTTTTAATATCTTCATTAATTGACGCCAAAGTATTTTTACCAAAAATTAGCTTTGACCATTCTATTTGTTCTATATATTGTTGCCAAAATTCCATACGTGTTTTGTCTGCTTCATATTTACTTGCTATTAGCTCAAAGAAATCTTTTAAGTTTGAGGCTGTAACCCATTTTAAAACCATTTTCCAAATATTTTCATCAACTCTATTCCAATTGCTGGAATTACTTGCTGACTTTAACATTTTTAATTTTGGATTACCCCAAATTTCTTTATCAATTAAATAATCCTTAAATTCTTCATGTACAGCATGAGATTTACATTGATAATAACGCTTTAGTAAAATAATAATTACTTCATTTTTAAAAATAGGATTAATTTTTAACATCTCAATTATTGTATTGAGTTTATTTTTAAATTCATCATCATTAAGTTTGCAGGCTGTATTTGCTACTGCTGTAACTAATTTACTCCAAAACCAGCTTGCAGGAGATAAACTAATATTTTTGGTTATTTCTTTTATTTGAGTATCATTTCCATTTAATATATCTTGAGCGTAAATATTACAAGGATTTTCATCTAATAAATTCAAATTCTCTTTTAATGTAACTATCCAAGGCAAAAGTCTACTCGTTTTTGTATAAATCTCAAAACTATTAGCTAAAAATAATCTTATAATTTCTAGATTTTCTTGATGTTGTTGATTATTCTCCTGAATATTAAATGCAAAATAAGATACAAAAATTTTATTCCAAACCAAACTGGATAAAGATTCATCATCAATTTGCTGCTGATAAATATTCAGTAGATATGTAAGTTTGAATTTATCATAAGCTATGCATTTTTTATGAGAGATTTCATAATTAATGTAAGGAGCAAGCTTGTTATATTCCCTAGTAGTAAGGCTAGAATATTCATCAGACAAAAATTTCTTAATTAGAATTATTACATCAGGACGGTTTTTAGCATTATCAATATTACTTTTAATATTTTGTAATTGTTGACTTGTTGCTTTTTCTGCTTCAGCTAATGCATGAATATTACCAAAACTTATTTTAGATACATGTAAGTTTTTAAGAGATTGTTCTAGCATGGAAGCTAAGTCTTTAATTTTACTCATGATATACTCCTCACACTTGAATTGATGTCTGCGTTGTTGTTAAAATTATTCTTTGCTGTACTATTTGTACTATCTGCATCATAATTTTTGCCTTCGCCTCTGCTTTGTCCTAAATCTAATTGAGACGAGTATATATTGCACATTCCAAAATTATTATTTTGTGGTTGGCTAATAGGCTTTTTATTATCTTCTAAACTCCAAAATTCCATTTTTAATTCTACTCTACGGCTTTCTTCTTTAGATTCTTTTACAGAATTAAAACTATATCCGCCAATGCTAAATAAATCTCTAACTTCCATTTTATCTTTGTCGGATAGCTGATTATCAATATCACTATTATCAAATAATGCACAGATTACACTTTGGCTGCGCTTTAAGCTTAAATTTAAATTATATAAATATGAACCATCAATATCCGTGTATCCTTCTACCACAATTTGCTTTATCCATTTTTGCCCTTGGTTTAAGTTATTTCTACATGTGTTTAATACCTTGGGAATAAATGACCTTAAGTATTTTTTACCATCTATAGAAATATTAGATTTACCACTTTCAAAACTAACAACTTTGCCAAAATTTATGCGGTTTTCTATGCGGTGAATATTATTGAATTCTTTTTTAGATAACTCATCAATACAATTATTAATAATTGAAATATCAACATCTCTTTGTTTTTTCTGTTGCTCTACTTGGCTTTGGCTACGGGTTACAGACAATAAAGATGCACACATTACGACTAAAAATAATATCATCAATGCCGACATTAAATCAGCAAAAGAAATCCAAAAAGGTTTTTCGCCTTCTTCCTTATTGCCTTTTTTTATAATAATTTTATTAAACATGATTTATACCTGTAAATTTTGATTATTTCTTAATATTTTTAGGCATATTATTTTGTAAAACATCATCTAATTCCTGCATTATTGCTGTTAAACTTATTATAGATTTTGCAGTATGAGTATCAGAACTTACAATAGAATTTGCTAACTGACTAGACATTTGCTGGGCAAAAGACTCAAAACTTTGATTTAAAACATCATTAAATTTATCTAAATATTCACTAGTTTCTTGTTCAACTTTTTTAACATTGCTAATTATATTTTCCATTTCTGCAATTAAATCTCTTTTAACTTTAGCTTCAGCACTGCTATTATCTAATATATTTTTAAATTCTAAAGTTATACGTTCTATAGTTGCCCTAGTTTTATCGTATTGTTCAAAAGCTAATGCAACACTTTGGGCAGATTTATCTAGAATTTGTGAAGTAGAATTTAATTGATTAGAAACATTATCTACTTTAGTAAATACATTCGATATAGAATTACTAGAATTTGCAAATTTATCCGCAGCTTGATTAATACTATTTGCGCCAACTGACATATCATTCAGGGCTTTAGTAGTTACATTCTGCAAGCTATAAATATTAGCATCAGCTTTTGTAATAGATTCATTGATTTTAGAAATTAAGCTAGCAACTTCATTTGATAATCTAGAATATAGTTCTTGAGTTTGCTGTTTTAAATTATTATGCCTTTCGTTTTCTATGTGCTGTGTAGCAATTTTATCCTCAGCTAATTTTTGCATAGCAATATTTAACTGCTCTAAAACTCCATTCACAGATTGGTCTAAAACTTCTTGTGATTTTGTTTGCTGGTTTAGCATTATGTCTTTAGTTTGTTGTATTGAATCTTGCATTTGCCCGCTCATAGCTTCTTGGTTTTGCTTCGCTTGATTTTGCGTGGCAATTTTATCCTCAGCTAATTTTTGCATAGAAATATTTAACTGCTCTAAAACTCCATTCACAGATTGGTCTAAAACTTCTTGTGATTTTGTTTGCTGGCTTAGCATTATGTCTTTAATTTGTTGTATTGAATCTTGCATTTGCCCGCTCATAGCTTCTTGGTTTTGCTTCGCTTGATTTTGCGTAGCGATTTTATCTTCAGCTAATTTTTGCATAGAAATATTTAACTGCTCTAAAACTCCATTTACGGATTTATCTAAAACTTCTTGCGATTTTGTTTGCTGGTTTAGCAACATATCCTTAATTTGATTAACAAATTCACGCATTTGCTCATTCATAGTATTTTGGCTAATACTAGCATTTTCCATTGCGTTAGCTAATTTATCACTCATACTATCAGTTGCATTTTGACTAGAAGTTTTAATGCTGTTAATCAGATTAGAAATTTCGCTTTGCATGGTAGACATAGATTCCATAGATTTAGCTAAACCATCATTAATACTATTAGCTTGTGAACCAAAAGTATCTTTAATTTGCTGCATAAATTCATGTAAAATATCTTCTAGCATACCGCTTACTGCACTGCTTTGTTCCCCAGATGCTTTTTCTACAACTTGACTTAAGGTTGAAAGAGTAGGAGCTAAACTTTCATTAATGCTATTTGCAATTACATTTCCTAAATTTTGGCTTTGTTCTTTATTTGCTTCAATTTGTTGATGGTGATGTTGCTGCATCACACTAACTTGCTTATCAACTAAATTTGTAAATAATTCTTTTAAATCATTAACTAAAATATCTTTTAATTGTGCTGTTTGGGTATAACTACTTTCAGAAGATTTAACTAAACGAGCTAAATATTCTTCGCCCACACCCATATCATATAATTTATCAATTTCTGTGCATAATTCTTCAACTTTTTTATAAAGATTGGCTAGTATCTTTTTTTCAAAGAAAGTAATAAACATAGCACTAATAATTGCAACCACTGAAAATAAAAATGCGTGCTTAACACCACCTAGCAGGCTGGTTAAGCTAGTGCGTACAGTAGAAGCATCTTCACTTGGTACAAATCCACTCAATCCATAAATTAAGCCAGCAAAAGTTGCGATAATTCCCAAGCCTGTTAAAATCCCAGGTAAATGCTTAAAGAAATCTGAATTTAATTTTGAATCAACTATTATATCTTTAGTAAAAAATCCTTCTGCTGGAATAGTTGCTCGAATTTTTATTTCATCGCTCCCTTGCTCTTTATATTCGTGCAATGTTTCACTAAATTCTTTCCATAAATGCTTGAATGGCTCTTCATTTTTTATAATATTATCAGTAATATAATCAAAATCTATTTTTGCTTCTTTATTATGTTGTTTAAGCTGATGAATAATTGAGTTTAAAGATTTATTTAAATAAATTGCAGGTTTATAAAACCAATACCAAAAACTACCAATAGCTAAAATAATTGCTAACAAAATAACCCATGGAATGAACGACCAAGGAACAAATTTAACAACAAATTCAGCCCATTCATTAAGACGCAATTCCAATTTCATATTAATATTATTTTAAACAAAAAAATATTATTGCATAATCATTTTTAAACAACTATATATTTATTAAAATGTTTATGAATAGCCACATAATAGCTAAGGACTGGATAATAATTTTCTTAATTTTTAAAGGATTTATTTTACCTACTTTTAATTCTTGAGATGAAGAATTAAATAAAAATTCAGCAAATGAAAATAAAATTAAACTAGAGCAATAAAATAAATTGCAAGCAAGAATAAAAAAAGCCAGAACATTATTTTTAGATGGTGATATACCAAAAGAAGAATACAATGATTTAATTCAAGAAACAAACAATGAAAAGTATGATGTAGAAAATAAATTACAAAGATTAACAAGTAATGATGATGTTTTTAGTAAAACAGTTTCAAATATATTTAATATAGCACCAAAAGCCAGTTATTTATTTAGAAGTTCGGAACTACAAGAAAAAAAGCAAATTATATCAATTTTATTTACGAACTTGGAAATGGACTGTGAAAAGCTAATATTTAAGACGAGAAAGCCGTTTGATATGTTGTTAAATTCATATCAAAGACCTAGTTGGCTCCCCGAGCAGGGTTCGAACCTGCGACCTGCGGATTAACAGTCCGTCGCTCTACCGACTGAGCTATCAGGGAACCGATAGGAGTAATTATTCCATAAATAGCATAACCTGTCAACATCTATATGGCTTATAATACAAATTAATTAATTATTGTAGCATGAATATTACATATTCATGCTAAATTGACTATTATCTTATGATTTACTATTCAAATATTTTTCTCAAAAGAGTTAATGGATATATATTTTCAATAGTTTATAGGGCAGTGTAAAAATAAAAACCATACCCTAAATAAAAATCTAAAGCATGGTTTTAATAATTATTATATTTCAGCTTATTGAGGCTTAGCTGTAGTACTAACTTCTATAACTTTTGGAGTTAAGAAAATTAATATTTCATTACGCTCTTTATTTCGGCTGGTTGTTTTAAATAAATTACCAATTATAGGTAAGCTACCAAGAAATGGTACTTGCGTAACATTCTTGCGTTCTGTTTCTTGGAATATACCGCCAATCATCACTGTACCGCCATTATCAACTAATACTTGTGTCTGAACATGTTTGGTATCAATTGCAAGACCTGCACTACCATTGGTAATTGCACTTGGGCTGTCTTTATTAATATCTACATCTAAGAATACTTTACCTTCCGGTGTAATCTGCGGTGTAACCTCAAGTTTTAAGTTAGCCTTTTTAAACTGTACAGAAGTAGCACCACTTGAAGTAGCACTTTCATAAGGTAATTCAGTACCTTGCTCAATTAAAGCTTTTTGCTTGTCGGTTGTTAAAATACGCGGACTAGATACAATTTTACCTTTTCCATCTGCTTCAAGTGCTGATAATTCTAAATTCAGCAATGTTTGTGCACCTGATGAAAAAAGACTAAAGCCTAAACTAGATGGAGTAAATCCGTTAATTGAACCTGCAGGTAAACTGAAAAAATTTGTATTTGGAATATCATAACGAACCCCTTGATTTTGACTAGCTACAGCGCCGAATGTTTGTAAAGCACCAGTTTGATTAGCTGATATGCCAAGCCTGCTCCCGCCTATTCCTAGACCAGAATTTGTGGTATAATTTCCATTCGCATCTACACTAAATGGCTTTCTTAAATCTACAAATCCAAGCTTAACACCTAAATTGCGCCCAAAAGTGTCATTTGCTTCAACAATTCTTGCTTCAATTACAACTTGTCTTATTGGAACGTCAATTTTCTGCACTAACTGGTTAATTTCTTCAAGTTTACTTGGTATATCTGATATGAATAATTGATTTGTTCTTGCATCAAATATTACACTTCCGCGTTTACTGATAATAGGCTTATTTTTTGCACTTTCGCCTTCACCTAATAAGCCTTTTGCGACAACTTCAGCCTTATGATACTGCAGCTGAATAGTTTGCGCTCTTACAGGCTCTAAATCTGCAATTTGTGCTTTACCTTCTAACTCTTGTTTTTCTTTAGCAAGCATTTCATCTTTAGGCGCAACCCAAATTATATTGCCATTTCTTTTTGAACCTAAATTTTTAGTCTGTAATACAATGTCAAAAGCTTGATCCCATGGAACATCTTTTAAGCGCAGAGTTAAGTTACCTTGTACATTATCATTCACCACAATATTGATATTGGTAAAATCAGCAAATACCTGCATTAGTGAACGTACATCTATATCTTGAAAATTAAGAGATAATTTTTTCCCTATATATTTAGCTTGCTGTGCAGCTTTAGTATCTGCTTTAACTGGATTAACTTCAATTACAAATTGGTCATTTGCTTGATAGCTGCTGTAACGCCATGCCCCTTTGGGTTCTATTAATAATCTGGTGCCATTATTATATGCAGTTAAACGCATATTTTTTACTGGTGTTGCAAAATCATTTACATCATAATTACGTTTAATATTATCAGGAGATTTTGCATTAATAAAATCAGCAGCAAGGCTTGCCCCTATTTGTTTTACATCTACTAAAGTATCTCTGCTTGCTAAATTAATTATAATTTTACCGCCGCCCTCATTGTTACGCTGGAAATCAATTCCTTTTACGCCATTCCCAGCCGAAATATCCTTCAATTCTTTGTTCATACTGCCACTTGCTTTAGAATTTGCAGCGTCTAAAGATTTTTCTATATTTTCTAATCTTATAGTTAACAGCTCACCATTCAAGCTAATATTATGCTTAACATTTTTATTTAAGTTAAATATCAATCTAGATTTATTATCAATTGTTGTAATTTTTACATCTTTAACAACATCATGATTATAAGTAAATAAATCTTTGGTTTCATTTAAGGTTTGAGGTAAATCAATAATTAATCGGTTAGGATTAGAAGTCACTGAACTATTAGGAATTACTTCCAGTTTAGCTTTTAGTTTAATTTGTATAAGGGTATTTTGACTATTCCCGCCAGCCTCAACAGTTTCAATGGCTTCAATGCTATTAAGTTCTTCATTTATTTGAGCATTTACCTGATTAGGAATAATACTGCCAAGTAAAATTGCAATAGTGAGGGCAATACTAGAAGTTTTCATTGATTTTATACCTTTTTTTGTAAATGTTAGAGCTTTACCTATATGGCTAAATTTATTTTTCTTCATCTTGCACCCTCTTGTTGAATTGGTAGAGTAACTATCTTGTCTATCCATTTGTTTTCTCCATCCTTAATCAGCTCTTTTACGGTCAAGGCATCTTCTTTGATGGCAGTAATTTTACCGTAATTCTGCCCTATGTGATCGCCGAGTCTGACTTGATGTATTTTAATATCAATTTTCAGCATACCTTTTATCATATCATCTTGCTTAATCATACCTATGTATTTAATATTTTCTAGAGGAACTGATTCTAGGGGTTCTTTAGGTCTTGCTCCATCCGGCGGAGCTTCTAACACTGCACTACCAACCCGTACTGCACTAAATGGACTTACCATATTTGCAGCAGTATAAGGCTGACTAATATACTCTTTTAACGGAGGTATATTCACATTTTTAGGCACCGTCTTAGTTTTTATCTGGCTAATCCATGCCTGCAGGCTTTGCGTATCACCGTTACAACCTGTCAGCATAATCACACACCCTAATATAGGTAAGTATCTTAGCATATTTTTACCTTTATATTTTATTTTTATCTTGCGTATTAGCCACTACTCCGCTAGCTTTAGAGGCGGCAGTTTTTCTTTTCTGATCTTGTTTTTCATATTCATCTAGCAGTCTATATGTATTTAATGACCCTTCTAATTCAATCTGATCATTAGTTTTAGCAGCTGTCATTTTTAAAGTTTCAACATTTACAATTCTAGATAAACCTGCTAAATCTGACATAAAGTGTGCAATGTCATGATAAGTGGCCCTAATTTTGATATTTACTGGTATTTGAGCATAATATTGTTTGACTGCCGCTGTCTTAGGTTCAAATAATTCAAAGTTAAGATTACGGCTTACTCCAGCTTGGTTAATATCTGAAAGCAATTTGTCCATTTCAGTTTTGCTAGGCAATAAACCTTCTAGTGCTTTAACTTGCTCTGCAACAATCTTTTTATGCTCTTTAAGCTCCTCTAGGCTTTGTACCTGAGCAAATTTTTCCTGAAACTTCTTCTTTAGCTCTACTTCTTTTGACTGTTCAATATTTAAATTAGTATTCTTGTCTTGTATATACAAATACCATCCTGCTATCAGAGGAATACAATATATAAAACATAATAGAACAGCCTTAGGAATAATAGGCCATGCATGTGCCTCTTTTATGTCTAAATCAGACATTTTACTGCTTGCCATATTTTATCTTCCTTTTTATGTTGAAATATTATTTGTAGTATTACTTTTATTAGGATCTTTATTAGTAGAAGATTTTGGCTCTTCTACTACTCTATCAAAAGATATACTAAATTCAAATAATGTCCTGTAAGATTTAATTCCTGCCAACGACGTGTCTTCAACTCTAATTGACTTAGTCTGCAGCAATGTAACACCTTTAACCCATTGCACTTGCTCAAGATTTCTCATTGTTTGAGACACTCTTTCGTTGCTGTTTGCTATACCTTTTATAGTAAATCTATTACCAGACTGATTAGCTTCTGTTAAATATACTTCTTCCGGAACACGGCGTGTAAACATTTCTGCTAATTCTACTGCCTGTGTTCTATTATTTTGTAGGGCATATACAGTATCACGCTGTATTTCCAGCTCTTTTATTTCATTTTTAAGATTAGAAACCTCAATTAACTGTTCATCAAGTTTTAAAGTTTCTTTTTCTAAAAAGCTATTACGGTTAATTTGGTTTTCTATATTTAGATCATATACATAACCAGTTCCAAATACTGTTGCGATACCTAAAACTCCAATTATAATCATGATGCTTTTAAACTTAGCCTTCTGGTCTTGTTTCTGCAAATCCCGATATGGCAGAAAATTAATTTTTTGTAGCATATTTTATCCTAGAACGTATATTATTCTCTTAATTCTTAATTATCAAACCCTCTTAATGCCAAACCAATTGCAGTAGTGTAAGCAGGCATATTTTTACGTAAAACAGTCTCATCAATGCCGGCACTGCGCAGTAAACCAAGAAACGGATTAAAAATTTGAGTGTTAATATGAGTTTTTTTAGCAACTTGTGTTGACAACCCTTCAATTAATGAATGTCCGCCCGAAATATAAATTCCATCCACTCTACTTAAACTTGATGTAGAAAAAAAGTTTTGGATACCTTGAATTATATCAATTACTGTGTTTTCAAGATATTGTGCAAGTACATCATCATTATATCCGGCAGGTAAACTTAGATTACGTTTTTTACGCTCTGCTTCTGTAAAAGGCATATCATAATAACGCATAATACTTTGCGTTAGCTGATGGCCGTTAGTCACTAAGTTTTGCTGGTAAACAATATCTTGATTATGCAAAACAAACATATAAGAACCGCTGTGTCCTAAATGAAGAAGTACTCTTATTTGATCTAAAGCACCTTCACTATTCCACACATAATAAGTATTACGGAGTGCAGCAAATGCATCACTATCTATTACAATTGGTTTCAATCTTTTGTTTTCTTGTATAATTCTTAGTCTCTCATCAATTAAATCTTTAGAAACGGCCATAATATTAAAATTGTGTCCAGGTCCTGAGCTAGCCAACTTACTTGAAGTATTAGAATGAGCATTTGAGCTGACTGACACTGTGTTAGTTGTCAAAAAATAATCAAAGCTTGCCCCAACACTAGGAGGTAGCATACGGTTTGCTTCTACCTCAATCTGATAATTCTGCTCGTCAGGCGGCATATCAATAGGCAGACTGACTATATCTGATACGATCAAGCGGTGAGGTATTGCAGTAATTAAATTTTTGCATTTATACTTTTGCTTATTAACTAGTTCCAATACAGTAGATTTTATATAACTTAAATCAAGAATTTCTCCCTGTTCATTAAAGCATTCTTTTTCAAAAATTGAAATATCACAATTTTCTAAACGGAATTTGTTATTTTTTTTAGTTAAGGTTGCTAATTTTACAGATGAGCTGCCTATATCTAGACCAATAACACCAGAATTTAGGAATGACGTTAACATACTTGAGTCTCTTATATTTTATTAAAAAAATACTTTACGTTATTTTAGCAAAGTAAATGAGCGGGTTAATACTGTATCATTTATAAAAAATATTATAATACTTTTTAATTAAAATCAAACTTTCTCACTATTATTTACACTAATCTAGTATTATTACTGATATAGTTTATCTGAACCATGAATCATAATCTATTACATATCAGATTACATATGATATAATTAATATTATTAATGTAATTATATACTATCCATAGTAGCCGATAAACGGATAATATCAATAATATTTTACAAATGTTGCATTTATGACAAATATACCCCAAGACAATAATACTTCAGCACCTAATGTTAAATCATCAAAGTTTGTGATTTGGCTTAAAAGTTCCTTAAAATGGATAATTGGCATTGGTTTGGCTGGAAGCTTAGCCTTTGCTTTATTTGTCGGAACATTATTTGCTGTTGCTCAAAATAATTTACCATCAATTAACAGTGTTACAACATACAAACCAAAAATGCCAATGCGCATTTATACTGCGGACAATTATTTAATTGGTGAGTTTGGGGAGGAAAGAAGAGAATTTGTTCCTATTGAAAAAATACCGAAAATTATGAAAAATGCCCTTGTCTCAATCGAAGATGAGCGCTTTTATAATCACAATGGCGTTGATTTATGGGGTGTTTTGCGTGCTTTTTTAAGCAACTTAAAAGGCGGTCATGGTCAAGGAGCATCAACAATTACGATGCAGGTTGCACGTAATTTCTTCTTAAGTAATGAGCGTACTTTTACCCGCAAAATTTATGAAATGTTATTAGCTTATAAAATTGAAGCTAATATGTCAAAAGATAAGATTCTAGAGCTATACATGAACCAAATTTATTTGGGGCAAAGAGCTCATGGGTTTGCAGCAGCAGCCAAAGTTTATTACGGCAAATCAATTCAAGATATAACAATTGCCGAAGCAGCAATGTTAGCTGGTTTGCCTAAAGCCCCTTCAGCATATAATCCAGTTGTAAATCCTAAACGTGCTGTTATACGTCAAAAATACATTTTGCAACGCATGTTTGAACAAAATTATATTACGCAAAGCCAATATAATATAGCATTGCAGGAGCCATTAAATGTTAGGGGAAGCTCTGCACTTAATTTTGACAGCGAAGCTCAATATGTAGCAGAGCAGGTAAGAAACATGGTATCTGCTGATGAAACATTAAAAAACAAAATGTATACAGACGGCTTATCTGTATATACTACCATTGTAAGAGAAGAGCAAGAAGCCGCTGTAGCTTCAGTAGAAAGAGGAATTAAAGATTATGATAAACGTCAAGGATACAGAGGTCCTGAAGGTTTTATAAATTTAAGCGAAGAAGGTAAATCAAGAGACGAGGCGATTACTGAAGCATTAGTGGAACATCCTGATGTACATAATTATATGTCAGCTGTGGTCTTAGCTGCTAATACCAAGGAAGTAAAGGCAATTAGATTAAATGGTGATATTATATCAATTGGCGGTGAGGGTCTGCGCTTAGTATTACCAGCTTTATCAAGTAATGCTCCAGCAAAGCTTAAAATTAAATCTGGTTCAATTATCAGAGTAACCCATGAAAATAATCGCTGGGTATTAAGCCAATTACCTGAGGTTGAATCCGCATTTGTATCTTTAGACAGCCGTGATGGTTCAATACGCACAATGGTGGGCGGATTTGATTTTTCGCGTAATAAATTTAACCGTGTAATTCAAGCATGGAGGCAACCTGGATCAAGCTTTAAACCATTTATATATTCTGCTTCTTTAGAGAAAGGTTTTTCTCCCTCAACTGTTATTAATGATGGTCCTCTATCTTTACCAGGCAGTGAAACTGGCGGTGAGCCATGGGAACCAAAAAACTATGACGGCAATTTTGATGGTCCAATGACTATGAGAAAAGCCTTAGCAAAATCTAAAAACTTAGTTTCTATCCGAATTTTACGCACTATTACTCCGCAATATGCGCAAAAATTTATTTCAAGGTTTGGTTTTCCTGCAGATAAACATCCGGCTGTCTTACCAATGGCACTTGGAGCAGGCTCAGTAACTCCGCTTCAGATGGGAGTTGCTTATTCTGTATTTGCAAACGGCGGTTTTAGAATTGAGCCTTACTTGATTAAAAAAGTAGTAGATAGCGAAGGCAGAATATTAAGAGTTGCTAAGCCAAGATTTGCAGGAGACGATAGTATACGCACCTTAAATGACAGAAATGCCTATATTATGGATAGCCTGCTTAAAGAAGTAGTAAATGCAGGGACAGCAGCCTCAGCTAAGGAAAAACTAAAGCGACCAGATTTAGCAGGTAAAACCGGTACCACAAATAATTCTTATGATGCTTGGTTTGCAGGCTACGGCGGTAATATTGTAGCTGTAGCATGGATGGGTTATGATAAACCGCGCAGTTTGGGTGCAAAAGAAACGGGAGGCGGACTATCTTTACCTATTTGGATTAGATATATGCAGGTTGCACTTAAAAATCAGCCAGTTGTAGAAAGACATAAGCCATATGGTGTAGTAGATTCAGGCGGTGATTTAATTTATAACGAATATGAAGAAAATGATAGTTCGGTTAAAATGCTTGATACCGAACCGGTGGTTACGCCTAATTCAAGATCGAGAACAAGAGAAGAGCCAACCAGTACTAATAGCAAGCCGGAGATTGAAAGTATTGAACCATCTATTCCAATTGATACAATTAAACCAATTAGAGATATTGAGAATGATATGAAAGTACGCCCATCAAATAGAGGTAAAAGTTCAAATAGCAACCCTTGGGCTAATTCAAATCAAGATGCAGCCTCAGAAGATGGAGGACATTAATCTAAGTAAGATAAAATTTGGTCTAATTTACTTTACAAGCTACTTAGGCATATATTGATATGCCTTTTTTCTTTATTGATTTGTTGTACAATGGTGGTAGTCAATGCCAACGTCCACAAGAAGCACAAGTATCAACATCTATTATACACCCCATCACAAACATAACATGGATTCACTGACATACAGTTTATAGGCATATAAGATAAGTTTCTGATGTGAGGTGCAGAGACCGAACCATAATTTTCCGGCAATCTTGCAAAATTTAAAAATTTATTTCCTGCACTAAGTGATAAGGATTTTGTCTCATATATATTTAAAATAATTTACAATAATCCTCATTCTAGAATATTTGATGATTTAATTCAATACTTTTAAATACAAAATTGTGAGAATGTATCTAATCATATTTAATATAAAAATATACAAAATTTATCCATATATAGCTAATTTAGAATAAATTTGTATATAAGTCATACGCAAAAAAAGCAGTGCAGATAATACAAATACTACAGCAAATGGCTTTTTTAAATATAATAACTGTGACAATTTATTATCAATAGGCTATACTGTAAGCATAAAGTCGGAGATAAATATGTTACTAAGTAAAATAGAACATCCTATTTCTATATTGAATATCAGCACCTTTGGCATTTCAATATCAGAAGTGCAGGAACTTTTAGGAAAAAATTATATTAATTATGGTGCGGATAATTATTTAGTTCAGCATAATAAAATTAATCTTATTAAATCATCAATGCCTAAAGAAAAAAAGATTGATATTTCAAATGAGATATGGCTTGGTATCTATCAAAATATGATTAATGATAACGAAATACTTTCTTTATTTCCATTTATAGAAGAAAATATTTTTAATAAAATTCAGCAAATAAAACCTACTAGAAAACGCTGTATATCCGAATATAATTTAGAATTTTCAAAAAATAAATGGCATGCAGAGAGGCTAAGTCATCGTCCATTCTCACAAAAATTATCAGCTAATTCAGCAAATCAAAATTTAGATTACAGATTAACAGATAGATTGTTTAAAGAACTTCCGCAAGATTTATTTGATGATAATTTAAATAAAATGTTTATAATGGCAGCTGATGAAATTAGGTTTGCTAAACCAGATGTTAAACGCTTAAATATTATTGTTCATCATACTCTTATCTTATGCAGCCACACCCAAGCTGGAGATAATTCACCTGAAGGCATACATCAAGATGGAGCAGATTTTATTATTTCTGCTTTATGCATTGATAGAAATAATATTAATGGCGGTAAAAGCATTGTGTATGGTGCAGATAAAATCACACCAATATTTGAGATAGAGCTTCAAGCAGGGCAAGGTCTATTCCAGCCTGATGCTGGAACAGATTTATGGCATAAAGTTACGCCAATTACTGTAAAAAATAATACGGAAAGCGGTTATAGATCAACGATTGGATTTGATATAAGTGTAATTATATAAATATACTAATCAGATTTCAATTTGCAGCGCTTTGCCTTACATTTTCAGTGTTTATTAATTAGTCATTAATTGATATTTGATTTGCTTTTCCTCAAATATTTTTAAAACTTCTATATTTACAGCCAATCTATATTTATTTGGTAAAACTATTCTACATTCATAATCTAATTCTTGATTTTTATATTCAATTTTAACTGGCAGTAATGTTTTATCATTTTGTGTAAAATTTATACTTGAATCTATTTGAATAAGCATCTGAATTAATTCTTCTGCAGGTAATAATTGGTCTGGCGAATTTATATGTAAAATAATTGCTTGTGCATTAATAATCTCAGCTTGTTCGAGCGGATAAATTTTTTGTGCATTTATCCTTAATGCATTATTAAAATTATCATATTTAACTTCGCCGGAAATACATATACATTCATCTTCTTTTAAATAAGAATTAGCACTATTTAAAACCTCTGAAAACACCATGCATTCAATTTTAGCACTTCCATCTTCTATACTTAATATCAGCATTTTTCCGCGGCTGGTAATTTGAGTGCGGATTTCACTAATAATACCCACAATTGATTTATCACGACCCACAGAAACATCGCTAATTTTATGCTTTACTAATGAATTTGCTTTTTCTGCATATGCATCAAATAAATGTCCGCTGAAATAATAGCCTAATACATTTTTTTCTTCTTTAAGTTTAGTTTTAGTATCCCAGTCATTTTGAATTAAATTGGGCAAAGGTGCTGCATCTTGATCATTGTCAAATAGCGATGCCTGTGAAAGCTGAGCTGAAACTTGGGACGCTAATTCTAATGCCTTATCAATATTTGCAAATAATGTACCGCGGTTATAACCTAAACTGTCAAATGCGCCTGATTTAACTAAGGCTTCAAAAGCACGTTTATTTACTACTTTTTTATCAATTCTTTGGGCAAAATCAAAAAAACTTTTAAAATTGCCGTTTTTTCTTTCTTCAATAATATGCTCAATGGCATTTTGTCCTAAGCCCTTGATTGCTCCTAACCCATACATAACCGCTATACTTTCTTTGCCATTACGTATATTTTTATTAGGCACAAATCTATACTCGCTGGTATGAATATCCGGAGCTGATATTTTAATATTATTTTTTTTGCAGTCTGCAATTAATATGGCTGTTTTATCTATGTCATCCATAGATAAGGTCAGATTGGCTGCTGTAAAGCATTCTTTATGATAAAACTTAAACCATGCGGTGTAATAAGCAAGTAAAGCATAGGCAGCTGCATGTGATTTATTAAAACCATAACCAGCAAATTTTTCCATAAGATCAAATATTTCATCTGCTTTTTCTGCATTTACGCTATTTTTGGCAGCTCCTTCTCTAAATATCTGTCTATGCTCTGCCATTTCTTCAGGCTTTTTCTTACCCATGGCTCTGCGTAACAAATCAGCTCCGCCTAGTGTATATCCACCTACAATTTGTGCCATTTGCATAACTTGCTCTTGATAAACCATAATGCCATAGGTTTCTTCTAGAACAGGGGCTACCCTTTCATCAGGATAAATAACTTTTTCTCTTCCATGTTTTCTTGCAATATAGCTTGGAATTAAATCCATAGGTCCAGGACGGTATAATGATACAAGTGCGATAATATCTTCAAATCTATCCGGTAAGGCATCTTTTAACATGCTCTGCATGCCGCGGCTTTCAAGCTGGAATACAGACACAGTATTTCCGCTTTTTAATATTTCAAATGCACCTTTATCTGTGAGTTTAATGTTTTTATAATTAAAATCCGGATCTGATACTTGTCTTACATATTTTTCTGCAATGTTAAGTATAGTTAAAGTTGTTAATCCTAAAAAATCAAATTTTACTAGCCCGACATTTTCTACATCATCTTTATCATATTGGCTGACAAAATTTTGTCCGTCTTGGCTATATAAAGGGCAAAAATCAGTAAGTTTACCCGGTGCAATTAACACGCCTCCAGCATGCATACCAACATTTCTAGATAAACCTTCGAGTTTTTGTGCTAAAGATAATAATTGTTTTACTTCTTCTTCATTTTTTTCTCTTTGTGCAAGTAATGGCTCTTCTTCTAGTGAACTGGCTATGGTTACATGTTTAGTTGGTTTAAAAGGAATTAGCTTAGCTATGCCGTCTACAAAGTTATAGCCTAAATCTAACACTCTGCCTACGTCTCTAATGGCAGCTTTAGCCGCCATTGTACCAAATGTAACAATTTGGCTTACAGCATTTTCACCATATTTATCTTTTACATATTGTATAACTTTATCTCTTCCATGCTGGCAAAAGTCTATATCAAAATCAGGCATGGATACCCGCTCTGGATTTAAAAAACGCTCAAAAAGCAAATTATAAGGAATAGGATCTATATCTGTAATACCTAATGCATACGCAACAATTGAGCCTGCACCAGAGCCTCGCCCAGGACCTACCGGAATGTCATTATTTTTTGCCCAGTTGATAAAATCAGATACAATTAAAAAATAACCTGCAAACCCCATTTTTACAATAGTTGCTACTTCAAAATTTAATCTATCAATATATTTTTGTTTCTCATTATCTGTAATAATTAGATTTAAATATGTTTGATATTCTGCAAATCTTTTTTCTAAGCCTTGCATAGATAATTGTTGTAAAAATTCATCTAAAGTTAAGTTTTCCGGAGTTTCAAAATTAGGTAAGCGCGGCTTACCTAATATAAGTTCTACATTACAGCGTTTAGCAATTTCTACACTATTTTGCAGTGCACTTGGCAAATGCTTGAATAATTCCTGCATTTCTTGCGGGCTTTTAAAATATTGTTCTTCACTAAATAATTTTTTACGGTTAGGATTAGCTAAAGTATCACCTTGTGCAATACAAACTCTAACCTCATGTGCATTAAAATCATTTTTAGATGCAAATTGTATTGGGTGTGATGCAGTTAAAGGTATATTTAAATGAGTAGAAATTTGAACAGCATTTTGCCATACAATACTGCTGTCGTAATTATATTGTAATTCTATATATAATCTATCGCCTAAAATATTTTTCCAATATTCTGCTTCAATAATAGATTTTTCAATATTATTATTTAGCAGGTATTTGTACAAATTACTTTTAGGATTGCCTATTATTAATATAATACCTTCTAAATTTTCTGATATTTTTATAATATCATCTTTAGAAATGTATGGCTGACCGCTTTGCCAAGTTTTCGACAAAATTTCACATAAATTTAAATAACCCGCATAATTTTGGGCTAAGAATAATATTTGTTCACCGCCTACATTTATGTCGCTGCCTAAAATTGGTTTTATACCGTTTTTGTATGCAGCTTGATAAAATTTTATCCAAGCAAACCCATTATTTAAATCAGTAATGGCTAAAGACCCCATAGAATTTTGCTTAGCCAAGCTAATTGCTTTATCTATGGTTAAACTGCCATCTGATATTGAAAATTCAGTATGTAAACGTAAATGTACAAAATTAGTCATGAATTACTACTATTTTAGTTTGTTTATCATACCAAGACTGAACTTTATCATTAAACAATGCATAACAGCAGGCTATTCCTATATATATAATTAAAACAATCCAGATTAAATGATTTTGCCCTATAAATATCTTGTAAAAGGAATACAGTGCAAAAAACCCGCTAGATAGCATGTATCTGGCAATAATTTGTTTATCTTCAGGTTTTTTAAATGTATTTTCATCTGCAAGTTTAATTGACAATAATAATTTAGCAGGTGTAGCCCGCTTTTTAAGATTGCACATAAAAAATAAGCCAAATGTAAATGCATAAGATGCTGCAAAAGAAAATAAACTAAAGCCTAAAACATATATTAATATTTCAGATATTAAATAAAAGATAACATTATCTATAATAAAAGATGCGGTCCGTATGCCAAAACTAGCATATTTTATATCTGCGTCATAATTTTTGCCTCCGTCCCCGCCTTTACCTACATCTGATTGAGGCAAGTATATTTCTTTTGATTCCGCTGATGGATGCTGATTTTGTGTATTATTCATAAAATATTAAATATAGGCTACTTCTAAAATTTCATATTCACATTCACCTTTAGGTGCAATAACAATTATTAAATCTCCTTCAGACTTTCCAATTAATGCCCTAGCAATTGGAGAATTAATTGATATTTTTTTTAATTCAATATTTGCTTCATCTTCACCCACAACTTGATAAGTAACTTTATTATTTTTCTCAATATCTTCTAATGTAACAGTTACGCCAAATACTATTCTTCCATCTTGCTCTAATTCTTCAGGATTAATTATTTTTGCTGATGATAATTTGCCTTCAATTTCCTGAATTCTTCCTTCAATAAAACTCTGCTTTTCTTTGGCCGCATCATATTCAGCATTTTCAGATAAATCTCCTTGAGCACGTGCTTCCGCAATCGCTTGTATTACAGCTGGACGCTCAATTGTTTTTAGTCTATGCAGTTCTTCTTTTAATGCATTAGCACCTACTAAAGTCATTGGTACCATGTTATTCCTTTCTGGTTGTCTGAAAGAATATTATAACAGCAGAATACAAAAAAATGTATTATCTGCTCAGTAATCTGCATATCATAATATCAGATTTATATGAGTATACTAATCGTATTTCAATTTGCAAACTTTGTTGTCATAAAAATTACACCTCAATGTAATAATATGTACATAGCAGTCGTAATTTATTCCTGCCGCCTTGCCGTATTAAAATTTAAATATAAAACTTAGGCTAATTATGCTACAATCTGGTGTTTATAAACATGTAAAAGATAAATGAATTATGAGCAAAATCAGCCTATCCCGTTATTTAATACAAGCACAGCATCAAGGAAAAATTCCTTCTGACCTTAGATTTTTAATTGAAGTGGTTGCAAGGGCATGTAAAAATATTGCTTATAATGTTAATAAGGGAGCATTAGCTAATCTGCTAGGTTCGGCTGGTTCAAGTAATGTTCAAGGGGAAACTCAACAAAAACTTGACGTGATTGCCAATGAAGTTTTATTAGAAGCAAATGAATGGGGCGGACATTTATCGGCTATGGCATCTGAAGAGATGGAATACATTTATGAAATACCTAATTATTATCCGCAAGGCGGGTATTTATTATTATTTGATCCTTTAGACGGTTCATCTAATATTGATGTTAATGTTTCAATTGGCACTATATTTTCGGTATTAAGAAAAACTTCAGATAATCAAAAGGTTTTGGAACAAGATTTTTTTCAGCCGGGCAATAAACAAGTTGCTTCCGGTTATGCACTTTATGGACCGCAAACCATATTTGTATTAACTATTGGAGAAGGAGTTTATATCTTCACGCTGGACAGAGATTTAGGCAGTTTTATTCTAACTAGGGAAAAAGTAAAAATTCCTCATTCTACAAAAGAATTTGCAATCAATATGTCAAATATGCGGCATTGGTCAGAGCCGGTTAAACGCTATGTTGATGAATGTTTAGCCGGAGAAACAGGCATTAGAGGCAAAAATTTTAATATGCGCTGGGTTGCATCTATGGTAGCAGATGTGCATAGAATTTTAACCAGGGGCGGGGTTTTTTTATACCCATGGGATAAAAGAGAACCAAATAAAGCAGGAAAGCTGCGTTTAATGTATGAAGCAAACCCAATGAGTTTTTTAATTGAGCAAGCTGGCGGATTATCTATTAATGGCAAACAGCGTATTTTAGATGTTGAACCTCAAGCTTTACATGAACGTGTTGCAGTCATGCTTGGCTCAAAAGAAGAAGTAGAAATATTACAAAAATATCATACTGAAAATATCTAAAAATAAGTACATATATCAATATACAAATTATTTTACAATTTCCCTATTAATTAGTGCAAGTTAATATAATAGGCCTTATAATGACAAACTATTGAGCTAATTTAATACCAACATGAAAAATAACATATTTAAGATAAGAAGCATAAATTATGCTGCCATTTTATGCCTATTTAGCTTATCTAGCATAGCACTCTCCCAAAATGTTGATACTGATTATCAAAAAACGAATATGGAAGTATCTCAAAGTGATTTACATAAAATTAACTCTAGCTCTAATTCCAGCTCCAATTCTAATTTTAACCAGGCAAGTAATATAAATATACCGCAAAAAGCAAATCCAATCAGTCAATTTTTAAATAATTTAAAAAATAGATATGGCGCTAAAATTATTAAAAATGCAGCAAATGAACAAGAATTATATGAAAACACTAAAAATAAATACGGTACTAGTGATGAGAGAACATTAAGCTCATTAAATAACTACGCAGTCAGCATACAAAAAAATGGCAAAGTTAAAACTAGCATTCCATTATTTGAACAAGCATTGAAGCAATCAATTCAAGATAATGGCATGCAGAATCTTAAAACTTTAAATATAATGAATAATTATGCAAATGCTCTTTTAGATATGGGAGCATTGCAAGATGCCGCAGGTTATTTTGATAAAGTAAGAAAGGGTAAAATTGAATTATTGGGGTTATCGCATTCTGACACTTTAACATCAACTAATAATTATGCAAATGCACTGCAAGCTTTAGGTAAGTACAGTGAAGCTTTAGGCTTACTTAAGGGCGTGATAAAATGGCGTACAGAAATAGCAGGGGAAAGAGATGAAGAAACGTTATATGCTTTAAGTAATTACGCAAATGCACTTGAATCTGTAGGAAAAATTAAAGAGAGCCTGCCTTATTATACTAAAGTTTTAGAAATACGCAAACAAGTTTTAGGTGAAAATCATCAAGATACTTTTATTTCATATAATAATTACGGATATATTTTACAAAAATTAGGCAAATATGCAGAAGCTCAAGCACAATTTGAACAGGCTTTAAAAATTAAAAATATTATCGGATATGAACATCCTTTATATTTAGAATTTAGAAATAATTATGCTGTTAATATGGAAAGCTTAGGTGAATCCAAAAAAGTATTAGCAGTATACGAAGAAATTCTAAAAAAACGCCTTGAGGTATCGGGTGAAAATCATCCTGATACATTAATTGCTTACAACAACTATGCTGCTGCCTTAAGAAATAATAAAATGTTTGATGAAGCAGTGCCTTTTTATGAAAAATCATTTAAATTGGGTCAAGATGTTCTTGGTTCATCTCATCCTCAAACATTAATTTATTTAGAAAATTATATTGCTGGTTTAAAAGCAGCTGGGTATACTGCTGATTATGAAAATTACCAGCATAAGCTTGATAAAATGAAAGCTGATGTTGCGGTATATGCAGGTATAGACAGCAATTTATTTAACAATATGCCAAATCTAATTTTGAGAAATAATAAGCCAAAAAATCTTGCTCTTGCCTCTAAGGGTAAAAAATCATTCACAGCAAAAAATAAAAATATTCTAATTAAAGATAATAAAGCTCAAACTAAAAATAACAAACCGACTTTATCCATTTCATAAACTCATTGTAAGTTTTTATAGTCTAATCTAGTTTATAATTTTAGCTTAGACTATTTTATTCGTATATTTTATTATTTTGAATTGGAAAATTAGGTCTTAATAAATAAGCATAAATTTGCCCCATTTTTATATGTCTATAGATAGATAAATTGTGATCTAAAATTAACTTAGATAAGTCTTTATTATCCTCTACATAAATAAAACCAGACGGATTTAATATATTTATTGATATTTCTAATGCTTTATTTAATAAGTTAGCAGCATAGGGCGGATCTAAAAATATAATATCAAATTTATTAGAGAGTTGTTTGTCTATCGAATTAAAGTATAAAATACTGTCTCTATTTATAATATCAATAGTTTGTGTATCAATTTTTAATTTTGTTTGAATCTCTTTCAAATTTTGATAAACTTGTTTATTTTTTTCCAGTAATAAAGCATATTTGGCTTGCCTAGATACACATTCAAAACCTAATACCCCGCTGCCGGCAAACATATCTAAGCATCTTAATTCATAAATATCGCCTAACCAATTGAATAATGTTTCTCTTAATCTGTCCGGAGTTGGTCTTAAACCTTGTATATCAATAACATTTAGTTTTGTGCGTTTATATATCCCTCCGATTATACGTACAACAGAATTATAAGGCTTATTTATCATAGTAACCAACAACTTCTAAGCCATACCCTGCCATACTTGGTATACGCATTGGATTAGCTAATAAACGCATTTTCCCTATGCCTAAATGTTTTAAAATTTGAGCACCTACCCCGTATGTTCTTAAATCTGTTTTTCTATGAATGGGAATATTGCCTTTAAATTCATGCATAAAATTTTGACTAGTTTCTTGGCAATTCATTAATATTAATACACTTGGCATATTCTTTTGTGCAGCTAAAATTTTAAAACTTTCGTGTAAAGACCATGAATGCCGGCTTTTTATGCTTAAAAAATCATAAAAAGATAATGGTTCATGCACTCTTACTAAGGTTTCTTGCTCTTTATTTGTTTGCCCGTTAATTAATGCAATATGAGTTTGAGAGCTTACAATATCAGTATACATTACACTATTAAATTTTCCATATGGAGTTTCTAATTCTTTTTCTTCAATTACTTCAATTATACTTTCTGTCTGACTACGGTATTCAATTAAGCTGGAAATAGTTCCTATATTTAATCCATGCTGTTTTGCAAATGGAATTAAATCAGGAAGACGGGCCATTGTTCCATCATCATTCATAATTTCACAAATTACGCCTGACGGCTCTAATCCGGCTAAACCAGATAAATCGCAGGCTGCTTCAGTATGTCCTGCCCGCATTAATACTCCGCCATTTGCAGACTTTAAAGGAAATATATGCCCCGGCTGTACAATATCTGCAGGTTTTGCATTTCTTGCAACTGCAGCTTGTATGGTTTTTGCTCGATCTCCGGCAGATATGCCTGTAGTAACTCCGCTTGCAGCTTCTATAGATAATGTAAAATTTGTTCCATGTTGCGTGCCATTTCCGCTAGCTGGCACCATTAAACTTAAATTAAGCTGTTTACATCTTTGTTCTGTTAAAGTTAAACAAATTAAACCGCGTGCATATTTTGCCATAAAATTAATTATTTCCGGCGTAATAAATTCACTGGCAATTACAATATCACCTTCGTTTTCCCGATCTTCTTCATCAATTAAAACAACCATTTTACCTTGTTTAATATCTTGGATAATGGTTTTTATTGGGGCTATAGAATTATGAATATTTTCAGACATGTAAACGATTTTCCATTAATTTAAAAAAAATTATAGCATAGATATTTAAGAATTTTATTTCACAAATTAAACTAAAATTACTAATATTTAGCCATTGCCCAAAGGGCTATAGATCGGTGGGGGTTGTGGGGGTAATCCACTATGTATAGAACTAGTCACGGAATATGAATCATCTGCATTATGACCTAATTCAATATCCATTGTTGTGTGGCGATTTCTAGCGATATTATCTAATTTTCCTTTTAAAAATTTTACTCCGGATTTTGTAAGTTGATATCCATTCTTGCCCACTTTTATAGCTCCATTTCCACTCTTACTAACTAATGACCCACCACCTTCAAGAAGCAATAATAATGAACCTATACTTGTTGTTATTATAGCTGCTTTGTATTTATATTCATGTTGAAAATTTATTTTTTTAGTTTTTGCTGAAGTTAGAGAGCTAACTGCTACATTTAAGGCAACTTGAGTATTTCTACATAATTGTATATCTGCTATTTTTGCTTCTTCTACTATTTTAGAAGTATCCCACTCTTGAATTTCATTACAAAATTCTCCAATATTATTCCATTGAACTTGGCTATAATCCATATTTTGTTGTGCGGAAGATAGATTTGTATCTACACCGCTTTCATCTGCTGCTCTCATACCAGTAGTAAAGATAGCCACCACACCTAACACAATTCCCGCCTTCGACACACTTTTCATAATTAACATTCTTAAAATTAAGGGTAGATAATTAATCCCCAAGATTACGGGGATTAATTTTAAAACATAATATGATTATATAGAAATATGAAAATTACATTCCCATACCACCCATTCCGCCCATTCCACCCATTCCACCCATATCAGGCATGCCGCCTTCTTTTTTAGGAGCATCAACGATAGCACAATCTGTGGTTAAGATTAAGCTTGCAACAGATGCCGCATTTTGTAATGCTTGTCTGGTTACTTTTTTAGGATCTAAAATACCCATTTCTAACATATCACCGTATACGCTAGTTTGTGCATTATAACCATAATTACCAGAATGGTTTAAGACTTGATTAACAATTACGCTTGCTTCATCGCCAGCATTAGCAACAATTTTACGTAATGGTTCTTCAATGGCACGTAAAATAATTTTTATACCTGCTTCTTGATCCGCATTGTCGCCTTTAATTTCACCAACTGACTGCTTAGCGCGCAATAATGCAACACCGCCACCTGCTACTATACCTTCTTCAACTGCTGCACGTGTTGCATGTAAAGCATCTTCTACACGGGCTTTTTTCTCTTTCATTTCAACTTCAGTCGCAGCACCAACACGAATTACAGCAACACCGCCTGCTAATTTAGCGATACGCTCATCTAATTTTTCTTTATCATAATCGCTTGTAGCCTGTTCTTTTTGCGAGCGGATTTGAGCAACACGGGCATCAATATCAACAGCTGCTCCAGCACCATCAATAATTATAGTGTTCTCTTTATTAATTTCAATACGCTTAGCACGTCCTAATTCCTGCAATGTTACCTTTTCCAAGTTCATGCCGACTTCTTCAGAAATTAGAGTACCGCCTGTTAAAATAGCAATATCTTCTAACATTGCTTTACGTCTGTCGCCGAAACCTGGAGCTTTAACAGCTGCAATACGTAAAATACCGCGTAAATTATTTACTACTAATGTAGCTAAAGCTTCACCTTCTACATCTTCAGCGATAATTAATAATGGACGTCCTGCTTTAGCAACTTGTTCTAATATTGGTAATAAATCACGGATATTAGAGATTTTTTTATCAAATAATAAGATGAACGGCTCATCTAAAGCTACTACTTGTTTTTCTTGATTATTTATGAAATACGGAGATAAATAACCTCTGTCAAACTGCATGCCTTCTACTATATCTAATTCATTTTCTAGAGATTTTCCGTCTTCAATAGTAATTACACCTTCTGAACCAACTTTTTCCATAGCATCAGCTATAATTTTACCTACTTCTGCATCACTATTAGCAGAAATTGAAGCAACCTGCTCTTTAGATTTATAAGTATCACAAGGTTTAGCAATTTTTTGTAATTGCTCAACAATTGCTACAACGGCTTTATCGATACCGCGTTTAATATCAGCTGGATTCATACCTGCGACAACTGCTTTCATACCTTCACGTACTATAGAACGTGCTAATACTGTTGCTGTTGTTGTGCCGTCGCCTGCGCTATCATTAGTTTTGCTAGCAACTTCTTTTACTAATTGCGCACCAATATTTTGAATTTTATCAGCTAATTCAATTTCTTTAGCTACTGTAACGCCATCTTTAGTCACTAAAGGTGCGCCAAAACTTCTGTCAATTACAACATTACGCCCCTTTGGACCTAATGTTACTTCTACAGCGTCAGCTAAAATATTTACGCCTTCTACGATTTTACTGCGGGCATCTTCACCGAATAATACTTGTTTTTCAGCCATTTTTGATTTCTCCAATTAATAAATATTTTTATAATAAATAAAATTATAATACGATTGCTAAAATTTCATCTTCACGTAATACTATAACATCTTTACCATTTACTTTTGTCTGCGTACCAGAGTATTTACCTAATAAAACTTTGTCTCCCGTCTTTACAGTCATAGGAGCACGTGTACCATTTTCAAGCAACTTTCCAGCACCTACAGCTAAAACTGTTGCAATGCTTGATTCTTCAGCTGCTTTTTCCGGAATAAAAATGCCGGAAGCAGTTTTAGTTTCACTTTCTAAACGCTCAACTACAACACGATTATCCATTGGTTGTAAATTACTCATAATTTCTCCTTCATTTTAATTAATTAGCAGTCTATGCTAGTGAGTGCTAATAATTATAAACAATTATTTTTTTAGTTGCAATATTAATGATATATATTTATCTAATATATATACTAATTGCAATTCATTTTGCGACAAGGTGATAGGAATAAATTATGACGACTATGTACATATTATTATATTGAGGGCGAGGTCTTTAGCCTGCGAACAACAATTTTGACAGCAGTGAAGCGAAGTTCGAAAATTGAAATACGGTTATTATACTCATATCACTTTATGCAGTTAAATGAAATAAGTAAGTAGACAAGAAAATATTTATGAGATAAAAAAATATAAAGCTAAGACAGGTATATACAACAGCAGGAGCTAATTCTGAAATATAAAAACAAATTAAAAATTAAACATAGCATTATTACTATAAGATTTAATAAAACTTAAAATCTGAATCATTAAACTGGCAATATTAGATTTACTTGTATCAACCGTATAGTTAGCCATCGAAATATAAATAGCATCTCTATTTTGGTAAATGTTCTCTAAAACCTGACGAGGATTCTCTTGATCTAATAGAGGACGGGTTTTATCTTGAGAAGTACGTTGCCACAGTGCCTCTACATTAGCTTTTAGATAAATAACTATGCCATTATTTTTTAATAATTCTCTATTTTGCAGATTAAGAACTGCACCGCCTCCAGTTGCAATTACAATATTTTTCTGCATACATAAGGAGCGGATAACTTCAGTTTCTCTTCTTCTAAATCCTTGTTCGCCTTCTAAGCTAAAAATAGTAGCAATACTTGCACCGCATTTTTCTTCAATAACATGGTCAGAGTCAAAAAACGGATAATTAATACGCTGGGAAATAAGTTTGCCAATTGTGGTTTTGCCGGATCCCATCATACCAATTAAAATAATATTCTGCTGCATGTTTGCCTGCCCTATGCCGTATACTTTATATTAATTTTGCTAAACCAGCAGCTAATCCTATATATTTAGCCGGTGTTAAATCCAGCAATCTTTGTTTTTCCTGCTGCGGAATTTCTAAGTTATTAATGAAAATAGTTAAACTTTCTTTGTTTATGCCTTTACCACGAGTCAACTCTTTTAATTTTTCATAAGGATTATCTACTTTATAGCGCCTCATAACAGTTTGAATTGGTTCTGCTAAAATTTCCCAGCAATTATCTAAATCATCGGCAATTGCAGTTTCATTAATACTTAATTTTGAAATACCTCGTAAACATGACGTATACGCTAAAATACTATAACCAATGCTCAAACCCATATTGCGCAAAACAGTAGAATCGGTTAAATCTCTTTGCCAGCGTGATATTGGAAGCTTTTCAGCTAAATGGATTAAAATTGCATTTGCAATACCTAAATTGCCCTCTGAATTTTCAAAATCAATCGGATTTACTTTATGCGGCATAGTTGAAGAACCAACTTCACCTGCCTTGGTTTTTTGCTTAAAATAGCCTAATGATATATAGCCCCACATATCACGGTCAAAATCAATTAATACCGTATTAAAGCGGCTGATAGCATGAAATAATTCTGCCATATAATCATGAGGCTCAATCTGCGTGGTAAATAAATTTTGAGTTAAACCAAATGTGTTATGAATAAATTGGGTACTAAAATTCTTCCAGTCAAAATCTGGATATGCAGTAATATGAGCATTATAATTACCTACCGCACCATTAATTTTAGCTTTTAAGTTAACATTTTTTATATTATCAGCGGCAAAGTCTAAACGGCTAATTACATTAGCAATTTCTTTTCCAACTGTAGTTGGGGAGGCTGACTGCCCATGGGTGCGTGACAACATCGGGATATTTGCATACGCATGAGCTAAAGATTTTAATTCTACTGCAATTTTACCGCACATTTCTAATAATATCTCTCTAGCGTCTTTAAGCATCAAGGCATGAGAAATATTATTAATATCTTCTGATGTGCATGCAAAATGAATAAGCTCTGCACTTTGCTTTAAATTTTCTAAGGATTGTGGTTTACTTGATAAAAATTCTTTTTTAGGTAAAGTTTTTGTAATATTTTCTTCTAATTCTAAGCCAATACTTTCTTTAATCCAATATTCAACAGCTTTTACATCATGATTAGTAATTTTTTCAATTGCTTTAATACGTAATGCATCTTTGTCGCTAAATTCTAGATAGAGATTTTTTAAATAGTCAATTTCTTGTGTATTTAATTTTGGTAAACTTTCATCTAAGTCTGATTGAGTTAATGCAGCTAACCACTCTATTTCAACTTGTACGCGATATTTTAATAAAGCTTTTTCACTTAAAAAATTCTGTAAGTTTTTTACTGAAGAGGCATAACGTCCATCTAATGGACATAAGGCATTAATGGCAAATAAATCAAAAAACTCTTGTTCTGTCATATTAAGATTAGCATTCATAAAATATGATTTTAACATAAGTTTAGGTTATATGCTAATTTTGGAGGATATTCAAATTTGTATAATAGGGTAATTTTCGCGTATTCAGTAATCCATAGATAACCTGCCTACGCAGGTATGACACTTGTTTTAACAGCCAACTGCTTTATCAGGTACAATGATTAATACTGCCAAATTAGTTGGCAACCCCAATTATACCTATCCATGTTATACTTGCCGCACCTGAATTTAAGTTGATATACCTAGGTATAAATCCAAGTGCCAAGTATATTTTATTTATCAGAAATAAGAATAACTTAAAATTACCTTATAATGAATAATACATATCAAATTCAATTGGATGTGTAGTCATTCTAAATTTAGTTACTTCTTCCATTTTTAACTCGATATACGCGTCAATCATGCTGTCAGTAAATACGCCACCCCTAGTTAAAAACTCTCTATCCCTATCTAAAGCTTCTAAGGCTTGATCAAGAGAATGACAAACGGTTGGAATTTTTGCATCTTCTTCAGGAGGCAAATCATATAGATTTTTATCTGCAGCATCACCAGGATGAATTTTATTAATTACGCCGTCAATACCAGCCATTAGCATCGCAGAGAATGCTAAATAAGGGTTCGCAGCAGGGTCAGGGAAACGTACTTCAATACGCCTGCCTTTAATATTACTTACATAAGGAATGCGGATAGAAGCAGAACGGTTACGTGCTGAATAAGCTAATTTAACCGGTGCCTCAAAACCTGGAACTAAGCGTTTATATGAATTTGTACTTGGATTAGTAATGGCATTTAACGCACGGGCATGTTTTATAATACCGCCAATATAATATAGTGCAAATTCAGACAAACCTGCATAGCCATTACCTGCAAATAAATTCACTCCGTCTTTCCATACTGACTGGTGGCAGTGCATGCCTGAACCATTATCTCCAACCACTGGTTTTGGCATAAAAGTAGCTGTTTTACCGTACGTATTTGCTACATTATGTACAACATATTTTAATTTCTGCAACCAATCTGCACGCTCAACTAATGTTGAAAATTTAGTTCCTATTTCACATTGTCCTGGTGCTGCAACCTCATGGTGATGAACCTCTACAGGAACGCCGACAGCTTCCAAAATATTACACATTTCACTACGCATATCTTGTAAGCTGTCAACCGGAGGAACAGGGAAATAACCGCCTTTTAATACAGGTCTATGCCCTAAATTACCGCCTTCAAATTCTTTATCTGTCGACCATGGAGCTTCATAGCTGTTTATTTTAACTCCACAGCCTGACATATCAACATGCCAATTCACGCTGTCAAAAACAAAAAATTCCGGCTCTGGACCAAAATAAGCTATATCACCTAAACCCGTACTTTTTAAATAATTTTCTGCTCTGCGTGCTAATGAACGAGGATCTCTATCATAGCCGTTACCATCGGAAGGCTCTAACACATCACATGTTAATACTAGGGTTGTATCATTAAAAAATGGATCAATAAATGCGGTATTGCTGTCTGGTAATAAAAGCATATCTGAGGCTTCAATTCCCTTCCACCCGCCGATTGATGAACCGTCAAATGGATGCCCGCTGATAAATTTATCCATATCAAATGTATGGGCTGGAACTGTAACATGGTGTTCTTTACCTTTAGTATCG
Source organism: Burkholderiaceae bacterium (assembly GCA_023266335.1). GTDB lineage: Bacteria > Pseudomonadota > Gammaproteobacteria > Burkholderiales > Burkholderiaceae > JAHFQJ01. Next base: position 48,090 of record JAHFQJ010000011.1, read on the forward strand.
GTAAAGCGTAAATCTACATAAGCTGCTTCATGTGTTTTGATTAAGTCAATAACATCTTGCGGGGAATGTGCCATAATGTACCTTATTTTTATTTAAATAAACGGAAATATTTTAATGGGTTTGCTGTTTTTGTAAAAGCACAACATCATGGAGTTACATTATACTAAAGCGTTAATATAATATCCAGCTTTTTATGCGAAATTACGTATATACTAATCTGATTTCAATTGCACAGAAGAAAAAGCAAAGGGGAAATTTTTGAGGCATAGATGGAAAACACCGCAAAAAGTACCCTTGCTGTAAAGCATGCAATAAATATCCTACAAAAACGGGATTATATTTTACCTACTGACAAGACTCACATTCTTCAAATCCGGCATCGCCAAGTCTTAAATAACATATAGCACCTTCTAAAGTATTTTGATTATCATTTAAAATTACAGAAGACTGTACAGCGTTTAAAGCACCTGTATGCACTGTCGATTTTTCTGCATGAGTAGCACCCATAGTACGCAGATAATATGTAGTTTTTAAACACCGTAGCCAAGCAAGCTTATAAATTTCATCAAGTTTTTTGCCGCTAACACCTTTTACATAAATATTTAGCGACTGTGCCTGGTCAATCCATTTTTGACGCCGTGAAGCACATTCTACCAGCCATACTGCATCAATCTCAAAGGCAGTAGCATAAATTTGCTTAATATACTCTGGAATGCGTTTGATTGATGCTAACGAGCCATCAAAATATTTTAAATCAGCAATCATTACTTCATCCCACATACCTAATATTTGTAAATCTTTTACAAGGTATTGATTAATGATTGTAAATTCACCAGATAAATTTGATTTTACATATAAATTTTGATAGGTTGGCTCAATTGAAGCTGAAACAGCAATAATATTACTAATTGTTGCAGTTGGAGCAATAGCAATACAATTACTATTACGCATGCCATATTTAGCAATATCTTGCCTTAAATCGCTCCAATCTAAGTTTGAAGAGCGGTTTACTTCTACGTACCCGCCACGCTCCTGCTCTACTAAATCTATTGTATCTTGAGGAAGTATGCCTTTACTCCATAAACTTCCTTCATAGGTGCTATAAGTGCCTCGTTCTTGGGCTAGCTGATTACTAGCTTTATATGCATAATAACAAACCGCCTCTGTGCTTTCATCTGCAAAATCTATAGCTTTTTGGCTTGCATAAGCTATGCCCATTTTATGTAAGCAGTCTTGAAAAGCCATCATTCCCATACCTACAGGTCGATGTCTTACATTAGAATTTTTAGCTTTTTCTACCGGATAAAAATTAATATCTATAACGTTATCCAGCATACGCATTGCTGTTTTAACTGTAGATTCAAGTTTATTTAAATCTAATCCCCAGCTTCCATCTTCTTTTTTTATAATATGATTAACTAAATTAACTGAACCTAGATTACATACTGCAATTTCGTCCGGTCCTGTATTCAAGGTAATTTCTGTACATAAATTACTGCTGTGAATTACTCCGGTATGCTGTTGCGGATTGCGCAGATTACACGGGTCTTTGAAAGTAATCCAAGGATGTCCTGTTTCAAATAACATACTCAGCATTTTACGCCATAGATTTACTGCTGGTATTTTTTTGAATAATTCAATTTCTCCATTTTTAGCTTTTTGCTCGCATTCTATGTAAGCTTTTTCAAATTGTTTGCCGTATAAATCATGTAAATGCGGTGTATCTGACGGGCTAAATAAAGTCCATTCCTCGTTATTGATAACACGTTTCATGAATAAATCCGGTATCCAGTTTGCTGTATTCATATCATGACAACGGCGTCTGTCATCACCGGTATTTTTACGTAAGTCTAAAAATTCTTCTATATCCAAATGCCATGTTTCAAGATAAGCACAACCGCTCCCTAGTCGTTTACCCCCTTGATTTACTGCCACCAGAGTATCATTTGCAACTTTTAAAAATGGTATAACACCTTGGCTTTTGCCATTTGTTCCTTTAATCCATGAGCCTAAAGCACGTACGTTTGTCCAGTCATTACCTAAACCGCCCGCCCATTTAGAAAGCAAAGCATTTTCCTTTAAGGCATCATAAATTCCTTCCAAATCATCAGAAATTGTAGTTAAATAACAGCTGGATAATTGTGAACGTAAAGTTGCACTATTAAATAAAGTTGGAGTTGAACTCATAAAATCAAAACTGGATAATAAATTATAAAATTCAATCGCGCGCTCTTCTTTATTATCTTCATTGATAGCTAAACCCATTGATACACGCATAAAAAACCATTGCGGTAATTCAATTCTAATGTTTTTAATATGCAGAAAATATCTATCATAAAGAGTTTGTAAACCAAGATAATTTATTTTCAAATCCTGCTCTGCATTGAAAGCTTGAGCTATTTTATTTAAATCAAAATCATTTAGTCTAGCGTCAAGTAATTTCGCATCAATACCTTTTTGAATATAATTTTTAAAATTATTTTTGTAAGAATTCTGCATATCATGCTGAAAAACTTCACAGCCTAAAACTTCTTCACGTAAGGCATGCAAAAGAATACGGGCAGCTACAAAACTATAGTCTGGATTTTTTTCAATTAAAGTACGGGTTGCAAGCACAGCACTATCTAAAACTTGTTCAAACGGCATGCCCTCATATAGATTACGTAAAGTACTTTTAATAATAATTTCAGGCTGAACACCTTTTAAATCAACACAGGCTTCTTGAATTAAAATATGCAGATTATCCAGATTTAAATCTTGTAGTACTCCATGATATTTTACCCGATATTTAGGCGTAGTATTTGTAACATTTTTCAAGCGTTCTTTAGCTCTTTCTTCACGGTATAAAATATACAAGCGTGCGACTGCATGATGACCAGCTAACATTAAACATTTTTCAACATTATCCTGTATATCTTCAATGTGCACACTTCCGCCGTGCGGATATGCTTTATTAAGATTCGCTACAATCTGTTGAGTTAATTTATCAATTGCATCTATTACATGTTCTGAATTGACCGATTGCTGCCCTTCACTAGCAATAAATGCTTTTTGCATGGCAATTTTTATTTTTGTATCATCGAACACAGTTACTTCGCCATTACGGCGAAGCACAGATAAAGAAAAAGACATGTTGACCCCGATGAGTTTATAAATACCTAAATATAGAGCTTATTTAATTTTTATAGGCTATATTTAGTATGAATTTGAAGCATATATTCTAACAAATCCAGCAAAAATTTTCTTTTTTAATATTATTTAGATACTTGCTTTTTTTAATATTTTTCTAAGGAGCATAAAATATGCGGTTATACTTACGAAAAAAAATTTAAATATATAAATAAATTAAGGTTAATTTTGTATATAGTTAAGCTCACGCCACCCTAAAATACATAAAAGAAATAATAACACTATTACTATTATTTTTCCTATACGCGCTAAAACTAAATTAGTTTAAAGCCATAGATAAAAATTATTGCTCCAATTCTCTTTATACTTTAAAATAACTAACTAAAAATAAATATATATCTTATGAATTCCAATAGCGATAATTTAGAACAGAATGAACTTATTCCAGTTGGGAAAATTTTAAGTTCATATGCCCTTAAGGGCGAGTTTATTATCAAGCCATATCATAATAATGCAGAAGAGAGTGTGTTACTTAAGGCTAAACTTCTGTATATAATAAATAAGCGTGCAAAACAACCTCTTGAAATTTCAAATATTAATATAACAAAATCTAAAATATATAAAAATGGAATTTTAATTTTAAGCCAAGAGTTTAGAGTACCTGAAGCATTAAAACCTTATATGGGCTGTGAAGTTGCCATAGCTCGTGAACATTTTCCTAAAGCTGAGGAAGATGAATTTTATTGGATTGATTTAATCAATAAAAAAGTTATAAATAAACAAGGGCAACTCTTAGGTGTAGTAAACAGAATGATGGATAACGGCGTACAGTCTATTTTATGTATACATCCGCAGCCGGATACAAAATTAGCAGACGAAATTCTTATCCCGTTTACCGCATCATATATTGTTAAAGTTGAAGAATATATTACTGCGGATTGGGAAATTTAGATTGAGTTTTCTTATATACTAATTGCTTAAATTAGCTGATTAAATCTAATTTAGTCTGATTAGTATGTAAAACTTCAAAAATTGGCAATGGTTTTCCTTCTAAAAACTCTAGGAATGCTCCACCTCCAGTTGATATATAGCTTATATCCTTTTCTATATTATATTTTGCAATAGCAGCTAATGTATCTCCGCCGCCTGCAATTGAAAATGCAAAAGAATGTGCAATTGCTTGAGCTATAATTTTAGTGCCATTAGCAAATGCAGCCCATTCAAACACTCCAACAGGTCCATTCCATACGATGGTTTTAGCTTTTAAAATCTGTTCCTGAAATTGTTTTGCTGTATTTGGTCCAATGTCTAAAATTAAATCATCATCTTCAATATCGCTTACAGCTTTAATAACTGGCTTAGCATTTGAACTAAATTCTTTAGCTGTAACAACATCACTAGGAATTGGCACATCTGCACCACGCTCTTTCATTTTTTGTATAATATTTTTAGCTTTTTCAACTAAATCAGGTTCTGCTAACGATTTACCAATTTTTAAACCGCTAGCCAGCATAAATGTATTGGCAATTCCGCCGCCGACTATTAAATAGTCAACTTTATCTGCTAAACTTTCTAAAATACTTAACTTAGTGGATACTTTTGAACCTGCAACGATAGCTAATAAAGGTTTTTCAGGATTATTTAAAGCTTTAGCCAAAGAATCTAATTCATTAGCTAATAATGGACCTGCACAGGCAATTTTTACATATTTAGCAATTCCATGTGTAGTTGCTTCTGCCCGATGAGCCGTACCAAAAGCATCGTGTACAAAAATATCACACAAACTTGCTATTTTTTTAGCTAATTCATCGCTATTTTTTTTCTCGCCTTTATTTAAACGGCAGTTTTCTAATAATACTACTTCTCCGCTTTTAACATTTACGCCATTTTCAACCCAATTACTTATTAGCTCTACTTTTTGATTTAATAATTCGCTTAAATGCTGGGCTACTTTTATTAAACTGTCTTTAGATCTAAACTCACCTTCTACCGGACGCCCTAAATGAGAAGTAACCATAACTGCAGCACCAGCTTCTAATGCCATTTGAATAGCTGGAATTGAAGCTTTAATTCGAGTATATTCTGTGATATTTCCATTTTCATCTAATGGAACGTTTAAATCACTACGGATAAAAACCTTTTTTCCTGCTATATTATTTGCTTTAATTACATCACTAAATTTTAATATATTCATTTTTTTATCCTACAATTAAAATTAAGCTGGTGTTGAAATTTGAGTTAAATAAATCAAGGCACCAAAAGATTCCTCCATTAAAGAAGGTTGGTCGGCAATAAGTTTATAAGATGCATAATTTTCATCCTTAGATATACTACTCATACTAGGTGGCAAAAACTGACATACGTCTGTATTATTATCTTGCTTTTCACCTTGATAAACTATATATGCGCAACCATCACTTGCCTTTTTTACAGTCAAGTTTATCTCACTTGGATATTTCGAATCTACACTTAGTTGAAATTGACATACTTTCCCCTTTATATCCTTTATAGAATATGTACCAAGTTTTATGTCATATAATCCTGCCATTATAACTATCCTTTTTAAATTAAACTAATCTGTTTTCAACGCTCGTCTATATTGAATTGCTTCTGCGATATGCTGCTGTAAAATTTGCTCACTATTATCTAAATCTGCAATGGTTCTGGCTACTTTTATCGCTCTATGGCATGCACGGGCAGACCAGCCCATTTTCTGCATGACTTGTTTTAGCAGGTTTATTCCGCTTTCATGTACATTACAATATTTATCTATTTCAGCACTGCTTAAAAATGCATTCGGCTTATTTTGCCTTAATATTTGTATTTCTCTAGCTTTAAAAATTTTTTGTGCTATTTCTTGAGAAGATTTAGAAGCACAGATCTTATTATTTGCATTTTCAAAATTTTTATCTTTGTTGTCTGAATTTTCAAATAATTCTTCATTACTTAAAGCAGGAACTTCAATTTGTAAATCTATTCTATCCAAAAATGGACCTGAAAGCCTGCCCTGGTAACGTTTTACTTGATCCAGAGTACATCTGCATGCTTTGGTGGCATGCCCTAAATATCCGCATGGACAAGGATTCATGGCTGCAATTAATTGAAATTTGGCAGGAAAATCAGCTTGACGCCCTGCTCTTGAAATTGTGATTGTGCCTGTTTCTAAGGGTTCGCGTAAAACCTCTAAAACTTTTCTGTCAAATTCAGGTAATTCATCTAAAAATAATACGCCATTATGTGCCAAGCTTATTTCCCCCGGTTTAGGGTTTGAGCTTCCTCCAACCATAGCCACGGCAGATGCGGTATGATGCGGAGATCTAAATGGTCTTTTTTTCCAGTCTTTTATATTAAATCCGCCAATTAAGCTATTGACAGCCGCACTTTCTAAAGCTTCATTATGTGTCATTTCTGGCAATATTGAAGGTAATCTGGCAGCTAACATAGATTTACCAGTACCTGGAGAACCTATCATTAATAATGAATGATTGCCGGCGGCGGCTATTTCTAATGCTCTTTTTGCTAAATACTGCCCTTTTACATCTTTTAAATCAGGATATTCAGCTATATATTTCTGCATTTTATTTTCATATGGATTGATTTTCATTTCTCCATGCAGCATTTTACAGGCACAATTTAAACTTTCAATGCCTATTACATTTATTCCTGTTACTAAGCTTGCCTCTCCGGCATTTGCTGCAGGTAAAACAAATGTTCTAGTGCTTGAACTATTTTCATTGTTATATTCAAATAGTGCAACTGACATGGCTAAGCTGCCTCTTATACTGCGCAATTCTCCAGATAATGACAATTCACCTGCCCATTCATATTTATTAAGCTCATGATTTGGTATTTGCCCTGTAGCTGCTAATATTCCAATTGCTATGGGTAAATCAAATCGCCCTGACTCTTTAGGTAAATCAGCTGGGGCTAAGTTAACTGTAAATTTTTTTGCTGGAAATTCAAAGCCGCTGTTTAAAATTGCAGCCCTTACTCTGTCTCTTGCTTCTCTAACTTCAACTTCAGCTAATCCCACAATAGTAAAACTTGGCAAACCGTTAGCGACATGAACTTCTACTTGAACTTGCGGTGATTTTATACCCGATAAGCCACGTGAATATATTAATGCTAAACTCATAATTATTATTAACTCAACTCTGTAGCAATATTATATTATATCTGATTTATTTTTAGTTTAAATAAAAAGATGTAAAAAATAATATATTATTCTACAGTATGGGCATAATTATTTAAATTATTATTAATGCCTGTACTATCCGTAACTGTATTTGTATTATTCATACTATTTTTAATGCTGCTGCTTTCGCTGTTTAATAATTCATCTAGTTGTTTTTCAATTAGTTCTAATTTTAATCTAGTATGATGCAGTACTTGTTTTTGTATTTCAAATTCTTCTCTTGTAACTAAATCTAATTTATTAAATGTACTATTCATTAACGATTTTATATGAGCTTGAACATCTTTTGCGGGAGAATTCTGCAGCATAGATTCGATTTTTTGCTGCATATCTTGAAGAATATTTAACGGATTCATATATACACCTTATTTATGATATTAATATGAATCCATTATATACTAATAACGTATTTTTATAATCCAGATTTAACGATTTCACGCCAGCTTAAACGCCCCTTAACACTATAGCTGGTTACCGGTATTGCAATCGGGCTAGCTTCCGGAGTACTTGAATCTGTTCCTCCGCCAACTATTACACTTGTAGTTGAACCTAATGAACCACCCTGACCTGATGCTTGCCGGTTGTCAAAACCGCCTTTTATTTTCATGGCAGGCGTAACAAGTACTTCTCCAATCAATTTATTTGAAAAAGATTGAAAACCTCCAAGACCAGTGTATAAATCTACATAAGATAAAGTACCACCATTTGCACCGCAAATATCATCGTCAAACTTACCTAAAATCTGAGTAGTAAATATAACTGTATTATCTTTAATACGCGGGCTAAATACAGAACGTTCGCCTGAAACATTACTATTTACAAAATCTATATACCAGCCATTATTGCTTTTAGTAGGGGTATCCGTTCCAGATTTTACTACTAAATTAGTATCCATTTTACGTGTATTCAAATCAGATAATGACAATGTTGCCGTACCTAGCTTATCATGTACAGTAACCAAAGACTGCTGTGTAAGCTTTGAAGCACCTAAATCATTTAAACCAAAATATCTGCCTGTGCCGAAAGTCACCATAAAGCCACCATTTTGTGATAGGGCGATAGTGGGTCTTGCAGCAATTGGTCTTAAGGTGGTTTGTTCACTGCTTGCAAAAACTTTTTTTATCTTCAAATCTCCATTTGGATTGCCACTGTTGTCTGTATCTTTAAAAGATGCTTCGTCATATGAGTACCTCCATAAATTACCTTGTAAATCTCCCATATAAAAATATACAGTCCTAGTTCCATAGCCAATGATTCTAGGTGCAGTTAACCCATTATTTGTAACATTAGTCATGCTACTGTCTGTAATTTCAATTTTACGATAATTACAAGTATCACAGGTACCTTGTTTCCATGGAGTTTCATATAACTTATCTGTTTTTAATAAGAACAAATACATTTTATTTTTTGGCTGTCCGCTTGTATCATATTCTGTTTGGCTGTTTACATTGTTGTAGCCACTAGTCACAGCAACAAAAGTTTCATATCTATTTATTTTCTTGCCATTCTTTGTGTATTGTCCAGTATACAACACAACAAAAGCAGGCTGTCCTACAAAATAACCCATATCCAAATCATCTTTATCAGTAAATTCAAATAATACATCTGATGCTGATACGCTTCTGCCTGTATTATGCGGACTACTTGTATTAATTGCAAATACACCTTTAGCACCTGAACCAAAACCGCTAGTTACGACAGTAAAAGGATTACTATAGGTTTTCTGTGTATTAGGCACAATAACTTTTGCATTGGGATAACCCTCAATTAAAGGTTTATCTACATATCCTTGTTCGCCATATTCATACAACTTTGGTAAAATTGCTCTAGGTATGTAGGCAAAATTTTCTTTGCCTGAATCAGCTTCTATACCATGCAGCATACCATCATTAGATGTAAGATATATCATCTCATTACCATTTTCCATTTGACCAGTCAGATACTCTAAATAGCTATTTGCACTTGAACCTAGAACAAAATTACGCTTTCTAAATAATTTATTCTCGGCAGCTGTTTGTTCATCTGTCTGTGCACCTCTAAAATAATCTATCCTTTTTGATAATAAAGTTTCAATGTCTAAAGATGGAGTAACTTTTTCTGCCAAACCTGTTTTTAAGCTACTCAATGCTTGTGTATCACTAGAATTAGCTTTAATATCAGTATATGTGAATTTCACAGGGCTATTTCTTTCAAGAGTATCAACACCATTAGCATCTTTTTTAAAGCCTCCACCTAAAATGATATTTCTAGTTGTATTACTTCTTAATGAAGATGCTAAACTGGCTTCCCAAGCTTGAGTTATTGATGTTTCTTTAGATTTAACCGTATCCCCATCTGTTGCATCAAGATATAATTGGTATTTTTTTAGCTGTGTGCTAATACTTGTATCTAAATCATCTGTTTTTGTAAATAAATTATTTTTAAATAAATACACCCTCCTTGATCCATCCTCCTGCCATTCCAAATTTTGTGTTACACCTGCCGCTGTATTTCCGTTTGCTACAACTGGAAGTCTAAATGCACGCTTAATACCATCAACTATTTTATTTGGATTACTTGGATAAAAATATCCTTTGCTTGGCAATAAACTATCCATAGCAACTACATCATTATTTGCTCTAGCTGCCACCCAAGATTTACATAAAGTTGAATTACCCGCATATGATACTTTACTTTGAAGTAATTGAGTAATTTCATTTTGAGAATGGCTTCCATACACACCTGCAGAATATAAGCTACAGTCTACTTCCGGATTAGCAGCATATACCCCTTTTGAATCTAATTCCGGCTCACCTACATCTATAATTGTGCTTCTAACTTTATTCATAGTTAAACCGGATTTATAACGATATATAATACCGTATAGATTTGCCCCAGCTAATAAAGCTGAAGTAATATATCTATCTTGACCATATGTTGTTGTTGTTGCCGGAGTTGCTGGAGTTGTATGCTCAAATACTCTTTCTACTGTGTTATCAAATGCACTAGCGATATGTCGTAATTTTGGATCAATTTCTCCTAATATAGTTCTAACACTTTTTGTAGATGCAAAATTCTCTGCATAGAAAAAATCAGAATCTCCGTCGCCTATACGTATGTGTCCTGGTAAAATAGCCCCGCCTAATGCAGTAGTATGCCATCCGCTAGCATTTGTTTCATATTTTTGTCTCCAGTTATTTGTATTTGCTGTAGCAAGTATATAGGAATTATTTTGCTCACAAGTACTTCTTAATGCCCTATAAGTTTTAGAGGTTGTACCTGGCCAAAATTTTATGATTGGAAAAACATCAGTTAAAGACATGATTGCCTTTGTATAATCAGATAAACTTTTTTGTTTTAAACCGCTATGACCGCTATCATCTATTTCATGATACCAAGTCATTGCATGGACTGGAGTAGAAGTTGGATCATCTCTATCCTGCTGATCTGTTGCACCTTCTTGGTTACCTAAATATCTTAATGTTTCACCAATTAACTCGCCCCAATGATTTTGGCTGCTGTATCTATCATAATATCCAAATTCATTAATATAGTTAATCATACTAGTACCATTCGGTACAGTTTCATCACCTTTAACAGTATTAGTATATGCTAAATCAAATAAAATAGGATTTGGCGTAGGGGTTATAACACCACTAACTTTAGTATGGTTTGCATCCATAATAAATTCGCCTGTTTGTGCATTCCATTCTGCTTGAGGGTTAGTAGAGGAATTTAAACTAACATCATACTGATTTTCTCCTATAAATCTAGCCGGTGTACGCAACACGCCGCCCCAAGCCTTAAGATATACTTCTTCAGACCAAACTTTATATCTATAAAAGTTATCTGGGGTATATGTACTAGCATCATGGTCAGGGTTTTCACCATTATTATTTATGATTTGTATAAGTTTAGGAGTTATACTTAAATAGCTTAATAAAGAAAATCTAGTACTTACGCTATTTTTTTGCAAAGTTCCAATAGGCTTATAACTGCCGTTTGGATATAGTTGGCAATAATCAGGCCTCAGACTGGCATCTTCAGCTGTGCATACTGCAACCCTAACTGAATATTTTTTCAAAGATGAATTATTGCTTAAATCTTGGCAGGAGTATTTAGGTATAACATTTCCTTTTGCATCTAATTTATTTAACACCCCTGTTTTTTCTTTTGGATATAATAAACTTACATCATCACTAAAATAAATATCAGTGCCGCAATTTTGTGCAAATGTATGACCAGATGGAACTACATTTGATACTGTCGTATACTTAGTCGGTACTAAGGTACTTCGGAAATCTTTTCCTCTGTCTACCGTGTCTTTATCCAAATCAGTTACCATAATTTCATCATGTTCAGCTACTCTTGCTCTTTTTAGAATAGTCTGAGTTGGCAAATCTAAATATCTGCTTCCCCCAGTTAAGCTATAGCGTATTAAATCTAAACTTGACATTGTAAGCCAATTTAAATAATTTCCAGAAAAATTACCGCTGCAATTGCTACTGTTTGAACCTGAAATTGTCTCAAAATAACCTCCTGTGTTATATTTATAGCAAAGTAAAGTATTAAAATAGCCCAAATTAATACTAGAATTATTAGAAGTAGTATATTCAACAAACTTTGTTTTTGGATTAGCTGGTATAAGATATTCATTCAATAAAGGGTTAGCAGGAGCAGCCTGCGTAACATATATTTCTTTATTTGTTAAAGATGACTTTACACTTAAAGGTAAATTTGCATAACTAACCCGAGGCATATTCCATGCTGCCACACTGACAGAATAATCATTTGATATAGGCATAGATATGTGCGGTGTTTTACCTCTAAAAGTATATAACGGCTTATCATAAAAAGAGACTGGATCTATAGTTTCTGCATATGCAGCAAAACTAAAAATTGTTCCCGCTAAGATAATAAGCGGAGTTAAGATTTTTAATAAATATGATGTGTGTGTGTGTGCCAGTTTCATCATAATCCCCTTTAATAATTATATATTACGTGTTACATTTTTGAGTAATTTGAGCATCTGTAGTATTTTTACAAATATACATAGAACCAGTTTGATCAACAATAAAACCAATTGTGTTAGAACCTGCTAAAGTTATTGTTGTATTTGCTTTTTTTGAAAATCCAATAAATATTGATTGTCCGCTTAAAAGCAAAGTTCCATTAATATAAGGAACTCCAGCTGAAGTGTAGCCAAATTTAGTAAATGGAGTTACATTAGTTG
>JAHFQJ010000012.1 GCA_023266335.1 Burkholderiaceae bacterium
TATCCCGTTCAGAAGAGATGGTAGAATTAAGTATGAGATTATGGGTTCATGTTAATAAGCCTGAAGAATTTGCTAAATATCAGATAATCTTTAAGTCAGCTATCTTGGTTTAACACTCTCGATAATTTAAGTTATCAAAATAAAATTAGAAAAGCAAATAGTCCATTAGAGGCTAAAAGGCAATTTATTTGATATTATTTATAATATTTCAAAATCTATTTTAGATATAAAAGGATCTTTAATAACCAATGGTTTTGATATAAATTTAAGCGTTTCTAAAGATATTCCATATATAATAGAAGAAATGGCTCAAATTAAATATTTTTTTTAACTAACTTTAAATACGATCTAGTCTTAAATGAAATAGAAAATAAACTTTGTATTTTATCATGTAAAGAAATGAATTATGCCCAGATACAAAGAAAACAATCCAAGAAGCCATAGATTTAGGTAAAAAACATTTAAATCTTTATGATGAAATTATGCAAAAATATGGGGGTACAGGGTGATAGTAAAAAAAACAATATCATTTTATATAGAAGATTTTTTAGGTAAATACTACAATAAAAATCTATTAGAAACGGCTAATTTAGATATTGATCAAAATTATTCAAATTCAAATTTAGTAAATAGAATTAATAAAATTATCCAAAAAAGTATCATTGATTTGACTACGGAAGACATTGCAGTTCTCTTAAGGCAAAAAATAGGAGGTTCTTTTTTATTGGCAATTGCACTTATGATAATTGTAGAAGAGCCGTTTATCAAAGCTGAGAATTATGCTGTAGACTTATTAAACTATTGTTTAGAATATTCTTGGAGTGAATGGCTGGAAATAGAAGTTTATAACATTGATCCATATGACACAATAGCTTCTATTGAATTTGCAGTTATTGGAATAGAGAAAAAAATAGATGAATATAAATATAAATATAAATTAATAGGAGCACAGGCAGGAATTTAAACTAATATTAGAGCATATTTATAATCTTTTAAAGATAAATAATGTATTTAGTTTAATGCTATGTCAAAAAGCAAAGTTCAATGTACAGTCAGCAATAAATCTAGCGTAAATTAATTAAAAATCGCATGAAACGGTAATTTACGTGATTAAGGAATTGAAATATAAATACTGCAGAGATTTTACATAGAAGGAATAACACAATGTTTTTTGAATAGCTTAAATTTGAAGAATTAAAAGTAGATTTTTCAAATAAAATAAATTTAGAACTAAAGAAACTAGAATGGAATGAAGCAGGAACAAAAATAGCTTGGTATTCAAAAAAAGGAATATGCGGCATTAATTTTGGAAAAGGCGTAGAGCTGGGATATTTATCCAAAAATATAATTAATTCTTTTTCTGCTTTATTAAATGAATTTGTGATTATTATTTATGCTTACAATAAAAACAGCTTTTTAGTAAAAACAAGATATTAGAAATGCAAGGCATTTAGCTAAACAGCAAGGATTATGTAAATGAATAAAATGCTTTCAGCTGAAATTTTACAAAATTGGTACTGTTCGCAATGTAATGACATCTGGGGAAAAGATGAAATATACCAGAGCAAGACTGTGGAAACTTTGAATATTAATGGAAATATAGTTTCTAATGAATCTGTAGAAGCACATTTACCATTAAATTATTTAAGGAAATAATATATAATGAATGAATTTTTTGATTTACATGATAATATTTTTATAAAAATGGATATAAATTGGTCTGATGGTGATGCAACATTATATTTTTCTAATAATAAAATAATAATATGCAAGAATACCATAAAAATTGATTTCTCAAGGAAAATGGAATGGGGGAAAAGTATTTGCGTTAATATGTATGAATTAAAAAAAATAGATATGTATCAGAATTTATCCATAGAAATACAGTCTGGGGATATTATTAGTATAACAGCAGAGAAAATTATATTTTCTTGACATTACTCATATTTAAGCTATCATAATTATTTATGAATATAAAAATGAATTTATTTATGATAAAGCTTTTGAGGTTATAGCTATTTGTACTAATTACTTTAATCCAAATTTATGTGTTCGGAATTCTATAGATGAGTAATAAGCAAAAAACTTTTCAAAAATTATTTGAATTATGCCAAGAAAAAAAATCAAAAGATGAAGCTTTTGAATATTTCATGCATGAATTATTGAATTGGTCATCAGATACAGAGGAAAATTTAAGTTTAAAAAATAATATCACATACGGCAAATTATATGACAATCCATATACAAAAAATTTTGGTGAAAATCCTAAAAATGGATTTGGATTTGCCGTAAATGGAAATAAACATTTCCCAATAGCAACATTTATGAATGATTTGGAAGGAATTCCAATTCCTAAAAATATTAAAGAGTTCTATCCGGAATTAAAACAGTCTGAATTTGATTCAATTTTAAGATTAACCACATTAATTTTTTTACTCTTTGAAAATGAATAATAATATTTAAGTTTCTGTTCCGCATATCCAGCAGTTGGAGCTGACCTAAATCATATGGCTCATATCTATCCGAGTCTTGGGTTAACTAGCTTTTCTTTAGTTAATTGATAATTAGCTGGTCAATATATTTTTTAGTTCTGTAAATAGAATTAATAATTGGCATCATATTTTCAAATTTACCATGCGCCTTAATACTATATTTAGCACACCAAAAATTTGTGCTTTTTCTATATCAGAGTTAGCCCCTTGTAACTTCATGAAATCATAAATATTAGCTATATATTTCATATTTATTGATTGGGGCAATATTTTATTATCTGCACAATCATTTGCATTGCTATAAAACATTGGTTTAGCTTTATTGGAAACACTACTAGCCGTAATATTGCCATTCTTGCCTTTGCCCTTTGGCAGTTGTTGTGTTTTAGGTGCATGTTTTTTTTGTGCAGAATTTATAGCATATTTTTAATTAAAATAAAATTGTTAAAAATGTAAGTATAAATTTAAATATAATAAACTCATGTGCGAATTGTAATAAATATTAATCTGATATGCAATCGTAGAACTCTATAAAAATTTCCATTATTATGTATAATTATGTTAAACGTTGCATATTTTTTTATTGTAATTGGTTATTTTGAATAATTTCAACTTATTTCTGGTCAGGGGTTTTTATCCAAATTCAATTTACAAAAGAGTTTTACTTGTTAACTTTAATACTTAATATATTTCTGAAAAAGAAGGATTACAATGATATATTTAACAAATTTGAAAGTTTGTGTGATTGCGTTAGCTAGGGAGCATGATCGTGATGTAATTTTTAATAGCGAGTGTTCAGATAACTTAACCGAGAGGAGTATCTCAAACCCATCAGAGGTTAGCTACAATATATGTTCTCATCATCAAGATAATAAGGTTTTATACAGACATCTTAATGAAGATAAATATCCAAGCCTAGAAATGGCGGCAATAGGAGTTGCTTTAACGAAAGGCACTTATGATGAACGTATTGCAACTATTGCATGTAGAGACGACTAAAATAAGTAAATCAAAAATGTAGTAAATATGGTTACCAGCTTATTTTATACCTTGCTATTTCTTTTATTTATGACTTAGATTATTTATAATCATAAACTACTTGCTCAACCATAAAAACATCAGAAAAATAATATGCTAAACTGATAAATATAATTGTATAAAATAAAATGCAGGGTAAACATGCAGCAATGGCTTTATCACATTATCAGAAAGTATATTTCTCCATTTTGGATTAGACAAGATATTTTAAAATATCTATTTTTAATTCCATTAATCGGCATTAGCTTTTTCATTTTTACGGTAATATTAATACTTTATACATTACAGAATATTGATAAAAAAAATCAAGAGGCTTTACTATATCGTGATTTACCGTGGCTTAATCATAAAATTTTAACTCATGCGCAAAATAATGAGCAGCATATTAAAAATATTATTCAAAATGTAAAGCCGTTTTTTTATGATAAAGCAGCTTTTCAAGAATTAACTCAACAATTTTTAAAAAGTCATAATGAAGTAATTGGCGTATATAAACTTAATCACAAATATCAGGTTGATTGGTCTTTGCCGGCAACTAGTCTAGATATTGATGATATGTTTAATAATTATAATGATAAGCCTGTAAGTGAAATTATCAATGCTGCAGATGAAAGCTATAAAACCCAGCAAATAAGATATTTTACTGTACGTAATTCTTTTAAAAGAAATTATATTATAATGCAGATACCGCTAACGCAAGGCAGTGATTGGGTGGGCAGTATTAGTGTAATTTACTCGCCGGAAAAACTCATGAATATGTTTACGAGCTATGATTTGATAAAAAATTATCATATATCATTAATCGACAATTCAAACAATTCTGTCTGGTTTTCAACCAATAAAAAAGCTAATGAATTTGAGGCAAACAGTCATTTAGTTCCGTTCTCTATTTTACCAAATAAACTCAGCTTAAAAGGCACACGTTATTTATTCCAGTCTAATTTTTTTAATAATAGTTTAGTTTGGATTATTATTATTCTATCATTTTTTATTATTTGGAGTTTATATTTATTATGGCGTTATATGTACCGTAACATTGAAAATCAAAGATTACTGCTTGCAGAAAGTGCTTTCCGTAAAAGTATGGGAGATTCAATTTTAGTAGGTATGCGCGCTATTAATATGCAGGGGCGTATTAGTTATGTTAATCCTGCTTTTTGCAGAATGACCGGATTTAGTGAGATTGAATTATTAGAAACATCTTCTCCGTTTCCATATTGGCCGCAGAGTGATTATAAAGAACTCTATCATACCTTTCTAAATCTGCTTGAAGGTAAAACTCCGGACGAAGGAGTAGAAATTCGCTTGCAAAGAAAAGACGGCAGCATATTTTATGTTAGAATGCATGCTTCGCCATTGATGGATGGAAATGGAACACAGCTCGGCTGGTTAAATTCTATCATTGATGTAACCGATTCAAAACGGGCAAGAGAAGAGCTGGCCTCTGCACACCGGCGTTTTATGACAGTAGTTGAAAGTTTAGAAGTTGCAGTATCTGTAATTATGCTTGAAAATGGCGATTTTTTATTTTATAACCGCTATTATTCACAATTATTCGGCAGTACAAATGAAGCTCATTTATTTTTAGCTAAATCTCCTAAAACGCATAAATCTCAATTAACTGCGATTGATTGGATGCAGAATATTATGCCGAAATTAGATTATGATTATAGTTATGAAGAAATACATTATCCGTTGAATAATAAATGGTTTAATATCCGCACTTACCCCATACAATGGGTAGATGGACGGATTGCTCAAATGATGATTTGTTTAGATATTACACCTATTAAAACTGCTCAAGAACAAGCAAAAATCAATGAAGAAAAATGGCATTTTGCTAATCGGGTGAGTAATATGGGGGAAATGGCATCTTCTCTTGCTCATGAACTTAATCAGCCTTTAACGGCAATCAGCAATTACTGTAACGGCATTATTGACCGTTTAAAACAAGAAAATATTAACTTACCGCATAATATTTTGAATGCATTGGATAAAACATCAAATCAAGCCGTAAAAGCTGGAGGAATTATAAAACGCCTGCGTGGTTTTGTCAGTAAAAGCCAGCCTAAAAAACAATTTGAAGATATTTCAAACATTGCTAAAGAAGCTATTGCTCTCATTGGTTTTACCATTCAGCAAAGTAATATTAAGGTTAAATTAGATGTACAGCCTAATTTGCCGCATATTTTAGCAGATAGAATTTTAATAGAACAAGTACTGGTAAACTTATTGAAAAATGCTATTGAAGCTAATTTAAGTGTAGTGCAAGGCTCAAATAGTCAAAAATCAAATGTGATTTTGAAAATTTATACTGCGTACAAAGAATTACCTGAAGAAGTATATGACAATGCGTATGAAAATAAATCTGTAATGGTAGTTGATGTAATTGATGAAGGTTCAGGAATTGCTCAAGAAGTAAAAGATAAAATATTTGATGCATTCTTTACCACAAAAAATCAAGGCATGGGTATGGGTTTAAATATTTGCCGCTCAATTATAGAAAATCATCAAGGTAGTTTAAATGTGGAAAATAATCTACACAAAGGATGTACTTTTACAATTATATTACCCTTATTATCAAATATAGATATAGAATAAATATAGTACACAATTACAAATAAATTATGAATACTATCATATATATAATTGATGATGATGATGCAATCTGTGATTCTTTACAGTGGCTTCTTGAAGGCTGGGGACATACCGTAAAAGCCTGCTCGTCTATTCAATCATTTTTCTCAAATTATGAAGATAAATATCCGAGTGCATTATTATTAGATGTGCGGCTGAATGGCGAGATAGGAACAGATTTACAAGACATTCTTATTGAGAAAAAATATAAAATTCCAATCGCATTTATTACTGGTCATGGTGATGTGCCGATGGCGGTATCTGCACTAAAAAAAGGTGCAGTAGACTTTATCCAAAAGCCCTTTGAAAATGAAACTATCAAAGCAGTAGTTGATAAGCTGGTTGAAAAGGCTCCGGATTATTATAAAAAACAGCAAGACAGGAAAATGCTGGCCAATTTAACTGAACGGGAAAGGCAAGTATTAGAAGGTATTGTAAAAGGTCTGCTGAATAAACAAATTGCCGGCAATTTAAATATCTCGATTAAAACTGTAGAAGCTCATCGGGCAAATATTATGAATAAATTAAAAGTTAATGGGGTAGCTGATTTAGTTAAGTTTGTGATGCATAATGATTAGGAATCAAAGTATTTAATTCCAAAAAACATATCATATTTAATATTTATGTATTATCTGTATAAATGTTTTATTTTCTAGAAGCTTTCTATAAGTTTCTGGTCGTGGTACTGTAAAGGAATTTCAATTAAAATCGGTTTAGATTTATCACGATTTTTAATCAAAAATTCTAGTTCATGAATGTTGCTAGCCTTAACTCCTTTAATTCCATTTGCTTCAGCTAATTTTGCAAAATCTACTTGGGTAAATTTTAGAATCTCCGGATTTTTTTTATTACCTTTCTTTTGATATCTATCAATTAAATCAAAGCAGCTATTGTTTAACACCAATATTACTATGGGTAAATTATATCTAGCAACAGTTTCTAAATCGCAGCTGCCTGAATGAAATCCGCCGTCGCCGCATAGCATGAATACTTCTTTAACTGGATACATCATTTGTGTAGAAATAGCGGCTGGCAAACCAAAACCAAATGAAGATAAAGCTGCATCAACTAAAAAAATTTGGCTACGCTTAAATTTACCAAATAATATTGCATGATGACGATAGTAGCCAACATCATTAATTAGAGCTCCATTATCATCTAAGAGATGATTAATTACATTAACAACATCGCTAGCACCTATAAAACCATTATCTAATGCTCTATTACAAATCTGATTTTTCAAATCTTTTAACCAATTGCAGGCATTATCTATGTAATCTTTTTTCGGAATCATAATTTTTGATAATTTTTCATTAAGTAAATTTAAAATATCACTAATATCTGCTTTTATTTTTATGTATGGATTATATAAGTTATGATATTCAGCTATTAAAGAAATATCTATAATAATTTTCTCTTTACCTCTTTCCCATAAAGTTGGCGGTATATCATCAGCATATTGATAGCCAATATTTATAATTATATCAATATCATTCATGATTTTATCAAGGCAATTTGGTGATCCAAGTATCCCATCCATATAACAGCTGCCTGAACCTAAATTAAGCCTATGCTCATACGGTAAAATGCCATAAGCATTAGCACTACTTAACAATGGAATATTAAAATTTTCGCAAAACTTAGCAATACTATCTTGGGCATCTGCCCTAATTGCCTCATTACCAACTAAACATAAAATATTATCATATGATTTAATTGCTTCTATTGCCTGCTCTAAGCTTTGCTTAAAATCATTTGTTGCTAATAAATTTGATTTGGTTTTATTTAATTTTTGAATAATATTTTGTTGAAATTCGTCGTTTCTAGTTAAGATATCATTATCAATAAACTCGTGATATAAATTTACAGGTATGCTCAAATGTACAGGACCTTTTGGCTCTGTCATCATTAAATCAAAAGCTTTATCCAAGAGATTAGGTAACTCTGCTGCTGATTTTAATTCATAAGACAATTTAGTAATGCTGGAAAAAATATTTCTTTGGTCAACACATTGATGTGTTTTATTATAATTTATAAGATTTTGCTCAACTTGTGCAGAAACTAATAACATAGGAGAAAAGCTGGCATAAGCACCTGCACATGCTGTTACCATATTAGTTGCACCAGGTCCTAAAGTACAAAATGCAACCTGTGGTTTATTGGTAATTCTTGCTGTTGCATCTGCCATTACACCTGCATTAAATTCTATACGGGCTGTAATATAATTTATATTAGTATTTTCATTAAATGCTATATCTGCATTTTCTCTACCAGGTATACCAAAAACATCAGTAATGCCTTTATTAGATAAATAATCTAATAAATATTGAGCTAAATTTATTTTCATGTGTAAATAATATATTAATTTTATTTAGATTTTTATTTAGATTTTTCCAATTGCAACTCCTTAAAATATTTATTATATTTAAGAACGTTAAATTCATATTCTAAAAAAGCATTTTTTACATTTTCATTTTTACTAGGCAATTTAATATTATTATTGTATAAATTAACCACATCATCTAATGCCTGCTTTAAAATGGTATCACACAATTTTATCCCGTGTATATTTCCATATCCCTCTACAACTTGTTTTGCATAGCCTTTTAATGTAAAGCATCTTATTTCAAGTGTACCTAATTTAGCATATGTAATTAAGTTAAATATAGTATAGCGCTGCGTGTATTTTTGATGTTCTTTTTTATATCTATTTTGTACAATATTCATAATATCCTCTATATTTTTTGCTAGTGATATTATATGTATAAAATCTAAACGGCTATTTATATTTTCCTCAAAGGGGACATAATCAAATTCATTATCCCCATGTGCAACTTTAGAAAAAATATCCCAATATCTGACAAAATATATTAAAATTCTTTTAATAACTTCTATGTGAAATAATTTATCACTAATTGGTAAACCATAATTTTTAGCATCTAATTGTTTAATACCAATATGTATATGGTCATCACCACCACGCTTAGTTACTCCATGTAACTGCAAAAACTGCTGAGCACAAAATAGATTTTGAATATCACTAGTACTTTTAATTATTTTTGATTTCATTTCAATTTTTAAATAATCATCAGGCACATCTACAGCTAAATCTTGAGCAAAATCCATATTAAACACATTATTTACCATATGTTCAATTTTATATGTATAAGATATGGGATTCCAATACAAACGGGAACATTCGCTCTCAAAACCATATTGCCCAATTATATTTTCTTTTAATAATTTAGGTATTGAATAATTATCAAATAAGTTGAAAATATCTTTTTTATAAATCTTAAAGTACAGTTTATATAACAAAAATTTATTCTCTATACTTAATTTGTTATCAATTATAATTAATTTATATAGTTCTATATTTAGTTTTGGATTATAGCAAAAGCAATCAATAAATTCAGCTAAATAATTATCAATTAAATCATTAATATCCATGCTTTTAAAATCTCTATTTAATATACAATTCAAAGTTTTAGGTAAACTATTTATGATGTCTAAGCTACTAATTTCTTGTTTATTTTTAATATTGATATCAGCATTATTAAAGAGCAAAATTTGTACTGAAGCATAGTTACTACTATTTAAAGCGTGATTTAGTGCTGTATTACCCTCTAAATCTGTATCATTAATTTTTCTTTTAAAATAAGGAGTTAATTTATTTACAGCAATACTTCTATTATTAATGCAGGCATACATTAATATATTTTGCTCATTCTGATTTTTACTAAACAATATTTTTTGTTTTTTTGCTTTTTTTATCCATTGATTAGACCTAATATCACTAGCAGCCAATGTAAAAAAGAATGGAGAATTAACATCTAATATTTCTATATTTGCATTAATATCTAAATTAGATTTACTTAAAACATTGATAAGTTTACTATGATAGGATAAATTAAACTGCCTAAATTTAAAAAAATACTCTGATTTATGAACACCAAGACTCACTTCTTTATAAATAGAGATTAATTTAAAAACTAGTTTATACAATACATAAGAACATATTACACTATTTAAAATATTACTTTTAATCATCTTATAAATAACTTCAAGAACATATTTATTAATGACATGTTTTTTATCATTATATAAAATATAGTTAACTAAATTATCGTTTTCTATTTTATCATTATGATTTGTATTACCAGATAAAGTGTTGAATGAAATTTTTTTATGAAGAATATCAAAATATTTATCTATTAAATAATCTATGGCATCTTTTTGTTTATAATTTTGAATGCATAGATTTGTACCACAACTAACTAGTGTCTCAAGAATATTAAAATTCTTTTTTAAAATAGCTAATGATGAAGGTGTATTTCCACCAATGTCCTGAACATCAAAATTAATTTCTTGAGAAAAATTAGCTATAATAAAATTTAACAGCAAAGTTTTATTATACTTAATTGCATAAAGCAATGGAGTATCTAAAAATCCATCTTCTTTTTTATCGTTATTAATAATTGAATTAATATTTTGCGGAGATAATAAAAAGGATAGGGCATGCAAATTTTGAGTTTTACACGCCAAATATATACTATTCATAGATAGATATTAATTTGTCTTATACTCATCACACTTGAATTTAAATCTGCAATACATTTTGTTAAATATGCAGTCTTAAGTCTTTGTTTTTTTATACTGCATGCGTCCCACACTCATCTGCTAAATTCAATTTAAAAGTACAAAACTCTTTAGATGATAATTAGAAGTTCATAAGTAGGGCTGATATTATAGCTAATGTTATTAGAGGCAATTTAACTTTAATCTTATTAGCTTTATTAGAGGACTCTTTGTTGCAGGTGTTTTCAAAATCGCGTACAGTATCTTCAGCAGCTATATCTCCAAGTGTTTCAAAAAATACCCCTGATGTATTTAATATTTGGAGTAATTCTTGTAAAGCATTTTTGGTGTTCGAATCAAGATTACTTATATCATTTAATATCTCAATTGCTGTGCTAAAATTACCATCATAAACAGCTGATCTAAATTCTGCAGCATAATCGCTCGTGCAAATATTTTTAATAGCCTGCTGGATTAGAGATGAACCAAGATTAGAAGCATAGTTGGAGTGGCATACTGAATCTATTCCACTTAGCAATATTTTTTTAATTTGATAAATAATCTCATTTTGTGCTATTTGACTTATGTCTTTTATTTCTGCAATATCAGAACTATTAGCACTGAAAGGCAAGTTAAGATCAGAAACTATTCTTTCTAAAGAGTCTACATGTAACGCATTAATCATGGTTACAGCTTTCTCAGTCATTGTTCTGTCCCGACAATTACCCCATGCTGAAACCCATAATCCACATGCTGATGCCCCGAATAGTTTTGAAGGTCTAGAACCTGCACCCTTGCTTGCACTGCCTTTGCCATAACTCCCGCTCTTCCCTGCCCCGCTGCCCTTCCCTGCTCCACTGCTGGATCCGCCACCTTTAGCCTCTGGAATTCTCGGTAATAGAGAAAATGTAATTCCCTTACTTGGTCCAAAATCAGTGTGAGTTGGTTTTGATGAACGGCTTGTTAAATTGCGGCTATTTTGATTTTCTTGCTGACCCCGTACAACAGAAACTAAAATATGGGGCAACATTAATACAGGCAGTAAATTACTAGGTTTCATAAATTATATCCATAAATTTAAAGTATATAAAACATATTATATATCTTTTAAATACATAATAAAACTATCTTTATATGATGCATAAAAATCAATTTACAAACAATATTGCTGTCAATAAAAAATCAAAACCTAAAATTAACAATGAACTCCAAACTACAGTACTAGTTGTTGCTTTTGACACACCTTCCGGCGTTGGTTTTGCATAATATCCCTGATACAGTGCAACCATATTTGCAATTACTGCAAAAATTAAAGCTTTTAATAATCCGTTAAGCACATCTTTTTCGAATGATATGCCAGCCTGCATATGGCTCCAAAAAGCTCCGGCATCTACGCCTATTAGTAATACAGCTACAACATAACCCCCAAGTATACCAACAGCACTAAACAGAGCCGCTAAAATTGGTAATGTAAATACCCCTGCCCAAAATCTTGGAGCTAAAATATATGCAATAGGATTAATTGCCATAATTTCTAGGGCAGTTAACTGCTCGCCTTGTTTCATTAAACCAATTTCAGCTGTTAATGCAGTGCCTGCCCGCCCTGAATAAAGCAATGCTGAAACTACCGGACCTAATTCTCTAAGCAAAGATAAACCGACCATTAAGCCTAAAATTTGCTCAGAACCGTAACGGTTTAAAACGTAATATCCCTGCAAAGCTAAAACTAAACCCACAAAAAATCCGGATACACTAATAATAACTACAGAATAATTACCTAATATATGAATTTGTTTTAAGGTTAGGCTAATTTTACGTACAGCATAGGGAAACTGAAAAATCACTAGTATTAATAAGCGTATAAATTTTCCAATATAGCTCATTCTTTTTCTAACACTAGCACCTATGCTGGCAAAGCAATATATTAATTTATGAAATAATGGAAGCATATTTTAATCTTCTAATTAATCGAATTAAAGTGAATGAATTTTATCTGTATTTAAACCAGTATATTTTGCAATTATATCTACAGGCAAATTATCTTGTTTCATTTTCCTGGCATTCTCTTCGCTTGCCTGTCTTTGACCTTGCTCCAATCCTTGCTCTAAACCTTGTCAGCATCTTTTTTTATTACGGCTTCTAGGCTTCTCTCTTCTATAAAAGTTTCTATGGCGTCTTCATTTAGCAGAACTTTACTTAATTCCATGATAATTTGCCGGTTTTCTTCCGTTATTAAATCATCTGGAAAATCTAAAATTCCATTATTGTAACCCTTATTTCCATTTGACAGCTTTAATGCATTATTATCTATCAATTCTTGATTAAAAATCTGAAATCTTTTGCTTATGTTGTCTTGAGCATTACTTTTTATGCGGTTTATTTGGATAAAATAGCTTTCATGCATTAGTTGATTTATCAAATCATCATCACAATCTTCTATTATTTCGCCTGTACTAAAATTGGCTAAATTTATTTTAGCTTGTATACTTGGACAAGGATTATTTAAATTAAATCCTAAAAAATGAATTGCAATTACCGGCAGATACTGTGCTTCATTTTCTATCTGATTTTCTTCCTTATAACTTTTGGCTAAATATCTTCTAAACCTGCCAATATCTATTTTATCTTTACCTTTTTGCAGTTCTATTAATACTTTTTTATATACACCATTTTCTTGTTTTATTATGGCAGCATAATCAAATCTTAGCGTATTAATTTTTCCGCCTATTAATAGAGTTTTCTCTTGAGGTATCGGTTCTAGTTTTATAAGCTTTTGTCCTAATACTGTCTGAATTATGTATTTTGCACTGCTGATATTTTCTATCATATATTTGAAAAATGTATCATAGATTGGGTTAGCAATTTGCATTTTTATATCCTGAATATTGTTTACTAACGTTATATGCTTTTTAGAGAGATACTTCTAAATTCAAGCCGTATGAGTATATGCTTCCTTTTTCTTTACCGGATTACCCCTTCCAGTTAGCTTATAATAAATTAATATAATAAAACCGGATAATGCATAAACTGCAAATAGAGCAAATAACAAAACAGAAGGTTCAACAGCGACTGCAGCAAAAACTATTAAAAATAATACAACTACGCTAAATGGCACATTACCAAAACCAATGGTTTTTCCGCTATAAAATGGTATATTTGACACCATTGCCAAGCCGATATAAAGGGTAATTGCACATAATAACCATGTCTGATTAATTCCGTGATTATGTAAAAACCCTATAACTTCACGCTTATCCATAAGCAGCCAGATAAAGCCTGCTATGTTTGCTGCTGCTGCTGGGCTTGGAATACCCTGAAAAAATGATTTATTAATAATTCCGATGCTGGTATTAAATCTTGCTAAACGTAAAGCTGCTCCTGCACAGTAAATAAATGATATTAACCATCCCCATTTACCTAAATATTTGAGTCCGTATTCATATGCTAAAAGTGCAGGTGCTACACCAAATGATACCATATCTGATAGTGAATCAAACTGCCCGCCGAATGAACTTTGCGTACGTGTCATGCGCGCCACTCTTCCATCTAAACCATCTAAAATCATTGCCATAAAAATACTGGTTACCGCTTTATCAAACATTCCGTTCATAGCTTGAATAATTGCATAAAACCCGCAAAATAAAGCCGCTGTAGTAAATGCGTTTGGCAGTAAATAAATTGCTTTATGACGGCTGTATTTACTGTCTTGATAATCATTTTTATATTTTGTATTACGGATAATTCTAAACTTATTCATACGAAATTTTTACCTATTATGTATGCTATACTAATTGTAGTTCATTTTGCGGCAAAGCAGCAGGAATAAATATGATGACAACGAAGTGCACAAATTGAAATCGATTAGTATATATTATATTTCACGAACGGTAATCTGCATTAATGCTTACATAATCATGCGATAAATCACATGTCCATATTTTTGTGCAGTCTTTACCTTGCTGTAAATCTATAATAATTTCTATTTCACTATTTTTCATAACCTGCTGTCCCTGCTCTTCGGTGTATTGTGCAAAACGGCTGCCATTTTCTACAACTTTTACACTGTTAAGATACATATCAATTTTTTCAATCTGAATATTTGCCTGTGCATATCCGATTGCAGCTAAGATACGTCCTAAGTTAGGGTCGCAGGCAAAAAATGCTGTTTTTACTAAGGGAGAATGTGCAATTGAATAAGCAATTTTTTTTGCATCATCTTGTGAATCTGCATTTTTTACACTAATAGTAATAAACTTAGTTGCTCCTTCACCATCTCTTACAATAGCTTGAGCCAAAAACTGTGCCGCTTCTAAAATTACTTGTTTAATTTCTAAATAGCCGGCTGAATTTTTATTATCAATTTTATGCTTTACACATTTATTTGTTGAAATTAAAATAAAAGAATCATTAGTTGAAGTGTCGCCATCTATTGTAATGCAGTTAAATGATTGCTCAGCTATATCTTTTAGCATTTCATCTAAAACTTCTTGAGTAATGTTTGCATCTGTAGCGATAAAAGCTAGCATTGTTGCCATATTTGGCTTTATCATGCCTGCACCTTTAGAAATTCCGGTAATAGTAATCAATTCCCCGTTAAAATTAATTTGTCTGCTGTAAGCTTTAGGCTGCGTATCTGTCGTCATAATGGTTTCTGCCGCATCCAGCCAAGATGCATTATTATTTTGTATAACTTCAGGTAAGTTTTGTATAATTCTATCTATAGGCAATGATTCTAATATAACACCTGTAGAAAACGGCAATATTTGATTAGACTGAATATTTAAAATTTCAGCGGCTATTTCACAAGTTAAATTTGCCTGCTTTAAGCCTATTTCACCCGTACCTGCATTTGCATTTCCCGTATTTACTATTAAAGCTCTTATTTCTGATTTAGATGCTAAATTTTGTTTACATACAGTTACAGGTGCAGCACAAAACTTATTTGTCGTAAAAATGCCGCTAACACTTGAGCCGCTGTCAATTTGAACCGCTAGCAAGTCTTTACGGTTTGGTTTTCGAATATGCGCCATAGCATAACCTAATCTAATACCCTTCACATGAATTAAACTTTCAGCCTTGGGTAAAACTAAATTAACCGGCATAACAAACCCTTATTTATTTATAGCCAATATGATAACATAAAAATAAAATTGAGAGTTGTACTAATCGGATTTCAATGTGCGAACTTCGCTTCGTGCTGTCAAAATTATTGTTTGCAGGCTCATAGCTTTGCCCTCAATGTACTAATATGTACACAGTTGTCATAATTTTTGCCTCCGGCTTGTAGCAATTCTGATTAAAATAAGTATAAAAATATAGAATTTAAGGAAATATTTTTTATGTCAAATCTTAAAATTACCATGTATGCATCAAAAATTTGCCCTTATTGCAATATGGCGTTGGCTTTACTTAAGAAAAAAGGTATCGATATTCATTTAATTAATAAAATATTGATTAATGAACAACCAGAATTAAGAGAGAAAATGATAGAATTAACCGGCAAAAAAACTGTACCCCAAATTTTTATTAATGGTGTGTATGTGGGCGGATATGATGACTTGCAAGCCCTAGAAAATGAAGGTAAACTAGACGAATTATTAAATAGGGAATAAAAATGACAGATATTATCCAAAATCCGGACGAAAATAATAATGAGCCTTTTTTTAATATTCAGCGTGTTTATTTAAAAGATTGTTCTATTGAACAGCCTAATTCTCCGCAAGTTTTCCTAGAACAAAATGCCCCAGAAATTGAAATCCAATTAGATGTTTCAGCATCACGCCTGCAGGATGAAATTTTTGAAGTAGTAGTTAAATCTGTATTGACTATTAAGCAAAAAGAAAAGGTAGCTTTATTGATTGAATTGCAGCAAGGCGGTATTTTCGAAATTAAAAATGTTGATGAAAGCCAGCTTGATCCAATTTTAGGTATTGCCTGCCCGACAATTATTTATCCTTATTTACGCAGTAATATGGCTGATTTAATTGCTAGAAGCGGTTTTGCACCAATTCATTTATCAGAAATTAATTTTCAAGTTTTATATGAGCAACGCCTACAGCGTTTACAGCAAGAACAAGAAGCACAGCAAGCTTAATAAATTAAACATATTTTTAGATTTTAATACAGAGGAAAAATTGCAGTTTAGCAGTTTTGATGATAACTTAAATAATCAAAATGGAAAATTATATTAAGCAAAATATTTGTGTAGCAGGTGCAGGTGCTTGGGGTACGGCCTTAGCTAACAGCTTTGCTAATCATCATAATGTAACTTTATGGTTAAGAGATGTAAATTTGCTTCAATCTCTTAAGCAGGGCTATAATCAAAAATATCTTCCCGATATTAAACTTAACTCAAATTTAAATTTATCCTTAGATTTTGAAAATAGCATCAGCAATGCCGATATAATTATTATTGCACTACCAAGTAAGGCTTTAGCCGGCATTGTTCAAAATATTAACCATATTTTTAATAATCAAATTCACAATAATCAATATATTGCATGGTTATGTAAAGGTTTTATAAATTTTGAAAATCATACATATTTACCCCATCAGCTAGTAAATAAATTATTGCCGGATTATTCAAAAATTGGTGTTATAACTGGTCCGTCATTTGCTCAGGAAGTTGCAGCTGGCTTACCTTGTGCTTTAACTGCAGCCTCTTCATCTCTAGATTGGCAACAATATATTCAAAATAATTTACACCAGAGCAATTTAAGAATTTATACGAGTGATGATGTTATTGGGTGTGAAATTGGCGGGGCTTTAAAAAATGTTTTAGCTATTGCATCAGGGATTGCCAGCGGTTTGGAATTAGGTTTAAATGCTCAAGCAGCTCTTATTACAAGAGGCATAAGCGAAATGATGCGGATAGGCACATATTTAGGTGCAAATACTCAAACTTTAATGGGCTTATCTGGTTTAGGAGATTTAATTTTAACTGCTACAGGTAATTTATCCCGTAACCGTACCGTTGGAATTTACCTCGGGCAAGGACAAAGTTTAGAAAATATTTTAGCAAATTTAGGTCATGTTGCTGAAGGGGTAAACAGCACTAAATTGATTTATGAAATTGCTCAAAAAAACAATATATATACCCCAATTATCGATGCAGTCTATGATATTATTTTCAATAAAAATAAACCTAAATATGTATTAGAAAAATTGCTTAATCGGGAAGCAAAACCAGAATTAATATAGCTATGCTTATGATTCTTGTATAATTTTATAAAAATAAACCTCATAAATAAAAATTCTATATTTTTGTAAATTTTCTTCTTGCAGTGTCATACCTGAGAATGCATGTATCCAGCATGCTATTTTACAGGATTTCCGCCAGCACTTTTGGTTAATACTCTCAAAAATTATACTTATCCGCTGGTAAAATCTGTATAATAATCTTGTATACATTTAGTCGTAATATTTAAAATGGAAATTACTTTATCATAGTGCATACGGGTTGGACCAATTACACCAAGCGTGCCGATTAGATTATTATTTGTACTATCTGTACTAAACGGCATAGTTACCATGGAAATATTAGACGTTGCCTGATTATCATAAGCAGCGGAAGAGTGTATTTTTTGATTATCTCCATTTTCCCCGCCAATAAATATACTTATGCCTTGAGCTTGGCTAAATTCATGTAGAAATTCTAATAATTCTTGTTTTTTATCAAATAAATTAAATAGCTGCTTTAGTTCCTGCATATTTTTAGATAAATCACCCGCAATTAGTTGACGCTCACCTGTAATGACTAAATTATTCAGTTGATTAAGTTTTTGATTAATTAAAATAGCAGCTTGAGTTAGCTCTAAAATATGAGTTTGTAATTTGTTAATATCTTGAGTTAACCGTGTATGGACAGTAGAAATAGTTAAGCCATTACAATAATTATTAATAAACTGCACAGCTTCTGCTAACTCATTGGTATTATATTCTTTTTTAGTAGTAAATATGTGATTTTGAATTTCGCCTGTTTTACTAATAAAAATCAGCAAAATTTTATGCGTACTCAATTTGACCAATTCCACCTGTTGTAATATTTCATCTTGATATGGAGTGGATAAAACACAGGCATAAGAGGTAAGCTGTGCAATAACTTGGCTGGCGTGAGCTAAAGCTTGCTTAGGGCTAAGACTATCTTGTTTTAGCCCCTGCATTATTTCTTGTTTAATAATGTTTAAATTCTTGCCGTCAAGCTGGATATATTCTTGAGTATATTTTTCTTGATCGCAAATCAGCGAATTAACAAATAAACGGTAGCCTTTAGCTGTGGGAACTTTGCCGCCTGAGGTATGGCGGCTGGTAACTAAACCTAAATTTTCTAATTCAGCCATAATATTTCTGATAGTTGCAGAAGAAATATCAAGACCTGCATGTTCAACCAAAATCTTTGAAGCCAAAGGCTGCCCTTCGGCAATAAAGCGTTCAATTAATGTTTTTAATAAATACTCAGAACGAAGGGGCAATGGCATATGATAATATATTTATACTTTATCTTCCTGCTTTTCCTTAGGTTCTTTTTTAGATTTTGGAGAAGGAACTATGTCGGCAGGTTTATTATTTTCTTGCTTATATATACCTACAGCTACTCTAACTTTATTCTCAATTTCTTGAGCTAAATTCGGATTTTGGCGTAAATATTCTCTTGAATTATCTTTACCTTGCCCAATTTTATCACCCCCGTAGCTATACCAAGCTCCAGCTTTATCTACAATAGAATGCTCTACACCCAAATCAATAATTTCACCTAATCTTGATATACCTTCATTATATAAAATATCAAATAATACCTCTTTAAATGGTGGAGAAACTTTGTTTTTTACAACTTTTACTTTAGTTTCTGAACCGATAACTTCATCACCTTTACGGATTGCACCGGTGCGTCGTATATCTAAACGTACAGATGAATAGAATTTTAACGCATTACCGCCTGTGGTAGTTTCCGGACTTCCAAACATTACACCAATTTTCATACGAATTTGGTTAATGAATATAACTAGACAGTTAGTTCGTTTAATGCTTCCGGCTAATTTACGTAGGGCTTGGCTCATTAAACGGGCTTGTAAACCTGGTAAACTATCGCCCATTTGTCCTTCAAGTTCAGCTTTGGGAACAAGTGCTGCTACTGAATCAATAACAATTAAATCAATAGAGCCTGAACGAATCAGGGAATCAGTAATTTCTAAAGCCTGTTCGCCTGTATCCGGCTGAGAAATTAACAAATCTTTAATGTTGACGCCTAATTTTTCAGCGTATCTAACATCTAAAGCATGTTCTGCATCAATAAATGCACATATTCCGCCTAATTTTTGCATTTCAGCTACAACATGTAAAGTTAAAGTGGTTTTTCCAGAAGATTCCGGACCGTATATTTCAACAATTCTACCTCTTGGTAAACCACCTAAACCTAAAGCAATATCTAACCCAAGTGAACCTGTAGATACTGTTTGTATATCTTTTGCAATTTCATTATCCCCTAAACGCATAATAGAACCTTTGCCAAATTGTTTTTCAATTTGACTTAGAGCTGCGGCCAAGGCTTTTTGCTTATTTTCTGATTGGTTTTCCATATGGTAGTGCCTATTGGGTTAGAATTATTAAAGTATTATATCATAATACATAATTCAGTATAAATTTATGCAGCTACATTTAATTTATCATTTAGAATGTCTGCTTCTTGTTCTAATGATGAATTATGATTTTGTGCTGCTGTACATATACCTAGTTCAATTCTTGCTAACTCCGCTACTGTATCATCTGAACTTCAGGATAACACAAAAACCGGCATTTTTTTTGAATATTCCAGCATTTTTTGTTTTATATTCGGAATACTAATTAAATTAGACACATCATGAAGTAAAGTATGCTTGCTTTAGCTGCATTGAATGCAAATTCTACGTCTGTATCTCTATCGCCTGAATATATAAATAATATGCCTTGTTTTTGAAGATTAAGATTTATTCCAAACATTTTTTGTATGCCGGAAACCAAATATGAAAAATATGGCTTAGCCTTATCTATAGCTCCGCGTTGTATTCCAAATAAATTATCTTTAGAAATTAATCCGCCAAATAAATGATGTATTTTATCTAAATTTTCCTTAGTATTATTACTAATATAACCAAATACAAGATTAATTAAAAAAGTATCTTTAAATAAATCTATTTGTTGCATACCGGCTAAAATTCCCTGACGCAACGTTAATTCATGCACATAAATTCTATCAAAATTTTGTGTAACTAAGTTTTTGCCATTTTTTGGCCGGATATATTCTTGTAAATCCTTATTTTTTGCAAATGGCTTTTGCTGTTTTATAAAATCTATATAAGTTAAAATTCTGCCGCCATGTTCAAAATTAAATTTATTTTCGAATTCTTTTTCTGTTGCGCAGCCCATTATTTTATTAATTTATTCGCTCAAGTATAGCAAATTTTTTGCTTATTGCTAACAGGTAATGCCGGCTGAATATTTATTCCTGCTGCCTTGCCGTAAAATGAACTACAATGAGTATAGGTGAAAAAAATTGCAAAAAAGATACATGTGGCTATATACTATAAAAAATATGAATTTGAGACAAAGCAAAAGTGGTAAATTATGAATAATATGAAAAATATAGATGATAAAAGTTTAATGTCATTAACTTCTGTTGCTGTGTTAGGCGCTGGAGTAATGGGCAGTCAGATTGCTTTAGAACTAGCAAAATACGGGTATAAAATATTTTTATTCGATAAGTCCATCGAGCTGGCAGAATTGGGGATAAATAAATCGATTTCAAATATTTCTCATAAAGAGCAAATCAATGGTATATTGAGTACAGAAATTTATAAAAATGCTTTAAATAATATTAATAACTGTAATTATGATGATGATTTAAATAAATTAAAAAACTGTGAATTAGTTATAGAGGCCATTATTGAAAAGATAGAAGCAAAAGAAAAATTATATACAATTATAAAGCCGTATCTCAATCAAAATACTGTATTGGCTAGCAACACATCCGGTTTAAGCATTAAAGAATTATCAAAATTTGCCCATAATCCAGAATTATTCTGCGGACTGCATTTTTTCAACCCGCCACGTCATTTACCATTAGTTGAATATATAAAAAGTGCTGAAAATAATCATAAATGTAATCATATTATACAAAATTTTCTAGCTAGAAAAGTGCATTTTAAATTTTTAAATGCGAAAGATACG
The DNA here is from genome assembly GCA_023266335.1 of Burkholderiaceae bacterium. Lineage (GTDB taxonomy): Bacteria > Pseudomonadota > Gammaproteobacteria > Burkholderiales > Burkholderiaceae > JAHFQJ01. The sequence continues at coordinate 21,948 of JAHFQJ010000012.1, forward strand.
CCAAATTTTATCGGCAATAAAATTGGATTCTTTGCTTGGTTAGCTGTGATTCATACCAATAAAAAATTTAATTTGTCTCTGGAAATTGCAGATATATTAAGCGGTGAATTAATAGGAAGATCAAAATCAGCGACCTACCGCACAGCTGATATTGTAGGGTTAGATGTAGTAAAACATGTGATTGAAACAATGCAGAATATCCAAGATGATAAATTTAAAAATTGGTATTCTATGCCGGAAAGTTTAGAATTATTGATTAGCAAAAATTATTTGGGGCAAAAATCTAAAAAAGGATTTTATACTAAAGATGAAAATAATAATATTTTAGTGTGGGATAATTCTAACAACAGCACAGATATAAACTATACAAAAATAAAAGATGCGTATAAAGAAATTGACAAACAAACATTGTCTATTTTAGAAATGGAAATAGATTTATCAGATAAATTATTAAAATTAAAAAATATACCACATCAGCATGCACAATTTGTTGTACAAATTGTAACCATAGTTAGAGATTATATTGATTATCATCAAGATGATATTTGCTATGATAAAGAAGATGTTATGAAAGCTATGAAATACGGGTTTGGCTGGCAGTATATTTAGTTTAATCTCTCTAAGGGTTGAATTTCCCGCCTCTCGAGGCTTAAAATAATAAATATAATTAAATGAGTTTAGTATGAGATTAAGTACAAAGGAGCTTTACGCTCCTTTTTTATTTACCTTGTGAAATAAATATAATTATTTATTAAGTATATTATCCAGCTACAGGTTCTTTTTTATCTAGTGATGATGTAGATTCTTTACTTTGTTGAGAATTAACATCTATACAATCAATCACAAATCTATGAGTACTATTATTTTTATTTAGCCATTCTGATGCTTTTTTAGCACCATCTGCATTATTTTCAAAACTAGGAATAGATTCTTGCTTAAATCCACCTTTAGAAACATATTCTGCAACCGCTTTGTTCAAATCTGGTACATTTGAATTATTAGTATTTTTTGCTGGATTTGTAATATCTGATTGGTTAATGTTAAATTTGTAATTTGTCATTGTTTACTTCCTTTTATAAAGTAATACCAGTATGTTCCTTTAAATTAAAAAATACAACCATTAATTTTATATTTATTCAAAATATGATGAATATCAAATATCTTTTATCAGTTAAGTCTATTAAAAATGCACTTGTAAACAATATTTATATTTATTCATTCCAAATGTTAAACACATTCTTACGTAGTTGTCATTACCAATATGTAGTTTATATGTAAAGTTGAACTTGTCTTATTTGCATTTGCTCTGTTTTTCTATTGCATGTAGTCATGACGGCTTACAAATTATACGCCAAAAACCCGTAAACCTTATACCAAAGCTAAAAAAGATGCGATGGCAAGTAATAATTTACAAATACGTGATCTGAGAGCAAAAGCAGGTACAGATAAAGAAAATATCTTGGGTTTAGAAAGTGCAAAACAACAATTTTGACATGCATCTATAAAAATAACAACTTGCGAAACAAACAAAATATATGGAACAATAATTTTCACTGGCCTGCCCAAAGGGATTCGAACCCCTGACCCTCGGCTTAGAAGGCCGATGCTCTATCCAGCTGAGCTATAGGCAGACTGAAATTTAAATATATGAGAATTTTAGATATGATGGTCGGGGCGAAAGGATTCGAACCTTCGACCCTCTGATCCCAAATCAGATGCGCTACCAGGCTGCGCTACGCCCCGAACATTGTGTAATTATATTAGAAACAAAGATATTTGTAAATACCTTTGTTTACCCGTGTGTCTATTTGTTTATTTTTTGCCAATTTTAGCGATAAGAGTGCCCAGTTCTTCTTGAGCCAGCCTTGGATATTGAATCGTCAGGGACTATGCTGTCGTTGTCGTTGCATACATGACTACTAATCGGTGGAGGCACCCTAGATGCTCCATGTTTTCTGAGTGCCTGTTTTCTTAAATCCTCGGGGCGGGCTGTTCTATCAGTTTGGTGTGAAGCGGTCGATGATCTGCTTCCTTCTATTCCTAATCTTGAGTTTCTCTTCATTGCAGCCCCACCTGCAGTAAATCCTGTTCTATCGCTAGCTACAGAATGTGCTGGGGTTAAGCCTTGTTTTTTAGCAGCTTGAAGTGCTTTTTTTTGAGTTGAATAAACGGTGCTGGCTGGCGGCGGCGGCATCAAAGCTGGATAAGGTCCTTGTTGTGATGATACTATGCTTCCAGCTTCAATATATCCATATCCTGAAGGAGATCGAGCATATCTTTTTGCTAGGCAACCGCATTGATTAAGCATCACAGTGTTCGAATTATCATGTTTCATTTCAGCATAACCATTTTGTGCTCCACAGCTATAGCACGTATTATTTCTAAGATTTGTAATTTGTGTACCGGAGGGCAAACTAGCCATTTGTGAGCCTACTCTTACTTGTTGATTAGCTGATGATAACCTGCTTAAACCGCCATATACCCCGCCATGCTCCAAGCAGCGTGTATCACCTAGTTCAGCTATAGCATTACATATTATAAGCCTATGATCACTAGGATTTTTACCAAATACTTTAGTGCATAATGTCATAATAAATCCTTTCAATTGGTTTAAAATCAAAGAATAAACATTCTATTTTTTTAAATACTTTATTATATTAAATAACTACCTTATACAATAAATATTAATTAATAGCTTGTTTAATCAGAAAATAAATTAAAATTTCAATATTAACAGATAAAGTTTACATAAATTAAATATGTAAGTAAAGACTTATTAACATAAAATTGTTTTTTATAACAAAAAAATATAATTTACTATAAAAATATATAATCCCTGCATGAATTACTATTTGGTAAACATGCATAATTATGTTACAATCATGCAGTGAGATGAGCCTTCACTGAGTTGAATATGTATTTTTCTGGAATACATATTAGTTTTTTTAATATGGTTGTTTTATATTCTATTCTATATAAAGTATTAGGCTGAATTTTAACGGCTTATACAACCGCAAGCAGGAATTGAAATGAGTAATATCAATAAACAAGAAATCGTTGAAAAATTTGGACGAGATGCTAAAGATACAGGCAGTTCGGAAGTTCAAGTTGCTTTGTTAAGCTCTAGAATAAGCTATTTAACAGGGCATTTTAAAGAGCATAAAAAAGATCATCATGGGCGTCGTGGTCTTTTAAAAATGGTAAGTAAAAGACGTAAATTATTAGACTATTTAAAAGGTCAGGATATTACCCGCTATAAAGCTATTATTGAAGCTTTAGGTTTACGTAAGTAATATAACATTATTTACTAACAAAATACGCATGCTCATAATAAAAAATTATAGGCATGCTTTTTTTTTAATGTTCAGCTTGATGTAACTTTAAAGCAACGTCTAATTATAAATAGTGTCATTCTATATAATGTTATGTAAGACTATATCTGATATTAAATAGAATGGCATTTAAGCTAAATTCTTTATGATTAGTAATGTTGATGAATGTATTCATAAAGTTGAACTTCAATCATAAATAACAGGAAAAATATAATATGCAGCATTTTAACAAACAAGAAAAAACTTTTACCTTAGGGCAGCACACTATTACTCTGGAAACAGGGGAAATTGCAAGGCAAGCTGACGGAGCTGTATTAGTATCGATGGAAGGTACAGTATTACTAGCAACTGTTGTAGCATCAAAAAAAGCCAAAGAAGGACAAGATTTTTTCCCTTTGACTGTAGATTATTTAGAAAAAGCATATGCTGCAGGTAAAATTCCAGGCGGATATATCAAAAGAGAAACAAAACCAAGCAATGCAGAAGTTTTAACGGCAAGACTTATCGATAGACCTATTAGACCATTATTTCCTGAAGGTTTTTATAATGAAGTACAAATTGTAATTCATGTATTATCTGTAAATACGGATATAAATACAGATATTCTTGCAATGATAGGTGCTTCTGCTGCGTTAGCTCTTTCTGGAATTCCATTTTGCGGACCTATTGGTGCATCACGTGTTGGTTATATCAACGGTGAATATGTGCTTAATCCGAATAAATCACAGCAAAAAGAAAGCACGTTAGATTTAGTTGTGGCTGGAAATAAAAATGCTGTGCTAATGGTAGAAGCCCAAGCTAATCAATTAAGTGAAGATATAGTGCTTAGTGCTATTAACTACGGACATGAGCAAATGCAGACTGCAATTCAAGCTATTGAAGAATTTACTGCTCAAGCTGGAAAACCTGAATGGGAATGGCAAGCTTCTGCTAAAAACCATGCATTAATTGAAAAAATTTCTTCAATTGTAAAACAAGATTTAGAGCAGGCTTATGCAATCACTCAAAAGCAGGAGCGTAGCCAATCTATTGAAGTCGCATATGAAAAAATTAAACAGTATTTTGCTGGACAAAACCAAATTGAAAATGCTGAATTTAGTTCAATTCCATCAAATGATATAAATCAAATCATGTTTGATTTAGAGGCTAATATTGTAAGGCAAAAAATCTTAAACGGCGAGCCGCGTATTGATGGACGAGACACAAGAACCGTAAGACCTATTAGTATACGTAATCAGGTTCTGCCGCGTACTCATGGCAGTGCTTTATTCACTAGAGGTGAAACTCAAGCCTTAGTTATTACAACTTTGGGTACTAGAAATGATGAGCAAGTTAGCGATTCAATTTATGGCGATTCACGTGAAAGATTCATGCTTCACTATAATATGCCGCCATTTGCAACAGGAGAAGTGGGCAGAGTAGGTGCGCCAAAGCGCAGAGAAATTGGGCATGGGCGTTTAGCTTTGCTTGCTTTAGAAATAGTATTGCCAAAACCGGAAGATTTTCCTTACACCATGCGTGTAGTCTCTGAAATTACTGAATCAAACGGTTCTTCATCAATGGCTTCGGTTTGCGGAGGATGTATAGCATTATTAGATGCAGGCGTGCCGTTAAAGCAGCATGTGGCTGGTGTAGCAATGGGGTTAATTTTAGACGGAAATAAATTTGCTGTTCTTACAGATATTCTGGGTGATGAAGACCATTTAGGTGATATGGATTTTAAAGTAGCAGGTACATCAGATGGGATTACCGCTTTACAGATGGATATTAAAGTTCAAGGGATTACCAAAGAAATTATGCAGGTTGCTTTGGCTCAAGCTAAAGAAGGGCGTATGCATATTTTAGGCATTATGCAGGAAGCTTTATCTGGTTACCGTACTGAATTATCAGAACATGCACCGCGTATGGTTAAAATTAGTGTTCATCCGGATAAAATCCGTGATTTAATCGGTAAAGGCGGTAGTAATATTCAGGCATTAACTAAAGAAACTAATACAAAAATTGATATTACAGAAGATGGTGAGGTAACTATATCTTCTAACGATGCAGCTGGATTAGAAGAAGCTAAAAAACGTATTTTATCTTTAAGTATAGATATTGAAACAGGTAAAATTTATACTGGTACCGTATTACAAATTTTGGATTTTGGTGCTGTAATTGAATTAATTGAGGGAACAGGTAAAACAGGGCTATTACATATTTCAGAAATTTCTAAAGAAAGAATCCGTAATATTAGAACTTATTTAGGCGAAGGGCAAAAAGTCAATGTTAAAGTTGTACAAAAAGATGAAGAAAAAAATAGAATCCGCTTAACTATGAAAGATGTGGAGCAGCCGTTATCTCTTCAAACTTATATGCAGGAGCAAGTTGAACAGCAGCAACAGCATGCTGCAGAACAAGATTCACATAGCATGCAACAACAGCAGCAGTAGTATAATTTATAATCAAAGTAAGTTATTCGCTTTGATTTTTGCAGGTATCCAGATTCCCGCTTATGCGGGAACGATGATATTAAGCTGTTATGGTGTTTAGGTAATACTTAATCAGCTTAATTATACAATCCCTTTATAAGCAAGCTACGCTTGATTATTGGCATTCAAAGTAGTTTCAACCATGTTTAAAAATGCTGGCACTGCTGTTCTTATATGAATATCGGCTTTGCCTACAAAACTTGTATTGTGTAAACCAACTTCGTTTTTATTTACTTTTGTGCCTGTAAAAAAGTAGGCTGAATGTTTTACTTTGCCTTTACTAAAAGCAAATGGAAATGCATCTCTACCGCCAATTTGATCTGCATTGGTATTTACATATTTTATGTATGAAACACCTGTATCTTTTAATTTAATTAATCCGTCAAATAATTTTTTTGTAAATTTTTCTGTATTTGTTGTAACCGGATAGGAATCTTGAATGAATTCTACATTTGCTCTAATACCATCGCCATAATATTCAGCTTGGCTTACGGTTGAGCTTATAGCATCTTTTAAAGCTTGGGCATGTTCATTTTCAAAAAATCTGCTTGTACCGTGAATAACAATTTTCCCATCTGCATTGCTCGATGCATAGGTTGGTGATAAAATATTGGTGCTTTTCGCAGGTGTTTTTTTTGATACTAAATTGTACAAGTTTGATAATACTGATTTAGCTGCTTGAATTGAATTTTGGCTTAACTTGCCGTCATTATCATCACAATCTGTAAAATTAACCTCACAAGATGAAGTTTTGCAAAAATTGCGGAGAAAATCTTTAAGTGAATTCAAATCGATTGATTTTGGAACTGAAATACTAATTTTAGCTTCAGTTGGAATAATATTAAAAGCACCTGTTCCAGTATTTAAATTATTGATTTGAATATTCTTATATTTAGGATTATGCTTTAAGACGTCAACCAAATTTAACATAGGTAGAATAGGTGTATTAGCTTCATGCGGCATACCGCCATGACCACCTTTACCTATTATACTCAGGCTGATGTTATTAAATTCTTCTTTATTATTATCTATTTTTGGATCAGAATTATCGGTTATTTCAATTTTAAAGTCATTATTACCGCATAGAAATGCACCAACTCTACTTGCTATTGTGCCTTTTTCATACATTGGATTATTATGCATAGTAATTATGCTTAAATCTTCCGGATTATAATCTTGTAAACCAAATTTATCATTCTCAAATAATCCCTTATCTATCATTTCGCCAAAACCGCCGCCGCTTTCTTCTGCTGGTGTAAATATTATAAATATTTCGCCTGAAAGATTATCTTTATTTTTAGCTAATTTTTCTGCAGCGGCTAATAATCCAGCCATATTAACATTATGTCCGCAATTATGCGATGCATCATTGATTGCAATATCAGTTTTATTTGGTAAAGCATCCATATCTGCAGTTAATATTAAAGCTTTTTTATGCTCTGTGCAACTAGGTTTACCGCCTTCAATTTTTGCAATAATTCCATATTTTGATTTATTCGTACTGCCAACAACATCGCCAAATGTATAGATATTAAAATCTGGTATAAATTTTTTAAGCTCCCTTACTAATATTCCATTAGTTTTATGCTCTTCACCGTTTAATTCAGGATTTTGTCTAAGTTCTTCTGCAATATTTACATATTTTTCTACAAACGCAGATTCTGCATCGGTTTCTTTATAATTTGAAGGATTTATGTGATAGTGGCTAGGTTGTGATAATTGATAGTTTTGAGGCATAAGTTTATTTCTCTATATAATGGATTTTTGTAATTTATAATTATGAGCTATTTAAAATTATTTAAAATTAGCTATACTATGATTATAGCCCACTAAAAAGATAAAATATATGAAATTTTTAATCGTATTAATTCTTGTTCTAGTTTTAACAGTTCTATATATTCGATTTAAAAATAAAGTTAACCCTCACATTTTAAAATATAAAAAATTACTGTATGAATTTTTACAGGCTTTTACTAGCTGGGCAGCATTTAAAAAAATGTTGTATGGTGCAGAATTACCACCGAAAATAGTTGCTCCGCCTGTAGCTTCGTTGGCAAAACGCAGAACACGGCGCATAAGAATAAGTCCTGCAAAATTACATCAAGAGGTAAATGGGTATGATATTCTGCATAGAAAAGATGCTATAGAAAGTTTGGAAGATGATGATAAAAACGAACATCATCCGCGGGCATTTGAATTAGCCTTACTTTTAAATGCTAAAGATGCAAAAGTAAAAAAATCGAATAAGCAAAATATGCAGCAGTTACAAAAGAAAAAGCCAATTAAGCTAGACGAACCATCTGCATTTAATAAGAGTAAATCTTCGGCTAACTCATTAAATAGAGATAAATAAAAAACAGAGTAAAAAATCCCTGTTTTTTTAAGTACAGCAGCTGTGATAACTTACTATCGGGATTGAACAAGTAATTTGAAAGATGAACTGAATTATTATCTAACATCAATTATGGTCATTCCTGCGTATTTGCAAACCTATAGATACGTATGACACTTGTTTTAACAGCCGGATTTATCCTGCATATCATGATTAATATATCAAATTAGTTGGTGTAGTCTCTTATTATTAATAGGCTTTAGCTGCCGTTTTCATTATGCAGTTGTGGCATGCAAATATCTTTCCATGATTTTAAAGGCTTTTTAAGTTCATCTATTTTATGTAAAAAGCTTGCAAAAGAATTAATGCCTTGCGGAACATAAGTAAATTCAATTTGCTTTTTATTTAATTGCTCTAAATAATCTTCTACTTGCTCATTTGCACCAACATTTGACTTAAAAAATGCAGCCGCACGGTTGAAATCGGCATTAATCCAGTCATTTGATTTTTTATAGGCTTCATATAATGAATCACATACTTTTGGATTTTCTGTACAAAATTTTTGAGATACAGCCATGGCAGTTAAATGATGTTTTCCAAATAAATCAAATGATTTAGCCACAGTGCTGTTTCTTTTATCTTCTAATTCCATTTGTGCAAACGGAGGAGTTGCCCAGTGAGCAGTAATTTTACCTGCCATTAATGCAGCAAATGCATCTGGGTGGCTCATCTGCACAGAAATTTTATCATAATATTTATAATCACCAAATATTTTTTCAGCTAGTTTTTTGCTTGATACAGCCTGAATAGATTTACCTAAAGCAGTTACAGCAATTTTATCTCCTTCTTTAAAATCTTTTGGTGATTTTATAGTTGGGCTATTTGTATTGAACAGCATATTAATCATGCTATTTGCAAATAATATTTTTGCATCGCCGTTAGTTTTTTCATTTAAAGTTAAAATTAAAGGATAACTAATTGTCATGCCTTGATTTGCACCGGATAAAAATCTATCTGCTGCTGCTGCTGGCCCGCCGACTTTATTTAAATTTAGCTCTGTAGAAATTCCGTGCTTTTTAGCTGTTTCGTCCCAAAACATTTTTTTCATCACTACCATACCCATGTAGTTAGAGCCATTTTGAATATCAATTGTGATTTTATTGACTTCAGCTGAACATGTGTTGATTAAACCAATACAACCTAAAGTAATTGTAGATAATTTTAATAGGTTTTTCTTAAGATTTTTCATTTTTTTCATATGTACTCCAAATTATTTTATATTATTTATCTTTCAAACGAAATTATAACCCCAACACTGTATAAGATTCAGCAAATATTTCAGCTGTAGTATTCTTTATAATTTTAAAGTTGAAAATTAACTTTTCATGCCCCATTTAATGATAGTCTTGCGTTCAATGTAACCAAACAACTGATTATCCAGTACATAACTAATTAACATAATTGCAAATAAACCAGCGTAAACCAAAGGCGGCTGGTAATTATTTTTAGCTTCGGCAATAAAAAATCCTAAAGCACCTCCGCCGTATACACTTCCAATAACTAATTCAACCGCAACAAAAGCTTGAAATGCACGGGAAATACCCAATCTAATGCCCATCAAAATTGAAGGCAAAGCCGCAGGAAATAATATATATCGTACAAAATTTATCGAAGATAAACCATAATTTTGCCCGACACGCCTTAAAGTTTCTGGAACATGCGTAAAACCAGCATGTGTAGAGGCTAGAACTGTCCAGAAAACTGCATTTGAAACAACAAATATCATTGAGGATAAATTACTGCTGAATGCTAATATAGCAGCTGAAATTAGGGCAACTGCCGGTAGCGAAGACATAGGCGGAGCAATTAATTCAAGAAAATTATAGCCAATTCTGGTGGAAATACTAAAGCCGGCAAATAAAAACCCAAGTATAATCCCAATCACAGAACATACTGCTAAAATTAATACAGTCAGCCAAATTTGATTAAGAAATTCTATAGTAAATAATAATTTACCTAATTCACTCATAGTGTCTATAATGGTTGGAAATAATAAGTTTCCATTATGAATACTGCTGTGAATATACAGAGCTAAGCCCTGCCACACAAGCATAATCATGGCTAATATTACTATTCTTTGAAATAAATCTGATTTAAAAAATCTGTTAAGCGGGGAAATGTGTACCTCATATGCTTTAATTTGAGCCGCTGGAACCGGTTGGTAAAATGTATTTGTCATGTTAAATTCCTTTTAGTTATAAAATTCAGTTTTAATTACTTTATGCCTAATAATTGCTCAATTTGATTTTTTTGTTTCTCAACCACATCAGCATCTGAACCATAGCACGAATCAAGCTCAGCAATAATTTGCCCTGGATTTGCAGATAATACAATTACGCGGTTGCCAATTTTAATTGCCTCACGAATATCGTGCGTAATAAAAAATACCGTAGCGTTAGTATGTTTGCATAATTCTAATAACTCGTCCTGCAATGTATTTTTCGTAATTTGATCAAGTGCTGAAAATGGCTCATCCATAAGCAAAATTTTAGGCTCCATCGCAAATGCTCTAGCAATTGAAACCCGCTGTTTTTGACCGCCTGAAAGCTGATGCGGGAATTTTTCTTGTAAACCATGCAGACCGACTAAAGTTAAGGCGCTTTGTGCTTTATGCACAGCTTGTTCTAGATTGAGTTTTTTTGCATGAATTAAGGGGAAAGCAACATTTTCCAATGCAGTTTTCCATGGTAGCAAACCATGTTCCTGAAACACTACAATGCGTTCACTGCTTGGCTTAGTAATGGGTTTGCCTTCCAAAAGAATTTCGCCGGCAGCTGGTTTTAAAAATCCGGCGGCTGTATTTAGTAATGTAGATTTACCGCATCCGGATTGTCCGACAATCGTTACTCTCTCACCTTGTGTGATGCTTAAATTAATTTTATACAAAGCTACCGTAATTTTATTTGGTGCATAATACTGCACAGTTAAATCACGTATATTAAGCAAAGCATTTTCTGCATGGCTTTTTGGAGCATTTATTCCAATATTTTTTATGTTAACACCGCTGATATTATCTAATATATCATTAGTATTACTAGTATCTAAGTCCGGCATAATTTATTCCTTATTAGTTAAATATGTACTTTATAAATTATATATTTATCAAATCTAAATTTAGGTTTGCACTGTTGTCAAAATTATTTCTTACCTCACTTATACTAATCATATCTCAATGTGCGAAGTTTAGTATCGTCAAAATTGTTGTTCGCAGGCTATTATAGTGTGTATATTATCGTCATAATTATTCCTGCAGCCGCTTTGTCGCAAAATGAACTACACTTGTTACATGTCTACTTATTTTTGTCATAATTTTTACCTCTAATTTTAGAAATAGTAAACGTTGAATAAATGTTAGACTGAATGGAAGTATTTATTATTTCAATAAAAAATGCAATGAGATTTATATGCGGAAATATTTTGCATATTGCAGTATGCCTTATAAAATAAAGATTTAAGTTTATATACAAAATTATATATGTTGTATAAGTGCTTAAATTTCGCTATGCAGCATGATTTTATTTTTAAAATTTTTATAAATTTCTAGTTATAAGTATTGACCGTAAAATTCTTTATAATTAAAAAAATAATTAGAGTATGATTATAACAATTCACTAACCTGCTGTGCAATATTTTGTGCATGTTTAAGCGTATCACTTACGCAGTTTATATGTCCCATTTTACGCCCCGCTCTGGCTTCTTGCTTACCATATAGATGAAGCTGTACACCGGCATGCTGTAAAATTTGCTGCCAGTTTGGCTCATTATATTCATTATTATGTTTAAACCATGCATCGCCTAAAATATTTAACATAACTACAGGGCTATGCTGAACTGTACTGCCTAAGGGTAAATTAGCTAAAATACGAGCTTGCTGTTCAAATTGGCTTGTTATGCATGCGTTTTGGGTATAATGCCCAGAATTATGCGGGCGTGGAGCTATTTCATTAACATAAATGGATTCATCTTCCAATACAAAAAATTCTACGCACAGAACCCCAATGTAATTTAAGCTTTCAGCGATTGTTTTTGCATTCTGGTAAGCTTTTTGAGCTATATTGGCAGGTGTTAGAGGCGACGGCACAGTTGAGCTGAATAAAATGCCGTTTTTATGTATATTTTGTCCAATTGGATAATTAGCAATATTACCATATCTATCTCTAGCTAAAACTACAGAAATTTCATGATGAATATTAATTTTTTTTTCTAAAATGCATTCAACCTGATGCAGCTCTTGCCATGCGGCGTGTAAATGCTCAATATTATAAATGCTAATTTGTCCCTTGCCGTCATAGCCCAATTGAGTAGTTTTTAAAATAGCAGGCAAAAAGTCTTCATCTATCTCTTCATTTAATTTATAAATGTCTTCTATGCAGTTAATGACGTAAAATGGTGCGGCATTTAAGCCTACATTCGAGAAAAATAGTTTTTCCTGAATCCGGTTTTGTGCAATTGAAACAGCAAATGCATTAGGTGCAGTGAATATACCAGTATTATTGAAAAATTCTAATGTTGAAGCCGGCACATTTTCAAATTCTGTAGATACAGCAAAACATACATTTGCCATATGAGTTAAAGCTTGTTCATCTGTATAATCTGCACAGATATGAAAGTTTGCAATACTAGCTGCAGGGCTTTGTTCTTTTGAGGCGGGATCGAGAACACATACTTGATACCCAAGTGCTTGTGCTGATTGAGTAAACATTCTGCCTAATTGCCCGCCGCCTAAAATACCTATTAAATTATTTTTTTGCATTGATTTTTTATATGTCTATAAATTATATTAGATTATTTAGTATGTACAATTTTAGGTCTAATTCTAAATAAAGCACAGTCTGGGATTAATTTATTTTTAGTGTACTTGTTGATATATTCACCGCAAATAGCATATTTTATATTTTTATTACCAAATAAATTATCTTTAGGCAGTGCTTTATCTGTTCTATTTATATTATCTATATTATCTATATTTTTAATTTCTATAATATCTTTGCCGATTAACTTTTCAATGGCATTTTTATTATAAACTTCTTTGTCTGAACATATTGATATAGCTAATCCGGTTTGTCCGGCTCTGCCTGTACGCCCTATTCTATGTATATAATCTTCAGCGTGATATGGAATATGATAATTTACAACCAAAGGCAATCCTGCAACGTCTAAACCGCGGGCGGCTACATCAGTAGCAACCAGTATTCTAATTTTATTTTCTTTGAACGCTTGTAAACTTTCAATTCTTTGAGATTGCGTCATATCGCCATGAATAGCCAAAGTTTCATAATTAACATCAAGTTGCTGCTGAAGTTTTTTGCAGTCAATTTTGCTGTTTGTAAATACAATACATTGCCCTTGATTATCATGCAATACCCGTTTTAATGTGCTTAAGCGCTGATATTCCTGTATCAAATATATACTTTGTTTCACATTTACATTGCTTGAATTTGCCGAATGAGTTTTAATAATAACCGGAGCATTTTGATATTTCTGTGTTAACTTAGTAATATACTCTGAAAACGTTGCAGAAAATAATAAGGTTTGCCTATGTTTTGGAATATGAGCAATAATTTTCTCAATTTCAGGTAAAAATCCCATATCTAACATGCGGTCTGCTTCATCAAGAGTTAATATTTCTACTTTTCCCAGCTGAATATTATTCATATTTACATGGTCGTATAAACGCCCTGGGGTAGCAATTACAATATCTATGCCTTTTTGTAATAACTGCTTTTGATTTGGCATAGATTCACCACCCAGCAGTGTTGCAATACGCAAAGGCGTATATTCTATTAATTTTGCAAATACTTCATAAATTTGTTGAGCCAATTCACGGGTTGGAGCTAAAATTAAGGCTCTTAACGGATGTTTAGCTGGTGATGGGCTATCACTTGCATCTTTCAATAATCTTTGAATAATTGGAACTACAAAAGCGGCTGTTTTACCGCTTCCGGTTTGTGCGCTGGCTAAAACATCATGCTGATTTATAATAGCCGGAATAGCTTCAGATTGAATAGTAGTAGGAGTTGTATAACCTAATTTATGTACGGATTTTAATAATTTTTCAGATAAATCCATATTTGAAAAACTTGCGGGCAATTGGCATGTACTTTGATTATTTTCTAAAGTACTTTTTATTTCATTTTGCATATGTATAATAATTTATATCCTTCAGTGTTATATTTGTGCTTTATATAGGCAAATATACAAGCATCAAACTAAGAGTTTAAACATTTTGTTGTCGCCTTTGCCAATAATAATTTTAAAATATTTAATATTATTGCCGTTCATTATATTTTTTATAGTATGATTTATATATATCAATAATTTCAAGACCTGCCACCTAATAGGTAATTTTAGTACAGAATTACTCTAAAAATAACTCCATAATGTTTACCTGCTTACTTATGCATATTCGCTTTAATGTGTGCTTGCCGATAACCTCAACATCCCACCATCAAACGACAAACTAGGGTTATCAGATTGTAATTGGCTTAAACAATCATCACAAAGAATAAAAAGAGCACTGCTATTAGTTCTATTTGAATTTATTAATGTTTCCAGCATTGGTGAGTAATTTTTACCGCTTGTCAAAACCTTATTTGAAACAATTATCTTATTAAACCCTAGTTTTCCGTCATTATTAGAACATCTCATAATTATATATATTTAAATTAAAACGAATTATCTTAACTGCTTATAGATAAAAATGCAAATTGATATAGCCTCAGGGATTTTACTGTAAATAAAATAATATACGGGCGGTATTGGCATTCTTTTTATGTTACTATATTACAACTTTCATAAAAAATTAAATCCCTACCTTATAGAAAGGTAAGTTTTTTATTCTATATCTAATTTAAATATCAATATTTTGCGCATAAATTGCATTGCTTTCAATAAAGTTTTTACGCGGTTCTACATCATCGCCCATTAATGTGGAAAATACTTCATCTGCTTTAATTGCGTCTTCAATTTGTACTTTAAGTAAACGGCGTTTAGACGCATCCATGGTGGTTTCCCATAATTGGTCAGGGTTCATCTCTCCTAAGCCTTTATAGCGCTGGCGCGAAGTAGTTTGTTCAGCTTGCTTCATTAGCCATTCAACTGCTTGGGGGAAATTTTCTACAGACTGCTGTTTAGCTTTCTCGCCATTACCCCGCTGAATTAAAATATTTTTACCCTCTTTATTGTCATATTGAGTCAGCATACCTGCAACTTTACATAAGAATATATAATCATTGCTTTGTACCCATGAATAAGGCAGAGTGCTTACTTTTGTATTGCCGTGATGCTGGCGTTTAATAAGTAATTGATGATGTTCTTCAATATTTTTTTCAACTTCAATATCAACATTTGAAATATAACTATTTAAAATATCGGCACTTTGATGAGCATTGTCATAACTATCTAAATTAATATTTATACCTGACAAAACAGCATTTAAAACTTGTTCGTCAATGCTTTTACTTAAGCGTTTAATCAGTCTTTGTGCTTGCTGATAATTATCACATAATTCTAGAAATTGACTTTGCTCAACTGGCTGCTGATTAACATGAAGACTTGCTTCGAATAATGCAATATTAGTTAAATATGTAATCAATTCCTCATCATCTTTAATATATCGCTCTTCTTTTTGGTGCTTAACTTTATATAAAGGCGGTTGAGCAATATATATATGCCCTCGCTCTACTAGTTCCGGCATCTGGCGGTAGAAAAATGTTAATAAAAGCGTGCGGATATGGCTTCCGTCCACATCAGCATCTGTCATAATAATAATGCGGTGGTAGCGTAGTTTTTCAATATTATAATCATCTTTACCAATACCCGCCCCGAGAGCAGTAATTAATGTAACTACTTCCTGATTGGATAACATTTTATCAAATCTTGCACGTTCTACGTTTAAAATTTTACCTTTTAACGGCAATATGGCTTGGAATTTTCTATCCCGCCCTTGTTTTGCACTTCCTCCCGCACTATCTCCCTCTACTATAAATAATTCACACATACGCGGGTCTTTTTCTTGGCAATCGGCGAGTTTGCCGGGTAAGCCTACTCCATCAAGTACACCTTTACGGCGCGTCATTTCACGTGCTTTACGCGCTGCTTCACGAGCTCTAGCGGCTTCAATAATTTT
Organism: Burkholderiaceae bacterium; assembly: GCA_023266335.1. Classification (GTDB taxonomy): domain Bacteria; phylum Pseudomonadota; class Gammaproteobacteria; order Burkholderiales; family Burkholderiaceae; genus JAHFQJ01. Next base: position 38,271 of record JAHFQJ010000012.1, read on the forward strand.
GCCGCATATTGCTTTAGCATCATTTGGATTTTCAAGCAGGTAAGATTCAAGAGCCTTACCTATTAATTCTTCAATCGGAGCTCTTACTTCACTTGAGACTAATTTATCTTTAGTTTGTGATGAAAATTTAGGTTCTGGTATTTTTACAGATAATACACAAGCTATACCTTCACGCATATCATCGCCGGAAGTTTCTACTCTAGCTTTTTTAGCTAAATCATGTTCATCAATATATTTATTGATGATACGTGTCATAGCAGCACGCAAACCTGTCAAATGTGTTCCGCCATCACGCTGAGGAATATTATTAGTAAAACATAATACTTGCTCTGCATAAGAATCATTCCACTGCATTGCAACTTCTACACCAATTCCGTCTTTTGAATTTGAAGCATTAAATATGTTTTGATGTAAAGGAGTTTTTGCACGGTTAATATATTCAACAAAGCCTTTTACACCGCCGCTAAATGCAAAATCTTCTTCTTTTCCATTGCGTTCATCAGTTAATTTAATATGAACACCGTTATTTAAAAAAGATAATTCACGAATACGCTTAGCTAAAATTTCATAATGGAATTCCACTTTGCCGAAAATTTCTTCATCTGCCATAAAATGTACTTGAGTACCACGTTTTTCAGTAGTTCCGACACATTCAATCGGAGAAACTAATATCCCGTCTAAGTTTTCAATAACACGATTTTGTGTAATGCCTTGCTCAAAGCGCATGCTGTACATTTTACCATCGCGTTTGATGTTTAATATTAGCCATTTAGATAATCCGTTTACACATGACACGCCTACGCCGTGTAATCCGCCGGAAACTTTATAGCTGTTTTGATCAAATTTACCGCCGGCATGCAGCTCTGTCATGACTATTTCAGCTGCACTTCGTTTAGGCTCAAATTTATCATCCATCTTTATACCGGTTGGAATACCGCGTCCGTTATCAGTAATTGAAATGGAATTATCGTGATGAATGGTAAGATGAATTTCGCTGCAGTATCCGGCTAATGCCTCATCAATTGAGTTATCTAGAACTTCGAATACTAAATGATGTAAACCTGTTCCATCTGACGTATCTCCAATATACATACCTGGGCGTTTGCGTACAGCTTCTAAACCTTCTAAAATTTGAATTGACGCTGCATTGTAATCAGCAGCTGCTGCAATAAGGGTATTTTCCATAGGTATGAAATTGTGTGTTTAATGTAACATACCATTTTAACATACTTTGAGATTTTTGTATCTATACTAATCAGATTCCAATATGCGAACTTTGCTTTGCTGCTGTCAAAATTGTCGTTCGCAGGTTCATGGCTTCGTCATAAATGTAAATACGATTAGTATAAATGTTTATTGGAGGCATAAATAATTTGTTTATTTTATTCTTTCAAAACCATATCTATACACATTACAGCAGCTAAGATTAATTTTTTTAACTCAACATTATTTTGTGCATTATTATCTATACTTAACACATAATTATCTGCTGAAGTAAATAATTCTTTTCCAAGACCCGCCCATTTCTTAGTCACTTGTGCATAATGTAAGCCTGCTTTAGATTGAAAATTAAATTCCCAGCCTGTCCATTTGCCTTTAAGCAAAGCAATTTCCTGATTAAGTCTATCTAATATTGAAAATGCACCGCCGATAGAAAATAATTTCTGTTTAAATATTCCAAGTAAAATGCCGTTTTCATCTTTAACTTCTACTTTAGACAAAAATATGGATATTCCTCTTGAAATATTTACAATTACTCTGCCTTGCATATCTTTGATTTGAATATTAAAAGGAGTGTAAGTTTTATAATCAGTAAAACGTAACAGCCTAGTGATTATGCCTAACTTATTTTCTCTGCATTCTAAAATAACTTGTCCTGTATGTAAATCATAAATATCAAAATTATTCGATGATTTAAATATGCCGACATGTTCTTTTACTAAAAAATTATTCAGTATTTCCCAGCTCATAGTTATGCTTCCTATAAATACGTTTTTTAATTATAATACGCTTTAATAGTAATTAAATAGTGATTTTGATATTTATTTAATAGATTTTTTTAAAATTAGGGGTGAAGATGGCGGGAATTTTAACTAGTGTAGTTCGGGATTCACCGTTTTTATCAGAGGTAATATTTACTTGTAAGCCTGAAAATGACTATAACCAAAAATGTAGAGCTTGTAGAAATTTAACTGAACCCTTTGAGGTGCATGAATTTGTGAGATTAAAAGATGCTTCTGAGGGGATATATCGTTTTATCTCTTTTAGGAATGTTGATGGTATGGCATTTAATCCTCTAGCGAAGGGAATAGATTTGTCAGGTTATGGAAACGCTCTTATTTTTCGTCATACATTTTTGAATAGAGTTTTTCCATTAGATGAGGATCTCCGTAATGAAAAACCTAAAGAACAAAAATAAAAATTTTAAAATAACAGAAATTCTCATAGTATTATGCAAAGAGAATTGATTGTAAAATAGCCTGATATTTGTTAAATTCATCAGGTCGTGCTAAAAACTCAGCATGCTGGATACCTGCCTTCGCAGGTATGACGCCGCAGCAGGAAAATTTACTAATAACAAAAGATTTTGATTTATAATGTTTAGTATGATGAAAATATCTTCTAGAGTTGACGCTATCAAAAATTATTCAATATTTCTTAGCTTATAGTTATGCTTCCCACACCATACCGGCAATAATTATAAATATCCTGCAATAACTTCTGTGCTTTTGCCGATAGTATCCATACGTAAACTATGATGAATGTTATAAAATTCTTCAATCATATCTTTATTTTCAGAATTTAATAATTTGACTAATCCTTTAAATAAAGCTTTTGGATTTGCTTTGCTTTGTAAATATTCGGGGACAATGAATTTTCCTGCTAATATATTAGGCAACCCTACATAAGGTAAATATCCTTGACGCTTCATAATTTGTGCAGTTAACCATGGAACTTGATAAGCTATTAACATAGGTTTTTTATGTAAAGCTGTTTCTAATGAGGCAGTTCCGCTGGCTATTAATGCAGCATCACAGCTTTCTAGGGCAAGACTTGAACTGTTAGTTAATGTGATATTTAAATGCGGATATTTACGCACTAAATTTAAAATATTTTCTTGTATATTTTTATTTGCAATGGGCAGAATAAACTGCATTTTACGCTCTATATATTTATCTAGTAAAGAAGCTGTATCTAAAAATAATTTGCCTAGATATTTTATTTCAGAGTTGCGGCTTCCTGGTAATAGGGCGATTGTAGTAAATTCTTGATTAATTTCCAGCTCTTGACGTGCTTTTATAGTATTAGGCTCTATGTTTATTTTACTTGCTAACGGATGACCTACGTAGGTAGCTTGCACGCCGGCTTTATGGTATATTTCCGGCTCAAATGGAAACAAGCACAGCATATGAGTTACAGCCTGCTTAATTTTGTGAATACGCTCTTTTCTCCAAGCCCAAATAGAAGGGCTAATAAAATGTATGACTGGAATATTCAATTTATGGGCATATTGTTCTATATGTAAATTAAAATCAGCTGCATCTATACCTAAATATAAAGATGGTTTATTTTCTTTTAACTGTGTGAGAATATGTTTACGGATTTTTAGAATTTTAAATAAAGCTGGAAGTGCTTCAACATAGCCCCTAACTGCCAAATCGTGGCAGTCAAACCATTGTTTTTGACCAACTTCTTTGAGCCAAGAGCCACCAATTCCATTTATATTAACTTCACGATATGTTTGTAAATTATATAATACATTGGCCGCTAATATATCGCCGGAGGTTTCTCCAGCAATTGCTGTAACTAACATAGGTAATATTTTTAATTTTTATTATTAATTATAAACCGGATAACGGATAAGGCAAAGAAAAAGGAAAAACGGAGCATAAAATATTCAATTAGTATATATTAATTTTTTGCTTTTCTAAATTTATAATTCCTTATTCTATCCATGAATAAATAAATTACAGGCGTAGTATAAAGAGTTAATACTTGACTAACTAATAAACCTCCTACAATCGAAATGCCCAAAGGCTGACGTAATTCAGCACCTTCTCCACTGACTAATACTAACGGAATTGCTCCAAATAATGCAGCTAAAGTAGTCATTAAAATAGGACGAAAACGTAATAAACAAGCTTGATAAATTGCTTTATCCGGCGTAGTATTGTCTCTTTTTTCAATTTCTATTGCTACATCTACCATCATAATTGCATTTTTCTTGACAATGCCGATTAATAATATGACACCAATAAATGCAATAATACTAAATTCTTTATCAAATAGCATTAAGGCAGAAATAGCGCCAACTCCGGCAGAAGGTAAAGTTGAAAGAATGGTAAGGGGGTGAATTAAACTTTCATACAATATGCCCAATACAATATATATCACGATTAGTGCAGTAAGAATTAGCAAAGGTTGACTACTAAGTGAAGCTTGAAAAGCTTTTGCACTGCCTTGAAACTTACCTTTAATTGCGCTCGGAATACCAATTTTTGCTAAAGCTTGCTCAATTCCTTGTGTTGCCTGACTTAGTGAAACACCTTCCGGCAAATTAAATGAAATAGTTGAAGATGCAAATTGGTCTTGATGGTTAACTGATAACGATGCTTTGGTCGGCATAATTTTAGTAAAAGCAGAAATAGGTACAGTTTGTCCGCTGTTTGATATAACATAAATATCTTTTAATGACTCTGGGCTTTGTAAAAATTGAGAATCTGCCTCCATAATCACACGGTATTGATTTAAGGCTTCATAGATTGTTGAAATTTGTCTTTGTCCAAATGCATTATTTAAAGTGGAATCTAGAATGCGTACATTTACGCCTAAACGCATCGCCATATCTCTATCTATAACTAAAGATGTCTGTAAACCTTTATCTTGAGCATCCGTATTAACATCAGCTAATAACGGCAATTTACCAAAAGCTTCACGGATTTTAGGCTCCCATTCCCGTAATAAATCTAAGTTATCCGATTGAATAGTATATTGATATTGTGCATTGCTTTGCCTGCCTCCAATTCTTAAATCTTGTGATGATTGTAAAAACAATGAAGCGCCAGCCACTCGGTTTAATTTTCCTCTAAGTCTTGCAATTATTTCATCAGCTAATATTTTTCTTTCTTTTAATGGTTTTAAAATTACAAACATAAATCCGGAATTAACTTGTCCATTGCCTGTAAAGGCGGTAACGTGTGCTACAGCTGGGTCTTTTTTAACAATTTCTACAAACTGTGTAACCTTTTGACTCATGGATTGAAATGATACAGCCTGATCAGCCTGAATATTGCCTATAATTAATCCGGTATCCTGCTGGGGAAAAAATCCCTTTGGAACATGAATATATAACCAAACATTAACGCCGATAGTAATAAAAAAGATTAATAATAAAGTTTTGCTGTGGCGTAAGGACCAGCTTAAAGATTTAGCATACATACTCATCACACTTGAATTTATGTCTGCGTTGTTGTGAAAATTATGCCTTGCTGTACTACTTGTACTATCTGCGTCATAATTTTTGCCCCCGCCTTGCCTTAAATCCGATTGAGATGAGTATGTACCCATCACGTTTGGGTTTATATCTCCGTCGTTGTTGTGAAAATTATGCTGTTTTAAATTCATCTTTTTATTTTTCAGCCAGTATGCACATAACATCGGAGTAGCGGTTAATGATACAAAAAGAGATACAAGAATAGATACGGAAAGAGTAATTGCAAATTCTCTGAATAATCTTCCAACAATGCCGCCCATGGCTAAAATTGGAATAAAAACTGCAATTAGAGATATACTCATAGACAAAACAGTAAATCCAACTTCTTTTGCACCTTTTAAAGCTGCTTCCTTAGGTTTCATGCCTTTTTCAATATGGCGCATAATATTCTCAAGTACTACAATAGCATCATCAACTACAAATCCGGTTGCTACAGTTAATGCCATTAATGATAAATTATTTAAACTATAGCCAAGTAAATAAATAACAGAAAATGTGCCAAGTAATGATACAGGAACTGCAATCGCAGGAATTAAAGCAGCCCTTGCACTTCTTAAAAAAGCAAACACTACTAAAATAACCAGCATAATTGAAATTAATAATGAGCGTTCAACTTCTAATAATGAAGCTTTAATGGTTGTGGTACGCTCCATTACAACCTGCATATTAATATTTTGCGGCATTGCTTCAGCCAGTTGAGGCAGAATTTTCTTAACTCTTTCTACGGTTTCTAATATATTTGCTCCGGTTTGCCGGTAAACCATTAATTGTATGGAGGGTTTGCCGTCAGTTAAGCCCATATTGCGTGAATCCTGTACTCCGTCGGTAACTTTAGTCACATCTTTTAAATAAGTTGGAGTATTATTTTTATAGTTAAGAATTAAAGGCATATAATCAGCTGCTTTGTGTGCTTGGTCATTTGCTCCAATCTGCCATTGGTTTTCTTCGTTGCTTATCATGCCTTTAGGACGATTGACATTAGCATTTGTAATAGCGGTTCTGACTTGTTCAAGTGAAACTCCGCGCTTATTAAGAGCAGGTAAATCTACTGCAATTCTTACGGCCGGCAAAGCACCGCCGCCAATATTAACTTGCCCCACACCTTCAACTTGTGAGATACGTTGAGCTAATAATGTTGAAGCAGCATCATACATTTGCCCGCGTGTCATAGTTGGCGAGGTTAAAGCAATAATCATAACCGGCGAATCAGCCGGATTAACTTTGCGGTAAGACGGGTTATTGGGTAAGCTGCTAGGCAATAAAACTCTAGCTGCATTAATAGCTGCCTGTACTTCACGAGCTGCACTGTCAATATTTTTTGATAAGTCAAACTGTAATGTTATACGGGTTGAGCCAAGAGAGCTAGAAGATGTAAGTTCAGTAACACCGGCTATAGTTCCTAAAGCACGTTCCAGCGGTGAGGCAACTGTTGCAGCCATAGTTTCCGGGCTAGCCCCGGGTAAATTTGCCTGCACGGATATAGTCGGAAATTCTACTTGAGGCAAGGGCGATACGGGTAAAAGTATAAACCCAAGTAAGCCAGCCAGTGCAATGGCTATAGTAATTAGAGTTGTAGCTACAGGTCGGGAAATAAAGGGTTTGCTTAGCATATTTATAGGTAGAGATAAAAAATTAATTGGGCGTTTTTATATTGACTGCTTACTCTATGATTTGTTCAAACTATAATAATGAAGATACTTTTCATTTTTTAAGTAAATTATGTAAAAGTAACAATACCGTATTATAAAATTATTTATACAATCCTAAGTATGGATAAAACTACATATTAGCAGAATATATGTATTATAATATATTGGTATAAAACTATAGCACCCATAAATATCTATGACTATTATAACTACATGCCCTCATTGCAAAACTACTTTCAACGTTGCAGATGCTATATTAAACAAATATAAAGGTTTAGTGCGCTGTGCATCTTGCAGTAATGTATTTAATGCTATAGAAAATGAAATTAAAAAAAATATACAGAATAGCCCTAGCCTTGATGCATTAAATAATCAAAAAGTAAATCAAGAAAATACGGTGCCTAATAATCTTGTTGCGGAAGTTAAAACTCAAGCATCTAATCTCAAGCCTGCATCAGTAAGTGCTAACACCGAATCTGTAAATATAAAACAACAAATATTGCCGCAGATAAAATCTATTCCAAGCAATATAGAAGAACAAAAAGATCATAAAAATGAAAAATCTAGCTCAATTATGCAATCTAGTATGCCTGTGTCTATTAGTATATTTGAAATAATTAAAGATAAATTTTCTTTTTTAAACTTTAGAAAAAATAAACATGAAGAAACCGAGGATAATACTCCAAGAACATTAATTGGTAATACTAATTTAAATAAAAGGCTAAATAGTTGGGGGTATTCTCAAAAAAAACGCCCATTATTTATTATAGGAAATATAATATTGGCTTTTGCATTATTTATTCAGTTAATTTATTGGCAAAAAGATAATATTGCTAATTCAATGCCAAGTTTATCGCCTGCATTAAAAATAATTGCTAAAATATTTGGCGGGCAATTAGCACCTTTAAAACTTAAAGATAATCCTGTTGTATCATTTTCTGATATGCAGAAAGATTTAAGCATTAATGCTAACCGCTACATTTTAAATGTCGGATTACAAAATAGATATGCCGGTGAAGCAGCCATGCCAAGTTTAGAGATTTCTTTATTTGATTTAAATGAACAGATTATTACCCGAAGAGTATTCCATCCGCAAGTATTTTTAAAACCTGCTGATTGGAAGCGCCTAGAAAAATATGGCTTAAGAGCGAATGAAGAATTACCCATAAAATTAAGATTTGAGACTAATCAAGCGATTTCAAGTTTTAAAGTTGTAGTATTTTATCCATAGTTTTTTGCAATGAATTTTAAATTATTTTTTCTACAAAAACTGCAGCATAAAAATTATACGGCAGACACTTCCCAATTAAATGCAGCCGGTATACTTGAAAAGCATTTCAACTACTGGCTGACTAATTATTATAATACCAGCTTTAGCACGTCTATTAATAATCTATTTCTAAAAATAACTAAATTAGCTAAAGAAAAAAATATTAATCATGGCGTATATTTGTGGGGAGGTGTTGGGCGCGGTAAAAGCTTTTTAATGGATAGTTTTTATCAATATATAAAGCAGGATTATAAAGATTTGCCTGTTTTAAGAATACATTTTCATGAATTTATGCGTAATGTACATAAAGAATTAGAATTATTGCGCGGGCAGGCAAACCCTATCGACAGCGTTGCAAAAAAAATTTCTAAACAATATAAATTAATTTGTTTTGATGAATTTCATATTAATGATATTGCTGATGCCATGATTTTTGATAAATTATTTCATGCACTATTTAAACATAATATCTTTTTTGTGCTTACATCAAACTATGATGTATCTGATTTATATTTAAATGGATTGCACCGTGAACGTTTTCTGCCCGCTATTGAATTGCTGAAACAACATTTAAAAGTTGTGAATGTAGATGGAGGAAATGACTATAGATTGCGCAGTTTAGAGCAAATGCCTATTTATTATTCGCCTATTACTTCTAAAACAGATGAAATATTATTAGAAAATTTTAAAAAGCTGGCATTAAATAATTTGGATATAGAAAAAGATTGTAACTTAAAGATTGAAAACCGTAAAATCTGTACAAAATATAAGTGCGGGGATATTGTTTGGTTTGATTTTAAAGAATTATGCGATAGTCCGCGTTCGCAAAATGATTATTTAGAGTTGGCACTGCAATTTAACACTATAATGTTATCAGATATTCCATACATGCCGCCTAGAATGTCTACACCTGCACGGCGTTTCACATGGCTAATAGATATTTTATATGATAATAAAGTAAAATTAATTATGTCTGCTGAAGTTAAAGCACAAGAGCTTTATACGGAAGGTTTATTAGCAAATGAATTTCACCGTACCGTATCTAGAATTATTGAAATGCAGTCAAGGGAATATTTAGAGTTGTCACGTCAACCGCATCAGAATTAGTATTATTCAAAATCTATTTTTAACAAATTATTATTTATCCGGCAGTTTAATTTTTAAGTTATTTAAAGCTGTAAAAATATCGTTTTTTATCTCAACATTAGATTGTTTAGAATGTATCTCACACATATCAAAATGCACTTGAAGCTTTTGATCTGTATGATGTATATTTGTAAAATTAGCTTCTTTTGCTTGAATATCACTACTACAGCTTGAGCTTTCTTTATTGCTTAGCAAAGAAATACATCCTCTATTAATCAAATCTATGGTCATATAATTGCTCTATTTTATTTACTATAAATAAATATAATAATATTATATATAAATTAATCGTTCATATGCATTCCGCCATTTACATGCATAACAGAGCCGGTTACATAGTTTGATAAATCACTTGCTAAAAATAATACTGCATTTGCAATATCTTGTGTATTACCCAATCTGCCCAATGCTATTTGCTGCTGTAAACCTTGCTTTTGTTCAGCACTTAATATATCGGTCATATCAGTTTCAATAAACCCTGGGGCTATACAATTAATACGTATACCGCGGCTGCCGACTTCTCTTGCTATACATTTGCTAAAACCTACCACTCCAGCTTTACTCGCTGCGTAATTAGATTGACCAGCATTACCCGTTGCCCCCACAATTGAGGTAATATTTATAATGCTGCCGCTTTTAGCTTTAAGCATGGGCTTTAATATCAATTGTGTCAACTTAAATACCGAGCTTAAATTTGTATCTAAAACTGCTTGCCAATCGTCTGGTTTTAAACGCATGGCTAAGCCATCTTTAGTAATACCAGCATTGTTAACTAATATGTCAATTTGCCCCTTACTTTTTATAATATTACCAATAGTTATATTTACAGCACTGCTGTCATTTACATTTAACACTAAACCTTGACCATTATTGCCTAAATATTCACTAATCTGCTCTGCACTTGTTTGACTGGTAGCGGTGGCAAATACATATGCTCCAGCTTGCGCTAATGTTTTAGCAATTGCTTTCCCAATACCGCGGCTTGCTCCAGTTACTAAAGCAATTTTTCCATTTAAATTAATATTCATATTTGTCTTTCTAATACATACTCATATCACTTAAATTTTTGCCTGCGCCTTGCCATAAATCCGATTGAGATGAGTATAGAGTTATAAAATACATCAGCTTAGCAGCTGAATCTAATTGCATTATAAAAGATTAAACTTCATATGTGAATTTTTATTTAAGAATAACTTGATTTTTATTAAAATTTTATCTTATAATAATAAGAATGATAATAATTCTTATTATTGTTATCATTATCAAATAAGCTATTATATGCGGAATATCAGTTATACAACTCAATTTGGAAATTTATATTTAAAATACTCTAAAAGCATTCGTCATAGATTAGGTAAAATTCAAGATTATATAGACTTATCTCAATCAGACTGCAAAAATTCAAGTGTGATGAGTACACATAAAAAATGCTTCACTCAACAAGAAAGCATAAAATTTATCAGTATTTTAGCTAAATCATATATAACTGATGTTTATACTTTAATTAGATATAAAAAAACAAAACGGGAAAAAATAATAGAACAGCAAGTTATTCCGCAAAAACTTAAACCTCAGGCTTGCGGGTTATTATCAAAATTCAGAGATAAACATAGTTCAGCAGAACCTATGAATTTAATACCAGTTTTAGATATTACCTCCATGAGTAAAAATCAAGCTGATGTTAGTTTATCTAACTGTTGTGAATTAACTTTAGATATGAGTAATTCGATATTAAAAAATATGACAGCGGGGCAGCAAATTGTACTGCTAATTATTAAAGATGAAAAAAAACATTGTCAAATTAATGACGAAATAGAAAAAAGGGCTGAAGAGTTTATTGCTAGCCCTCATGCTTTACAAGAATTTTTGGATAATAATATTCATCCAAAATTACATTTTAATGATTATTATAGGCTAGCAGAGCAATCTAAGAAATTGATTGATAATGTGCCGGCATTAGGGGAATTTCTGCATAAAAATATTAGTCCGCATTTAGACCCCAAAGAGTATCAAAAAATTTATGCAGAAGTAGAAAAAAAAGAGTTGGAATTTAAACATAATCCAAATAAACTACAAGACTTCTTAGACATCATTATAAATGCAGAATTAGATGATATACAAATTAGACAATATAGCCATATAAGAGCGAAAGAAAATCAAAGCATAAATAAAACTAAAGATACAGCAAGATTATTTATACGCAATACTGGATGCGGAAGCTTAATTGTTGCAAGACAGCCAAAATTTTTAATTGTATCTGCTCCATGGTCCAATCATTATACCTGCCCTAAAGCAGAATATCCGCTTTTTTTTGTATCAGTCGGGAGCGGTGTAGCACCTGCACTTTCTATGATTTTAGAAAGAAAAGAAGATGCCAAAAAGCGCAATGTTAAAATTGCCAAAAATATTATTATGATTGGCTATAAAGATATTCATTCGGACTACGCTTTAGATGAATTAAAGGCATTAACTGCAGATACTAATAATAATTTAGAAATTATGATTGCATATGGGGATAACCAAGAAATTCCGCATATATTACATAAATTAGATGTGCATACAAATTTAAAATGTTTGCTTGATAATAAAGATAATCTAATTAAAGTTAATGATATTTTAAATATGGAGGATATACATATAAGGTTTTCTGGATATTTAGAACTAAAAGCACAACTTCAAAAAACTTTTACCAGTAAAAATAAAAGATTCTCTAGACCATATGCTTATACAGCAAATTACTTCGTTAATCATAGGTTAAAAAGCTTAGAAAAACAAGGCAGGATAGAGGCCGAAGGGACATATGCAAAACAAAAAAATTTGCAGGCAGAATAAATTTGAATAAAAAAAGAATATTTCATGTATAATTATAGTAACAAAAACTTAAGATTTGAAAGAGTTTATACACAAATGAGCAGTCTAACCCCAAAAAATTTATTTAGAAGTATCAAATCTTCGAGTTTCAATTTTTTCAATAATAATTTTGAAATCAAAGCTGGTAAAAATATTAATAATATAACTGATTTGTTTAATTCATCACAAAATCAGAGCTGTAGCACGGTTGTTTCAAAATGGAAATTAAATAAAGTATTTTCAAAATTACAAAATATAAAATTTAATCCCCAAACAATTTATGCTTTGGCCCAAGTAAATAATGACAATCATATTGTAAATATTAATAATCATGAAATTGATAAAGCTCAAACTTTGATTTTTTTTGCACCTAAAAATATATATGTAAATGGAGCAGAGAAACCTCAATCTATTCCTTTACAAGCCTATAATTTAACTAATATTCAAAAAGAAAGTAATGAAAATTTAAATTCTTTATTAGAATACCAAGCCAGCGGTAAGTATATAGGTAAATTTATATTACCCTTTAATAAACAAATTTATCATTTTAGCCACATGAAAATGGCATTTGATGTATTTGCAGATTTAAAATTAGATTTATCAAAATTGCCAGAAATTCAAGAGGATAATGAACAAATTGCCGGCTCGTATCAAGAATGGTTAAATTTTAATGATTTATTTATTACTCATCAGCTCTGCATACAAAAATATGCTGTTGAAAATAAACATGAAGCAAATATATTTGATGAATTATCTGAAAAATATATACAAATTCAAGCAGATAAAATTCGTGAATTTTTAAAAGAATATGAAAATGTCTCAACACAAAAATTACAAAATCCGCCTAAAAATTTTCAAATAACTAACTTCACTCAAGTTATTCAAGATACACTTAACAGCATTAATAATAATCCTTCATTAGTAAAGTATTTAACCTATTCTTTTGGTAAAAAATGGAATTTGGAAAATACTTATCAAAAATTTAATGACATTTCATATCATTTAAGTGCTATATTGAAATACTTAAACAGCTCTGCATTTAATGGAATAGATGCAGACAATCAAAAATTGGCATTAGAAAAATTATGCCAGGAGCATGCATATGCTCCATTATTATTATCCTGCCAAAAATTACTGCAGTTATTAGATATAAAGAATGTTGAAAAAACTATATACAACAACCCTACATTAGACATAGAAAAAGAGCTTAGTGCTACAGATAATTTTTATCATAAATATAAAAAAATACCTGTTATTGGAGGCTTGATTGCTCATAATGTTAAATATCCAAAGAGCTTTTTTGGCTTACATACGAATAAAGATAAAAATGATAAGAGCTTTTTTATCAGTGAAAATCATCAAAGATTTAAAGATAGTATATCCCCGTTTTTACCGCAGAAATTCAAGCAGGAAATTAATCAGTCTAGCCGTATAAAACTTATTAATAAAGAGCAGCTGAGCGTATTTAAGGCTAATTTACGTAAAGATTTAAATTTATCAGACGGCAAGTTTGATAAATTATTACAGCCGCTGCGCAGATATCCATTTATTGCAAAGATGGGCATATACGCTGCTATATTAGCCAGTTTTGCTGCTTATATTGCTGCAGCTGTAAAAACTGGGGGAATTGCCACACAAATAGTTTCTTTGCCTGTATCTATGGTGTTTGGAACTGCATTTGGCGATCCTTTGCATCATTTGATTATGTTCAGTATTTCAATATTGTTAGGTTTAGGCTTAACATTTATGATAGGTAAAGATAATTCTTTAGCCGTATTTAAAGCCATCGGCAGAATAGCTAAAAAATTAGCAAAAAATTATAAATTTATTGTCCAGCAAATTAAAGATTATGGTTTTGAAGGGGCTTTAGCTAAAATGCAGGCAAACTTTGCAAAAGGCAATTTCAAAATATCAGATACCTATAAAAACAGCTTAAAAAAAGAACATGATGATGAGCATATCAGTATAAGCAAAGATAAGACAATTAACCCAGCTTATAATTTGAAAAAAAATGCTGAAAATATTTTTGATAATTTTGATAATTTTGATAAAAGTGAAAATGACTTTATTGAGGTATTAGAAAATATGCTAGATTCTTTAGAGTCTAAAGTTGAACACAAAGAAAGAATTAATAAAAAAGATCATGAAGAAATAAAAGATAAAAATACTGAAATTAGACGGGCAGTGTCTAAATCAGTTAGATATTTTAGCAGGCGCGGTTTGCTTGGCATGGCAATTGACGGAGGCAAAAAAATTTATAGAATGGTATCACCGGTAACTCAAAATAAAATGCAGAATGATAATAACAGCATACCTAGCTTAACTGATAGTACTGAAAGCTTACAAGATTTATACCCAAATGCCTCTGAAAAAGAATTAAGAGTTAATGCATATAAACATGTTTTATTAGCTTTGCATATGCAGAAAAATGGGGATTTAGCTAATTTACTAGAGATGATAAAAAATAAGCAGAATTTAAGCCAAGAATTTGAAAAATTATTTCCAGCAAGTTTAATAAATCCAAATATACAGATTAAGATTCAAAACAAATCAAAAGCAATAGATTCTGCAATACAAATATTAAAGCAAGTTCAGTATAAAAACCATGAAAATATTCAAAATTTAATCAATGCTTTAGAAGATTTTAAAGATTTATTAGTATATTCTAATAATGAAGATATTTTAAATAATTTGGAAAATATTTTTAGCCAAACACTAAGTGATGTAAAAAGTATTCTCAATAATATGGATAATACTAAAAATAAATTACATAAGCATTTTGTATCAGATACTACAAAACAATGGATAGAACAATTTTATAAACATATTTTAAAAGAAACAGAGGGTGTAACTTATACTAATTATAGATTTAATAAAGATAATTCCAATACCGGAATACGTAATATGCTAAATTACAAATTAGGTAATTTGTTTAAAATTATCGGCAAAGCTGTACCTTGGAAGTTATTAGGCGGGGCGGCAGCTATTTTACTAATTCTAAAACCAATTATAAACACCAGCCCCATTGAATTTATTCCCGGTCTAGATAAAGTATTTGACATCGCTTCAAAACCATATGAGTTAATTATGGGGGATAATTCTTTAGGCATAAATGTAAATGCTACAACAGATGTATCAATAGATTTTCCAGCTCATATTGTTGAAGGTGTGATTGGAACAATGTTTGTTCTCTCAAATAGTATGACTGATTTAGTTAAAAAAGCATCAAAAAGTATTTGGAATGCATCAAAAACTTTATCTCAAAAAATTTCTGGTTATTATAAAAGCTATTCAATAAAACAAAATAACTTAACATTTTTATCTAAAACAGCTGGATATGAAAACTTAGCTACAAATAAGAACTAAGCATATTATATAAAATAAAAGGCTTATAAAAATTGTCTTTTATCTTATGCATTTTTCAATATCTTTATCTTGTTAAGCATTTATTTACAGCATAATAAAAATTATTAACTTGTCCAAAAAGAAGTATTAATTTTCTTCCATTCTGCCAAACGCCTTTTTCTAATATTTAGCGCTAAATCACGTTCTGTTAGTGTTATAGGGGCATTAAATGATTCAGCATTATATTTTTTGCGGTATGTTAATGGATTTAGAGCCTTAAGCATATTTAAGACTGAAAACCCTGAAGTGTTATGGCTAGCTTGATCATTGCTATATTTCAAAAGTCTATAAGAGCCTGTAAATTGAGGTGTAACTTTAAAAAGACCATCATCTTGTTTTGTAATACTGACTTGATTATGCCAATTATATGCTCCATGAGAGTACTCACGCACTCCATAATCTTGTTTGTTTTCAAAAGGTTTGCAAGCTTTAGTTATCATAATTTTTCCTGTTAAGTAAGTTGATTTATTGTATGGAGTAAATTAATATTATTTATTTATATTATAATATAAAAAATAAATAAATCTTTAAGTACTTACCCCTAAAATTATTATCAATAGGCATATAGATATGCTAGGATCGCATTTTAATTACTGAAAATCTTATGCATCCATTAAACTTGTTCAAAAATTCAAAAGCATGTATTATACTATATTAATATGTGCGTAGCGTAAAATATGACTAAAAACACATTTTTAGATTTTGAGAAGCCGATTGCAGACCTCGAAGAAAAAATTGAACAGCTCATATCAGTTGATGGAAATAGTAAAGATTTAGATATATCATCAGAAATTAAAACTTTAACTAAAAAAAGCCAGCAGCTTACCAAGGACATTTATAATAAATTATCTGCTTGGCAAACATCTCAAGTTGCACGCCACCCGCAACGCCCCTATACGCTAGATTATATTAATCATATTTTTACAGACTTTCATGAAATGCATGGCGATAGACATTTTTCTGATGATTTATCAATAATTGGCGGTTTAGCGCGCTTTAACGGACATTCATGCATGGTAATTGGACACCAGAAAGGGCGTGATACAAAAGAGCGTACGCTGCGTAATTTTGGTATGTCAAAACCTGAAGGCTACCGCAAAGCATTACGCTTAATGAAAATAGCTGAAAAATTTAAAATTCCAATTTTTACTTTTATTGATACTCCAGGAGCGTATCCTGGTATTGATGCTGAAGAAAGAAATCAATCAGAGGCTATTGGCAGAAACTTATTTGAAATGACATCGTTAAGTGTGCCAATTATCAGCACAATTATTGGTGAGGGCGGTTCAGGCGGTGCTTTGGCAATCGCAGTTGCTGATAGCGTTTTAATGCTTGAATATTCAACTTATGCCGTAATTTCTCCGGAAGGATGCGCAAGTATATTATGGAAAAGTGCAGGTATGGCGCCAGAAGCTGCAGAAGCATTAGGATTAACAGCAAAACGTATTCTAGAACATAGACTAATTGATAAAATTGTTGAAGAACCTCTTGGAGGGGCGCATAGAGACTATAATACAGCCTCGCATAATTTAAAGCGTGCGTTAACTGAAGTATTTAGACCTTTATCCATTTTAAAAACAGAAAAACTCTTAGAAAGACGCTATACCCGTTTACGCAATTACGGTGAATTTAAAAGTTAATGCTTATATACTAATTGTAGTTCATTTTGTGGCAAGGCATCAGGCATAAATTACGACGACTATTACATATTATTACATTGAGGGCGAAGGCGTGAGCTTGCGACAACAAAGTTTGCAAATTGAAATCCGATTAGTATATTATATCCTATGATAAGGGTGATTATTTAATATTGACCATACTCTGTATATTTGCTCAATTAATAGTAATTTAGCAAAGCCATGAGGCAAAGTCATAGATGATAAACATAATATATAATCAGCCTGATTTTTTAGCCCAAAATAAATCCCATCTGCACCGCCAATTATAAAACATAGACCACTATATTGATGTTGCCAATTTGACATATTATGAGCTAATTCTTGCGTGGTATTGTTTTTGCCGCTTTCATCTAATATAATTAATTTATATTTTGCTGGGATATGTTTTTCTATATTTTTTGCTTCAATTAGTTTTCTTTCTTCTAAAGAAGTTTTTGTACTTGGTTTTAATTCAATTAAATTTAAATTCCAATTAGCAAATCTTTTAACAAAGTCATTTATACCTTGTTCTATCCATGATGGTAACTTGTGATTAGTTGAAATTATACAAATTTTCATGGTGAATTTTTAGCTTAAAATTTTAATATTCAGAACAAATAAACAAAGCTGAGCGATAGCCCAGCTTTTATAATATATTCACAACAAAACAGTTAATTTATTTAACTTATTATTGTTTTTTCGTACCTTTTGCTTTTGTACCTGAAGCATGAGCTTCAGCAGCACTTGCAGTTTCTGTTGCATTAGCAACAGCCGAAGCAGCAGCTTCGGCAGAACTTGCAACAGCTGTTTCAGCAGTGCTTGCAGCCGTCGCAACAGCAGATGTAGCTGTTTCAGCAGAACTTGCAATAGAAGCTTCAGCAGCACTCGCAGTAGCTTCTATAGAAGAAGCAGGCTTTTCTTGACCACATGCAGCTAAACCAATAACAGCTAATAAAGCTATAATTTTTTTCATTTGTGTACCCTCGATAAAAAACATGTTTTAAAACTTGTACTTTGAATTTGTACTTATAAAGCAGTGGAATAGGCAAATATACTCATCACACTTAAAATCTATGTTTGCGTTATTGTTTAAAATTAATCCTAGCTGTAGTATATGTACTATCTATGTCATAATTTTTGCTTCCGCCTTACCCTAAATCTGGTTGAGATAAGTATAACATATGCCACACTGCAATAAATCACACGCAATAACATAGTTTGATAACTAGCCATATGCAATACTTAGGTATTATAGCATAAAATCGGAAAAAAACTATAGGTTTATAGAATATATTGATTTAATTTCATGAAATTTTAATAATCGATAGTTTTATGCTGACGTTTTTTCAAAATCTTTACGTCATGCAATTACGATATGGAGGTTATTGCTCTTAGCAAAATTGTATAGAAAATCTAGGGCTTTAGGCTCAATATCTGCGATAGCAGTATCAATCAATACAGATTTTATTCCGTCAATCTCCGCTGGCTGAACATAAGGAGAGTATGTAAGATTTCTTGAGCTTGATTTTTTGCTACACGGACTAAATTGCGACATTACACCACACAGACGCTCAACCCAATCGCTAGGGCGGAATACTTCTCCGTCAATTGTTATCCCTTTGATATAAAATGTTTTTATTTCCATATATGTATCTATAATAGCTAAATACTCCTACATTGTATATTATTTTATATTAATATACTATATCATGTATTTATTTAAATAAATAAATAATTTTAATTAAAATTATACTCTCTACATTTTATTATTATGATAGTGTTTAATACTCGGCGTATTCACACTACAAAAATAATAGGAGAGTGTTAAATATAGATAGTTAAAGATATAATAAGTAAAGAATTAAAATTTAAACCAGATGTGTAAATGCCAAAGATGCGGTAGTGAGAGCTATATAAGAAGCGGAAAAGTAAGAAACA
>JAHFQJ010000013.1 GCA_023266335.1 Burkholderiaceae bacterium
ATTAATGAAGATTGAAAAGTATTATTAATTCTTTGCTGTGTAATAATGCTATTATCTACAGTATTTTTTACTATCCACTCATTATTTAACCATTCAATTGAAGTATTGGCACGCATAGAAATTGCATTTTGCCTCGCTGTTTTAAATATGCTTAAAGCCTGACTAGCGTTAGATTGATCTACTTGAGTATTATAAACACTAACTAATGATGGCACAGTCATAGTAGATAATATACCCAATATACCTACCGTCATCATTAGCTCAAGAAGCGTAAAACCTGTTGCTGCAATATTTTTTTTCATATTTACCTGCTATTTGCCCAACATTCAGTTGTTTTATCTGCTCCGCCAGTATCTTTGGCTGTTTGAACTTCATTAGAATTTAATGTAATTACTGAGCATAATGTTTCTTTATTGGTCAATGTAGAATTAGGAGTCATAGTCAAAGTTACAACTTCTGAAACTAAGCTGTAGGATATATTATAACCAAGAATACTATTTCCAGTATTTGTTTTATCCAAATACCCAGCTACTGTCCCTGCTGATATTTGAGAAGCTGCCGGATAGGTTAAGTTTCTAGTTTTAAACTGTTCTATAGCTAACATATTAGTCTGTAATACCGCTAAGCCTTGAGCTCTGTTGCTTCGTAGTACATAATTTTGATAATTTGGAATAGCTATAGTAGCAATAATAGCCACAATTCCAAGTACAATCATAACTTCAATTAATGTGAAACCTTTGTATTTTATTTTATACATATGTTCTCTTTTATCTGTTATAGGTTGATGTTTCTGAAAAATTTCTAGTATAACTTGCATTACTACCGTAACTGCATTTTGATATTCCCTCATAAACCCTATACACTTCTTGAATTTTAGTAAAAACATTAGGATTATATTTGCCATAACCAACCGCAGTTATTCTATATTGCCATTCATTGTTTCCAGAATCTCCCAAAGCCAACTTTACCTGTATTGACTCTATAATATATCTAGGATCTCTTACAGAACCAAATAATCCATTTCCTATAGAGCTTCTGCCGGAAAATTGACCATATGATGCAAAATCCGTTGATGTAGTTGATAAATGCATATCATCCCAATATTTTGGAGCTGTATCATCATTTATATAGCCGCACAATCCTTCAGAACATTTATCTTCTTCCACATTTAAAGAGCTATCATTATAAAATCCCCTGCCGTCATTTTTTGTAGTGCCATTTATTTTTTTAGTACATAAAATATCATCTCTGGCATCCATTAATGCAAGTTCTGCCATTTTTTTTGAAATACTTCTATCGGTTTGATTTCTGCCTAAAGTTTCATCCATTAAAGAAATTTTTACAGAAACAGAAGAAATCAAAGCAATAATAACAAAAACTATTAATACTAGGGGTAAAGCAAAACCATAATTTATAGGTTTTATATTTTTATATTTTATTGATTTCATACATTACCTTAAATTTTATATATGTGTAGTTTATATTGAACACACAAAATCTAGTATTTATCATTATTTCTTAAAAATACTGTCTTTTTAATTATTCGAGTATTTTTTAATAAACTTGAACTAACCGATACTGTTACATCTTTTGCTATATTATCATTTACGCTATTATTTGGCGCCAAATTAAAATGTTGTGTTGTAGTTGTTTCTTGTGCTACATTAACTGACTGCCCTGTTTGACTAGACACTAATAAAGAAATATTAACAGCACATATTTTAGACCAATCCGTAATTTCTGATGCCGTTTTCCAAGAATTGCTGCTACCGATTGAATCAACACCACATCCATTTGTACTGTTTTTAACTGCATAAAATATTTGCATATTTTTAACACCAGATGCAACTTTAACTGGAGTTAAAAATCCGGAATAACTTTCTGTGCCTAATGACATATCTTTTGTTTTAATATTAGTGCTGCAGGTTAAACTATCGTTTGCAGCTGTAAATTTTTGATATACACTCTTTTTAAGAGTCCCAGAGTTTACAGGCATAGATGCTCCTGTACAATCAATCATATCATTAGCTATATCCGCAGAACTTACTTCAACTGTGAATGTATCACTTCCATTAGAAGTTGTTGTATTCAATGTAGTATTTTCTAATCCAATACTTGGAGTAATCGGCAAACTAATTGCCATATAGCTTTCATTAGGATTGAATCTCTGATCCCCATATTCTATAAAACTAGCATGCTTAATTGAACTCTCTATACGATCAAGTGCAATAAATACACTGTCTCTAATTTCACTGACGCTATTTTGAGAATTTTGTGTGCTGCGTATGCCATAATAAACAGAACCAACCCCAATTGCTAAAATAGAACTTATGACAAGAGATATGAGCAACTCTAACAAAGTAAAGCCATTTTGCCTAAACAAGCATATATTCAGCAATACTTTTCTTTTATTTAATAAAAATAATATACCATGTTTATTTTGCATTTATTTTCCTACATATTCCTTATGTATAATTTTTTATTCTTCTACACAACTTGTAATTTACTCAACTACATACTAACTTGTGTTACATATCTGCCTGTAACACTTGTATTAGTATCTTTAGCTTTTCCAATAATTTTTTGTTTCCACTGTATATCAACAAAAATAAACTTTGTATTATCTGTATAAGATCCACATGTGGAACTTGCACTATCTTTTCTGCAAACATTCACGCTTATTAAATCATTACCTAATAACTTAGAAAGTTGCCCATTCCACTCTTGCCTGCTTGCCTGACCAACTGCACATCTGTTTTTACTTACATCATCACTAAACGAAGCACAACTAGAGCCATCTAAAAAAGAATTTTTAGCAATATTACTTTCATCAATAGAAGAACTGCCCCCTGATGCATTTAACATAAAAAAGCGTTCAAATAAATCATCAGCTAAAATGGAAATATTTGCTTGGCTTTCACTGCTTTGGGTTGATTTTAAAGAATTACCTATCATTTTAGAGACGCCAACTAAACCTATAGTAAAAACTATTATTGCAACTAATGCTTCAATCAAACCAATCCCTAAACGTTTTTTTATTCTTAACGATTGACTTTGTTTCATTTTTTGATTTTTTTAAATGGTTGATAACATTTGTATATGTTTTTATAACACACACATTACATCTATAGTATCATTATAGCATTTTATTATTTTTTGATAAGTAATACTAAATAAAATATGCATAAATAACACAAGGGTTATCCCTAGCTAATTGATATATATTTGTGTATACAGAAATGAAATAGTTGCATATTACATAATTTATAATTAATTTATAATTTTTACTTTGATTTTTAAATTTTATATATTATAATTTTCTACTGCAAAAAATAGAGTTACCTATGACCGCAAAAGCAAAACAGTATGCATAAATTTATTAAAGCACATGCATTCATAGCAATATTTATCTTAATTGGTATGACCGGATTATTAATATTTAATCTCTTTCCAGAAATAGATATAATATGTGCTAATTATTTTTATAGTCCGCATCTTTCATTTTATTTAAAACATAATTGGTGGCTTGAAAATTTTATACACATTTATATAAAATATAGCATTATATTATTTGTAATATTAATTTATATTGTAATTTTTTATAAAAAATATCTGCTTAAATATATTCCTAAATATCATTTAGGAACAAATCATATATCTACAAACCAAAGATGTAAGCCTGATCACAATAATCTTAACTTCATCAAAAACATAAATTCAAGAGTGATGATTATAAGCTTAATTACCACTATTTTAATACCGATAACTATATCAATATTAAAAAGATTTTCTTCTCATTCCTGCCCTTGGGATTTATTAATATACGCCGGCGGGCAAAAATTAATAGAATGGTGGGAATATGCACCGAATGTATCTGGAAAATGCTTCCCAGCCGGTCATGCAGCTACTGGGCTTTGTATTATGGGTATTAGCATAATTTTTTATGCTCAAAATAATATTAAATACACTAGATGTTTTTATATTTTAGGAATTGCAGCTGGATTAATATTAGGAATAGCCCAGCAAGCTAGAGGAGCGCATTTTTTATCTCATACATTAGCAAGCGTATATATAGCATGTTCAATAACAAACATAGGTATTTACATAGCAAAAAAATATGCACTCAAATAATTTATTCTGCTATAATAAACCGAATGTTTATATTATCTAAAATATAATAATATTTGAGCTTGATAATTCATGACTTTATTGATTCTAAAAATTAGTCATTATAAATATTTTACGAATCTAATTCTCACATCAAAAATATACCTATAAAACCTATATATGAAATTTATTGACGAAGCCCATATTGAAATAATTGCCGGCAATGGCGGTAATGGTACAATTTCTTTCCGCCGTGAAAAATGTATACCGTTTGGAGGTCCTGACGGCGGAGATGGCGGTAACGGAGGAAGCATATGGGCAATTGCAGACCCTAATATCAACACTTTAATTGATTACCGCTACTCAAAAAAACATCAAGCTCAACATGGAGAAAATGGCAGAGGCGCGCAATGTTATGGAAAATTTGGTTATGATTTGATTTTAAAAATGCCGGTTGGAACTTTAATTATTAATGAAGATACACAAGAAATAATTGCAGACCTTGTTGAAGCCAACCAAAAAGTTGAATTAGCAAAAGGCGGCAAAGGCGGCTGGGGCAATATGCGCTTTAAAAGCAGTACCAACCGTGCACCTAAAACAGCCTCTAAAGGAACAGAAGGTGAATTAAAAAACCTTTATCTAGAGCTTAAAGTCTTGGCTGATATTGGTTTGCTAGGCATGCCGAATGCAGGAAAGTCTACTCTAATCCGCAGTATTTCTAATGCTAAACCTAAAGTTGCAGATTATCCATTTACTACCTTAGTTCCTAATCTTGGGGTGGTAAGAGTGGCGTATGGAAAAAGTTTTGTAGTTGCGGATATTCCAGGTTTAATTGAAGGGGCTGCCGACGGAGCCGGTTTAGGACATCAATTTTTAAGACATTTACAGCGTACGCACCTTTTGCTGCATGTAGTAGATACAGTGCCGTTTAATGAAAATATCCACCCAATTGAAGAAGCAAAAGCAATCATAAATGAACTCAAAAAATATGATGAAGAATTATATAATAAACCAAGATGGCTATTGTTAAATAAAGTAGATATGCTTGAAGATGAAGCATGCCAAGAAATTATTCATCAATTTAGTGAACTATATGATAAAGATAGAATTTATACAATATCTGCATTAACCGGCGAAGGGTGCCAAAATTTATGTTTGGACATCTATGAATATTTAGAAGCACAAAAAAGAAAAAATGATGAATTTAACCTTGCTGATGATCCAAGGTTTAATATTAAAGATGAAGCATCCATGTTTAAGGATGATCCAAGATTTATGCCAGTCAATAATGATGAATAAATAGTGAAATAAAAATATGAATACAATTCTTGAATTACTTCCTCTAATTATTTTTATAATAGCCTATAAATTAAAAGGAATTTACATAGCTACAGCTTTGCTAATGCTTGCAACCTTGGCTCAAAGTATTGTCTTATACGTTAAAAATAAGCATTTAAACACCATGCAATGGCTAACTTTGGGATTAGTATTAATTTTTGGTACAGCAACTTTAGTATTTCATGATGAAAAATTTATAAAAATTAAGCCAACCGTCCTATATTGGTTATTTGCAATTGCTCTAGAGGTAAGCTGGAGATATTATAAAAAAAATTTAGCTGAAAGATTATTTAGAGGAATATTAGAAAAAAATCAGATTTATATTACCAAACAAGAAATATGGACTAAAACTCACCATTTTAGTGCAGCATTTTTTTGGGCATTAGGGCTAATCAATTTAGTTTTGGCATATAACTATAGCCTTGATACTTGGGTGAACTTTAAAACATTCGGCTTTCCGGTTTTAACTATGATTGGTTTAGGTGCTTTAATGTCATGGCTATTTAAGCATAAAAAATAAAGAGGGAGCTAAATTTATGACTAAACTTGTATTAAAATTAAATTGCCCCAGCATCTAGAGGAACTCTTGCTGGTAAACTTATACCGGATTGTTTACACATATTACCTCACTCTTATATCACCTTTAGTAAGAAGAAATAATCAAGGAAAAGAAACTGAGTTATTTCAGGTTCAGGGAATACATTTTACACCAACGCAATTTTCTGAATTAGAACCATTATTACAGGCTATACCAACAGATGATAGATTAGTTGCTTGCGACTCAAGGTTAAGACAAGTATCTGATAGCAAAACTACCAAATCTTTTGAAGATAATCCTGCAAACTTAGAAACATTAAAAAATAATAAAGATGCAGCTATAGAAAAATTAAATGCAAAAAATTTAATGTATAATAAATTTCTGAATGGAAATGAGCCGCAGCGTAACTGTACTGTAATTCTGTAGCCTCTACTATCAGTGTTGCTTTAGCGGGAGAAACTGCAGCTCAGCAATCATTCACTAATAATAGTGTTACTTCTATATTACCAGATTTATTTATACCTGTGCATAAAATTAAGAATTCTAATGATTTACAAAAACTAGGATTTCATAATTTAAATATTTAACATGATTTTATAGCTATTTTCTATGCTATCATCTTTTTGATTATTTTTAATAATTTTTATATTACTTGGATTAAGCATTGACTTCATGATTAATTCTTGTAATATATTTTGTGATGATTTTATCCAGCGGAAAACTGAAGTAGAACTTACTTTCAATGTTTTTGCTATACTGCGTAAGCTTTCTCCATTTTGAGCTAAATACAAGGCTTGTATTTTAATTTCAAGCTCACATTTTTCCCGGTGCACTTCTTCCAACTGCGTTCTCTTACACATTTTACACATATAACGCTGAATTTTATGAATAAATCCAGCTTTGACTAATTTATTTGCATGACAAAATTTACAATTTTCCATATAGCTAATCCCTATTTCCTATCATCGCTATTGTACTCAAAAATTTACTAGCTATAAAATACGCTACTTGCGTAAATCTTTTTCATACGCCTAAATGAAAAAAAATAAATAAAAATATTTGTTACTTACCAGCAGGTATTATTTTTTTTAATTCTTGTCTATCCTTTTTATCTAAAAATTTGCTGTTGGGGAAATTTTTGAGCAAGGTTGCGTAC
Organism: Burkholderiaceae bacterium; assembly: GCA_023266335.1. Lineage (GTDB taxonomy): Bacteria > Pseudomonadota > Gammaproteobacteria > Burkholderiales > Burkholderiaceae > JAHFQJ01. Next base: position 7,140 of record JAHFQJ010000013.1, read on the forward strand.
GCATTGTCTTTTAAATCTTTTATACCTAAAACATCATAGCTTTTAAAAATAATAAACAAAGATTCTTCAATTGCAGGAGCTCTTTCATATTCTTTTATAACTTGCTCTGCTCTGTTTGCAGCAGCTAAATAAGCACCTCTTTGATAATAATATCTTGCAATTAACATATCATGCGTTGCTAAAGAATTTACGATAAAACGCATTCTGTCTAAAGCATCCGGAGTATATTTACTTTTTGGAAAACGTTCTACTAAAGCCTTAAAAGCAGTGTAAGAAGTTTTCATGCTTTGAGGGTCACGCTCGCTATAGCTCGACTCTGCAAATCTTCCAAATAAACCTAAATCATCATTAAAATAAATTAATCCTCTTAGGTAATAAGCATAATCAACTTGATCATCATTTGGATATAATTCAATAAATCTTTCAGCTGCTTGAGATGCAGCTTGTTTTTCACCGCCTTTATAATAAGAATATGAAACATTTAACAAAGCTTGTTTAGCTAATTTATTTAATGGGAAACGCCCTTCAAATAATTCAAAATACTTAGCTGAAGTATTATAATCTTTATCTTTTAAGGATTCTTGACCATTTTCATATAATTTTTTCTCACTCCATGATAACGTTTCATCATACTTATCTGGTAATATTGAGCATGCACTTACACTAGCAGCAAATGTGGCATAAAATAATATTTTAATTGCCCGATTTATATTGATAAATTTTAAAATCATACTAAACAGCCTTAGCTATATGAATATTATGATTATATCCATAATAGTGCGGTTTTACAATTCATAAATTGCAAAATAAGATTAAGTTCAAATTCTATTTTTTTTAAGTCTGAGCTGAAGTTTGAGCCTAGTTTTGGCAAGGATACCTTAATATACTATTCATCATTAATATGCTCTGAACTATTTTTTTGCTTATGAAGTTTTCTAGTGACCTGTTGTAAGTCTGATAATAATTCATCGCTAGCTTCTTTTTAAATATATTTCAAAACTGACATATTGACTAAGTTCGCCATCACAGATATTTGACCATCTATGTACAAAGCCAGTGCGTGATTCTGAAAATAAAAAGCTTATACTATCCCAGTATGCCTTTCATCAATATAATCTCTTAAAACTTCTTTTAAACACCATTTAATAAAATACGTACGTACAAACTCTCTGATGATATCAGTTTTTACTCCCATATTCTAACCTTAACCTTTCATTTTAAATATTTAAATTCTATTATCTAGTTATTGGCTATAATAGAGTTGATAGTCTCTATTTGAGTTTCTTTAAGCATATTATGTTTTCCGTTGCTGGCTAATAAACTCTTAAGCGGAGTTTTTACATCCGAATTGCTTAATTTAAGATCGCTAAGTTCTTGTATTTTTGATAAATATAAATCAACATTATTGTGAAAATTTTCCATTACTTCTGGGTTACTTTTATTTTCTAGCCAGCCTTGATGAAAATTAAAATCACTTTTATTAAAAACATTTTGCTTAATAATTGAATCACTGTCTAAATTAAATATATTTAATTTAATATCAAAAAATAGTATACTTGCTAAAATATACTATTTAATAATAATCAATTTCTCAATACTAACCTAGCTAGGCTGGGACAAGTTCTTTTTTCTCTTTCTTTTCTTTTTTCTCAATTTTATCTGCTTTACTAGGTTTTTCAGCTTTTCTAGTTTTATAATTTTCGCTCATATCTGCAGTATATTCACTAATAAATTCCAATTTTATTTCTCCATCATGAATATCAATTTCAACTACCCCGCCATTTGTAAGCCTGCCAAACAATAATTCTTCTGCTAATGCTTTACTAATTGTATCTTGAATTAACCGCTCCATTGGTCTTGCACCCATTGCAGGCTCATAACCTTTAGAAGATAAATACTCTTTTAGTTCATCACTGAATATAGCTTCAACCTTTTTAGTTTGCAGCTGACCGGCAAGTTTGGATAGAAACTTATTTACAACCAGCATTATCACTTCTTTATTTAATGGATTAAACTGCACAATTGAGCTTAAACGGTTTCTAAATTCTGGTGTAAATAATTTTTTAAGCTCTGGGTTATCAGCCACATCTTTAGCTGTTGTAAATCCCATTGTATTTTTCTGCATATCCTGCGCACCAACATTTGATGTCATAATTAGAATTACATTTTTAAAATGTGCTTTTCTGCCGTTATTATCTGTTAATACACCATGATCCATAACTTGTAAAAGTAAATTAAATATATCCGGATGAGCTTTTTCAATTTCATCAAGCAACAACACACAATGCGGATTTTTATTAATTGCCTCGGTTAATAAACCACCTTCTTCATAGCCAACATATCCTGGCGGAGACCCAATTAAGCGACTTACAGCATGTCTTTCCATATATTCAGACATATCAAATCTCATGAATGATATACCTAAAGTATGTGCTAATTGTTTTGCTACTTCGGTTTTTCCAACTCCAGTTGGTCCTGCGAATAAGAATGAACCAATTGGTTTTTCTTCATTACCTAAACCAGCTTTACTAAGCTTAATTGCATTTGATATAACGTCAATTGCTTTGTCTTGCCCAAATATGAAGCTTTTTAATTCCGAGGTTAAATCTTTGAGTTTTTTTCTATCATCAGTACTAATGCTTTGAATTGGAACTCTTGCAATTTTTGCAACAACAGCCTCAATTTCTGCCCTAGTAATAATTTTTAAAGATTTAGCAGATTTTTTAGTTCTTATAACTTTATTAAGTAATTGTTGAGCTGCTCCTGCTTCATCTAATACATCAATAGCTTTATCCGGTAAAAATCTGTCGTTAATATGTTTTACAGATAATTCTACAGCTGCTTTAACTGCATCGCTGCTATATTTTATTTGATGATGATTTTCTAAGCGACTACGTAAACCCTCTAATATTTCAATTGTGTCTTCTTGACTTGGTTCTAATACATCTACTTTTTGAAACCTTCTCGACAAAGCGGCTTCTTTTTCAAAATGCTTACGGTATTCATCGAAAGTAGTTGCACCTAAACAGCGTAATTCTCCACTGGATAATACAGGTTTTAATAAATTGCCGGCATCGACTGAACTGCCTGAACTAGCTCCTGCACCAATTAGCGTGTGAATTTCATCTATAAATAATATTGCATTTGGAATAGATTTAATTTTTGCAATGAGATTTTTAATGCGTTGTTCAAAATCCCCTCTGTAGCGGGTTCCTGCCAATAAATTACACATATCTACCGCATAAACCACTGCATCTTCTAATACAGCCGGCACTTGCTGATTAACAATTTTATAAGCAAGCCCTTCCGCAATTGCAGTTTTACCAACTCCGGCCTCTCCTACTAATAACGGATTATTTTTACGGCGCCGGCACAAAATCTGCACTACTCTTTCCACTTCTTGAGCGCGCCCGATCAATGGATCTATTTTTCCATACTGTGCTTGTTCATTTAAATTAACCAAGAATCCGTCCATTTCATCAGTTCCATGGCTGGAATTAGAACCTTGTGATGCATTACTACCTAAATTTTGTCCTGTTCCTGATGTATAGCCTTTTCCATCTTTACTATTATTATAATTATTTGCACCATTATTATTACCGCCCGAAGCGATTGGAGTTTGTGATTTTTTAGTAATTCCATGGCTTAAATAATTAACTAAATCTAAGCGGTTAATATTTTGCTGCTGCATAAAATACACGGCATGTGAATCTTTTTCACTAAACATAGCCACTAAAATGTCTGTGCCTGTAACTTGAGTTTTACCCGTGCTTTGAATATGCATAATTGCACGCTGCAGCACACGCTGAAAACCTAAAGTAGGCTGTGTATGCAAATCTTTAATATCTGCTGGTGCTGAAGGAACATTTTCTTTTAAAAATTGAACTAATTCGTTATGCAGAATTTGAATATTCATTCCGCATGATAATAATGCTTGTTTAGCTGTTTCTTCTTGTAATAGACCTAGTAATAAATGTTCAATGGTAACGAATTCATGTCTAGTATTTTTTGCATCAACAAAAATACCATGGATGATTGTTTCTAAGGTTGGTGTAATCATACAGCCTCCATTATACAGGTTAGCGGATGACCTTCATTACTTGCATGTTTAGATACTTGCCAAATTTTAGTTTCTGCTATATCTTTGGTATAGATACCACATAAACCTTTCCCACTCTGATGAATTTCCAACATTATTTCTATAGCTTCGTCTTGCTGTTTATAAAAGTAACGCTTTAACAGCATGACCACAAAATCCATCGGAGTATAATCATCATTTAGCATTATGACTTTGAATTTACCAGGCTCCGTAAGCTCTGTTAGTTCTAGTACTTCTAAATCCGAGTTTTCTAACACATCAGATTCTAGTTTATTTATGGTGCAAATGTCATCTCTTACTTTCATAATAGAACCCTTTTTATATTTTGTCTCTAGAAAATTGTTAACAATTGTAAATTTTGATACGATATTTATCCTAATAGATATATATCTTTTAAAACGCTTGATTTTTGAACAAAATGTTATATTATTAAGCAAGAATTTAACACGATGCTTAACAAATATAAATTTATTAGTATTTACCCTAGGTTGTTGATAGCTCTGATGTTTGCAGTTTATTATAAATCTAATTTAAAATAAAATTTTTAAATAATTTTGTTGTAAATAAGCATATTTTTAGCTAATAATTGTAGTTCATTTTGCGGCAAGGCGGCAAGAATAAATTATAACGGCTATGTACATATTAGTATGCATTGAGGGCGAAGCCGTGAACCTGCAAACAACAATTTTGAGATAACTAATAAAACGCATTTCGCACATTGAAATCCAATTAGTATATTATTCAAATAAATAAATAATAAATAAACCAGCCTAAAAAAGTAAAAATTAATGCATATTGATTGCTTGTAAAAACGGAAAAATAATCTTTGCTATTACTTGAATATAAATGCCTGTAATCATATTTTACAATTTTTAACAATCCAAAAGCCAGTAAAAATGCTGACAATAGAAGGTTTGCATAAAAATAGGCAATATAAGCCTGCATAAACCAATATAATAACGTACAAATAATTATACAAATCTGTGTGTATTTACCTAAAAATATGGCTGATGTTTTAATGCCTAACTTAATATCATAAGGCTTATCAACCATTGCGTAAGCAGTGTCATAGGCAAATACTATCAATATATTTGCCAATAGCAAAGCATAGGTAACCCAAGATACAGCAAAATTTTGAGCTGTATACACCATCGGTATACCCATTGAAAAAGCTAAACCTAAATAGGCTTGGGGCAAGCTAAAAAAACGTTTAAATAATGGATAAGTTGCTGCAATAATTAAAGCAAGCAAAGCTAATAAAATCGTTTTAACATTAAAAAATAGTATAACAAGTAATCCGCTTAGCACAGCAAAGATTAAAGCTAAATATAAAGCATGTTTAGCTAAATGCGGATATAAAACTAAAGGTCTATTTTTAGTCCGTGAAACCTCGCCGTCAAAATTTCTATCAAAATAATCATTAATAGCACATCCGGCACTACGCATGGCGATACTGCCAAATGTAAATATAAACAAAGTACTTAGCTGAACTTGAATTCCGCTTTCAATAGTTGCAATGTATAATGCGGTTAGAGTTGGGAATAAAAGCAACCAAATACCAACTGGTTTATCCAGACGCAGTAAAGCAATATAGGCTTTTATATATTCAGAGGCTTTCATTTAATCATATCCATATTTAGATATTTTTTAAATTTTTGACTAAGGATTTTATCCTTTAATTGATTTTGAAACCAAATTTCAAGCTCTCCACATTTAATAATTGACTCTTCATGCTTATAATCTTGTTGTTGTATTCTATTATTATGATCTGCAATTTTTTCCTTTAAAAGCTTGAGTTCTAAACCTTTTGTTACAATTTCATTAATATATTCAGTAATTTCATGTGAAAATAAAAATTCTGCTTCAGCTACAGAAGCATAAAACTCATTAAAATCATTGTCACATATTTTTTTTGGACTTTTAATTATCATTTGTAATATTTTTTTACTTTTTTCATAAATATGAAGTCGTTTTTCATACAAATCTAATTGTTTGCTTATTTTTGATTCTTGCAAATCTAATTGCTTGCTTATTTTTGATTCTTGTCTTGTAAAAACTACACTAGCAACCCCAACAAATAAAGTAGCAATACCAATAGCTGAATTAAGAAATTCTGCAGGAGTTAATTGGAAAAATTCTGCAATTTGCTTTAGGCTCATTTTAACTCCATTATTTTAATAGTTTACCTAATCTTCAAAGTCGATAAACCAATCAAAACCAGCACTAAAGTTATAATCCAAAACCTTACCACTACTTGCGTTTCTTTCCAGCCCGATAATTCAAAATGATGATGCAAAGGCGCCATTTTCAATAAGCGTTTTCCGGTTCCATATCTTTTTTTAGTGTATTTAAAATAGCTGACTTGTAAAATTACTGATAAAGTTTCAACTACAAACACACCACCCATAATAAACAATATAATTTCCTGCCTTACAATTACGGCAATTGTGCCTAATGCTCCACCTAAAGCCAAAGCACCAACATCGCCCATAAAAACTTGAGCCGGATACGTGTTAAACCATAAAAAGGCTAAACCGGCTCCGGCAATAGATGAACAAATAATTAATACCTCACCTGCCCCGGCAATGTGCGGAAAAATTAAATATTTTGCATAAACTGCATTCCCCATTACATAGGAAAAAATACCTAATGCACTTCCGACTAACACAACCGGCATTATGACTAAACCATCTAATCCATCCGTTAGATTAACCGCATTACTCGTGCCGACTATAACAAAATAAGTTAACACCATAAAGCCAAATATACCTAAAGGATAAGAAAAATCTTTAACGAAAGGTATAGTTAAATGAATATTATCCGGCACAGCTACGCTAAATGGATGTGTAATCCATTCAAAAAAGAATTTTACTACTTGTAAATTAGTATTTTGTGCGACAGTAAATGCTAAATAAAAAGCCGCACCTACACCGATACAAGTCTGCCAAAAATATTTTTCTTTTGCCCGCATACCCTGAGGGTCTTTGTAAACTACTTTACGAAAATCATCAACCCAGCCGATTGCACCAAAGCCTATCATGACAGCTAAAACTATCCAAATAAAACGGTTAGTCCAATCTGCCCATAATAATGTAGAAACAGTTATAGAAAGCAGAATTAAAACCCCGCCCATAGTTGGAGTTCCGCTTTTAATTAAATGTGTTTGAGGCCCATCATCTCTTACAGCCTGACCAACTTTAAGATGCTGAAGTTTACGAATAACAATTGGACCTAACATTAAGCCTATAAATATAGAAGTTAAATTCGCCATTAAAGCACGAAAAGTTAAATAATTAACAATTCTCAAACTTCCAATGTATTCTTGCAGCCATTGAGATAAAAGCAATAACATATGTGTATGCAAATAGATAAAAATAGTTTATTATTGTAGAACGCTACACTTAGTTTGTAAATATTGAAAAAAGGTTTTGGAGTATAAATGCGAATTTTATTGTCTAATGATGATGGTTATTTAGCAAAGGGATTATTAGAATTATATTTATCTTTATCAGAAATTGCAGAAGTAGCAGTATTTGCACCATCTCACAACCAAAGCGGTACTTCAAACTCATTAACACTACAAAGACCATTAACTATTCATAAAATAGATGACGGACCTCAAAATGGATTTTATGTCATAGATGGAACTCCGACTGACTGCGTACATATAGCATTAACTGGATATTTAGGTTATATACCAGACATGGTGGTATCTGGCATTAATCAAGGGCAGAATATGGCAGAAGATGTCATTTATTCCGGCACAGTAGCAGCTGCAGTAGAAGGTTATTTTTTTGGATTACCAAGTATAGCTTTCTCGCAACTTGAAAGAGGATGGGATAATATTGAAGATACAGCATTAATTGCCAGACAATTTGTACAGCACACTGCAAATAATCCATCTCCGCATCCTGTATTATGGAATGTAAATATACCAAATATCAGCTATGAAAACCACAAAGGATTTAAATTAACAAGGCTGGGCAAAAGACATGTCTCGCAAAATGTAGTAAAAGCAAAAAATCCAAGAGGAGAAGACATATATTGGATTGGTGCAGCCGGCATTCCTAAAGATGTGAGTGATGATACAGACTTCTATGCAGCAAAGCATAATTTTACATCAGTAACCCCATTACAGCTTGATTTAACTAATTATGATGCAATCCAACAAAGTTGGATACATAACTGCATACCTAAACCTATAAAATAATCATCTATACTAATTGCCGATTAGTATATAAAACATAAAGTTATACACCACAACATATTGTTTGTGTTAATATGAGCAAAATATCAGTTAAAGAAGCTGAAATATTGAATTTAAAGTAATAAAATATCTCTAAACTAAACATATCATCTAAAAATTTATAAGAAAAAATGGGCAAAGGAAAAATAATGAAAAGCATTTTCAATAAAATAATTTCAATTACCTCAATAAGCATAGTAACTCTTGGATTAATTGGGTGTGCAGGTCCAAATTATGCTCCTGTAAATGGAAGAACTCCAGCAAAAAATCCGCATGTAAGACCAAACAATTTTCCAAATACTCCCCCTCCCTTACCTTCAGCAAATAATAAATATGATCCAAATGATTCATTTACAGCTCAGCCAATGTATAATGATGCTCCACAAGCTTCATCGATTGCCCCGCCGCCAGCTGTATATAGTGCTGAACCAGCACCAAGCGGCTATTATAGAGTGATGCCGGGCGATACTTTATATAAAATAGCAAGAGAAAATAATATTGCACCTAAAGAATTAATTGACTGGAATGCGCTGGAAAATCCAAATAGTTTACAACCATACCAACTGGTTAGAATATCTCCAAATACTAGTATAAATACCTATAAGCCTAACCCTAATAATAGTTACAACAATACAACAAATAACAACAATGATAATACTAATAAACCTGCTAATATACAAAATACAACGATAAGCAATAATAAAGTGAACTTAGTATGGCCGGTGCGAAACTCAACTATAATTAATAAGTTTAATGGTAAAGGAGTTGATTTTTCAGGCAAAATGGGCGACTCTGTACTTTCTGCAGGTGATGGAACAGTAATATATGCAAACAGCATGCGTGGTTACGGCAATTTAATTATAATCGCTCACGGCAACGATATTGTAACTGCTTATGCTCACTTACAGCATATAAATGTAAAAGAGCAGCAAAAAGTAAAGCAAGGGCAAACAATTGCTTCTCTGGGTAATACGCAGTCAGAACAAGTAAAATTACATTTTGAAGTACGTAAAAAAAGCGAACCTGTAGACCCTATACCATATATTAAACAAAAGTAAAAGGCTTTTTTTAGGCTTATCCAGCACTAAAATATAAGTATAAAAATATTATTTATAAAAAAGATGCTAGGGAGGCATATATGGATAGAAATTTAATGAGTGATACTATGGATAAAGACACCGATTCTTGGGAATGGAATAATTCTAAATCAAACAGTTCAAACTCAAATAAAGGCAAATTAGATAAAGATGACGATTTTGATGAAGACTCGTCAGTAGAAGATGAAGCTGATACTATATCTGAACCGGAAGATGATTATAGCTCTACTTTACAGTCGGAACTTTCTACTAATACAGTACAGCTCTACCTTAATAAAATTGGCACAAAAATTTTATTAACAGCCAAAGAAGAATTTGAAATTTCTACTCAAGCCAAAGGCGGTAGCCAAAAAGCCCGCCAGATTATGATTGAACATAATTTACGCTTAGTAGTAAGCATAGCAAAAACATATCTAAACCGCGGGTTGCCATTACTTGATTTAATTGAAGAAGGTAATCTTGGATTAATGCACGCTATAGAAAAATTTGAACCAGAAAGAGGTTTTAGATTTTCAACATATGCTACTTGGTGGATTAAGCAAAGTATAGAACGTGCTATTATGAACCTAAGCCGTACCGTGAGGTTACCGGTTCATATCTTTAGAGAGCTTAACCAAGTTATAAAAGCACGTAATTTTTTACAAAAAACTACAGAACTGGAAGGCAGAGATCCAACCATTGAAGAAATTGCTAATCTTCTTAACAAAAAATCTGAAGAAGTTAGCGAGATTTTAGGCTTAAATGAACATATAGCATCTTTAGATATTCCTATGGAAGCTGATCCGGGCTGTTCTTTATTAGATTTTGTAAGAGACGAAGTTTCAATGACACCGGATGAAAAATTTCAAGCTAAAGAGTTATCTAAAATTATAGATGAATGGCTAAATAAACTTGTTGGAAAACATTGCTTTGTGATTGAAAGAAGATTTGGATTGAGAAATGCACCCATTGCAACTTTAGAAGAACTTGCATCTGAAATGGGCTTAACTAGAGAAAGAGTAAGGCAAATTCAGCAAGAAGCTATTATTAAACTCAAGAAACATCTAACTAATAGCGGATTTCAACAAGATACGGTTTTATAAATTCTTTTTATCCAATAAGTTATTGTTTTGCATTAAATAAAAATAATAAGCAAATCAATAATTATGCTTTACTATATTTAGTTTAACTGATTTATTTTTCTGCTGCCTAGAAATATTATAGTTTTGCCGGCAAGGTTAGGCACTTGCTCCAGTATGCATACATATTCAAAATTTTCACCATGGGATATTATTTGAATATTGCTTATGTTTTCCATTCTTAATCTTTCCCAAATCATGGGCTTACAGCTATCAGGATTATATAATTTAATGTTATGTAAATATATAAATAACTGGTCAATATCATATTTTTTAAACTGACAATAACGGCAAATTGTACATATTATAAAATATTTACTTAAGCAATAAATAAAGAAAAGAATAAATACGGCAGAAAATGAACTGTAGCAAGCTAAGCTAGAATGACAGTCTTCATATCTCAATCAGATTTAGGGCAAATATATGTTATACTGCTGAGGCAAACTATAAAAATTAAGGCACAGGAATATATTATATTATGTCAATTAATCCTCATTTATCAAAAATTTTTGCTTTAATAAAGACATATAAATATAAATTTATATTATCTATATTTTGTATGGCTCTAGTGGCTATAAGTGAAGGGTTAATACCAAAAATTGTTAAAGATTTATTAGATAATGGGTTTAATAAAAATGCTTCTAGTAATGTATTTGAGTTACCGCTAATAATTATGGGCTTAGCATTTTTTAGAGCAATCGGTCAATTCGGCAGCCAGTATTATACCAGCTTTATTTCTCAAAGAGTTGCACACAATCTGCGCTGTAATATGTTTAATCATATTACTTATGCTCCTATGCAAAATATTACGCAGTATCAAAGTGCAAGTTTAATTAATATTGTAATTTTTGAAGTAGTGCATATTTTAGGCACTTTATCTAATGTATTAATGACTATTGTTAGGGATAGCATCACTCTTACAGTATTATTAGTTTATTTATTATGGATTAATTGGCAGTTGGCATTAGTGGTTTCAATTATTTTACCCCCAATAGCCTTAATGGTTAATCAAATTAAAAAACGTTTAAAAAAATTAAATAAGCTGCAGCATGAATTCACTAATGACAGTGCCTATCAAGTTGAACAGGTATTCAAGAATATTAAAATTGTAAAATCATATAATGCACAAGATTATGAAAATTCTAAATTCCATGATTTAAGCCAAAATCTAGAGAAGTTTTCCATGAAAATAGCAATTGCAGGCGGATTGAATCAGCCTATTACTCAAATGCTGGCATCTATTGCTTTAGCTGTAGTTATTGGCGTTGCTGTTTTTCAATCTAATCAGCATAACACTACGGTTGGGGAATTTACGTCTTTTATTATGGGAATGCTTTTACTTATTTCTCCATTAAAACGCTTAGCAGATGTTCATCAGCCATTACAAAGAAGTCTGCATGCATGCGAACATATCTTTAAAATTCTTGAATTACCAAATGAACAAGATAAATTATTAACTAAAATATCAAGCAATAAATTAGAAATATCAGAGATAAAAGAATTTAATATTAAAAATAACTTAAGCATTGAAATTCATAATTTAACTGTAAAATATGGAGAATCTACTGCCATTGATAATTTAAGTTTAGATATACCTGTAGCTAAACATACAGCAATTGTCGGAATTTCCGGAAGCGGCAAATCAACTTTATTACAAGTTTTATTAGGATTTGTAGAATTTGAAAAAGGTGATATTAATATTAATTCTTATAGAAAATTAAGTAACTTAGATAATGCTTATGATTTTGAGCAAAAAATTAATGTTAAAGATATGAATATTGAAAGCTTAAGGGCTTCAATTGCTTATATTGGTCAAGAAATTTGTATATTTAACCGAAGTATTGCTGAAAATATTGCTTATGGCAATAATTATTACTACAATGATACTAATCACAATGAAAATACTCAAAAAGTTTATGATATTGAAAAAATTAATTTTGCACTGAAACAAGCTTATCTATTTGATTTTGTTCAAACTTTACCTGATGGTATAGACACTATAATTGGTGACAGCGGCTCTAGATTATCAGGCGGTCAGCGTCAAAGATTAAGCCTTGCTAGAGCTTTTTATAAAAATGCTCCAATTATAATTTTAGATGAAGCAACCAGTGCATTAGACTCTCAAAGTGAAGAGCAAGTACAGTTAGCTTTAAGTAAATTAATGGAGTCTAAAACTATTATAAGCGTTGCTCATCGGTTACACACTATAGTAAATGCAGATAATATTGTAGTTATGCATAATGCTAAAATTGTGGAACAAGGCAACCATAGTGAATTGATACTGAATAATTCTTACTATGCAACTTTGCATAAAATGTACTAATATTAATTATAATATATTAATAAAAATATTTAAACAAAGTTGTTAATAATAAATATTTAATAGGTATAAACCCATATACACATTTTGAATTAAAATCACATATAATTTAGAAAATGAGGAGTTTTTAAATGACAAATTCACCTGCAGGCACAGTTACTGGGTCTGGGTCTAGATCTAATTCACCAATTCAGAAAGACCAAAAAAACTCTAATAAAGTTAATGTGCATGTGGCAAAAAAAGATTTATTAGATTTGACCTCACGCCCCAATTCTGGCACTAGTACGCCTTCTGAACATCATTTCGATGCCAGAGGCAATGGTGGGGATAAGGATGCATTAGAAGTTGAAGGCTTGATGGCTTCTTTAAGTGGTATCCAAAATTCTGATGGCAATCATTCACCTCCTTTAAGTCCTTTAATTAATCAGCAAACACATCAAACACCAGAACAAAGAATTGACCATTTACAAGCAGAGCTTAACGACACCCGTCAGCAAAATCGTGATTTGAGTAGAGAAAATGATACATTAAAACAAAATAATCTCGAGTTAAACTCTAATGTTGAAAATTTAGAAATTCAGGTATTTTCGTTAAGGAATAGTATTGATAACAAAATAAATAGTGCTGTAAGTGAGGCAATGTCCCATGCAAATAAAAAAATTGAAGAATTAACACAGAAAATTAATCAGAATCAATCTTATCCTCAACAAGCACCAAAGCCTAAACAGCCACAAGTTCATAATCAGCAGTACCAAGCCCCTCCTGCAGCTGGCCATTATGCTTCGCCATATCAGCCTCCAGTTTCGACCTATCCTCAATATTCATACGGCGGTCAGTCTTTTAGTCCGTATCCTCAACCATATTTAGATAGCAACACGTTGCATGGCGGAATTTATAAAGAGGCAGCTAACATTTATGCTAACACAGTAAACCTTTTACATCCTTACAGTGGCGGTATACTTAGCAGTATATTTAAAGGTATGGGACAATTATTCTTCCCTGAACAACAAACAACAACTACAATATATACTGCTTACCCAGTACCATATTACCCAGTAATATATACTCCTTATCCTCCACAACAAATGCAGCAAAATAATAATCAAGCTGGACAACAACAATATTACTATCCGCAGCCTCCGGCTCATCAAATGCATCAACATTTGCCTAATAACCATTATAATAGACAGCCTAATGTTCCTTATCAGCCTGCACAGCAAATGCCGCAACAGCAATATTCTCAACCGCCGAGTAATAACCAGTATGGCAGACAACCCCATGTTCCGCAGCAGCCGGCACAACAGCAAAAGCATATGCCTCAAAATCATCTAGGAGGAAACGCAAGAGCAAACCAAGCTAGCCATAATGTTGCTAATTCAATGGATGATGAATTAAAAGAACTTATTGATGCTATAAAAAAAGAGGAGAATATAGGTACTAACCAAAATTTAATTGAAAAGTTGACTAGTAAATTTAATGAAATATATCTTGAAAATAGTTCTAAACCTGAATTTGATAAGGCAATGCAAAATATTTATAAATTAGACCAAGAAGCTAGGCAATTAAACGAAGAGCAATATACTCAAAAATTAGATGGCATTATCAGCACAACTTTTCAATTAGGTAATACTACTCCAGTAACTGGTAAACATTTGAATGCATATCGTTTTCTATTATTGATTTTACAAAGCACTGAAGAAGAAGATAAACCTGATGTGGTAGATGAAATGCAGCATGGAGTATCTGCACCGATAACTCCGCATAACCAGCAAAATAATAATCTAGACATAGATAACTTACTTTCAAATCAGCTGGTGAAAATGATGAGAGCTATAAAAAAAGATGAAAATATGATCATTAATTTAAAATTATTTGCGGATAAAAACTCTGAACATATCAGCGACGCAATGATGGTTGATATGGATAAAAGAGGTATGAATGAACATGAATACAATAAAAATCTAGATCAAATTATAAGAAAAACATTTAAGTTAGATGATAACATCGCGGTAGGATATGATTACAGGCAAGCTTATAACGGATTATTAGTAAGTGCATTAATTGGTAAATCAATTATTTGAGAGACAACAAAATTATTAGCTTCTCCGTAGACACTTACATTTAATTATTACGGATATACGCCTTAAGCTAGCTCTTAAACCAACTGCCATTTAGTATTAAGGTTGTTCATATTTTTATTATCATTGATTTTTTTACTTTGCAGTTTTATTTTTAAGCGTAAATCATTTTCAGAATCGGCATTTTTTAATGCTTCATCATAACTGATTTTATCGCTTTCGTATAATTCAAATAGTGCTTCATCAAAGCAAATCATGCCTTGTTCTTTTGAATTTTTAATTGCTTCTTTAAGTGCGTGTATTTCACCTTTAAAAATTAAATCTGCAACCAATGGGCTGCCTATCATTACCTCTACAGCTGGCACACGTCCGCCGTTATATTTTCTAATCAAACGCTGTGACACGATTGCACGCAGGTTTAAGGATAAATCTACTAATACCTGCTTCTGCTGATCACGCGGGAAAAAGCTTAATACTCTATCTATTGCTTGATTTGAATTATTAGCATGCAGAGTTGAAATACATAAGTGCCCAGTTTCTGCATATTGAATAGCATATTCCATTGTTTCTCTATCTCTAATTTCACCTAATACAATCATATCCGGAGCTTGGCGCAAAGTATTTCTTAGTGCAATATGCCAGCTTTGCGTATCCATGCCTACTTCACGTTGAGTTAACATACACTTTTTACTGGTATGGCTAAATTCAATCGGGTCTTCAATACTAATAATATGCCCTTGACTATGTGTATTGCGATAATCAATCATAGCAGCTAAAGAAGTGGTTTTACCGCTTCCAGTTGCTCCAGTTACTAATACAATTCCCCGCTTAGATAAGCTGATGCTTTCTAGTACACTAGGCAAGTATAAATCATGAAATCCTGGCACACATGAGTTTGTTGCCCGAATAACCATACCAGGAACGCCCTGCTGCATAAATGCAGAAACACGGAAACGCCCTAAATCTTCAAAAATTAAAGAAAAATTTGCTTCAAGGGTGCGTTTAAACTCAAAACGTACTTTATCATTCAAAGAGCTAAAAACTATTTCTCTAGCTTCTTGAGAAGTAAGAGGATATTCAGACAATAATAACAATTCTCCATCAACTTTGACAGCCGGAGGAAAATTAGCATTAATAAGTAAGTCAGAGGCTTTTTTTTCAAGCATTTGTGCTAATAAATTATGTAATACACTTTGATTAACTGACATGTTATGTTATTTTAATTAAATAAATCGGGGTTTTTAGCAAGTATTCTAGCATCTTTTGCCATGATTAGGTTACGTTTTACTGCTTCCATTAAAGAAGAATCTAGTGTTTGCATACCTATGCCTTGAGTAGTCTGCATAATTGAATATATTTGTGCTAATTTATTTTCTCTAATCAAATTTTTTACAGCAGGAGTGCTAAGCAATATTTCATGAATGGCAGCACGTCCATTGCCATCTTTAGTTTTAACTAAGGTTTGAGCAATTACAGCTTCTAAAGATTCAGATAACATTGAACGCACCATTTCTTTTTCAGCAGCAGGAAATACATCAATAATACGGTCTACTGTTTTAATTGCAGAACTTGTGTGTAATGTTGCTAATACTAAATGTCCCGTTTCTGCAGCAGTTAAAGCTAAGCGGATGGTTTCCAAGTCGCGTAATTCGCCCACCAAAATTAAATCGGGGTCTTCACGTAATGCAGAGCGCAATGCATTAGAAAAACTATGCGTGTTTACGCCTAATTCACGCTGATTAACTAAACTTTTTTTTGATTGGTGTACGAATTCTATTGGATCTTCAATGGTTAAAATATGACCTTGCTCATTTTCATTATAGTGATTTAAAATACCGGCTAAAGTAGTTGATTTACCGCTTCCGGTTGGACCCGTTACTAAGATTAATCCCCGAGGCTTTAATGCCAATTCAGCAAATACCTTAGGTGCTTTTAAATCCTGAAGACTTAATACTTTTGACGGGATAGTTCTAAATACAGCTGCCGCCCCCCTATCTTGATGAAAAGCATTAACACGAAACCTAGCTAAATTAGGTACTTCAAATGAGAAGTCAATTTCTAGGTTTTCTTGAAAAATCTTGCGCTGATTATCATTCATAATATCAAAAATCAATCCCGATACTTCAGCATGACTCATAGGATCTAAATTCATTTTACGTATTTCACCATGAATACGCACCATTGGAGATAAATCTGAAGACAAATGTAAATCAGAAGCTTGATTTTTTACAGAAAATTCTAATAATTGTGTTATATCCATGGTAAACAAAAATAAATAGTATGGAGGATAAATACATTATGGTAGCGATTTCACAAAAAAGGCAAGAAATTTTAGAAAAAATTTATAAAGTGTCGGGACAACCTAACACTAAACTTATTGCTGTGAGCAAAAGCTTTGGAATAGATGCACTTTATCAAGCATTCAACGATGGTCAATTAGAATTTGGTGAAAATTATGTACAAGAAGCTCTTGAAAAAATCAAAATTTTACCTAAGCAAATAATTTGGCATTTTATTGGCACTATACAAAGTAATAAAACCAAAGAAATCGCTGAAAATTTCTCTTGGGTACATACAATTGATAGAGAAAAAATTGCGAAAAGACTTAATGAACAAAGACCGCAAAGATTAAATAAATTACAGGTATGCTTACAAATCAATATAGATAACTCACATACAAAAAGCGGAATTAATGCAAAATCAGCTGCAGATATACTGACATTAGCAAAAGTTATTACAAATTGTGAAAATTTAGAATTAAGGGGGATAATGGCTATTCCGGATATACTAGAAAATAACTGTCCAAATATAGCTGCATTTAAAAAAATGAAAATGATATTTGATGGTTTAAAAACAGCTTTGCCTCATCATAATATTGATACTTTATGTATGGGTATGTCAGATGATTTTGAAGAAGCGATAAAATACGGTGCTAATATGGTAAGAATCGGCAGTGCAATTTTTGGTCAAAGGGTATATAAAAAATGACTATTTTTTTGGGATTTAGCAACTAATTTGATATTATTAATCATGATCCCGGATAAATCCGCCTGTTAGAATGAGAGTCATACCTGCGGAGGCAGGTATCTATAGATTTACGCCTATGTGGGAATGACCATAGTTTGATATTAGATAATAATTCAGTTTATTTTTCAAATTACTTGTTCAATCCTAAATTTTGCTGCTGTTTTAGCTAAATTAGCTTAAAAGTGTTAGAATTCTAAATAGAAAAATACAATAGAGTTAACAAAAATTAATTATATAAAATGAGTAATTTATTAAAAAATGTTGTTATAAATTCAATTAAAGCCCGCTATTATAATAAAAAGCAAAGTGTACCCTCTTATTCTTTTATGATGCAGAAATTTAGCCGCATTATAGCATTTGGTTTCGGCAGCGGGTTATTTACTTTAATACCAGGCACAATGGGTACTTTGTTTGCATGGATAAGCTTTAATTTATTACACATAAATAAATTATCCAGTTTAGGGTTTTCTGTTATTTTTATAGTATTAGTGCTTTTAGGCTCATGGGCGTGTAATCAAACACAATATAGTTTAGGTAAACAAGACAGCGGTTATATAGTATTTGACGAATGGCTAGGAATATGGCTATGTTTATGGATATTCTCTCTAGATGGAGATTTATCTGTATCTAAACAAATTGTAATATTTTTATTATTCAGATTATGCGATATGCTAAAACCCTTTCCAATCAAGTATATTGAAACTTATTTCAAAACTAAAGTAAAAGCCAACAGCTTTGCCAGCGGTTTTGGGATAATGGCTGATGATATTTTAGCTGCAGTTTATACTATTCTCATTATTAAATTATTTTAAAAAATTTATAATATATTATGGCTAAATTCATATATGGTATTATGGTATAATCGCATATATCATAAATAAAAAATCATTAACTTAATAAGCGTATGTTATTTAAAAAACAGCTTCGTTGGGAAATTTCAAATGCAACAGGTGCAATATTTTTAATCCTCCTTACTATTATATTTATTTTTATGATGATAAAGGCATTAGGCAATGCAACATCAGGTAAAATATCGCCTCAAGATATTTTATTATTGATTTCTTTAACTTCTGTCATGTATATACCGCATATTATTATTGGTTCTCTCTTTATTGCCAGTATTATGGTATTAACGCGCTGGTATGAAACTAGTGAAATGGTAGTATGGCAAAGCTCAGGGTTACCTTTAATCAGATTTTTGCTTCCGTTATGGAAAATTAGTTTCCCATTCTTTGTATTAATCTCCGTATTAAGTTTAGTATTATGGCCGTGGAGTAATAATTATATTGAACAGCTGAAACAAAATTTTAAACAAAGAGATGAAATTAGTTTATTAGTTTCCGGTCAATTTTTTGAGTTAGATAAATCAAATAAAGTATTATTTATTGAAAATTTAGATAATACAAAAGTTAAACAAAGATGTAAAAACTTACATGGTCAAGAATTAACTAAATGCGAAGCTCAAAATTCAGAAATTAGCGGTATATTTGCAGTAAGCTTAGATAAGGATAATGTGGATATTATGAGTGCAAAGCAAGGATATATGCTTGAGCAAAATTTTGGCAAATATGCAAATCTTATAAACGGCGAGCGCTATTTGATAAAACAAAAAAGTAATGATATTAGCAATTATCAAGCTCAAAATATATTATTTGATGAATTAAAAATCAAAATTAAACCAAGTATTGCGTCTAGTGATGATGCAAGTAATTACCCAGCTCGTGCATTATCAACTGAATTTTTGTGGAAAAATCCGAATCAAAATAACTTAATCGAACTAGGCTGGCGTATCGCTATGCCCTTTTCATTATTGGTTTTACAGCTTTGGGCATTGGTTTTAGCACATGCTAATCCAAGAAAAGGTAAATATTTTAATATTATTTTATCAATGGTGGTATATATTGTTTACAATAATATGATTAGTATTAGCCAAATTTGGATCGAAAAACACAATGTTTCAGTGTTGTTCAGCACTTCTATTATACATGTTAGTTTATTAATTTTTGGTATTATTTTATTATTTTATCGAACTTACGGGTTATATTTTATTAAAAATTTTATTAATAAATCTAATAATAAATATAAATAATTTGGAGTAATTAAATGAGCATTTTCGCTAAATATTTAGCAAAACAATTATATGCTGCCTTTTTATTTATGTTGTTGGCATTTGTGGCACTATTTATATTTTTTGATTTTTTAACTGAAATTAAAAGTATAGGCAAAGCGAGCTATTCTATATGGTTAGCTTTTGCACATGTAGCTTTACAAGTGCCTGATAGATTTTATGACTTCAGCCCTATTGCAGCCTTAATTGCTGGAGTATTTGTATTATCAAGACTGAGTATGAAATCAGAATTTGTAATTATGCGTACTTCAGGAATGAAGCCCTTAAATTTGAGCATGATTTTATTAATTACAGGAATTCCTATTGTAATAACGACGTTTTTACTCGGAGAATTTGTTAGCCCGTTTACTGAAAAGGTCTCACAAGATATTCGTAAAAATGCTTTAGGTGAAGATAAATCAAAGCTTAAATCAGGAATTTGGCTGAAAAATGATAATCAAAAACAAAAAGAATTTATTCGTATTACTAAACAAAATAATAATGAATTAGAACAAGTTTATATTTATAAATTTTCCCCCGAATTTAAGTTACAGCAAATTATATACGCACAAAAAGGTGAAGTTAGCAATAACAATAATTGGAATTTAGAACAAGTAAAAAAAATTACTATCAATGAAATGACAAATAAAGATATTAAACATAAAATTGAGAAAAAAATTGATATTAATCACTATGCAAAATTAACAGAATATATCAACATAAATCCACAATTTTTTGATATAACTTTATTAAAGCCGCAACAGCTTTCAATCAAAGGTCTATACAAATATATAGACTACTTAAAACAAAATAAACAAAGCACATTTGATTATGAACTTGCTCTAGCAAAAAAATTAGTTTATCCTTTTTCTGCATTGCTCATGCTATTTATATGCATACCATTTGCATATTTGCATAGCAGAAATGGCGGAATTGGCATCAAAATGTTTGCAGGCATTATGCTTGGATTATCTTTTTATTTATTTTATACTTTATTTTCACGCCTCGGCGATTTAGGCTCTTTATCTGTATGGTCAGTACAAATCATTCCTTTTGTATTGTATGGTATTTTAGGTATAATTGGATACATTTTTATTAGTAAAAAAGGCTAAGTATTAATAATGTATAATAATATTGATGATGTCAGCACTGTAAAATCAAGCTGGTTTTATAACGCAAAGTTTATACGCAATATAAGCTCAATTTTATTTATTTCAGCATTTATTTATAGCCTGACTTGGCTAGCTGTTTATATAGTGAGACTGCCATATTTTGTAATTAATAATTTTAATATTTACACAAATGGCATTGATATAAATTTAAACATTATCCAAGAACAATTAAGCAAAAATAAATACAATTTTTTTAGCCCGTCTTTAAATGATATACGCTTTATTTTTGAAGATATTCCATCTATAAAGAATGCAAATATTATTAGAAAATATCCAAATAGTGTGGATGTAATTTTAGAAAAGCAAAAGCCGTTTGCAAGATGGGGAACACAAGATAATTTATATATTAATTCTGAGGGTATAGTTTATATCGGCAGTAATTATGACGAGCTAAGAACAAGTATTACATTATATGGTCAAGAAAATGATGCAGATCTAGTATTAAAACAATATTATGAATTACAGAAAATTATTAAATATAAAATTATTTCATTGACTTATTCAACTGAAAGAAACTGGATTATAATAATATCAAATCCTGTTAATCTAAATAATAATAGCCAAATAATTCAACTTACTTTGGGCAAAGAAGATAATAATACTTTAGCTAATAAAATTAAATTTTGGCAGAATAATTGGAGCAAGTTAAAAACTAAATCTGAATATGCAAATATGAATGCATTTGATTTACGTTATAACGGTTTTACAATGAAGGCGGATAACAATTTGCAAAATAAAACAAATAATATGCAAAGTAATAATTCACAAAAATCTGAAGACAGCAAATCACCTGAAGATATACCGCATGATGACGTATTAGCTCCAGATGATAAATAATATACTAATCGGATTTCAATTTGCGAACTTCGTTGTCGTCACAAAATTACATATAAATGAACTACAATTAGTATATTAACTTAATCAACTCTTATTGAGCTTTAACAGCAGAACTATGACCTGCTGGTTTTTCTGAAGTTTTTTGAGCAGATTTATCGTTATTAGCTAAGTTTTTATCTTTTTGATTTTTAATATTAGCATTTAAATTTGCTCCATGCGAATTAGATTTTGCTTCAGCTTTTTCATGTTTAGCCTCTTGCGGGCTTTTAATTAAAACTGGTTTACTTGCTACTGATGGTGCAGATACAGATGATTTAACATTTTTATTTGTACCATCGCCAATACCTGAAACATTAGATTGCTTTACAGCAGACGCAGATGAGTGGTCTTTTTTAAATCCTTCTTTAGGTTTAGCTATGTTTGACGAAGCATCAGCTTTTCCGCTTACAGTTAAACCAGATGAAATTAATTTTGCTACAGATTTATCTCCTAAGCCTTTTACACGTGATGATAAATCATGTGCATCTTTAAAATTACCATTTTTATTACGCTCTTCTATGATAGCCTTAGCTTTGACAGGACCAATGCCTTTAATGCCGTCTAATTCTACTTGATTTGCCGTATTAACATCTAAAGCAAAAGCTAGGCTGGTAGTTGCAATCAATAAGCTTAAAGCTGCAAACATTTTTTTAAATATACCTTTTAACATATTCTTTTTAAACATATTTTACTCCTTAATAATATTTGAAATTATAACATTTATACATATTTTTTAATACAATATATAAAATATTATTATAAACACAACTTTAAAGTAAATTTGACTAACTATTTATGCTAAAGTTAGATTTTTTATCCTCCTTTTTATCCATTTAAAAAATAGTTTATAAAATAGATGTTGCACTGCCAATTACCTTTTAATACAGACTGCGATTTATCAAATTCCTCTTTTGATTTAGGATAGTTTTGAATTATATTCAATATGAGTAAATATAGAATGATAGAATAAATATGCTAATATATGGAAAATAAAGTTTTAAATATAAAGTATGCTAAGTAAAATCTCTATTAAAGGTTATAAATCAATTAAAGAATTGGAGCTTGAATTAAAACCCATTAATATTTTAATTGGTTCTAATGGTAGTGGAAAAAGTAATTTTTTATCTTTCTTTGAGTTTTTAGAGAATTTGTATAAAAATAATTTAGAAACTTATGTAGCTACTATGGGCTACTCCCAAAAATTTTTACATAAAGGAAATAAGGTAACTAAGAATATATCCTCAATTATTGAATTTGAAGATAATACTAAGTCTTATAGTTTTAATTTACAGAAAAATGAGGAAGATTTATTTATTTTTATCTCTGAACATGCATGGTATAAAGGTAAACAAAGTTATAATATGGCATCTTTTTCATCGAATGCTAAAATTATTAATGATAGTGCTTTCCGCTCTGGGTATGTAAGACGTTATTTAAGTTTAACAAAAAAATACCACTTTCATGATACGGGTAGAAATTCTCCATTTAACCAAATTTCAAATATAGAAAAAGATATATATTTTCTAGAATCTACAGGCAGAAACTTAGCCGCTTTTTTATACAAAATACTTCAAAAGAATAATGATACTTATAAATTTATTTTATTCTCCATTCAAAGTATAGCTCCATATTTGTTAGATTTTTTCTTACAGCCAAATGAAAATGGTGATATAAAATTACTTTGGAGGCACAAAGAATTTGAGCAATTAATGGGCGTGACTGATTTGTCTGATGGTACAATCCGTTTTATTGCTTTAGCTGCTTTATTTTTACAGCCGGATTTACCTCAAACCATTATTATTGATGAGCCTGAACTTGGTTTACACCCATTTGCTATTTCAAAATTAGCTGGAATGATAAAGTCTGTGTCTAGTCAAGGCTGTCAAGTTATTTTAGCTACTCAATCCGTGGAGTTAATAAATTATTTTGAAGCAGAAGATATTATAACCGTTGACCAAATAGATGGAGAAAGTTATTTTAAACGCCTTAGTACTCAAGACCTAAAACATTGGCTTGAAGATTATACCTTAGGCGAATTATGGCAAAGAAATATTATAGCTGGCGGACAGGTAAATTATTAATATGAAAAGAATTATCATAATCTGTGAAGGGCAAACAGAGCAAGAATTTTGTAATACAATTCTTTATAGTAAGTTTCAAGAAAATAATATATATCTGCAAGCTACTTTACCTAAAAAATCAGGTGGCGGCATTGTAAAATGGGAGCATTTAGAAAAAGATATTAATAATTACTTAAAAAGTGATAAAAATGTTTTTATTACTACTTTTATTGATTATTATAAATTGCCGGACAGCTACCCAAACTATAGAAAAGCTCATGCAAATACAGATAAAAATAAAATCATAGATGAAATTGAACATGGTATTGCTTTCAAAATAGATAGCCCTAGGTTTATACCTTACATACAGCTTCATGAATTTGAAAGTTTATTATTTAATAATTTAGGGGCTTTTGATAGTGTGCAAGGTATGATTAATGATATGGGTTTGCTGAAAAAAACTTTAGCTGATTATCCTGATAATTCAGAATTAATTAATCATGATAAAAGTACAGCGCCATCTAAAAGACTAGACAAAATAATTAAGGGATATAACAAAGTAAAACATGGTAATCTAATTGCACAACACATAGGTTTGGCAAATATGTTTGAAAAAAATCTGCGTTTCAAAAAATGGATAGAAAATTTACTAAATAAAAACTGGGATTAAATAAACTGCCAACTACCAACAATTTAGCATTATATAACGTTATATGATAAAATACGCTATTAATTCTATCCCAAATATACATCTAAAGTTTCATGACTATAATTAATAATAGTGCCAATTTGGCTTATATAAATGTAAATCAAGCCATTGAAAAATTAAATAATGGAGAATTAGTTGCTATTCCAACTGAAACTGTATACGGATTGGCCGCAAATATTAATATCGGCGGAGCAATAGATAATATTTACAAACTAAAAGGCAGACCAAATAATCATCCGCTTATTGTGCATGTACATCAAAATTTTGACGTAGAAAAATATGCAAAAGTAAATTATATTGCTCAAAAACTTATAGATAATTTCTGGCCTGCACCTCTCACACTTGTGCTGCCAAAAACTAAATATATTTCAGAATACATCACCGGTGGACAAAATACAGTTGCAATACGTTCGCCCAACCATATTTTAACCCAAGAAGTTTTAGGCGAATTAAATTGCGGAGTTGCTGCACCTTCAGCAAATAAATTTGGTTACATTAGCCCAACTAAAGCTATTCATGTATATAATGAATATATAAATCATGATATGAAGGATATTAAATTATCCATTTTAGACGGCGGAGATTGTGAGATTGGTTTAGAATCTACGATTGTATACATTAACGGTGATAATACAATAACTATCTTAAGACATGGCATGCTAAGTATTAATGAATTATCCGCCTTAGTCGAGGTTAAGGAAAAGCCTGAGGTCAAAATATCTAAAATAGAAAATACACCTAGAGTATCGGGTGAATTACTCTCACATTATGCACCTAAAACTAATATGAGTATCTTAACTCAACAACAGCTTATAAATTTTAATACGGTAAGCATTGGTACAGAGAGTTTTATTTTATGTTTTTCTGATACATTTCATCAAATAAAATTAAATTGCGAAAATATGAGAGATGAATATATTACAGAATATATAAAAATGTTAAGTAGCAACCCAAATGAATATGCACATGATTTGTATGATACATTGAGAAACGCAGATAATATTTGTCAAAGTAAAAAAATATCTAAAATTTATATTGAGCAAATTCCTGATAATATAGAATGGATTGCGATACAAGACCGCTTAAATAAGGCTAGCCATAAATAAAATTATTTAATATAATAAATTTGGAGTTATAAAATGCAATGGATTGTTAAATTAATTATCACTTTTTTACTGGCTATCAGCTTAGTGTTTTTATTAAAATTTAACCAAACGACCATAGTAATTTTTACATCAAATAATAGAATTGATGTTAGTTTAAATATAATTTTGATTATTGCTGTTATTACGCTTATATGTTTAGTTTATGGCATTAATTTATTTCATAAAATAAAAAAAATGTATAACAATAAAATATAGATGGTAAAAAAAATCCTGCTGTTTATAATAAAACAATATCAATTTTGGCTGCGCCCATGGATTGGCTGGAATTGCAGATTTACGCCTAGATGTTCTGATTATTCAATAATTTCTATTCAAAGGCATGGGGCATTAAAAGGCAGTTATTTTATGATGCATAGATTATGCAGATGTCATCCATTTGCCAAAGGCGGAGTTGATGAGCCTCCATTATAAAAATAATTATTAACTTAGTATACTAATCGAATTTCAATTTGAGAACTTCGTTGTCATCAAAATTACTCCTGCCGCCTTGCCGCAAAATGAACTACAATCAGTATATAAAATAAATAAACTTTTGATATATTTATTAGTCTATACAGTTTGGTTAGCCTATTATTCATAATATATTTACTTAAAGGTTGATTATGAAAAAAATATTAAGTGTCAGCATAGCAATGTTAAGCATAATCAGCGGTATAACATATGCTCAGTCATTTACACCAATTGATAGACCAGACCAATTAAAAGGCTCACCTAGAAGCTTAGTAATGATAGCGGCTGATTGGTGTTCTACATGTCTTGAACAAAAAAAAGTATTAGCTAAACTTCTATTACAAGAAAAATACAAAACAATTAAGCTTTATAGCATTAATTTTGATAAGCAAAAAGATGCATTAATAAATTTTAATGCAAGCATGCAGTCAACGTTGATTGGCTACAAAAATGGAAAAGAAGTTGAAAGAATGACTGGGGAAACAAAAATTGTTCCAATTCAGCATCTCTTAGATAAAATCCTGTAGATTAATATTCTCACTAAAATATCCTTGAAAAATTTGGAAGGTCAAACATAAAATGCTAAACTATATACTTGCTTTTTTAGCAGGGGTTTTATCAATATTATCCCCTTGTATTTTGCCGCTTTTGCCAATTTTAATCAGTAGCGGTATTCAAGCTGGCGGGTTACGCAGTGTGCTTGGATTGCCATTGGGTATGGGAGTATCTTTTACTATTGTAGGTATCGCCTTAGCATCTGCGGGGCATTTTTTAGGCTTAAATAGCTCAAATTTGAATTATATTAGTGCCGGATTGTTAATATTATTTGGGTTGATTTTATTAATTAATTCTTTTCAGCAAAAATGGATAATTTTAACCCAAAAATTCAGTAGTACATTTAGTGAAAAAGCAAATAATATTTCATCAACATCATTTATTAGTCAATTTTCTATTGGTTTATTATTAGGGATTGCGTGGACTCCTTGTATAGGACCAACTATAGGTGCGGCAATCACACTTGCATCTAAAGGGCAGCAATTATGGCATGTAGCTGTAATCATGATATTATTTGCTATAGGAGCCACTTTTCCTGTAGTTTTAATGACATTTTTGTCTAAAAAAACCATACTGCGTTATAAATCATCTATGCAGTATGGCAGTAAATATGGAAAAGTTATATTAGGAATTTTATTAATTATTTGGGGAATTGGTTTATTATTTGGCTTGGATAAACAATTATCAATATGGATAATTCAAATAATGCCTAAATAATCCAACAGTTAATTAATAATTAGCAAGCTGATGCTTTTTATTATGTTACCAACAGTTAAACCAAACCATGATCCTTATCCATATTCTTATAATAATCCTTACAGGTCTTCACTAATGCAGCAATAATTGCACAAGAAAAAATGCCTCCAACAATAATTACTATACCCAGCGTAGGATAATTATCCGAGTTTTTATACTAATTTCAATGGATTTTCTAAGTCATCAGCATCGTAAACAAGTTCCTTGGTTTCACCTTCTGCAACCTTTAAATTAAATCCGCTAGTTAAAAAGCCTGTTATACTTTTGTGATATGATATTCCATATAAACAAAGTGCATAGTTTGGGTTATCATTTCTAAAAATGCATCTAATAGGCACCGACCTGTCTCTACTATAATCCTCTCTTTCATCTTCCAATTGCTGGTTATCTTTCAGATTCATTAAAATATAATTTCTTCTGGATTCAGTAAGAATAACAATACCACCATTTTTTCTAACTTTAAAAGGCACACCGTTAACTCTTATTTTATCTGGAAATGTCATAAATTATCCTTAATTTATATAAATATAATCTATTCTAACATTTTTTTATTTTTATGTAATGTATAAATTGGTATATTTATTCATCATATCCATTGTTATAACTATGTGAATGATTCACAAAACGTGTGTATTTACCTTGAAAGGATAAACGTATAGTGCCAATCGGTCCATTACGCTGCTTTGAGATAATAATTTCTGCCACGCCTTTATCCTGGCTATCCGGATGATAAACTTCATCACGGTAGATAAATACAATCACATCTGCATCTTGCTCAATTGCTCCGCTTTCTCTAAGGTCGCTCATAATAGGGCGTTTATTTGGTCTTTGCTCTAAACCTCTGTTTAGTTGAGATAATGCGATAACCGGGCATTTTAACTCTTTTGCCAAAGTTTTTAATGAGCGGCTAATTTCAGAAATTTCTGTAGCTCTATTTTCACCCTTAGAACCGCCATTAGCTGACATCAACTGAATATAATCAATAACAATACAGCCAAGATGCCCGTGCTGTCTGGCTAAACGCCTTGCTCTTGCTCTTAGCTCAATGGGAGAGAGTGCAGGAGTTTCATCAATATATAATGCTTTATCCTTCAGCTTATTAGCAGTCATAAGTAAATTTTGCCATTCATCCGGATCAAGTTTGCCAGTTCTAAGATTTTGCTGATTAATAGAGCCAACAGAACCAAGTGTACGCATAATTAATTGAATTGCTGACATTTCCATAGAAAATACCGCTACAGGTGTATCATGTTCAAATGCGATATGTTCAGCAACATTAAGAGCAAATGTTGTTTTACCCATGGAAGGACGCCCAGCTACAATGACTAAATCTCCCTCATGCAAACCTGATGTCATTTTATCTAAATCAGCAAAACCGCTGGGAATTCCGGTAATATCAGAATCACCTTGTTTGTTGACTAATTCATCAATACGGTTTACTGCTTGATTTAATAAGCCCTTAAGATTTAAAAATCCTTGCTGCGTTCTGCCTTGATTTTCATTAATCGCAAATATTTTTGCTTCAGATTCATCTAATACTTGTTTTACCTTGTCATGCGAAGCATTAAAAGCTAGGCTGGCAATTTCATTACTGGCACTAATTAAATTTCTTAATATAGATTTATTACGTATAATATCAGCATAATGCTTTATATTAGCCGCAAAAGGCATGTTTTGTACTAAATTATTTAGATATGCAATGCCGCCTTGATTTTGTTTGGGGCTTAATCTTTCAGACACAGTTAAAACATCTGCCGGTTTAGCATATTCAATTAAATTGCTGATTTGAGTAAAAATTTCACGATGTTCATAATTATAAAAATCATCAGCTGTAACGCTATCTGCTACATTATCCCAAGTCGAGTTATCCTGCAGAAGAATGCCTAAAATAGCTTGCTCTGCTTCAATTGAATGCGGCGGTGTATTTAATTCTTCAAATTCTTTATCATATTTATAATTTGACATGAATATCACCACTTAATTGATAGATTTAATAGATTATTTTCTGCTTGATAAAAAAATATAGCCAACCATATATTTCTTGAAATAAGGTTAGCCATTCTTATATGCACCTAATATTATACTATAAACTGAGCCTATAATGTTAATGCAAGAGCAATTTGTGCAATTCTTTCACCATATAAAGATGCCGTGTCTAAATCTCCTTGTGTAGGGTGATTTTGTGCATCGCTATCTGATGGAGATGTAGCTAAAGCCCCAGTATATCCGCCTAAATAGTTAATATCATCACGTTTAGCATTCAATTTATTTGAAGCCTGCAAACCTGTTCCAACCCACAGCATTGAATGCTGCATCGCAAATGTCCATAAATATTGAATAGTATTATATTTGTCGCCATTCATAGATGCAGAATTAGTAAATCCTCCCGCAACTTTATTTTTCCATGCTTGAGTAAACCATTTTTTAGAACTTAAATCAGCAAACTTTTTAAATTCTGCAGATACGCATCCCATATAGGTTGGTGAGCCAAAAATAATTCCATCTGCTTTATCTAAAGCTTTCCATGCTTCATCTTCATTACCTTCAATAGCTGATACATCCAGTAAAATTGCCTCACATCTACCTTTTTTTACACCTTCTAATACAGCTAAGGCTTGCCTTTTAGTATGCCCATATCCGCTATGGTAAGCAATTACTATTGTTTTTTGATTTGACATAATGATGTTCCCTATATACAAATAAGATGGTTAAGATAATATATAATTATTGTTAGATTCATATAAATATTAATATGATGTTACATTCTAGCATTAGAATAATTTATTCAAATAATATCCATAAAATAATTGTGAAAAATAATGAAAAATAACACTGATAATTTTTGGCATAACTTAATGTTAAATCAAAAATTTGAACACCCAAGAAAATTACCCGAAATAATCAATATAGAAAATATGATAGATTTTTGTACAAATGATTATTTAGGGGTAAATACAATCCAAGAACTTAAACACAATATAAATAATTATCTTACTGATTTATTACAAAATGATAATGTAAACATTGGTGCAACAGGCTCTAGATTATTATCTGGAAATACATATTCACATTTAAAACTAGAACAGTTAATTGCCAAAACTAAAGGCAGCGAAAGTGCATTAATTTTTAATAGCGGTTATCAAACTAATTCTACGGTAATGACTGCCTTATTAAAAAATTTAGATAAAAACAAAATAAAAATATTTAGTGATAAAGCCAATCATGCGAGCTTACATCATGCATTTCAAAATTTAAATTTAAAGCAAATACGCTACGCACATAATAATTTAGAGCATTTAGACCAGCGTTTAAAGGCTTATGCACAAGCCGATAATTATATTTTCATTATAACTGAAAGTATTTTTGGAATGGAGGGCGACAAAACTGATTTATTAAAATTAGTTCAAATAGCGTCAAATTATAATGCTTTAGTCTATATTGATGAAGCACATGCAACAGGCATAATGGGCAATAATGGCTATGGTTTAACCAGCGGATTATTTGATATTTATCCGAATTTAATTGTCATGGGTACATTTAGTAAAGCCTTGGGTGCAGGCGGCGGGTATATAGCCTGCAGTAAAATTATAAAAAATTATTTATTAAATACATGCAGCGGTTTTATATACTCCACTGCACTTAGTCCTATCTTGACAGAAGCTATTTATTATGTATGGAGTAATTTACACACTGAATATTTTAGTCAATTAAGAAAAAATTTAAATGATGTAGCTGTTTATATTAGAAAATCACTGCAAAATTTAGATTTTGATATAGGAGTAAGTAATTCTCATATTATCCCGATAATTTTAAAAGACGTAGAAAAATCACAAAAAATGTATGATTATTTACTAAAAAATAATATTAAAACTAGTCATATACGCCCGCCAACAGTAGCACCAAATACATGTAGAATTAGACTAAGTATTTGTGCCAATCACTCAATGGCACAGGCATCTAAATTGATTGAAATATTAGAAATGTCAAAATCAAGAGCTATGATTATAAATCAATTAAATTAGCTGCTTCAGCTAGTTTAACTTTGAATTGTGCAGGCATGCCGTCATGATCTAAAGATTGAGCATTGATCGTTGGAGTAATATTACCATGTATATTTACATCAGAAAAATATGCAGATTGATATTTTGTACCTTCAGCAACATATTCATGTAGTCGATTAATACATAATAACCCGCCGCCACATGCTGCATAAGCTTTTATTTCCTCGCCTTTATGCGGATTTATATGTTCGCTTCCGTGATTGAACATGCTTCTCAATCTCTCTCTTTGCATATCTTTATTATCAGTAAAACCATTTGCAATTAAGTTATTTCCATGGTTTTCAACTAACCAATCTATATATAAAGCATCATTTTTACTATTACCAATTAATTTCAAATTGCCCCTCAAAATTCCATTTACAGCATTATCAGCTTTTTGAAATGATAATTCTGCTGGTTATCCATGCCACATAGCATCTGTTAATTCATTTTGAGTTAGGTTTTTAATTAGTTCTTGCTGGGATTGACCAATATTATCAATATCTCTAATTTCCCCAGTTAATTTTAAACACTTAGCACCATCTAAATTATCATCTAATTCTAAAGTAATGCTGGCTAATTGTTGTGCGGGATTTATTATGAGGTTTTTAATTGCTGCTTCAAAAAATATTCCGGCTTGTACACCGCTTGGCATTAAAGAAGATCCTTTGTCTAATTCCTCACGATTGTAGGGTCTTATATCTTGTTGCCTAATAAAATATGGAACATTTTTTCTTTCTGCAGAAGTTAAAGGAAAATATAAAACAGCTCTGTTGCCCTGATAAATATCAACAACCACTGTTCTTGGAATATTATCTAAAGAAATTGTACCAGTTAAAATTTGCATATGTTTTTTTATCAAAATTTAAAGGAATAATTTTAAATTATTTAATTTATTTTGTCAAAATTGCTTTTCAAAGCTTAAAACTTATTCTGTTGAATAAATAAATCTTAAGCCTATTTCATTTAAGATTTATCTATAGTTATGTTTTTTATCATAAATTTTTCTGCTTTGTCTATGCTGCTCTTCTCTAATTGCTTCTCTTTCAGCTCTAGTTACAACCCCGTCTGCTTTTGCTTTTTCTTTCATTCTTTCAATTCTTGCCTGCCCTCTTTCCAGCTGATAAGTCTCTCTTGGATTTAAACTTCCATTTCTAACACCACGGTCAATACGTTCTTGCTGGTTATGCTGACTATCCTCAATCCTGCTAGGGCTATTATAGGCAAAAGCAGAAGCACTCATTAAACACAAAATTGACAATAATATCTTTTTCATAATTTTCTCCATTTGCATTATTTTAAAGATTGGACTACGTTATCTTATGATTGTTCAAATTTTATTGTATTTAATCTATTTTAATCAAGGAATATAATACACTTTTATCTTCTCATCATTTTTTCACTCGCTGTAAGTGATTCAATAAAAGACTGCCTAGAAAATACACGTTCAGCATATTTTAATAATCCAGCCGCTGTTTTTGGCAGCATAATACCATAATAGTCAAGACGCCATAATAAAGGAGCAATTACTACATCTAACATAGAAAAATCGTCTCCCATCATATATTTATTTTTTAGGAAAATAGGAGCTAATTGTACAAGGCGATCTCTGATAATATTTTTAGCCGCCTTATGTTTTTCTGCAGATGGATTTTCACTGCGGTCATTTTCTAATTGGGCTACATGTATAAATATTTCTTTCTCAAAATTCATAAGAAATAATCTAATACGTGCTTTTTGTACTGGATCTGACGGCATAAGCTGCGGATGAGGAAATCTTTCATCTACATATTCATTAATTACATTAGATTCATATAAAATTAAATCTCTTTCGACTAGGATAGGAACTTGACCATAGGGATTCATTATAGATATATCTTCCGGCTTATTAAATAAATCTACGTCTCTTACTTCAAAATCCATACCTTTTTCAAATAATACAAAACGGCAACGGTGAGAAAACGGACATGTGGTGCCAGAATAGATTACAATCATTATTTACCTTTTATTATCAATATAATCAATTTTCTATAACTATACTCGTCTTAATCAGATTTAAAAATAAAATTACTTAATATCTTTCCAATAACTTGCGTTAAGCCTCCAAGCTAATATAGTAAATAAGCTAAGATATAATAATATCCACAAGCCCATACGCTTTCTGCTATTTTGAGATGGTTCACTCATCCAATCTAAGAAGGCTACTAAATCAGCTACTGCTTCATCATATTCATGCGTATTTAATAAACCTGGATTTATCTGTTCAAATCCAGCAATTTTACTGATTTTTTTATTGTGATCGTGCGGATCAACTTCTTCAACATGATTAGCAATGCGAGTTCCTTGCAGTTCCCACAGCACGTGAGGCATTCCGACATTATGAAATAATGCATTATTCCAGCCAGTTGCACGAGTTTCATCTAAGTAAAAACTACGCATGTAGGTGTATAACCAATCTTTACCATTTGATCTAGCAATAACTGACAAATCAGGCGGTGTAGTTCCAAACCATTTTTTTGCATCTTTATAATTCATCGCAATTTGCATAGTTTCACCTACTTTTTCAGCTGTAAAAAGCAGATTTTGTTTTATTTGCTCATCAGTCAGACCAATATCTTTTAAGCGATTATAACGCATTGCTGAAGCACTGTGGCAGTTTAAGCAATAATTCACAAAAATTTTAGCTCCTCGTTGCAATGCTGCAACATCGCTAACCTTTTTAGGAGCTTTTTCTAAAGGATAACCGCCTTCATTAGCTATGACTAATGAACTAGTTAATATAAATACTGTTGATAGGGCTATGCTAACTAGTTTTGTTATATATTTTTTCATTTTTAAATACCTTGCATATTTAGTGCGCTTCAAATGTAACTCTATCCGGCACAGGTTTAAATTTACCTTTGCTTGACCATATAGGCATACCAAGGAAAAATCCAAAATATACTAATGTAAAGAATTGAGAAATACGCTCTTTAATAGGAGATGGAGCTTCTACGCCTAAATAACCCAATACTAAAAATGCTATTACAAATAATCCGTACATATAATAATGGAATTTCGGGCGATAACGGATAGATTTAACTGGGCTTTGATCTAACCATGGTAAGAAAAATAATATGATAACTGCACCACCCATTATAACTACGCCCCAAAATTTTGCATCTAAAAAGTAAAAACCAAGTGCTAATAATAAAATTAAACTAGAACTAATTAATTTTGCCAGCTGATTTTTAGTTTTAATGATGACTGTACCTAACATAAGTGCGGCAAAAATCCATAAAGGCAGTAAAAATTCTGCAGTAGTTGCACGCAGCATTGAATAAAATGGCGTAAAGTACCATACAGGTGCAATATGAGAAGGAGTTTTCAATGGATCAGCGGGAATAAAATTATTTGCTTCTAAAAAATATCCGCCCATTTCCGGAGCAAAAGATATAATTGCTGCAAATATCATTAAAAATCCGCCAACGCCCAGCATATCATGTACAGAATAATACGGATGGAAAGGTATGCCGTCTAATGGGATGCCATTTTCATCTTTTTTATCTTTAATTTCTACGCCGTCAGGATTATTTGAACCAACTTCATGCAAAGCAATAATATGAGCTGCAACTAATGCGACAATTACAAATGGAATGGCTATAACATGGAAAGAAAAAAAACGGTTTAAAGTTGCATCACCAACAACAAAGTCGCCACGGATTAAAATAGCTAAATCAGGACCAATGATTGGAATTGCAGAAAATAAATTTACAATAACTTGAGCACCCCAAAATGACATTTGCCCCCAAGGTAATAAGTAACCAAAAAATGCCTCTGCCATTAATGCTAAAAATATCATACAGCCAAATATCCACACAAGTTCACGAGGCGCTCTATAAGAACCGTAAATTAAACCTCTAAACATATGTAAATAGACGACTATAAAGAATGCAGAAGCACCTGTAGAATGGATATAGCGTATATAATATCCAAACGGTACTTCACGCATAATATATTCAACACTTGCAAAAGCAACAGATATACCGGAAGAATTTAAAGATGCATCTGGTTTATAATGCATAACTAAAAATATTCCGGAAACAATTTGTATAACTAATACCAGTAAAGCAAGCGAACCAAAAAAATACCAGAAGTTAAAATTTTTAGGTGCATAATATTCAGATAAATGAGCTTTATAAGCAGCACTTACCGGAAAACGTTTATCTATCCAATTAAACACTTTTTGAGGAGTGCCGAGATTATTATTAGACATCAGTATTTACTCCTTAAGCTTTTTTATCTTCGCCAATTAATAATTTAGTATCTGATAAATACATATGCGGCGGAATTTCTAAATTATCAGGGGCTGGTTTGTTTTTAAAAACTCGACCTGCCACATCAAATGTAGAGCCATGGCATGGGCATAAAAACCCGCCTTGCCAATCATCAGGCAGTGAAGCTTGAGGTCCGGATTGTAATTTTGCATTTGGCGAACAGCCTAAATGAGAACATATTCCAATTGCTACTAAATATTCTTCTTTAATTGATCTATGCTGGTTACGGCAGTATTCTGGAGTCAGTCCGCTTGGATTACGTTTAGACTGCGGATCTGCGACTTGAGCATCAGTGTGTTTAAGTCCGGCAATCATTTCAGGAGTTCTTCTAATAATCCAAACTGGCTTACCTCTCCATTCTATGGTGCGTAATTCACCAGGCTGCATGCCTGTAATATCCATTTCCACTGCTGCACCTGCAGCCTTTGCTTTTTCTGACGGCGTAAAACTTGATATAAAAGGAACAGCAACACCTGCTGCACCAACAGCACTTACTGCACCTGCGGCAATTAACAGCCCCCGTCTCTCGCAATTAATTTTTTCTTGGTTGTGTTCTTTGTGTTCACTCATGCCCCATAACCTTAAATTGACTTTAAATGTGGTATTATACTCTAAAATATTCTGCCTTAGAAGAGTAAGTATGCTATAATTTTTGTTATTATTAATTTGCAATTATAATACGGTTAAACATGGAAAATATCACCATTCATAATGATCATAATGATGAATTAACAAATTCAGACACTATATTAAACATTTCTACTTATAAATTTATTGAGTTAAAAGAAAGTTATTTAACAGAGTTAAAAACAAATATTTTTGCTAAGTGTGAAGAATTATCGCTAAAAGGTACAGTTATTCTGGCCTCTGAAGGAATTAATGTATTTTTAGCAGGATATAGCCGGCAAATTCAGCAGTTTTTTGCTTGGTTCAATCATCTAGACAAGTTTAGTGATGTTAAACCCAAAGAAAGTTTTTCAAATAAAATTCCATTCCGCCGTTTAATTGTTAAAATTAAGCCGGAAATTATCACTATGCGCATGCCGGTTATTCGTCCGCAGGAAGAAAGAGCGCCTGCAGTCGAAGCTAAAATATTAGCAAAGTGGCTAAGGCAAGGGCATGATGATGATAACCGTCCTGTTGTGATGCTGGATACAAGGAATGATTTTGAAGTACAGGTTGGAACTTTTAATAATGCGCTTAATTATAATATTAATAAATTTACAGAATTTGCTGATGCAATTGACAAAAATAAATCTGATTTAGAAAATAAAACTGTAGTCTCATTCTGCACGGGCGGTATTAGATGTGAAAAAGCAGCTATTTATATGCAAAATATGGGGTTAAATAATGTTTATCAGCTCGAAGGCGGAATTTTAAAATATTTTGAAGAGGCTGACGGAGAGCATTATACTGGAGAATGTTTTGTATTTGATTATAGAACTGCATTAAATGCAAAATTAGAAGTTACAGGTCAATTGCAGTGCTATGGATGCAGAGCAGTAGTTAGTTTGGAAGATCAAAAATCTAATTTATATCAGCCGCCGTTAAAATGCCCGCATTGTGCAATAGGAAGGAATAAAATTTCTTTAGCTAAACAAGAACGTATCCAAACTAAAATCAATAAAAAAATGCAGGCAAGACAAGAGTATAGAAAACAGCAGAAAATTTTACATGAAAATTTATAATATTTACAAAATCCTAAAATAAGTTTATTATTTATAATAATTAAAAAATATTTATATGGTGCAAATTTATGGAAGCGTGGATTTGTAAAGCATGTGGCTTTGGCGTAGTTTCAGCTTTAATACATGTTAAATCTCTTACAGGCGAAAAAGAAGAAAAATATTATTGTGGCTCTTTAATTAAAAATACACTAAATGGCTGTATATCAGAAGTTTTTTATCAACAAGACATTAATAATAAAAATTCTTTGATTTATTCCATAGGTGCTACGCCTTGCCACATAGCAGATCCATCTATATTGACCATAGCAGATAAAGGCGATTATTTATATCTTGATGGAAAGATTAGAGCTCTTTCATCAAATCAAATAAAGCCGCATGATAAGCAAGTGCCATACTACTAATATCTTAGTTATAACCTCATCAATTTAGGCTAAACTAAGTTCTAAGCTGTTAAGCAATATCAAGTTTTTTAGCACATTTTACTATGTATTAGTATATATAGCTGTCTGCATAGGCATGAATAGATGATAAGAAATCCTAACTTTTTTATTCTGCCTTTCTTTTCCCCTCACCTGCTTAGTATTTTAGTTATTACGGTTTTTTACTTATATCCATCAGATTTACCTTATGCAAATATAAATCTTTTGTGTATAATGTTCACTATACATTTTTAAAAATAGAATAATTATGACAAATACAGTTGTAATCACTGCTGCAGGAACAGGTGGTCATGTATTCCCAGGCTTGGCAGCAGCTCAATATTTACAGCAAAAAGGGTGTAAAGTAAATTGGATTGGCGGAAATGGTATGGAGGTTGATTTAGTGCCAAAATATGGGATAGAATTCACAGCCATACCTTTTTCAGGCGTGCGTGGTAAAGGTATATTGAAATTATTTAAAGCCCCATTCCAGCTTATTAATGCAGTATCTTGTGCAAAGAAAATTCTTAAACAAATAAAACCGTCTTTGGTATTAGCTATGGGTGGATACATCAGTGTTCCAGTTGGAATTGCAGCTAAAATACTTGGCATACCTTTAATCATTCATGAGCAAAATGCAATTGCCGGCATGTCAAACAAACTGCTTAACCGGATTGCTAAAAAATCATTATTGGGATTTGATGGAAGCTTGGATAAAGGCATATATACAGGTAATCCAATCCGTGAACATTTTGCTCCACATAAAGAAATATCCGATGTTATAAAACCGCGTGATGATTTAAAAATTTTAGTAATTGGCGGAAGCTTAGGTGCAGCAATATTAAATGAAGTAGTTCCGCAAGCTATTCAGCTGATAGGAACAGCAAAAAAAATAGAAATTGTTCATCAATCCGGCAAAAAACATTTACAGCAGTTAATACAGAATTATAAAAAATATTCTATAAAAGCCCATACTGTAGATTTTATTGATGACATGAAAGCAGCTTACGAATGGGCAGATGTAGTTATTTGCCGTGCAGGTGCTATGACAATATCAGAGCTTGCCACAGCTGGAGTACCAGCTATTTTAATTCCTTTTCCAAGTGCAGTTGATGATCATCAAACTAAAAATGCACAAGTGTTGGCAAAAGCTAAGGCTGCTTGGTTAGTTCCGCAATCACAGCTTACTGCACAAAGACTTGCTGATATTTTGAAAAACGCGAATTCAGATAAACTTAGACAAATGTCATTAAAAGCTCTTTTACATTCACATCAAAATGCCACTCAAAAAGTTGGGGATATTTGCATAGAGGTAATTAATAATGCCAAAGCTTGACTTATTTCAATTTATAAATTCACAAGAAAACTATAATAAAGTTTTTAAAGCTGAAGACTTAACTAGAATACCTCAAATTAATTCTAAAAACCAGCATGTTAATTTGGAATTATTAGGGGAACTACAAGAAAAAAATAAGACAAAAATAAGATTATTACATTTAAAAATTAATGGTGAAATTAATCTGGTTTGTCATCGCTGTAATACAGCATTACATCATAAAATTGATATTCAAAATACAGTAGATGTGTTTCCTAATCAGCAAATATTGGATGCTGCTCCAATTGAAGAAGAATATTACGATACAATTATTGGAAGCGATAATTTTGATATACAAGAGTTATTAGAAGAAGAAATATTATTATCATTGCCTGCATTTCCCACACATAAAATTTGTCCTAGTCACGAATATACTGCAAAAGAAGATAAACCAAAATCTCCGTTTGCAGTGTTAGAAATATTAAAGCAAAAAAAGGAGAATTAATCAATATTTATTCTGATGTTTTATCACTGTTTTAAATAATTCATCTATGCTGTCTGCATAGATTTTAAAGTCTACATTTTTCAGATTATTTTTATTTGTATTGTATTTTAAGCGGCATAAAATATCTAAACCGTTTATAGAAGATGTGTTTAATCTAAATGCTTCTCGAATAATCCGCTTAATTTTATTTCTATTGTTAGCCTTTTTACATAGCTTTTTGCTAATAATTAAACCTAATCTTGTATTGATATTTTTATTCTTAATAATATGTAGACTAAAAATTTCATTTTTTAAACTCGGTCTTTGTTTAAGCAAAGCAAGAAATATATCAGAAGAATTAATGCGTTTTTTTTTTGAAAATTTAAATCTTATTTTATTTTTAGCTACATCAAAATTAACACAACTATCTTTATTTGCAGCAATATTTATATTATTCATTTTATATCATTAACAGGTCTTTTTAATTTCAACTTTTTATTTTTATTTAAACAGCAGCTACATTCTTCTACGCTGCATATCTGTTCTTGATTTTGATGATTATTTGATAAATAATCATCTTGTAAAGATCCTGAGAAATTTTTATCGGGATTGTATGATTTATATTTACCTAAACCATATGATTTTTTTAGATTAATATTTGACACATTATCCTACACAAATTTGCATAGATACGGAAAAATAAGGCTGTACAACAGCACAGCCTTTACTTTTATTAAATTTAGCATTATTTAACTTAAACTGCCAAACGTTTACGTCCCTTAGCACGTCTAGCATTTAGTACTTGGCGACCTCCGCGTGTTTTCATGCGAACACGAAAACCGTGTGTGCGTTTGCGACGTGTTACCGATGGTTGGTATGTGCGTTTCATATCTTAATCTCTTTTAATAATATTTCACTAATGGGACATTATAAAGTATGATGTATACAGGCGTCAATATAATATTGCAGAAATTGGACTGATGCGGTCTGGATATCGTTAATTTTTATTTATATCACAGCTTCACTTGGTAATTTTTGCAAAGATGCTAATATTTTTGCAATTTTTACCTTCATTTGCTTACGTTCTACTATCATATCAATAGCACCTTTTTGCATTAAAAATTCTGCTCTTTGAAAACCTTCCGGCAATGTTTCCCTTACTGTCTGCTCAATTACCCTAGGACCTGCGAAACCAATTAAGGCTTTAGGTTCAGCAATTACAACATCTCCCATAAAAGCAAAGCTTGCCGACACTCCGCCCATAGTTGGGTCAGTTAATACAGAAATAAAAGGCAACCCTTCTTTAGCAAGTAAAGTTAAACTTGCATTTGTTTTTGCCATCTGCATCAAAGAAAATAAGCTTTCCTGCATTCTAGCTCCGCCAGTTGCACTTACACAAATAAAAGGCAGTTTATACTCAACTGCATATTCAACTCCTCTTACAAAACGTTCTCCAACAGCAGAACCCATAGATCCGCCCATGAAAAAGAAATCAAAAGCAGCAATGACAACTGGAATACCGCACATTTGACCTGCAGCTACAACTAGAGCATCATTTTCTTGGCTAGTTTTTTTTGCTTCTTTTAATCTATCTGAATATTTTTTACTGTCTTTGAATTTTAAAGGGTCAGTTGAAACAACTTCTTGTGCGATTTCTACACGAGGATTACTATCTAACAATATATCAATGCGGTTTACAGCACTTATTCTAAAGTGATGTCCACATTCTTTACAAGTATGCTGATGAGCAATTAAATCATCTTTGTATAATGCTGTATTACAGCTTGGACATTTTGTCCATAGCCCTTCAGGTATAGTTTTATTACGTTCTTCAGTTGTTATTTTTGGAGGAAGTATTTTATTTAACCAGCTCATAACAATTACCTAATTAACTTGTTGAAGCTTAATTTTAACATATTTATTATTATTACGGCGAATTCAATTTTTATTTACTTAAATA
The DNA here is from genome assembly GCA_023266335.1 of Burkholderiaceae bacterium. Classification (GTDB taxonomy): domain Bacteria; phylum Pseudomonadota; class Gammaproteobacteria; order Burkholderiales; family Burkholderiaceae; genus JAHFQJ01. The sequence continues at coordinate 49,198 of JAHFQJ010000013.1, forward strand.
TAAAATGAATAAATATTGCGACGCCCTAAAATTCCTATCTCCGCCGCAAGCAACGGAGTATTACGGAATTTTTCCCTATGGGAACGGACTGTCGCTTTAGAGCTTGTGCGCGGCAAGCCACGGGGAATTAGACCCTAAGAGATGAAAAATAATATGCTCAAATTCTAAATTAATTAGAATGTATTTTATGGCGTTTATCTAATAACTGCTCTTTGGTTTCGATATGTTCCGGATTAATAGGTATGCAGTCTACTGGGCAGAACATTTGGCATTGAGGAGTATCAAAATGACCAACACATTCAGTACATAAATCTGGATTAATTTCATAATAATCTATACCCATATAAATTGCCTGATTTGGGCATTTAGGCTCACATACATCACAGTTTATACATTCCTCAGTAATCATTAATGCCATAAAATTATTTCCGTATTTATTCTATTTGATTATAGCAAGCCACATATAAATTGTCATGTTTGATTATTTATGCTGTTTTAGATATTTTTTATAAAAAATCTTTTTAGAATATATCCTATAATATAAATATCATATATATAATAAAAATTCAATCTTAATCATATGGTATATAATTTTTTCTCTGCATTTATTTTATTATTTTTAGTAACCGACCCTCTTGGGAATATACCGCTTTTTATTCATCATTTACAAAATATTGATAAAAAAAGAAAAATATATATTATTGCACGTGAAATATGTATTGCCTTTTTTATCCTGCTTTTTTTTATGCTGGCAGGAAAAACATTTTTGAATTTACTGCATTTATCTGAGTTATCTATGCAGTTTGCCGGCAGCATTATTATGTTTTTAATTGCGGTTAATATGATATTTCCAATGCGGAAAAATATAATAGAGCATTATGATGATGAACCTTTTATTGTTCCTTTAGCCATACCTTTAGTTGCGGGTCCTTCATCAATTGCAACCGTCATGCTTCTTTCTTCTCAATATCCGCAAAATATGTATATGTGGGCAGGTGCTTTAATTTTTACTATGATATGCTGTGCCGTTATATTATTTATGTCAGATTTTATACAAAATATTTTAGGTGCTAAAGTTGTTGCAGCCTTTGAAAAATTAATGGGGCTTATGCTGGTTGCTATGAGTGTAGAAATGTTTTTGAAGGGAGTTAGATTATTTATAAAAATAGGCTAAGATAAAGATAATATAATTTAAGCTTTAAATTACATAATTTTCCCATACAGTACAAATGTGGCAAGCTTATCAAATATTGGTTTATTATTTGTTCCTGTTGGTGCTGCATTAGTAAATTATCTAGAATTTATGAGTAAATATTGGCAGATAATACTATTTGCATCAATCTTAACAACAATTACATGTTTAATAATATGTGCTGCAATTTTTAATTTTTTAGAAAAAGATGAATAATTTTAATAGTTTATTATGGTTTTCTATAACGATAGCTTGTTATTTATTTGGCAGTTTATTGCAAAAAATTACTAAAAATAATATTTTAGTTAGCCCGCCAATAATTGCAATTATATTATTAATTTTTATATTAAATTTAAAATTTTTTAATATTGAATATTCAGAGTATATGAAAGGTGCTGGAATTATATCTTTTTTTTTAGGATTAACTACTATCGCGTTAGCAGTTCCATTATATAAACATAAAGATATAATTTATAAAAATATAATTTCAATTTTGTTTTCAATATTTATATCTATAATATTATCCGTAACAATGTCATATTGTATAGCTAAATTTTTACATGCCGATAAAATAATACAATTATCAATTATAACTAAGTCTGTTACAACGCCAATTGCATTATTAATTGCTGAAAAAATTGGAGCTGTGCAGTCTTTGTGTATTATGTTTATATTTAGCACAGGAATGTTCGGAGCAGTTTTTGGTTTGCCATTATTATCTTTAGCTAAAATAAAAAATGATAAGGCAATTGGATTAGCACTAGGGGTTGTATGTCATGGCTTAGGGGTAGCAAGAGCCTTCCAAAAAAATGAATTATGCGGATTATTTGCTATGCTGGGCATGAGTATAATGGGATTATTATCTGGGGTTATAATTCCATTTATTGCCCTCGTATTTTTTCTTTGAAAGCCTATGCTCAAAATTGTTAAAACCAAAAAAATAATAGTCTCAAAAAGAACTTGTATACTGGTTTTTTGAAAATTCATCTTTAAATTTATGCATAGTTTTGTTAAAATCTAGGCTCGAGTTACCTAAATTACATACCAAAAACATGTCTAATCAAAATAGCGGCAATAATTCTAATTCTACCAGTGCTAAATATCCGGTTAATTTACTTGATACAAAGTTTCCAATGCGTGCTGATTTATCTAAAAGAGAGCCTTTATGGGTGAAAGAGTGGCAGCAAAAAGATATATACGGTCAAATACGTAAAGCCAGACAAGGCAAACCAAAGTTTATTCTACATGATGGTCCTCCATATGCGAATGGTCATCTGCATATTGGACATGCGGTTAATAAAATTTTAAAAGATATTATTATAAAATCTAAAACTTTAGCCGGATTTGATGCACCGTATATTCCGGGCTGGGATTGCCACGGCATGCCAATTGAGATTCAGATTGAGAAAAAATACGGTAAAAATTTACCTGCTTCAGAGGTACAGACTAAAGCACGGGCCTATGCTTTAGAACAAATTGAAATTCAAAAACAGGAGTTTATCCGTTTAGGCGTGTTAGGTGATTGGAATAACCCTTACTTGACTATGAATAAGCAAAATGAAGCAAATGAGCTTAGAGCCTTAGGCAAAATGATTAAAGATGGTTATGTATATAAAGGATTAAAGCCGGTAAACTGGTGTTTTGACTGTGGCTCTGCCTTAGCTGAAGCGGAAGTTGAATATGCAGATAAAAAAGATATTACTATTGATGTAGGGTTTATATTTGCTGAATATGATAAATTAAATAAAGCATTTAATTATGAATTAGATAAAAATATCAAAGGTCATATCGTAATTTGGACAACCACACCTTGGACTATTCCTGCTAATCAGGCACTAAATGTTCACCCTGAAATTGAATATTGTTTAATTTCCACAAACAAAGGCTACGTAATTTTAGCTAAAGAGCGTATAGAAAAATGTTTAACGACTTATGGAATTTCTGAATATAATGTAATTGCAGAGTGTAAAGGTAGTGATTTAGAAGGAATTGCATTCAAACACCCTTTATCTAATTTAGATGAACAATACAACCGATTAAGTCCTATCTATGCAGAGGAATATGTAACCACCGATACAGGTACAGGCATTGTACACAGTGCGCCTGCATATGGGGCAGAAGACTTTTTATCATGTAAAAAAAATGGCATGAAAGATGATAATATTATTAATCCTGTTATGGGAAATGGGGTTTATGCAAGTAATTTAGCTCTATTTGCAGGTATGTATATTTGGAAAGCAAACCCGCTTATTGTCGAAAAATTAAAAGAATCCGGAAATTTATTTTTTAGCCAAGAATATGTACACAGCTACATGCACTGCTGGAGACATAAAACTCCGATTATCTATAGAGCAACTAATCAGTGGTTTGCGAGTATGGATAAAAATGTAAATGGTACAAGCCTAAGAGAAATAGCGTTAAAAGGTGTGGAAAGCACAGAATTCTATCCGGCATGGGGAAAACAAAGATTGCATGCGATGATTAAAAACCGCCCTGACTGGACATTATCAAGACAGCGCCAATGGGGCGTGCCGATGGCATTTTTACTCCATAAAGAAACAGGTGAACTGCATCCGGATACTATAAATATTTTAGAAAAAATTGCTAAGCAAATTGAATTACACGGCATTGAAGCATGGCAAACTTTAGAAGTTAAAGATTTAGTTGACAACCCAGATGATATAGAGCTTTATGAAAAAAATAAAGATACATTAGATGTATGGTTTGATTCTGGAACGACGCATTATCATGTAATACGCAGTTCGCATAAAGATATATTATCCAAGAATTTTGCACATAATGCAGTGTTAAATCCCATCAAAGAGCATTTAGCTGATTTGTATTTAGAAGGTTCTGACCAGCACCGCGGCTGGTTTCATTCTTCATTATTAACCGCAAGTATGCTTGACGGCAAACCCCCATATAAAGCATTATTAACTCACGGTTTTGCAGTAGATGGCGAAGGCAAAAAAATGAGCAAATCAGTCGGTAATGTAGTTGCACCGCAGGATATTTCAAATAAAATGGGTGCAGAAATAATTCGATTATGGATTGCCAGCACTGATTATTCGGGTGATTTATCTATCTCTGATGAAATTTTAAAGCGTATTACCGAAAGCTACCGCCGTATAAGAAATACATTACGCTTTTTATTAGCAAACTTAAGCGATTATAGGCATAGTGAAGATCGAATTGAGTTTGATAAATGGCTGGAAATTGATAAATATGCCTTGGTTTTAACCAAAGAGCTAGAGCAAAAATGCGAAGAATTATATAATCAATATTCATTCCATCCAATTATGGCAAGTCTGCAGACGTTCTGTTCAGAAGACTTAGGCAGTTTTTATTTGGATATTTTAAAAGACCGCTTATATACAACTGCACCTGACAGCCATGCAAGAAAAAGCGCACAAAATGCACTTTATCATATTACACAAGCTGTATTAAGATTAATAGCGCCCGTATTATCATTTACCAGCGAGGAAGCATGGAAAGTTTTATGTGAATTGGATACATTAGATAACATACAGTCAGATACTATATTCACCCATACTTTCTATGATTTTGGCGGTATTAACATAAACAATCAAGAACAGTTAGAAAATGATTGGAATATGATTAGAAAAGTACGTATTGAAGTGAATAAATCTTTAGAAGATGCCAGAGTTAATGGTCTTATTGGTTCATCTTTACAAGCAGAAATTAAACTAAGTCTAAATCCGCAAAATTTCGAGATATTTAAAAATATAGGGCAGGATTTAAAATTTATATTTATAGTATCAAATGTTGAACTTGAATGTAGTCAAAGCAGTAAAGAAGAATATATTCAAGTTAGTGTAACTCCTTCAAACAATATAAAATGTGAACGCTGCTGGCATTATAGGGCTGATGTTAGGCATGATGAAAATCACCCGACAATCTGTAAACGCTGTACAGATAATTTGTTTAAATTAGGGGAAAATAGGTATTTTGCTTGATTAGTCAACATAAATTGTTGTATTGAGCAGAAATATATAAATTCTGCTCGTGTTATTATAATAATATTATACAATTAAAATAATAACCAGTAAGGATAGTTTTGTGGATTATACAATCAATATATTTTCTCTCACAATTTTAATAATATTAGCAATTTTATTTGCATGGAACTTCTATACAAATAAAAGAAACATTCATTTTATAGAAAAAAGTTTTAAATTCAATAATGACATTTTACAAATATTAAGAAATGAATTAAAAAGTAAGTTAGATTTTAATCATCAATTAATTCAAAAACTAGAAACAAATATATATAACCTAGAACAAAAAACTCAAGCTACGTATGATGAATATATTAAATTAAGTAATAATAATTTAAAACTTATAAAAGATGATTTACAAAATAACTTACTTTCTAATCAGAATTCAATTCAAAAACTAGAAAATAATATAAATAGTTTAGAGCAGAAAACTCAAGCTACAAATAAGGAAACTATTAATTTTATAGAAGAAGGTTTACAAAATCTACAGGGAAATTTTGACAAAGAACTAAATAAAATACTAGATGAAATCAAATCACCACTCAATTTAGATTAACAAAAAGGTATTTTTATTATGCAAAACTTTCATAAACAAAATACTCAACTTATCATTTCTTATTTATATTATCTTAGAGATGTCAGCAGGAATATTATTAGCAGAAATGGCTTTGATAAATGTTTATTAGATAATATCAGAGGAGCAAAATATTTTCCCAGTATATTTAATTCATTTAATTTAGAGTTCAGCAAAAATGATGAGTGCTATAAAATTATAGATAATTTATATATAAAAATTGATAAGCAAGATAAAAAGATTTTTATTGGTTTTGGAGCAGTTTTTGGAACAAATAAATTTAAAAAGATTATTGCTGCCCCTTTATTAGCAATACAATGTGAAGTAGAAAAAATAGAGGAAAAGATATTTTTAGAACCTATTATTGATACTTTAGGCATTAATTATGATTTAATTTCGAGAGAGTTAAATACGTATAGCTGATTTAAAAATAATCTGATATTTAGCAAATTCTTCAGGCTTATTAACATGTACCCATAACCTCATACTAAGTTCAACCATTTCTACAGAACGGGATA
>JAHFQJ010000014.1 GCA_023266335.1 Burkholderiaceae bacterium
AGTAACCAATTCTAACTTAAGTAATGTTTCAAGCGGTTTAAGCAACGTAAGCTCTGCAGTTACAAATGTAAGTTCTAGTTTAAACAGCGTTTCATCTAGTTTAGAAGTAACTAATTCTAACGTAAGTAATGTTTCAAGCGGTTTAAGCAACGTAAGCTCTGCGGTTACAAATGTAAGTTCTAGTTTAAACAGCGTTTCATCTAGTTTAGAAGTAACCAATTCTAATGTAAGCAATGTTTCAAGCAGTTTAACTATCGTGTCATCGGGATTAAGCAACGTAAGCTCTGCGGTTACAAATGTAAGTTCGGGTTTAAACAGTGTTTCATCTAGTTTAGAAGTAACCAATTCTAACTTAAGTAATGTTTCAAGCGGTTTAAGCAACGTAAGCTCTGCAGTTACAAATGTAAGTTCTAGTTTAAACAGCGTTTCATCTAGTTTAGAAGTAACTAATTCTAATGTAAGCAATGTTTCAAGTGGTTTAACAAACTTAAGTTCTAATGTATCAAATGTTAGTGATAATTTAAATAACCTCTCTTCAAATGTAACCGGATTAAGCTCAAATGTGAGCAATATTTCTAATAGTTTAAATAGTGTTTCATCTGGCTTAAATAATGTTAGTAACGGACTAAGCAATATTAATACAAATATTGATAATATAAGTTCGGGTTTATTAAATGTATCCAGCAGTCTCACCAGCTTAAATATGAATGTGAATAATATAAGTTCACATATAGAAAATGTCAGCAGCGACCTTAGTATATTCAGAAATAGTGTTGCGACTGGGTTTAGTAATATAAGTTCTGGTTTAAATAATGTATCCAGCAGTTTAAATGCGGTTAATACAAGCTTAAGTGCCAATTTGAGCAATATTGATAATATCAGCAATAATTTAAGCAGTGTTAGTGCTGCCATATCATCGCAAATGAGCAGTGTTTCAAGCTCTGTAACTGTAGTTGATAATATTAATAATGGTAAAGGTATAAAATACTATCATTCAAACAGCACTCATCCTGATGCTGTTGCTTCTGGTGAAAACAGTTCTGCGATTGGACCAATGGCAGATTCTTCCGGAGATTCAAGCATTGCAATTGGTTACGGGGCTACTTCAAGCGCACAAGATTCGATTGCTCAAGGTAAATATGCAGCAGCTACAGGTACAAATGCAATTGCAATTGGACCAAATGCAACAGCAACAGGTTCGGTGGCAATTGGTGCAAGTGCATTTGCAAGTTTAGGCGGTACAGCAGTGGGCGATTTTGCCACAGCCTCAAACGGCAATAGTGTAGCTATAGGTGCTTATAGTGTTGAAACAAGAAATACTGTAACAGGTGTTGTCGATCCAATCATACAGGCACTAAACGGAAGTACTGCAACTACAGTTACAACTACTGTGGGTAGCGTAAGTGTGGGCAATACTGGAAATGAACGTCAAATTACTAACGTAGCAGCTGGTACTCAAGCAACTGATGCTGTAAATGTAGGGCAAATTCTGCCAATTGCCAGTGCAGTCAGTAGTATAATTAATGATGTAAGCAGTTTATCCAGCAATATAAGTAATGTTTCATCTGCCTTAGATATAATCAGCTCAAGCGTAAGTAATGGATTAAGCGATATTAGCTTAATTAGTTCGAATGTAGTATCTGTAATATCTAATTTAAGCAGTACTTCAAGCAGTTTATTCTTAGTTTCATCTAATCTAGATATGCTAAGCGGGCAAGTAAATTCAGTCAGCGGAACTGTAGTAACTTTATCAGCTAATCTAGTAAATGTAAGTTCCAGCTTAAGTGATGTAAGTACAAATGTTAGTAATATTAGCTCTGGGTTATCTACTGTAACATCAAGCGTTAGCACCGTCAGCTCTAGTTTAAGCAATGTAAGTTCTAATGTAATATCCATTAGTTCTAACTTAAATAGTGTAAGTGCAAGTGTAAATGCAGTCAGCAGCGGTTTAAGCACGATGAGTTCAAATATAGGCACAATCAGCACATCATTAAATGCAGTAAGTTCTACCGTAACTTCAGGTTTAAGTTCATTAAGCTCGGGGCTAAGTAGCGTAAGTTCAAGCATTGTAAGTATTAGTTCTGATTTAAGCAGCCTTAGCTCAAATATTTCCGGTGCAATTACCTCAAATGCCAATGTTAGCTCATCTTTGAGTAATGTTAGTTCAGATGTAATCAATATCAGCAGCGGTTTAAATAATGTCAGTTCTGGTTTAACTGCCGTCAGCAGCCAGCTTGCTGCCTCTGGTTTAGTATCGGGGAGTGCAACGGGAAGTAATGCAATAAGTTTAGGTGCAAACTCAACTGCTTCCGGCACAAGCAGCACTGCTGTGGGTACAAATTCAACAGCATCTGCAAATAACTCAACTGCAATTGGAGGAGGAATTGTAAGTTCAGCTGCAAATAATGGAACTGCCATCGGAGCTTCATCTAAAGTATTATCCAATAATGCAGCGGCGATCGGCGGCGGAACAGTATCAGCCAATGCGGACAATTCAGTTGCTATCGGTAACAACTCAACTGCTTCAGCTAAAAATGCGACTGCTGTCGGCAATGCTTCCACTGCCTCTTCAAACAATTCAACTGCACTAGGTAATGGTTCAACTGCGGCAGCCGCAGATTCAACAGCAATCGGCGGAGGTATAGTTACAGCCAACGGCACTAACAGCATAGCAATTGGTTACGGCAGTGTAGCAGATAGACCAAATACAGTTAACTTTGGCACTAGAACCTTAAGCGGAGTAGCAAATGGAATTTATGACACAGATGCTGTGAATAAAGGGCAGCTAGACAGCGTGCAAAGAGAAAGCCGGCGGGGTATTGCTGCTTCAACTGCGACTGGTATGATACCAGGTTTAAGAGAAGGCAGAACAGTATCGGTCGGGGCAGCGGTGGGAGGCTTTAAAGGCACAACAGCTCTGGCAATTGGTGCAACTGCCGTTATGCATGACAACCTAGTTATTAAATTGGGAGCAGGTGTTAGCGGAAGTGAAACTACTTACGGTGCGGGTGCTTCATTCCAATGGTAAAGTAATATTTACTGTTTATAAATTAAATTAGGATGTTTTTATAATAAATGTCCTAATTTTAGATTTAAACTACTCATGTATATTTTATATCTGGGTAGTTTTCTACATTCAAAACAAATTCTACAACACAAGATAATAAAATTTGCCTAAAGTTTAATCTCTAAGGGTTGAATTCCGTGTCTCTTAGGGGCGTAATATATTGATATGAAGTAAGGTTTTTAGAAATAGGTACAGATAAAGACCATGTACATTTTTTGATATAATCAGTACTGACGTATAGTATAGCAAAGTTAGTAACGATGATAAAAATAACAGCGAAAGAAATATTTAAACGTGCCAGGAAGTAAAAAAAAGAATTATGGGCGGACGGTTATTTTTTGAGTACAGTAGGCAAGCACAGTGATGAAAGAATGATAAAGAAATATGTGTATAATTTGACCGGAAGTATTGAGTGCAGGGCCGGGCATGCAATGCTGGCACAAGATATAAGCTCAAGTAGGTATGAGTTATACAATAAATGGTTGTTTAAATTTATCTAAACTTCCATCACCTAGATGTAATAAAGAACATAGAATAGACGTCCTATTAGGAGGTGATGCAATTCTGGAATCACAACATGGTGATAATAAACAAAGGATAGTCTTCATAACGATTGATTATTTATAATTGGTGCAAATGCAAGTACAACATAAACAATATACATATTTTCTCAAAATTGCTACAAAAACTTGCTAAGCCTTTGTTAAATTAATAAATAATAATATGATAATTGCTACGAATAAACTAAATTTAGTGATCTGCTAATTGTAGTTCATTTTGCGGCAAGGCGGCAGGAATAAATTACGATGACTATGTAAATATTAGTACATTGAGAAATAATTTTGACTACAACGAAGCGAACTTCGCACATTGAAATCCGATTAGTACATAGCAAAGGAGAAACAAATGCATACAAGTGCAATGGCAAATGCTGACTTATTTTTTAAAGTATATATTAATAATTACCTAAGCAAATATAATAACACTGATTTTACGATTGCAGAAATTGGCAGTCAAAATGTAAATGGATCAATCCGGGATATAAAACCGCCAAATATTAAAAATTATATCGGTGTAGATTTTATTCAAGCTAATGGAGTAGATGTGGTGTTAGATGACCCTTATCATCTGCCTTTTGCCGACAACTCATTAGATTGTATTATTAGTTCGAGCGTATTTGAACACTCAGAAATGTTTTGGCTGGTGTTTAATGAAATTATGCGCGTACTTAAAGCTGATGGCTTATTTTATCTCAATGTTCCTTCTAACGGATTTTTTCACCGTTATCCAGTTGATTGCTGGAGATTTTATCCAGACAGCGGAAAAGCTTTGGTTACATGGGCAAAAAGATGCGGTTATAACCCTCTATTATTAGAATCATATACTTGTAATAAAATGAATAATGAATGCTGGAATGATTTCGTAGGTATATTTCTAAAAGATGAATCACATAAAGAAAAGCATACAGATAGAATTTGCCGGCATTTTACTGATTTCCAAAATGGTTATATTTGCGATAATGAAGATATTGCTTATAACTATAACCTAGTTACACAAGATCAAGCAGCAGTTTATGGGGTGGTGGTATAATATTTTATAATAGCATCATAATATCAGAAAACTCATAATTTTTATGTTAAAAACATTAGCAAAAATTGCCCTTATTACCAGCTGCAGTATTTTGATTAATGCATGCGGTACAGATACGGGTACATCTTTATCCTTGCCTGAATTTAATGCTGTAACAATCGATAATCAAACTCTTGACAGCCGACAATGGCAGGACAAAGTCGTGATTTTAAATTTTTGGGCAACGAGCTGTAGTGCCTGCATTGCAGAAATGCCAAAATTATCACAAGTTTATACTAAATATAAAGATAAAGGCTTAAATATGCTGGCTGTGTCTATGCCGTATGATGCTCCAGCTTACGTTATGAATTTTGCTACAACCAGAAAATTGCCCTTTGCTGTTGCTATGGATTTAAACGGCAGTATTACTCAAAAATTTGGTGATATAAATCTAACTCCCACTACATTTTTATATGTAAATGGAAAAAGAATACAAAAAATTATCGGTGAACCAAACTGGCAGGAATTTGAAATGTTGATTGAAAAAAACTTATAAGAATAAAAATTATTTTTTTGAATATTATTTTTTACCCGCCATGCAAACCCAGCCATCTAGTTCCTGCCATACCTGCATATTTATATAAGGCTGATATATTGCTTGAATTTCACTAGATTGTCTAGATAATATGCCGGATAAAACTAAGTATCCACCTTTTTTTACACGGTTTGATAACAACTCACACATTAGTTTTAATGGGTTAGATAAAATGTTGGCAACAACAATATCAAAAGTATCATTCTTATAATTTATCCAAGCACTATCATCCGGAACATAAAAATTGACATTACAATTATTATTTTGTGCATTATATTTAGCTGATTCTACAGCTTGTGCGTCAATATCAACTCCGATAATATTTTTTGCTCCCATTTTGGCAGCTGCTATAGCTAAAATACCTGAACCGCAGCCGTAATCTAAAACATGTATATCATCATTATGTGCAATATTTTGCTCTATCCACTGTAAACATAAATTAGTCGTAGGGTGACTGCCTGTACCAAATGCTAATCCTGGGTCTAGGCTAATAACTTTCCTTTGAGGAAAGGCATTATTATCTAAACTTTCCTGAATATGCCAAGACGGCATAATAACTAATTTATTTCCAATAGGTATAGGGTCAAATTGATTTTGAGTGATCCTCACCCAATCTTGATCGTCAATTTGTTCTGCAGTATATGCAGGCAAAGTTTCTAAATCTGCGAGATTTTTCAAATCTTGTAAAAACTTCTCTTTTTCAAGAGAATTATCCAATAATACACTAACTTTTGATAAATTCCAGCCTAAATCTACCTCATAGCCAGGTTCGCCATATACGGGTTTTTCATCTGGGGTATCAGCTAAAGCATCTTCAATACTAACGGATAATGCTCCACATTCAGCACAAAAATCAACAAAATTTTCTAATAATTCAGCATCAGAAAAATTTGCTTCAAAAATTAGTTGGGTGTAAGTGTTATTTTTCATTTTTATTTTACATATTTACTTGTTAAACCATGTTGTTTACAAAAATTTATTAAATCCTCAAAAGCACCTTCACGATTTGCTGACCAGTCACCTTCAAACCAATTTGTGAGTTCATTATCATAGAGTTGTTCTAATTCTGCTAATTCTTTTTGTAGTAAAGAACTTGCTTTCCCCGTTTCTGTATAAATTTTCTCATGCTCACTGCACCTGTTTAAAACACCTTTAAAATCTTTGCCGCCGTTTGTATATACCTGCATAAAATTTACGCAATCTATGGATTGAGGATTTTGAGGTTGTTTTTGCATTATTAAAGTTTCAAAATCACATATTGAATCTGCCGTCGGATGTTTAGGTAAATTATCAAGAGTTCCATAACATGAATGACAAATCGGGATAGTTATTAAATTATTTTTATCATATCCAACCTGACATTTGCGTTTTTTAGCACTTGTGCAATTGGAATTTATTGCTAGGCAGGCTATTTCTAAGCTACTGTTACCCCCCCCCCCTATTAGCAACATTTATTGTGTATGGCTTATTAGCAAATCCAGTTATTTTAGCCATAAAATATCCTCTAGAATTATGTAAATACTATTTTGCATCTTTCAAAGCCTGTAATCTTTTTTCAAGATAATGAATACTTGTTCCGCCTGCGATAAAATTAGGGTCGAGCATTAAATCTTTATGCAGAGGAATATTTGTTAAAATACCCTCAACAATCATTTCTGACAATGCAACTCTCATTCTCGCAATAGCTTGCTCACGTGTTTTACCATAGGTAATTAATTTACCTATCATTGAATCATAATACGGAGGTACAGTGTAGCCGCTGTAAACATGAGAATCAATGCGTACACCCGGTCCGCCAGCTACATGCCAATTGATGATTTTGCCGGGACTTGGAGTAAATTTATATGGGTCTTCTGCATTAATACGGCATTCAATTGAATGCCCAATTAACTCTACCTCTTTTTGTTTAAAGCTTAATTTTTGCCCATATGCAATTTTAATTTGCTCTTGAATAATATCTATGCCGCTAATCATCTCTGTTACAGGATGTTCTACTTGAACTCGGGTATTCATTTCTATAAAATAAAATTCACCTTCTTCATATAAAAATTCAAATGTGCCTGCCCCATGATAACCAATTTTACGGCATGCATCTGCACATCTGCTGCCGATTTTATCAATTAATTTGCGCGATATACCAGTTGCCGGTGCTTCTTCAAGAATTTTTTGGTGGCGACGCTGCATTGAGCAGTCTCTCTCGCCTAAATAAACAGAATTACCAAATTTATCGCATAAAATCTGAATTTCAATATGGCGAGGGTTTTCTAAGAATTTTTCCATATATACTTCAGGATTACCAAAAGCACGTCCGGCCTCTTCTTTAGTCATACTTACCGCATTCAATAATGTGGCTTCTGTATGTACTACTCGCATACCCCTGCCGCCGCCGCCGCCGCTTGCTTTTATAATCACCGGATAGCCAACTTTTTTAGCTATTTTTACAATTTCTTTAGGGTCATCAGGTAAAGCTCCATCTGAACCAGGTACACAAGGCACTCCCGCTTTAATCATGGCTTGTTTGGCACTAACTTTATCGCCCATAAGCCTTATAGAGTCTGATGTTGGTCCAATAAATACAAATCCGCTTTGTTCAACCCGCTCTGAAAAATCTGCATTTTCAGATAAAAAACCATATCCAGGATGAATAGCCTGTGAATCAGTCACTTCAGCGGCTGAAATAATAGATGCCATTTTTAAATAACTGCCGGCAGAAGCAGCTGGTCCAATACAAACGGCTTCATCGGCCAATTTAACATATTTTGCTTCGCGGTCAGCTTCTGAATATACAACTACGGTTTTAATATCCATTTCACGGCACGCACGTAGAACACGTAAGGCAATTTCACCGCGGTTAGCAATTAGAATTTTTTTAAACATATTGATATTTTTTATCTTTTGATACCTATTTCTAGTGGTAAATCATCTAAGTTTTTAGTCAATTTTGGTAGTGCTCGCACATGTTCATTAATGGTTTTGCAGCTATATTGTTCTAGTTCTAGTTTAATACCTGATTTATCCAGCCTTGTGTATATGCAAGCTCCCTCAGACGTAACACCGTTTGTTTTCTTGTAAGGAAAAAGCACAACCTCACAATCTGCAGCAGTATCATTCAAGGCTCTAGAACCGAAAACCTTTATAACCGTAGTTTGGATAATAACCACCGTCCATTATTTGATTCATATTATTAATACTCTCAATACTCTCACTTTGTACCAGTGAAACTCCATGACTTTGCAATTGTTCCTCTGTATTAGATAATCTTTTATATAAAACAGGTATTGCAATAAATTCATCGTCGCATGATTCAAAATAATCCCCATGCCATGGTTTATGTTTCTTTACATCTATAATTGGTATTTCATGTGTGATATTATTATCTCTAGCATATCTCACTATGCTATACTTTTTATTATTAGCTTTTGATTTGCTGGTTAATGGTGATAATGTAAATCTGCCAAATAAATATATTCTATCCCACCCAATTGTTTTGCGGACTTCTTTAGTTGCTGGTTTAGTACTTTCAGTTGTTACATTTCCAACATGCACAACAACAGTTTTATTTCCCCTAGAAATAAAGCTAGACAACATATTGCTAAATCCTTATGATTAAAATTATTCTAAAATAAATAAATCTTGTCCATATTCAACCGGCTGTCCATTTTCAACTAAAACCTGCTTAACTATTCCAGAAAATTCTGCTTCAATTTCATTTAACAATTTCATGGCTTCAACTATGCAAAGAGTTTTGCCTTTTTCAATTTTATCGCCAATATTTATAAAAGACGGAGCGCCTGGACTAGGTGAACGGTAAAATGTGCCAACCATCGGAGATTTTATAATTTTTGATTCATCAATTATTGGTTTAGAGGGAGGATTACCGGCATCTATTATGTTAGCATCAGAACTTGAATTATGTGCATGAACTTGAGCTGGTAACATGTTGTGAGAAAAGTTATGCATAGGCATGATATTTTGGGGCGATAATTGAGGTTGATTAATAATCTTTACTCTTTCTTCACCTTCTGTAACTTCTAATTCTGTAATACCAGATTCTGCGACCAAATCAATTAGCGTTTTCAGTTTTCGTAAATCCATATTTCCCTCATGAATATGCAAACATTATTCGTTGTTATATAAGACATTAATTAACTTAAATTTATAATTGAATTGTTATTTTATATAACCAAAAGGATAGTATAGCATACATTAATTATTTGAGAAATGTATCGGCATAATTCAAATTTTGATGGTATAAAATTTTAGAATTGTTATTTTTTAAGTAAAATACTCCTATGAGTATCACATACAAACATACTAAATTTAGTATCTTTTTGTGTAATAATATTATCTCTTGGATTGAGCTTAACTCTGGTTAAAGAGGATAGCATTTCTGGTAAAGAATTTTGACGATACATATATTCATCTTTTCCATTACATCCTTGTATATCGCATCTACCTAATATACCTTCATGTTTTGAACATATACGCACCCCATAATATTGATTCTTTGGAGAATACCTAATTTTTCCATCTTTAAATTTTAAGTCTAATGCATTCAACCTTTGCAATAGGCATTTTTTACTTTTTTCTGTATATTTGGTACGAGTTTTTTCTCTACAAAAATCGCACTTTTTTCCAAAAACCCCTATCATTTTATTTTGGATTATTGCATAAATCATTTTTTAATTTAATTTAATTATTGATATTAATTAAATCATATTTTCTAAATAATATCCAGATAAAAACTATTTTTTTGTCGTATATTTTATCTATTTCTAAATCATGGATTGAACAAATAATTTTAAAAATAAACTGAATTATTATCTAATACCAAATATGGTCATTCACGCCTGTGTGGGAATCCATAGATACATGCCTACGCAGGTATGAACATAGCTCTAACAGTCGGATTTACCCAGTATTATTGATTAATGATATCAGATTAGTTGCTCAATCCCCTGAATTAACTCCAATTTGGTATCAAACTTTACACATAGTTTAAAATGTAAGATATAATTTTATACTGTTAAATAATTCAAAAATAAGGAGATAATAAATGCCATTACAATTTACTAGTATGAGATCGACAAACATAACATTTTCATGCAAACAATGTAATAATAAAGTCACAGTAGCCACGGAGATTCACCCAAATACATATTATAATCGTACGCTAACATGCGGTACTGCTATTGCAGTAATGGGTACTGCTTATAACGCTTATGGCGGTGCCACTCCAGACGTTGAGATTGGATAGTTAACCCGTTGCATAGATGTATACTACAAGGGTAATCATGATGATACTAGTGAAGATTTTAATAATTTATCTCAAGTCAAAGATTATAAATACTAGACAATAGAAAGTTGCCTTTCACACTCTTATAAATAAAACAATATTTAGCTTAAAATTTATGGACTGAGCAATTAGATTGATTTGATAAATTTTTAACTATTAATTAACCATTAAAATAATTATAAAAATTTTACTAAATTAGATATTTTACTCAAGCAAATTTCATAGATTTTATGCCTAATTACCGCTATAATATTGAGATTAATCAGTTTATTTAGAGGCAAATCATGAAAGTACCTGCTGAATTGTTATATACATCAAGCCATGAATGGATTAAAAAACAAGATGATAATTCTGTCTTGATTGGAATTACTGATCATGCACAAAATGCATTAGGCGATATTGTGTTTGTAGAACTTCCTAAAGCAGGGAAAGAATTTAAAGCAAAAGATTCATGCGGTGTAATTGAATCTGTAAAAGCTGCTGCTGATATATATTCCCCTATAAGCGGAAAAGTTAAAACAGTTAATGCAGATTTAGAAAATCAGCCGGATTTAATTAACACCCAGCCTTACGAATCATGGTTATTTTCATTAGAATTAAATAATATAGATGATTTAAAAAATTTATTAAGTGCAGAACAATATACAGCGCTTCTAGGAGCAGAGTAATGCAGCATGGTTTTGTAGACAGACATATCGGCATTTCTTCAGGCGATGAAATTGTAATGTTAAATGTATTGGGTTATGAAAGCTTAGATAAGCTGATTAATTCAGCTATGCCTGGAAATATCCGCAGTATTAAGCCCATGCCTTTAAAAAAAGCTCTAACTGAAGAGCAGGCTTTAAAAAAAATTAAAGAAACTGCACAGAATAATAAAGTCTATAAAACCTATATTGGGCAAGGCTATCATTATAGCCATATCCCTAAAGTAATTTTACGTAATGTTTTTGAAAACCCAGCTTGGTATACTGCGTATACACCCTATCAGCCTGAAATTTCACAAGGCAGATTAGAGGCATTGTTAAATTTTCAGCAGATGGTAATTGATTTAACCGGTTTACCTGTTGCCAATGCTTCAATGTTAGATGAAGCAACTGCCGCTGCTGAAGCTATGACTTTATTACAGCGTGCTAACCCGTCAAACACCAGCAACGTATTTTTTGTTGATGAATATGTTTTGCCTCAAACCATTGAAGTCATTAATACCAGAGCAAAGCCTTTAGGCATACAAGTAATTATTGGAAATTATTTAGAGGCTAATCAGCATAATCCATTTGCTGTTTTATTACAATATCCGAATGTAATTGGCGAAATTATTGATTATAAAGAATATGTAAAAAGCCTGCACCAGCAGAATTGTAAAGTTATAGCTGCAACTGACTTACTTGCATCATGTTTGCTTATTCCGCCCGGAGAATGGGGAGCTGATGTTGTGGTGGGAAATAGCCAAAGATTTGGAGTACCGGTTGGCTTTGGCGGACCTCACGCTGCATTTTTGGCTACTAAAGATGAATATAAACGATCAATGCCGGGCAGATTAGTCGGCATAAGTATCGACAGCAATGGAGATAAAGCCTGCCGCTTAGCTCTACAAACTAGAGAACAGCATATCCGCCGTGAAAAAGCAACTTCAAATATCTGCACAGCTCAAGCCTTATTAGCCATAATGGCAAGTATGTATGCATGTTATCATGGTCCAAAGGGTTTGCATAATATTGCTGCTAAAGTGTTTACAGATACTTCTATTTTACGTAAACATCTAGAAAAACTAAACATAAACATCATAAACAAAACGCATTTTGATACATTAACTATAAAAGTTGAGAATGCGGGGAAAATACATTATATTGCAGATCAACGGCAATTAAACTTCAGGAATATCGATAATCAGCACATTGGCATAACTTTAGATGAAACCACTACTCATGATGATATTCTACACATAGTAAGTATTTTTGGTGCTGCCGCAAATAATTCTGTTACAGAAGTTTCTGCTCACATCAATATTACATCACAGAATTTATATTCATATTTACCAGATAATTTGCTCCGTAAAACACAATTTCTGCAGCATGAAGTCTTTAATAAATATCATACTGAGCATGAAATGTTAAGATATTTACGGTATTTATCAGATAAAGATTTAGCTCTTGATCGCACAATGATTCCGCTAGGTTCATGCACTATGAAATTAAATGCATCCAGCGAAATGATACCTGTAACTTGGTCTGAATTTAGCGATATTCACCCATTTGCTCCCGAAAATCAAACTCAAGGCTATGTAAGTTTAATTAAAGAACTAGAAGAAATGCTGTGTGCTGTTACTGGTTATGCAGGTGTTTCAATTCAGCCTAATGCTGGCTCTCAAGGGGAATATGCTGGTTTACTTATCATACAAAAATATCATCAATCTAGAGGTGAGAGTCATAGAAATATCTGTCTAATTCCATCTTCAGCTCATGGAACTAATCCAGCTTCAGCTCAAATGGCGGGAATGCAGGTTATAGTTGTAAAATGTGATGATAACGGCAATATTGATATTCTTGATTTAGAAGCCAAAACCAAACAATATAGCTCAAATTTAGCAGCAATCATGGTTACTTATCCTTCTACACATGGCGTATTTGAAGAGGAAATTACTACAGTAGCTAAAATTATTCATGCACACGGCGGACAAGTTTATATCGACGGTGCAAATATGAATGCACTTGTAGGCACTGCTTTGCCGGGGCATTTTGGTGGTGATGTTTCACATTTAAATTTACATAAAACATTTTGCATACCACACGGCGGCGGCGGTCCTGGAGTTGGACCTGTAGCTGTTGCACGGCATTTAGTAGAATTTTTGCCCAACCATCAATCTTCTGCTTATATAAGAAATAAGCATGGTATTAGTGCGGTTAGTGCTGCACCTTATGGTTCTGCTTCTATTTTACCTGTTTCATGGATGTATATTGCCATGATGGGGAATGATGGCTTAACCCGTGCTACTAAAACCGCTGTTTTATCTGCAAATTACATTGCAAAAATGCTGGGAACATATTATCCCGTATTATATGCAGGGAAAAATGGTTTAGTTGCCCACGAATGTATTTTAGATATAAGACCATTGCAAAAATCTACAGGTATTAACAATGAAGATATTGCAAAACGCTTGATTGATTTTGGATTTCATGCTCCAACCATGAGTTTTCCCGTGGCTGGCACTTTAATGATAGAGCCTACTGAATCAGAAAGTAAAGAAGAAATCGATAGATTTATTAACGCCATGCGGGCTATTTATTTTGAAATAAAAAATGTTGAAGAAGGAAAATGGGATAAAGAAGATAATCCGCTAAAACATGCACCGCATACAGCTAAATCGTTATTATGCGGAGACTGGAAACATGCATACAGCAGGGAAACTGCAGCATATCCAATCTCATCTTTATATAGACAAAAATACTGGTCCCCTGTCGGGAGGGTAGATAATGTATATGGAGATCGCAACCTTTGTACCTGTATACCAACATCTGAATATGCAAGCGAATAAATACATTAACATCGCAAATTTAATTACACTTTGCCGTATATTTTGTTTGCCGTTTATGGTGGTAATTTATGAAATACCATCTATAGATATTGTGAGTAAATCATTAATTTTATCTATAGCATTCATAGTATTGGCTGCTACCGATTGGTTAGACGGCTATATAGCAAGGCGTTTTAATATGCAGTCTGCTTTTGGAGCTTTTCTTGACCCAGTGGCAGATAAAATTATGGTGGTTGTGTGCTTATTAATTTTATTAGATATAGGCTTAATTCATTATTGGGCGGCTTTAATTATTATCTTACGCGAGCTGATAATTTCTGCACTTAGGGAATGGATGGCACAGATAGGTTCACATAAAAAAGTTTCTGTGCGTTATATCGGCAAACTTAAAACAACAGCCCAAATGCTTTCAATTCCAATGTTATTATTTTCACCGGCAGTTTATCATTATTTTAATTCATACCATAACGTATGGAGCAATATTGCAAACTTTAGCATGTACATTGCGGTTGTATTAACTATATGGTCAATGATGGTTTATTTAAAAGATGCTTTGAATAATTAATTACTAATATTGTATTAATTAATTTTAATTTTTTCATCTGCTATTTTTGATACAGTCCATTTTGTAGACATATTATCTAATCTTTCTATTATTTTTTCTTGTTTAAGCCTAGTTAGACAGGCTGAAATATCTTGCGGGTTAATTTTTAATTTATCAGCAATTTGTTTAGCTGACACTGGTTCCTGTGTTATTAACTTTAAAACTTCTTTTTTTATATCATATGGTGTTTTAAAACTATCTTGTTTTACCATGATGGAAGGCTGAATAATTAATTTATTTAATGTTTTTTCTTCATCTTCAATAAAAGGATTTCTTACCTTTACATTACTTTTCTTACATTGAAATTCAAATGCTACCCATAATTCTATATCTTTAGAAAATAAAATAAACTCAAATACATGCCTTTCACTTTGTGATAATTCAGCTAAAACTTTAGAAAGATGGGCAATTATACAAAAATCTGCCTGATTTTTTCCTTTCGGATACTCTGTAATATAAGAACAACTTTCATCTAAAATCTTGTTTTTAAGCCTTGAAAATATAAAAATTTTATCCAGTATTTGGAGTTTAAGTTTGCTATTTATAACATCTATATTGTTAACATTTTCAGCATCAATGTAATAAACTTTCAAGGTTTTCTCCGCTTCACTCAATACATAAATATAGTATATATCAAATAAATTTAACTAAATTTAGTGTCTAAATAATACAACTTTTTCAAATACTAGCTTCCATAAATTATGTAAATTTATTTCACCTTCTCTCATTTTATGAATTATGTTGCTAATTTGTTATATCAAATACAGTATTTACCCTTTATTTATAGACTTTATCATAGATTTATCAATTAAATATGCTTAAACTGATATACTATAATCAATAACCTCATTGAATATACTAATTGCAGTTCATTTTATGGCAATGAATTTCGCAAATTGAAATCCGATTAGTATATATAAAATTTATAATAATGAATAAGGGGGAAGTATATGAGCAGAAAAGTTATACCAAGTTTAAGAAGTATTATAGACTTAGAAAAAGCAACTGCTAAAAAAGCTAGAGCTTCTTGGCAAATGTTCACAATCATGGCAGAATTTATTGAGGCAACAGAATATCTATCTGAAATAAGACCGGCAATTTCTATATATGGCTCTGCTAGATTAAAACCAGGCACTCAATACTATGAGCAAACCATAGAAATATCAAGGCTCTTTTCAGATGCAGGTTTTGCAGTTATATCCGGCGGCGGACCCGGTATAATGGAAGCAGCAAATAAAGGCGCTCACGCCGGTCATTCCGCAAGCGTAGGACTGAATATTGAATTGCCTTTTGAGCAAAGCGGTAATCAATATCAAGATATAAGCATGAGATTTAGACACTTCTTTGCACGAAAAGTAGCCTTTGTAAAAAACTCCGATGCGTTTTTAGTTATGCCTGGCGGATTTGGTACTTTAGATGAATTATCAGAAGTTTTAACTTTAATTCAAACCTCAAAATCTAGAAAAGTACCTATCGTATTAGTTGGCAAAGATTTTTGGCATGGATTATTAGAATGGTTTACAAATGTAATGATGCCGATGGGAGTAATTTCTCCCGAAGATATGGATTTAATGTATATAACTGATGATTCTCAAGATACCTTAGATTATATTATTAAATATTACAAAGAACATAAAACTGAAAGCAAACAAAGCGAAGACGGCATGTTCTATTTATAACATAAATTTATCAAGTAAAATAAAAGTAAAGGCAGACTGAAAAATCTGCCCTTCAAACCTTTTAATTTTATTTATTTAGTCTAATACTGCCGAATATACCATCTGTTTCATTTTTAGGTCCTGCTGAAAAATACAATGCATCGCTATCACCTAAGCTAGAACCATTACCAAATTGTAAGCCCCAAATTCCCTGATGATAAACGTATTTATTTGAAGAATCTCTTAAAAAATCTACGAATTTACGGGTAGTCGGGTGATATACAGATATTAAGCCGCTGCCAAAATTAGCTGCGAGTAAATATCCGCTGTACTGCCCAAAATTGCTTGGAGCAAATGCCATGCCCCATGGTGAATTTAATCCAGTTGAATCCCAAACTGCAATTAATTTACCATTATCGTCAAATTCAGCAATTCTGCCGCTTCCTCCGCCTGATTCTTCCTCTTCCCCCTCTTCTTCTACTTCACCGGCTTCTTGACCTGGTTCTACCTCTCCAGCTTTACAAATATTATTATGAATAAAAGCTTGAGAGCATTCTTTAGTTTCTGCATATGCAACTAATAAATGATGATTGCCGTAAGGGTCGGTGATGTTTTGAATATTAAATGGAGCATATTCACCCACATCTACTTTACCATTGCCGTTTAAATCAAATGGAGTTTCAAATTTTATATCTAGTTTGTTAAATGAACCGTCATATACGTGAATGCCTGGGTTTAAACCAAAATTTGCCGCATATAATCGGGTAAATGCAGTATTCATGGTGATACCGAAATAGTTTGCACCTGTATATTTAATTACTGGAATTGCTGATGTTGGCCAATCCATACTAGTTGAGCTGTCTAGATTAGTTACTTTCCTCTCTGTCCATGCATGAATGCTGCCGTCATCAGAGCCAAAAAAGAATTTTGCCGGTGCAATTATATTTGATTTTCCTTCGATTGGCTGATTAATTATAAAAGAATTTCCGCCATTAAATACAGTTCCTGTACCGGTTGCGCCTTCATCTAGAGCCAGAGCAACATATGGCAGTGAATCAGTATGTAAACTGCGTAAGCTTGAGTCAGAACTATTTTTTATATCTCCAACATACTGAAAAGATGTAGCACCTGCAAGCACCCAAAAATGCCCGCCTAATCCGGCTGGTCTTATTGCAATTCCCCACGCATTAGTTAAATTTGGATCTAAAATTTCCGGATTATATTCTGCTTTATTTGCGACTAATATAGTTGATTTATAGGTAGATGATGAAACCGCAGTATCCTGTGAGCTGCTTCCCCCGCCACCACATGCTGTTAACGAAAAAACAATGCATGCAAAAGTTAAGTATAATTTGGATTGATTTAACATATTACGTTTTTAAAATAAATAAATACCATTATAAATGATAATGATTTTCATTTCAATTATCATTTGACAGATATACTAATTTTAAAAATATAAAAATGATTACCATTACTGGCTGTTTAGCAGCCTAATATCTGGTAAATGAGACCAAAAACCATAAACATTCATACCACAACCAAATAAATATACATTTTTCGGCGCATGAAAAATACTATAGGTTGGCTGAATAATTTTCTTTTCATTGTCTTTATTACACAAAACTGCACTTTCTACGCTTTTTGCGCCCCAATCTTTGCAAGATTGTATAATCATTTTCATAGTTTTACCATCATCTAATAATTCATCTAAAACTATTACATCACGGTCAATGATATTAATATTCGGTACAATTCTAAAAGTTGAGCCGGTTTGTGAATCTACAGAGCTAACTTGGATAGTGTCTAATTGTGCATCACAACTTAGATTTGATAATAAGTACGTAGTAAAAAAAGCCCCATGCCCTAATATATTTAAAAATAAGGGAAACTTATCACGGTAATCAGTGCTGATTAATTTTGCTGTGCTTTTAATTGAAAGCTGTACCTCTTCATACGTTTTATATACAGATGCATATTTTAAATAGCCCTGTGCCTGCTCTTGTAAGGTTAGAGTATCTTGCATATTTTCATAAATACTTTATTGAGTATCTATACTATACTATAAATTAGCAGTTTTCAGAACCACTAATTACACACTAACCGGATTTTATTTGCGAACTTCGTTATCGTCTAAATTGTTGTTCGCAGGCTCACGGCCTCGCCCCAGAATAAATTGCAATTAGTATAGTTGATGATTTTTTACAATATAAAGATATAAAAATGACAGATGATACAAAAAAGCTTGAAAAAGTTAAATTTGCATTAAAAAAATTCTTGGAAAATAAAGATAAAGCATTGTGTTTATTTGGCAAATGGGGTTGCGGCAAAACTCATTTATGGAAAAAAATTATTTTTGACAACAAAAATCAATGCCTACCAAATTATGCTTATGTTTCATTGTTTGGTATAGATTCTATAAAAGATGCAAAATATGCCATTGTTGCTGACAAAATTCAAAAAGAAGAAATAACTGAAGGAAGTCATGATAATATATTTAGTTTAAAGAAAGTATATCCATTTATTCTCTTTATATTTGGGCTATTAATATTTTTTTTAGTATCTTATCTCATGAAAAGATATTTCTCAGAGATATATAACAATTTCAGCTGCTTGATTTTATATGATTCTCTCATATTAATATTTTCATTATTGGTTACTTGTATTACCAATGAATATACAAAAATATTTCATCTTTTATCTATAAATAAAATAAGTATTTTAGGTTTTAGCATGGGTATAAGCCCTAGTGAACATAGTTTATGTCAATAAAAGATACTTTAATCTGCATTGATGATTTAGAGCGGAAGGGTAAAAATTTAAGCATTAAAGACATATTTGGTTTACTGAATTTTTTAAAAGAAGCTCATAATTGTAAAATTATATTTATTTGTAATATTGATAGCTTATCTAATGAAAATAAAGAAGAATTTTGTACACAAAAAGATAAATTATTTGATTATTCCATAGAATTTGAACCGACCGCTGACGATGTCATAGAAATAGCTTATACAAAAGCTGAATTTTTAGATAACCATCAAGCAATTTTAACTAATAAACAGAGTAGAAAATTACTTGACATTCATCAGATAAATACTGTAAAATTACACAAATTCTGCAGTAGGGAAATCGCCAAGCTGGTTAAGGCACTGGATTTTGATTCCAGCATGCGAAGGTTCGAATCCTTCTTTCCCTGCCAAACTTCTAAAAATAATATCAATATCTCAAAAAGGCCAATGCAACATGAGTAGCGAAAGCTTAATGGTGTTTACGGGCAATGCCAATCCTAAATTAGCTCAATCAGTAGTAGAACATTTAAATATACCTTTAGGTAAAGCATTTGTCAGTAAGTTTTCTGATGGTGAAATTCAGGTAGAAATCCAAGAAAATGTACGGACTAAACATGTAGTTGTACTGCAACCCACATGCGCTCCAACAAATGAAAATTTGATGGAATTAATGATAATGATTGATGCATTAAAACGTGCATCAGCTGGTACAATTACCGCCGCAATTCCATATTTTGGCTATTCAAGGCAAGATAGAAGACCGCGGTCAGCAAGGGTTGCTATTTCTGCTAAACTCGTGGCTAATATGCTCCAAGTTGCAGGTGCAGACCGCATTTTGACAATGGATTTACATGCAGATCAAATTCAAGGTTTTTTTGATATTCCTGTAGACAATATTTATGGTTCAGCGGTGCTGTTAAGTGATTTAAGAGAAAAAAATGATGGTAATATGCTCATTGTATCGCCTGATGTAGGCGGTGTGGTAAGGGCAAGAGCTTTTGCCAAAGAATTAAGTACAGATTTAGCTATTATTGATAAACGCAGACCTAAAGCTAATGTTTCCGAAGTGATGAATATTATCGGCGATATAGCAGGGCGTAAATGTATTATTGTTGATGACATGATTGATACAGGCGGTACTTTATGTAAAGCTGCTGAAGTATTAAAATCGCAAGGGGCTTTAAGCGTGTCTGCATATTGCACTCATGCTGTATTATCCGGCGGAGCTGCAGAACGTATTGCAAATTCTGCCTTAGATGAAGTAGTAGTGTGCGATACAATACCATTGAGCGTACAAGCACAGACATGCAGTAAAATACGTGCTTTATCCACAGGTAAATTAGTAGCTCAAGCCTTGCAAAGAATAAATGAAGGCGAGTCTATTTTATCATTATTTGATGAAACTAATTAACATTAGATTTATTTTATAATTGAATATAAATAATGATATTACTATGGTATTTGGTATTCAAATCATTATTATGTTACCGTATTTAGTAAGCTTTTATTACATTAAATATAGATGCCATCAACAAGCAGAAACACTAATTGTCATACTTATGCTGAAATTTATTCATTGGAATATGATAAACTAAAAGCACGTTTAGATCCTAAATCATTTAAATCCTTACAGCAAAAATGTGGATATTTAGGCGGTTTAAAAGCTTTAACTCACGCAAAGGATAAGGAAGGTAATACAATATCTTATGGTAATGAATATATAATGTATCAAGCCGCAAGAAGCGGTACATTAATGCCATTGTATCAAGAATTTGGCAGTAATATTTTCACGGAAAATTCTAATACATTAGAATGCCTTGATGTAATGATGATACATTCTTCTAGCGAAGCAACTGACTTTGATAATATAAATACCAGCGGATTTGAAAAATTAAATAAATTACTTAAAAATGAAGATTATAAAAAGCTACCCTCGGATAAACTTCAATTAATTTTACAGATTTATGCATCTGGAATTTTTGATCAAATAGATGAAGAACTACATCCAGATTTTGTAAATACTTTACTTAGTTATGATACAGAAATATTAGAAGAAACTAATAATATGGCTGATTATGAATCAAAAATTAATCAACATCCATTTGCTGTCATATTTTCTACAATATTAAAGGTATATGCTAATAAAGCAAAAGCATCATTAAAAAAGCTTAACATTTATCATATTACAGCATTAACCAGCATCATAGTTAATGCTGGCTTTAATCAAATACCTCATCACTTCAATAGTTTTATAAGTATTTTACTTAACTATAATAATGAAATATTAAAAAAAATTAATGATATAGGATATTATGAATCTAAAGCTGATCAACATCCATTTGTTATTATATTTTCAAAATTCATTGAAGATAATCACCCATTTTACGCGGAAAACTTAAGCCGAATTAGTATTGAACAAATTGGAGAATTAAGTAATATAATCATTAGCGGTCATTTTGAGCAAATGTTTAAATCAATAGGTTATAATGGTATTCTTTTTAGTGCGGATCAGCTTAAAAGAGTACATAGCGCCCTTGCTCAGGGAATGCTTGACAGAATATGTACAAAATTTACAAAAAATTTGTATGACTGTTATGGAAGAATACTTCATATAAATGAACTAGACGGATGTGTTTTTGAATATAAAGATGTATTTGACTGTAGTATAAAATTTATAAATAATAATATATTTGATGAAATGTTTCTTTTATTATTTCTCCCTTTGCTTGGTAAAAGAGAATTGAGTACAAAATTTGATGACAGACAATTAACAATATTTAAAATAATTTCAAATTCAATAACTGAAGGTACTTTTAATAAAATGTGGAGTGTATTCAAACATACAAGCGAATTTACAACATTATATTCTCAGGTATCTTATCAAATTACAGATAATATGAGAAGAATTACTGAAATAAAAAGGGCTATTGACAGAGCAGTTTCAACAATGACGTATAATACTATAATAAAAGAATGCGGGGAAATTTGGTTTGCTACAGAAAGTAGTAAAAAAATTAATCAGAAAATAAATGAAGTTTCTAATAGAAAAAATCATATTAATCATGCTCTTGAAAAGTTATCTATTACAGCAGAAAAAAAGGGGGGAAGACCAAGAAAATAAACAATTTATTTATTATTTTATTAGATTTACTATCTACATGGTTTTCATTTACAGCATGATGCAAACGGTGTTGCTATAATTTGCTCTCCTAAAAATCCAGCTTGCGAAACATTAAAAAATATAAATTTAAATGATTTAAAAACAAGCTTGTACACTCAAGGTGTAATATGTAATGTTAAGAAGCAGGGCAAACTGATGCTGCACATGCAGCTGCCTATATTGCTTTAGCAGGGGGAATTAGCTTTATTATAAAATTTAATTTAGTGTAGATTATCTTTTTTAATTTTATCTAAAGTTGTTATAATTAAACATTGTAATTCTCTTAGCTGAGCCATATTTTTAGTTAATGCAACTGGCGGTATGTAGCTTAATTTAACTTTATCCGTTTTTAGTTTAGCAAAATAATTATCGCTTAAGCATGTTTTTAATTGTTCTTCACCTTCCGAATCACTGTATTTTTTATTGATATGTGAAGTATTCAGTATTGCTAAAGATGCAATGCCTTCTAAAAGACAATTAGCAACCAATCCAACATCACATCTAATATTATCACCCGTCATTAAAACAAAATCTTGTGCTTTATCTATATTTTTTCCAAAAAAATGCACGGTAGCATTATATAAATGCACTGTATTAGGTTTGCATTTCTGCAGGTCTATAATTCCGTTTTCATCTTTGCCGTAATAGCAAGTAATTTTTTCAGAAAAAATCATATTTGGTATACGACTAAGCCATGCTTTGTTTGCCCTACTTAGAATAAAAAAATTATATTTAAAACATTGACTTAAACTTTGTGCTTTTTTGCTCACTTCACTTAAAACATTATTGTCTCTTTCCCGACACGGTTTATTTTTCTCGTATTCCACCAAAGCACACTGATATGCAGCTTCAGAATCAAAATCTTCTCTGGGTTCCAATTCATTAATACATTCATTGCATTGTAAATTATCATCATAATCATAAACGTTATACAAAGTCTGTATATCTCTATCTTGTATTATTTTAGTTAACCAAGATAATAAATTTTCTTTGTTAATGTATTCTTTATTACCATCTGCATGTATCAATTTTCCGTATTTACTCTTGTCAGCACTGTGATTAGGGACGGAAGCAAGGTTTAGAACAGGCGCAGCGTTAGAGAATATTATTCGCTGCGGTAAATTTTTACCCATACTAACTAAATAACCACGCCTTGGCTTACTAAGTATTCATCATAAGTACCCTTATAATCAATAACTTTACCATCCATTTTTACTTCGATAACCCGAGTTGCTAATCCGCTGACAAACTCTCTATCATGAGAGATAAAAATTAAAGTACCTGTAAATTTTTCTAGGGCAATCTGTAGTGATTCAATTGATTCCATATCCATATGGTTAGTCGGCTCATCTAAAGCTAATACATTGTGTTTACCCAGCATAAGCTTACCCCATATCATACGCCCTTTTTCACCGCCGGAAAGCACGTGAACAGTCTTTTTAATATCGTCTCCGCTAAATAATAACCGCCCTAAAACGCTACGTATAGCTTGATCATCTTCACCTGAATTAGCAAAATTTCTCATCCATGAAAATAAATCTATGTTCTGCGGGAATGCTTCGTTTGTATCTTGGGGCATATAGCCAATATTTGCATGTTCAGCTAATTTTATATTGCCGCCATCAATTGGAATTTGTGTAAGTAAACAACGCATTAATGTTGTTTTACCTGCTCCATTCTCACCAATAATAGCAATTTTTTCACCTGCCTGTACCACAATATCTAAATTTTGGAAAATTTTTCTTTCATAAGTTTTGGTAATATTTTCTGCAATTACTGCAGTATTATGTAATTTTTTCTCAAATTCAAAGCGTATAAACGGATTTTGACGCGATGACGGCTTAATATCTTCAACTTTAATTTTATCAATTTGTTTTAAACGTGAAGTTGCTTGCCTAGCTTTTGATTTATTGGCTGCAAACCGGCGCACAAAATCTTGTAATTCGCCAATACGCTCTTTAGCTTTTGAATTTGCAGACATTAAACGCTCACGTGCCTGCAATGACGCCTGCATGTAATCATCATAATTACCCGGATAAATTTTTAATGTTCCATAATCCATATCTGCCATATGCGTACATACAGAATTTAAAAAATGGCGGTCATGAGAAATAATTATCATAGTTGAATTACGTTCGTTAATTATATCTTCTAACCAGCGGATAGTGTTAATATCTAAGTTATTAGTCGGCTCATCCAGCAGTAATACATCAGGATTAGAAAATAAGGCTTGGGCTAGTAAAACACGGAGTTTCCAGCCTGGAGCTACGCTTGCCATAGTTTTTTGATGAAAATCAATTTCAATGCCTACACCTAATAATAATTCACCTGCTTTTGCCTGGGCAGTATAACCGCCGTATTCTGCATATTTTGCCTCCAATTCGGCGGCTCGCATATAGTCATCATCAGTAGCGTCAGGGCTATCATAGATTTCATCTCTTTGCTTGGCTGCTTCCCACATTTCAACATGCCCCATCATTACCACATCAAGTACACGCATATCTTCATATGCAAATTGATTTTGATTTAATTTCCCTAAACGCACATTAGGCTCTAAGGAAACATTGCCGTTACTTGGCTCTAAATCGCCGCCTAAAATTTTCATGAATGTAGATTTACCGCATCCGTTTGCACCAATTAAACCATAACGGTTGCCATCGCTGAATTTTGCATTGATATTTTCAAATAAAGGCTTTGAACCAAATTGAATTGTGATATTTGAAGCTGTAATCATATTAAAATATTTAATTATATATAGAACATTATAATATATAAGTATATCATTATGTACATACTAATTGTAGTTCATTTATATTAAGAGTTTAAAATCATAGTTTACCTTCAATCTTTAGTTGATGCCGTGCCACGTCAATTGCAATTTTTGGCATTTGCCCATTATTCAACAAATCTGACAGCAATTTATTAGCTCCATCTTTTAGTTGCTGTGTAACCATATCTTTAATATCCTGTTCAGGGATTTTTTGACCCAGTTGCATATCGATAAATTTTGCTATATTATTTTCTACAAGTTTGTCTATAACACTTTGATCAAGAAATTTACTGCAAGTATTTTTCATTATAGAAGCTGATAGATATTCAATATATGTGCTATCTTCAGGCTGAAAGCCGTAATGTATCGTTTGAGCATTCGGCAATTTACTGCCATGCTCTGCATTTGGATCAGAATTTAATGCATTAAAAGCTTCTTCCTGCTCTTTAGATAAGCTAAATTTATATTGATTAAATGCATGCATAGCATGATTTACTAATTCTGTATCAGTTCTTTTTATAACTATGGTTTCTACCGGCTTGTTTTCTAATTGTGAGTGGTAGATGTCTTGCCAATTACCTAATTCTTGTATTGGTTTTTTTGCAATTATTGGTTTAGATAACTGCAAAACAGAGGATGTTTGATTATCAGCTCCAAAGCCCTTAGCTAGGGCTACATTTTTTAATTCTTCTATTTGCCCAGCAGAAAAATTATTTCCATAAATCTGTAATACTTCTAGAGATGAATTTGAAGTAAGATAATTTTTAATATCCTCAAAACTTTCTGAACTGGCAGGACTGCAGATTAAGGTTTTTAAATTAGGATTATTTGTTAAAATTTGCTTAAGTTGTTCAGCTGGAATATTTCTTTTATCTTCAAAAATATTTAAATTTTTAGCTTTAGCCTCAATTTCTTGCCTTAATTGCTCATGCCGCTGTGGTTGAGATGAATGAAATAATTCTTCGCTAGCGGCATATATACCTGTTTCATTCACATTGTCAAGAATAGAGTTTATGTATGGAAGCATCAGTTCAGGACTTTTTTTTGCTAATTCTTGTAAGCTTTGTTTAAAAGCAAATTTAGCCTTAATATTATCTAATACATGCTGCTTTGCTTGCACAGCTGTTTGAAGTTGAGGTTTATCTATTTTTGCGGTGCTTATACTACTGAAAGAAGATTGCAGGGGCGGTGGAGTATCCTCACTGCTTGTGTAATGAGTCGGGTCTTTACTGCCAGATGGCGGAGTGTCTTTTAAATTTGCTCTAGAAGCATCATTATTTGCACCGCCGGCAGCGGCATTATTTTTAGATTCTGACATTGTTGAAACTGGTGGTTTCGTATGTTGAGTAGAAGATGTTGCCTGCATTTTAAAAATCTTTAAGTAATATATATTATTATATAATATATCTGAATATTGTACATTTTTTCCCAGCATATTTTTATTTATGTGCGTTATTACTTTTACTTTTTTACTATTGAATGGCTTGCAATTGATACAAGTGATGATTTATCTGATACATATTATTATCCGCATATTAATTTAGAAAATATTAACTTATTACTGGCACTAAAAAAATTTGGGTTATTTAGTATAATGTTAATATATTCTTCAAAATAATCTTCAAATGGACACTAATTTATTAATTTTTGGATGCCTTTTTAGTTGTGTAGGCTTAGGATTTTTTACTTACGGTAAAAAACAAAGGTCTGTTGTTCCGCTGGGATGCGGAATAGGGCTTATGATATTTCCTTATTTTATCTCTGATATTAAACTTGTACTTTTAATTGGAATTGCGTTAATGTTAATCCCTTATTTTGTGAGGATTGATTAAGATATTAACCATATCAATAAAATTAAAAAAACGAAAGGCATGAGTTCGACGCAAATTGCATGGTATTCTTAAACATATTCATATAATCTTTTACAGTAAAAAATATTTAATAAAACAAAAAAATAATATATACATTCTGAATAAAAAAAGATATGATAATATTTACTTTACTTATCCGGCTAAATAAAAATAATTATGACAAATAGTCAATTTAATCAAGATTTTGATACAATAACAGCTAATTCTAGTAATACATTCGATATTTTTTCTCTGTGGCAGCAAGTTCCTCAAGAATGGCAAACTTTAATGCAGGATTTTCCGCAAGAAATTTGGCAAAAAATTAATGCAGCAGTTTCTCATGATTTACAAAATAATATTCAAGTTTTCCCCTATGATTTTTTTTATGCTTTAAAATGTACTAAACCGCAAGATATTAAAATTGTAATTTTAGGGCAAGACCCTTACCATAATATATTTGGTAATACTCCACAGGCGCATGGTTTAGCGTTTTCAGTGCCAAGCGGTATTGATATTCCGCCGTCATTACGTAATATTGATATTGAATTGAAACAAAGTCTTAATATACCAATACCAAAACATGGCTGTTTAGACACTTGGGCAAAGCAGGGCGTATTTTTATTAAACAGTATTTTAAGTGTGCAGGCACATAATCCGGCAAGTCATGCACATATTGGCTGGCAGGAATTTACGGATTATTTAATTGCTCAATTAGCAAAAAATTATGCCCACATTGTATGGATGTTATGGGGTAAATATGCTCAAAGCAAAACTCAATATATTCCAAATGAAAATAATCAGCATTTAATTTTATGCACAACTCACCCCTCGCCGTTATCTGCTCACCGCGGTTTTTTAGGTTGTGGACATTTTAGAGAAGCGCGCAATTATGTATTAACGACTCGAGGAATTGAGATAGATTTTACGAGGTAGTTATGCTATTTATCTATATATCAGCCGTCTTGCCAATGCAGTTTTTTTCTTAAAACATCGTAGTAATTATAATTGGGATGATGAACAAATATAATTTTATACGCACTTTTTTGTATATGAATTTCATCGCCCTGCTGTAAATTAGTATAACTTTGCATATCAAAATTTACCATACAGTCTTTAGTACCGCTAATTTTTACCACAATATTACTAGATGCAGGAATGACAATCGGACGGTCAGATAAACTATGCGGAGCAATCGGAGCTAGAACCAAATCATTAGTTTGCGGGTGTAATATAGGACCTCCAACCGACAAAGCATAAGCAGTAGAACCTGTAGGCGTAGAAATTATTAATCCGTCTGCTCTTTGCTTACACATATAAGCACTATCCACACTAATTTCAATTTCTATCATGCCGTTAGCGATATGGCGGTTTACCACTACATCATTGACAGCCAAGCCTTCAAATACAGATTCTGAATTACCATTTTGTACCACCTTAGCCTGCAGTACCCATCTTTCATCTAAAGAATATTGTCCTCTTAAAATCGGAATTAGATAAGAGGTTATATCTTGTAAATTTATATCTGTAATAAAACCTAAACGCCCGCTATTAATACCGATTAAAGGAATATTTTCCTTACATAATGCACGTGCAACGCCAAGCATTGTGCCATCACCGCCTACGACAATGACAAAATCTAAGTTTAGTTTATGAGTAATATTTTCTAATTCAATAATCTCATAACCATCTTTAGCGGAAATCTCATTATAAAATGCTGTTTTATGCTCTATAAAAATTTTGTAGCCATATTCTTGGCAAATGTGAAGTAACTGGGTCAAACTTTGCCGGTGAATTGGCTGATTATGTTTGCCGATAATTGCAAGGCGGTTGTTTTTTATTGTAGAGGATAATATATTCTGCATTATAGTATTTTTATTACTCTG
The DNA here is from genome assembly GCA_023266335.1 of Burkholderiaceae bacterium. GTDB lineage: Bacteria > Pseudomonadota > Gammaproteobacteria > Burkholderiales > Burkholderiaceae > JAHFQJ01. The sequence goes on from JAHFQJ010000014.1 coordinate 28,774, forward strand.
TTTATCTTGGAATATTTTGGGATATTAAGTATATACTCATTTTGAATGCAAAGCAGAAATTGCAGCTAAATGAACTTAGCCGCACCAATATACCAAGCAATATCATATATGTTATTATAACAAATTACTAAAATTAATATAGCTATAGCTAAAAATTAACATGAGTTCTCAATTACACAATAAACAACAAGGCTGGTCTGCATTATTCAGCGAACCAATGAGTGATTTAGTAAAACGCTATACAGCTTCGGTATTTTTTGACAAGCGTTTAGCAAAATATGATATTCAAGGCTCACTCGCACATGCAAAAATGCTGGCGGTGCAAAATATTATTAGTCAGGAAGACTTAGAAAATATTGAACACGGTATGCAGGAAATTTTAGCCGAAATCCAAGACAATAAATTTGATTGGCAGTTAGATTTAGAAGATGTGCATTTAAATATTGAAGCAAGACTGACTGAAAAAGTTGGTGTTTCAGGAAAAAGGCTGCATACAGGACGTTCACGTAATGACCAAATTGCAACTGATTTGCGCTTATGGTTAAGAGAAGAAAATGATAATTTAATTCATTTATTGAAATCACTACAGCTAGCATTAGTAAATTTAGCACGGCAGCATACAGAAACTATTATGCCTGGGTTCACCCATTTACAAGTAGCACAGCCAGTTAGCTTTGCTCATCATTTAATGGCATACTACGAAATGTTTAAACGTGATGCAGAGCGTCTGCATGATGCCGGAAAACGTATTAACACTATGCCGCTTGGCTGTGCCGCCTTGGCAGGAACAAGCTACCCGATTAACCGTGAATTAACTGCACAATATTTAGGTTTTGAACGTATTTGCCAAAATTCTCTTGATGCGGTGTCAGACCGTGATTTTGTAATTGAATTCTGCTCTCATGCCAGTTTAATTATGATGCATATTTCCCGTTTTTCTGAAGAATTGATTTTATGGATGAACCCGCAATTTGCCTTTATTGACTTAGCTGACCGTTTTTGTACCGGCTCGTCAATTATGCCTCAAAAGAAAAATCCGGACGTACCGGAATTAGCTCGCGGCAAAGCCTCGCGTGTATTTGGGCATACCATGGCATTATTAGTTTTAATGAAAGCTCAACCCTTAGCTTATAATAAAGATAATCAAGAAGATAAAGAACCTGTCTTTGATGTAGTAGATACAGTACGTGACACTTTACGTATTTTTATTGAAATGATTGCGGGTATTAAAGTAAAAGCCCAAAACATGTTTGAGGCTGCACAAAAAGGTTATGCAAATGCTACTGATTTAGCTGATTATTTAACTAAAAAAGGTTTAGCATTTAGAGACGCACACGAAGCAACAGCTAAAATTGTGCATTATGCAATTGCGAATAATAAGCAGCTTGAAGAGTTAAGCCTAGAGCAAATGAAGCAAATTAGCCAAGCTGGTGAATATATTGAAGCAGATTTATTGGATAAATTAAGCATAATTTCTTGTATGAATGCACGCAATCATATTGGAGCGTCGGCTCAAAATATAGTTGAAGCGGCAATTATACAAGCAGAGCAAGAGTTAAAATAATATACTATCCAAGAAAGCAAAAGCATAAATTCAATTACGGGTTACATACTAATTCAATATTAATACAATGTAAATTTTACCTATGATAAAATATATTATATTCAATAAAATATATAACATATGTCTGGCAATACACTTGGTTTATTATTTACAGTTACTACCTTTGGAGAATCTCATGGACCGGCAATCGGATGCATAATTGACGGATGTCCGCCGAATATTGAGTTAAATATGGAAGCTATTCAGCATGATTTGGATAGAAGAAAACCTGGAACAAGCCGCCATGTAACGCAAAGGCAGGAAGAAGATAAGTTTCAAATTTTATCCGGCATATTTGAAGGTAAAACTACAGGTGCGCCTATTGCAATTTTAATCCAAAATACTGACCAGCGCAGTAAAGATTATGGAAATATATCAAATCAGTTTAGACCGGGGCATGCAGATTATACCTATTGGCATAAATATGGAATCCGCGACCACAGAGGCGGAGGACGCTCATCAGCACGATTAACTGCTCCAATTGTAGCCGCAGGCGCGATTGCTAAGCAAGTATTGAAAAAAATGCATAATATAAAAATATACGGTTATATGGAGCAGTTAGGCGAAATTCATATACCATTTGAAAATGCAGATTATATTGAAAATAATCCATTTTTTGCACCCAATCTCACAATTTTACCTCAACTTGAAGAGTATATGGATAATCTACGTAAAAGCGGAGATTCTTGCGGAGCTAAATTATGTGTAGCTGCATCTAATATGCCGATTGGTTTAGGCGAACCGGTATTTGACAGACTAGATGCAGATATTGCACATGCAATGATGGGTATAAATGCAGTTAAAGGCGTGGAAATTGGTGATGGATTTGCGGTGGTATCCCAAAAAGGCAGTGAACATGGCGATAATATTCTGCCGGAAAAAAATGAATACGGATTAAATAAATTTGCATCTAACCATTCAGGCGGAATTTTAGGCGGTATATCAACAGGTCAGGATATAAAAGTAAGCATAGCTGTAAAACCAACCTCAAGCATCAGAATTTATAAAGATTCTATAGATATTAACGGCAATGCATGTCAAGTACAAACCATCGGCAGACATGACCCTTGTGTTGGAATACGTGCCACTCCAATAGCTGAAGCATTATTGGCTTTAGTATTAACTGACCATGTATTACGTAATAAAGGGCAGTGCAGTAAATTTTAGGTAAATAAAGAAGGGAATATGTCAAAATATATCAATCCGTTTACAGATTTCGGGTTTAAAAAGCTGTTCGGCGAAAACAGTTCTAAAATTTACTTGGCAGATTTTTTAAACAGTATTTTAGAACCGTATTTATCTGAACCAATCATTAGTATTGAAAACCGCAAAAGCGAAATGCTCGGCAGAAAAGTAAGCGATAGAAATGCAGTATTTGACCTATATTGTTTTACGCAAAATGGCGAACGCATTATAGTAGAAATGCAGAAAGTAGAACAGGAATATTTTAGAGACAGAAGTTTATACTACTCAACATTTGCTATAACAGAACAGGCAAAAAAAGGTAAAACAGACGGGACATATTGGGACTTCAAACTAGACCCAGTATATTGCGTAGGAATTTTAAACTTTAATTTTAGCGATAAAGAAAAATACTTACATATAGGTAAAATTTTAGATGTACAAGACCATGACAATTTAATTGATAATGTAACCTTTGCATTTATTGAGATGAAAAAGTTTGAAAAAGACATAAAAATCTGTAAGACTAAACAGGATAAATGGCTGTATACCTTACACAATATAGCAAAACTGCAGGAAGTGCCGCCGGAACTAGAAGAACAGGTATTTATAGATTTCTTTCATGAAGCAGAAATAAATGCTTTAAAATCAGAAGATTTAGGAGCATATCAGGACAGTTTAAACTATTTCAGAGATTTACATATTATTGAAAATCAGAACCTTAAAAAAGGCAGATTAGAAGGTAAGTTAGAAGGCAAGTTAGAAATGGCTAAGTCAATGAAGAAAGAAGGTTTAGATATAAAAATAATTCAAAAAATAAGCGGTTTGAAAAATGAGGATATAGATAAACTGTAAACTTCAAGGCTTAGGGCAAATAATAACATGCTGATAAAAATGCTTAGCTGTAATATTCTTCTATTTGTGTTTTATAGTAAGCATAAATAGCCTGTCTTTTCTTTTTATGTGTAACCGTAAGCAAGCCGTTTTGTAAAAATGCAGGCACTATAATATAGTGATGAACCCTTTCAAACCTAGGCAGATTTATATTTATATCACGCAAGTGCTGTTTTATCTGCTGATGTAAGTCTTGTGCATCTATAAATCTTGAATCTATGTTTAACAAAGCAAGTAAACTCGTTTGATTATCCCCAACTAAGCATACATCTTCTATATATTTATGCTGTGTAATTAATTCTTCTATTTTATTTGGATGGATATTTTCTCCATTTTCTGTAATTATAATTTCTTTAGTGCGTCCAATAATATGCAGATATTCATTGTGTGCTATTTTTGCAACGTCTCCAGTATTAAACCATGGTTTAGTTTTTTCATCATTTTTTATATACTCTTTTAGTAAAGTATCACCACTTAATAAAAGTTCACCTTGTTCAGAAAAACTTACCTTAACGCTAGGTAATATTTTACCGCACCCTTGATTTTTTTTGTAATAGGGCTGAACTGAAACTACACCAGCTGTTTCAGTCATGCCAAAACCTTCACATACTCTAATACCCAAAGATTCAAAATATTGTTTTTGAATTTTACATACAGGAGCGCCACCGACAACCAATAATTTTAAATTTCCGCCTAATTGCTCATGTAATGGCTTAAATAATTTTTTCTGTAAATTATGCATATACATTGGAAGTTTATAGGGTAATTTTTGCCATATATTCCCTAATTTTTCAAATATATGAATTAACTTTTGGGTAAAAACAGGTTTTTTGTTAATACTGTGTTTTATTTGAGTTTTAAGCCTTGTTACCACTTTAGGCACAGCAAATAAAATACTAGGTTTTACCATTTTAATATCAGGTATAAAATAATTCACCCCGCGGCTAAAATAGCTATGGGCTTTAATAATTACCGCAATATATAAACCAATTCTGCCAAATACATGAGATAAAGGCATCCAATGAAACATCGTGCTGTCCATTGCGTTAAACCCGAGCGTTTGATATGCCTCAACCGCTGTTTTTAGTAAAGAATATTGAGATAATAGTACCCCTTTTGCATTTCCTCCTGTACCAGATGTAAATGCTGCAGTATGAGATAATCCGCTTTTATTTAAATCCTGCTCCAAATTGATTTCTAATTCAGATAAGAAAATATTTTCTGAAAAAATATCTATCTTTGTAATATTATTATCACAATGTGTAATATTATTACATTCATTACACTGATTTTTTTCAAAAAAGTACGTTTCCGGCACATCAACTAATATAATTGGTAATTTTAAACCCAATTGTAACAAGCTGTTTTGCAATGTGTGAACAAGATAATCACAGCATATGATTACATCTGGGTTTTCTAATTTCACCGCATGACATAAATCTATTTCCTGCCATGCATTATGATACATAAAGCTAGTAGCACCAATTTCTAAGCAAGCCGCATCGCTTAGTATCCATGCATAAGAAGCAGGTAAAAATATACCAACTTTATTAAAGTTAGCAGAAAGTAAAAAACTGCTTATATATTTAAAACGCTGATAAAACTGCTGCCAATTATCTGTATGTAAATTGGGTTCTTGCAGTTTATGGTCAACTTCAGATGAATGATTAAATTTCCAATGGCTGAAAGCATTATCATTGGGCGACTTTTCCACACGTAAACGGATAAGCTGACTAATGCTTGTAATACTATTTAAATTTAAATCCGTGATATTTCTTTTAAACATATATAACTTTGAGTGATAACAAATATATAATTTATATTATATATGAGTTACTTAAAGCTATAATATTTTTTAATTATAGAAATATAGATTGTTATAGAAAAACTGTCTTTAAATTATCAATGTTGATTTTATCGTATTTTTATGCAAGACTTAATAAAGAATATAAAAAAGGAGCCTTATATGACACTAGAAAGTTTAATAATATTTTTAGCCATAGGAGCTATCGCAGGCTGGCTAGCCGGATTTATTATGAAAGGTGGAGGCTATGGTCTATTAGGCGATATAGTTTTAGGCATAATTGGTTCAGTTATAGGCGGAGTTGTATTTCGTTTATTAGGAATTTTCACAATTTCAACTCTAGGAACAATTATAGCATCAACCATTGGTGCTGTAATATTAATCGCTATTTTACGCGTAATGAAAAAAGCATAAAGGATAATTATTATGACAACTAAACAAGAATACAAAGAAAAAATTGAAGCTGAAATTTCACAACTGCAGCATAAATTAGATGCGGTCAAACAAGAAGCTAAAAGCCAAGCAGCATCTGCTAGGGTTAAATATGATGAGGTGATTGATAATATGCAGCATCAAATTGAAAATGCTAGAGGCAAATTAAATGAACTAAGTAATGCGGCTGAAGGTGCATGGGATAAAATGAAATGTGAATTAGAAGATTCATGGAGTTCAGTCAAAAATATGTTTAGTGCTGCAATTGATAAAATTAAGAAGTAATTATAAGATAAATAAATGGCAAAAGATTAAATAGTGCTTACAATTACATATTTTAGTAAAGAGTAAAGCTATATAACTTTTGCCGATATGTAAGATGAATTATTGTTTTGTTTTTTTAATTTTAGATTCTGTGTGTTTTTTGGGTTCAGTCGCTTTCTTATAAGCATCATATCTAGCCCGTTCTTTTCTTGTATTTTCTTTAATTTGTTTTAAGTTCTCAATAGGGTTTAAAGTTGTGTTAGCATGGGCTAATCCTCCTATAACGAATAAAGAAGAAATAAACACATAATTTTTTAACATTTTTTTCATATTTGCCTTTAATTAAAACTTAGTACCATAGTTATCTATTGTATATACACTTTTAAAAAGCTACATTAAATTTATTAAATAGTTCTTGTGTTACTTAAAATCAAAGCTTATACTAGCCTTATATATTCTTGGTGCTCCTAAATGAATATAGCTTTCTCCAAATGCCTCGCCTGCATCTTTCCAATATCTTTTATTGAAAATATTATCTGCACCTAACCTAAAGTTTATATTATTAATATATGCATTATTAACTCGTTTATTGTACCTTAAACCTATATCTGTAATAGTATAAGCTGGAACTTTAACGCTAGCATCTTTAGTCACGGCTTTCGCTTTAGTATGAGAAATATTTGCATTCACTGATAAGCCGTTAATGGCTTCAATATTGTACTCAGCCCATAAATTACCTTGGAATTTAGGTACATTTACTGCATCTGCATTATTATAACTGGCTATATTTGTATTTTTTTGGCTAGCTTTTAGATAATATGTAGCTCCCATACCATAATTTAAATTCTGCCAGCGGTTAGTTAAATTCAATTCAATGCCGTGCCTTTGTTCAATACCGTTCTGCACAAATTGAAAAGTGTTGGTTTCAACATATTCAAAAGGTCTTTTAATATCAAAAATAGCTGATTTAATATTTAAATTATCATAATAATAATTTATGCCTAATTCAGTCTGCCTGCTGATTCTTGGAGGTAAGTAGCTTGAATTATAGTCAATAATATCTTTATTTCTGCCAATTTCAATATTTTTTGCATATTTTATGTAGCTTGAAAAATGATTATCCCAATTTTGTAAAATTCCAATATTGGGCAGAAATTTATATATATTGATATGAGATTTTTCTTGTCCAATCGGTATAGAAGTGCCGGAAAAAGATTTTTCATCAATAAAGCTAAAGCGCCCGCCTAAAAATAATTTAGTATTATTTATAGATAAAGTATCTTTTATAAAGATACTATTTTGTTGGTGCTTAAGCTGTGTGTAAGCAGGCTGTACGGCTTCTCCAGTTAAAGTATACGGAGAAATAACTATATCAGGATGATAAATATTTCTAACTTCTTTACCAATACTTACAGAATCTGACCCAGATTTACTAAAATCTAAAAATGCATAACCAATGCCGAAATTATGCTTAATTTTTGCTGTATCAAAAACTGTATTCAAGCTCAATTCAGCATAATTATTAGTATATTTTTGATTTAAACTTTGATAATCAGCCAGTTTATAATTGCCGTTGGTTTTAAAAGAATAAGGAAAAGCTACATAATCATCAATATCCGCAACACTTCTTTGTAAACTGGCTTGAATATTAATGCTGGGAGTAAATTCATATTTTATTTTTGTACCTGCATTATAAGATTTGGTATCAACAGGCTTTATCCAGTCTGCATTATTTAGCATAGTTTCTGTGTCTGCATTTTGCGGAATAGCTGTGCCGCCAAGTAGCTGATAACCCGGTACGCTGTATTGTTTATGATGCTGATAATCTGCATCAAACTGCCAGCTTAGCTTATCTTTTTTGCCGTCTAAGGCAATACTAGCTAAATATTTTTCACCTACGGCAGTTTTTACATAAGGTTTTAAATTGGCATAATCTAAATTCAATCTATAACCTAAAGAGTCAAAGCCTAAATTTTGGGTATAAATTTTACCTATATCTAAACCAAAGCCGTATTCCCCAGAGCCTTGCACATGGCTATTAAATTGCTTAATATTTTTAGCCCGTTTGGTAATGTAGTTAACTGCACCGCCGGAACTAGCATTATTGCTTTCAAGAGCATCAGCTCCTTTAATAATTTCAATTTGTTCTTTATTGGCTAAATTAGGAATTTGGCGGTGAGAACTTGGTATGCCGTTAATTAAATAACTTGCGTCTAAATTCAAGGGCAAACCCCTCAAACTAAAATTTTCCTGATAACCAAGCGGAGCGTAATTTTGATTCAAACTGCTGTCAAGTTTGGCAACATCTGCTAAAGTATTGGCTTGTATATTTACAATTTTATTATTATTAACTTGGTTTGCATTGATAAGCAGGTTTTGATTTTTTAAACTATTTTGAATATTATCCAAATTATCCGTATTTAATTTATTATTACTTTTATTTACTCCGTTCACCTCAATAACTTTTATTTGTTCTTCTTGGGCATAAGCGGCATGTACATAATTACTATTTAATAAGACAATAACAGATAAATAAAGAGAGGATAAAGAAAAACCAAAGCAATAAGCAGTAGTATTTTTTGCCATATTAAGCCCCATATATTAAACATAAAGAAAGGCTGAGGTATACAAAAAGCTGATTGTGAAAATTATTCAGCTTCCCTACGCTTGTATAAACAAGATCAGGTTCAGAGGGTATTTCTCACTTTATTTTATTTATTATTTTAATTAATACTTAAAAATAAAGACCCCTAGCCGTGAAATATTGTATCAGAAGTATTTACTTAATTCAATACGAAATGTTCGCCTAAATATACTTTTCTTACTAAGTCATTGTTCACAATATCTTGGGGTAACCCGCTGGCTAAAACTTTGCCTTCACTGATAATATATGCACGGTTACATATGCCAAGAGTTTCTCTTACATTATGGTCAGTTACCAAAATTCCGATACCTTTTTTTTGTAAAAATAAGATAATATTTTGTATGTCAGAAACGGCGATAGGGTCAACTCCTGCAAAAGGTTCATCTAGTAATACAAAACTTGGATTTGATGCTAACGTGCGTGCAATTTCTACACGACGCCGTTCACCGCCGGATAATGCTAAAGCAGGCTGTTTACGGATATACTGAATTTGTAAATCATCTAAAAGCTTTTCAAGCTCTTCTAGTCTTTGCGTTTTATTGCTATATTTATCTTGTAATTCTAAAATAGATAAGATATTATCTTCAACGTTTAAACCCCTGAAAATTGAGGCTTCTTGAGGCAAATAAGATAACCCATATCTGGCACGTTTATATACAGGTGCATGAGTAATATCTTGATTATTAATTAAAATCTGTCCATTATCAGCCCTCACCAAACCAACAATCATATAAAATGAAGTAGTTTTGCCAGCTCCGTTTGGTCCAAGCAGCCCGATTATTTCCCCGCTTTTAATAGTTAATGATACATCCTGAACCACTTGGCGTTTATGGTATTTTTTTTGAATATTTTTTATTTCAAGTACAGAAGAATTTTTTATATCGTCCATATATTTTAGATTTAAAATTATTGTCAGATTATAGCATTAATAAAGTTAATCTAAAAATTTAGATTTGAAGCTTGTTTATACAAATATTTCTGTATAAAGGGCATCATTTTTTAATATTTAGTCCTCCTTAGCTTCTATGTCTTGAATAATATTCTCTGTTGCACTGGTAAGCGAATAAGATTGTCCAGCAAACAATTTTGCCGTACCAAATCCTGTAGCCATATTAAGACCAAAACCTATGAGAAGTTGTATAGAAGGGTCTGCTGTTAAATTTTTAGCTATGTCTGAAATCATACTTGACGTAAGTACCATAGTAGTTGCTCCAGCAACAATTCCTGGTGCAGCATTTATAATTGCATTAGTAACAGCTTTTTTTTGAGCTCGATTAAGTATTGGCATAATAATATTCCTTTTGTAAATGAAAAAGCTATTCTAGTGTTTTAGATTTGCTTATACTTTTCGTTAATTTGATTACCTATCTTCTATTAATGAAATAATCTTGTCTGTCAGCATCTCGGCCGTATATATACCATAGATGTGCCCTATAGCAAAATTCATAGCAAAAGTTATGATGCCTTTCATAATAGGAGAACTTGTTAATCCAGAAGCTAGGGCTAAATTATCAGCACTATTAACAGACATAGTATGTACTGATGCCACAGTTCTTACAACTGTATAAACAGCATCTTTTTGAGCTTGATTAAGCATTGGCATAATAATACTCCTTTTGTAAATGAAAAAGCTATTTTAGTGTTTTAGATTTATAATTGCAAAATAAAAATTAGAAAAGTTGTTTTTTGATGATAAAGCAAATGGTTTATTACGCTATTATTAAATTTAATCCTTAAAAATAGAAAAATTTCTATCTATGCAATCCTATCCTAAATTTATTATGTTAAAATACGCTTTCATATATCAAACTTAAAATTTATCTATGTTAAACACTTCGTTTTTAGATGCTTTAAATGGTAAACCAACTGCGCATACACCAATTTGGTTAATGCGCCAAGCAGGGCGTTATTTACCCGAATATTTAAAAACACGCCAAACTGCCGGCAGTTTTATGAGTTTAGCCCAAAATCCAGCTTTAGCTACAGAAGTTACTTTACAGCCCTTAGATAGATATAATTTAGATGCTGCCATATTATTTTCAGATATTTTAACTATACCTGATGCTATGGGTTTAGGCTTAAGTTTTGAGCAGGGTGAAGGACCTAAATTTAGTCATCCACTGAAAACAGAAGAAAGTATTATCAATTTAAATAATGCTGATATGCATAAATTACAATATGTTTTTGATGCAGTTTCATCGATTAAAAAAGCTTTAAATAACCGACTACCTTTGATTGGATTTAGCGGCAGCCCGTTTACTTTAGCTTGCTATATGACAGAAGGCGGAGGAAGCCGGAATAATTTTGAATTTACACGTTTGTTAATGTATAAACGTCCGGATTTATTTCATAGACTGCTGGCAATTAATACTAATTCAATCATTGATTATTTAGAACAGCAAATATTAGCCGGTATAGATGCATTTATGCTGTTTGATACATGGGGCGGCTTATTAGCTGAACAAAATTATTTAGATTTTAGTCTGAAATATATGGAACATATCATCAATGTTCTAAAATTAAAATATCCGCATATTCCGTGTATTGTATTCACTAAAGGCGGCGGAGTGTGGCTGCCTCATTTAGCAAAACTACATAATATTAATGCAATTGGCGTAGATTGGACTATTGACATTGGCAGAGCAAGGCAGATTTTAAATGAAAATACAGATTCAAAGCAGAAGTATATAACTCTGCAAGGAAATTTAGACCCACTAATTTTATTAAGCACGCCCGAGCAAATTGAATTATCAGCTATATCGATGTTAAATAATTATTATAAAGTTAATAATAACCTTACTAGCTACATTGCTAATTTAGGGCATGGCATTTCACAATATACCAATCCGGAACATGTAGAAGTTTATATAAACACTATAAAAAATATTTCTGGAAAATTAATTTCTAGCCATAAATAAATACGTAAAATAACTATATTTTAAGAAAGAAACTATGCATTATAAAACAAAAGTAATAAAATTAATCTCTTTAATAATATTTTTATTCAGTGCTTGCTTGAATATAAATTTAGCCTATGCAGAACTTGCAGACAAAGACAAACCATTAAATTTTGAATCAAATAATGCTTCTTATGATGATATTAAACAAACATATCAGCTTACTGGAAATGTACTTATCACTAAGGGTACAATAATCATTAAAACTAACTCTGCTACAGTTAAAGTAAATCCAGATGGTTATCAAAATGCAGTTGCAGTTGGCGGACCAAATGGGTTAGCATATATACGTCAAAAGCGTGAAGGCTTAAATGAGTTTGTTGAAGGCTATGGCGATAGGTTAGAATATGACAGCCAAAGCGATGTTATAAAATTAATTGGGAATGCTAAAGTTCTGCGTCTAGATGCAAGTAACAAAATTATTGACCAAATTAAAGCACCTCACATGATTTATAACGGCAGAAATGAAACTTATCAGGCAATTGGCAACGGTTCAAGCGGGGGCAGAGTAAGAGCTACGATTGCTCCGAAAACTGGGGGTAAAAATGAGTGATTAAATTAGGGAAATGTGTAAATTTATACTGCAAAAACAAAGCAAATGTTACTTTAAAATCAAACGGCTTTAGATTAAACGATAGACTATTAGATGAATATGAAGAAGGTCCAAGCAGTGATGATATGTATGCAGCTACTCACTTCAAAGAGGGAATAAATGATTTGCATTATTTGGGAGATGGGATATGTAGTGCAAATCTTTGCAATGATTGTGTTTCATTGGTGAAGATGGAAATAAGAATAATTGGTGGAACAGTGTATAAATAATTTTTATTCAATAAAATTTAAAAATATAATAAATAAACCACACCAAAAAAATGTATTTATTGAAATAATTGCTGAATATTTAATAATATCTTTGTTAAAACTTTATATCAAGGAAAAAGCATGAAAACCGTAGGCGATAAATTAGAAAATTTTGAAGTTGTGGGCGTTAAACCAGGTTTTAATGAGCATGAAGAAAATGGTGTATCCGCTTTTGAAACCATTAATCAAGCTTCATTTCCGGGCAAATGGAAAGTTATCTATTTTTATCCAAAAGATTTTACTTTTGTATGTCCAACTGAAATTGTTGGTTTTGATAAATTAGCCAAAGATTTTGCTGATCGTGATGCAGTTTTATTAGCAGGTTCAACTGATAATGAATTCTGCAAACTTGGCTGGAGACGCGAGCATAAAGACTTAAGCCGTTTAAATCATCATATGTTTGCTGATACCAAAGGCAGTTTAGTTGATATGTTAGGCATTCGGGATAAACAAGCCCATGTAGCTTTACGTGCTACTTTTATTATTGATCCAGATAATGTAATTCAGCATGTGTCTGTAAATAATTTAAATGTTGGACGTAATCCGGAAGAAGTATTACGCATTTTAGACGGTTTACAAACTGATGAACTATGCCCATGCAACCGCAGTGTCGGCGGCAGTACTCTCTAAAATTATTAAATTAATCTTTAGTCTTTTATACTAATTATAGTTCATACTACATTGGGAAATAATATTGACTATAGCGAAGTTTGCAAATTGAAACCAGATTAGCATATAAAAATAAGCCCCGTCTTAAATATTAGCGGGGCTTTTCTTTTTACAGTCTGTACAAATAAATTAAGATGAAATTAGGAGTATAATATTAAAAATATCACCTTAATATTTTGCCATGGCTGGGCATACAATTCAGATATATTTCATAATATTATTATAAATTTAAAGCATTCTCTTCAAAAAATTACTAATAATGATGTAAATATTTATAATCTTGACTTAGGGTTTTTTAATCTTGATAATTTTGAAAAAATTAATGTTATTAGAGAAGATAAATTAAATTTTACACTAGAAAAATTTATACAAGATAATCATAATATAATTTGGATTGGACATTCATACGGTTTAATGCATGGAAAATTATATTTTGATAAATATATAACTGCATATATCGGAATTAATGCTTTGCCGGAATTTAGGCAGTATAAACCTAATATCCGTGCTATGCTTAAACAAATGAAAGACAGCATAAATTCAGATAAAATAAATAATGTTATTCATGTATTAAACAATTTTTATGCATGGTGTAAAGATGATAAAAAAATATCATATACGCGGCAGATAAAGCTAAATATCAATATTGAAAAATTAACTATATGTTTAAATAATATGTATAATACCACATATGAAATATGGAATAATGTAACTTTACACCTTTTACTAAATGAAAATGATATATTTAAATTAGATGATAAAATTTTAGCCAGTTTACCAAACATAAAACTAAAAACTATATCTCATGATGATAATGTACACTTTTTACCAAAAACAGCTGAAAATATTTGCCTATATTTTATATTAGATATTATTAAAATGTATAATGATAAATATTAATAATATTATATATACTAATTGTAGTTCGTTTTGCGGCAATGGGGCAGGAGTAAATTACGACAACAATCAAGTTAAAAAATTGAAATCTGATTAGTATAGATGTTTTATAAACTAGCTTTTCTTTTTACGTACTATGGCAAAAAACAAACCACAAATAAACTCAGTAGAAATGGAACATACAGAACCAATGATATATATGAATCCATTTACAGATTATGGATTTAAAAAATTGTTTGGCGAAGAAGATAGTAAAGAATTTTTAGTAGATTTTCTCAATAGCGTATTGGAAGGATTTATCCCGCATATTCATGAATTAACCTACCATAAAAACGAACATTTAGGCAATAAACCAATTGATAGAAGTGCCATATTTGATCTCTACTGCAAAACTAAAGAGGGAAATACTTTCATTATAGAGTTGCAAAAGGTAAAGCAAGATTATTTCAAACAGAAAAGTTTATTTTACAGCACGTTTGCAATTGCAGAACAAGCTAAAAGAAATTCTTGGGATTTCAAATTAAATCCGGTATATTGTATTGGTATACTTAACTTTAGTTTAGGTAAGAATTCAAATAAGTATATTACCAAAGCAAAAATTTTAGATATTGAAACACAAGAAATCGTAATTGAAGAATTAAATTTTGCTTTTATAGAGTGTCCTAAATTTAACAAAATCATTACTAAATATAGTTCCCGTCAAGATAAATGGCTATATATACTAAGTCATTTACATCATCTGCAAAGCATGCCGAAAGAATTAAGCGAAAAATTATTTGAGGAATTTTTTACTAAGGCAAATATTCTGAAATTATCCAGCAAAGAAAGAAGTCAATATAATGCTAGTATTACATATTCTATGGACATACAAAATGTAGAAAAACAAAATTTTGCTAAGGGTAAACTAGAAGGTGTTCAGGAAGGAATACAACAAGGAATACAGCAGGAAAAAATTAATATAATCAAGCAAATGAAAAAAGAGAATATATCAATCGATGTAATTCAAAAATTGACTGGATTAACTGACAAAGATATAGACAATATTAATTGATTTTTATAAAAATAATAATATGCCAAATAAATTTTATAGCCAGCAAGGTATTGACTTCATTAATCAGTACTTTAACCAAAATAAAAAAATATGTGCAGATACTAGAAGCCTTAGGTTAGGCGATATATTTATTGCTTACTCCATTGATAGTCCAAATGATAATCAAGTCAATAAAGTTTGTAATTTTGAGCATATTCAGCAGGCAATTAAGTTAAAGCCCAGTGCAGTATTAGCAGATGAAAAGCTAATGCATGATGAAAATTATGCTGAATATAAAAATAATCTAGTTGAAAATAATATACCTATTCTTGTTTTACCTAATTTATATGAATATATTGGCGATATTGTTAGCTATTTTAATGGTTATCCGTCAAGTAAACTACCAGTTATCGGAGTTACAGGCACTAACGGTAAAACTAGTGTCAGCACATGGTTAGCACAATGTTTGAATGCACTAAATAGTCCGGCTTGCGTAATTGGTACATTAGGAACTGGGTTTTTAGATAATTTACAACACACTGGTTTTACTACACCCGATGCTATAAATTTGCATTATCAATTAAATGAATATGCAGTTAAGGCTGGGGCAAAAGCCGTATGTATAGAAGTTTCATCACATGGACTAAAACAATGTCGGGTCGATGGTGTTAAATTTCACACCGCAATTTTTACTAATTTAACCCAAGACCATCTAGATTATCATGGCAGCTCAGAAGACTATATAAATTCTAAACATTTATTATTTCAGAAAAAAAATTTAGAATATGCGGTTATAAACACAGATGACGAGATAGGCAGAAAATTTATCCAAAACACTACAGCTAAAAATATTATTTCATATAGCATGAATAAGCAAAATATTTTTAGTAATAATTCTCTTTACTTAAAAGAATATACATTTATTGCTCATAAAAAACAAAACGGATATAAAATTCAGCTTGAGATAAAATGGAAAGACGAATATATCTTAGTTAATTTGATAGTTGGAGTGTTAGGAGAATTTAATTTATATAATTTGATGGCAGTTATTGGCGGACTATTAAGTTTAAATTACAGCTGGCAACAAATTAAAGAAGTTCTGCCGAATATCAAAAGCGTAGCTGGAAGATTAGAAATAGTAAAAACCGATTATTCATCTAAATTAGTCATTGTTGATTATGCTCATACTCCAGATGCTCTTGAAAAAACATTACACGCTTTACAGCCGATTGCTAAACAAAGAAAAGGTAATTTATGGTGTATATTTGGCTGTGGAGGCAACCGCGATAAAACTAAGCGTCCGCTTATGGGGAAAATTGTACAAGATAATTCAGATATTGTAATTATAACCAATGATAATCCGCGTTTTGAAGAACCGACGGAAATTATAAAAAATATTTTAATTGGCATTGATATGGACAATATTATCAATCATTCAGTAAAAGTAATTGAAGATAGATATGATGCAATTAATTATGCAGTTCAGTTCATGCAGGAACAAGATGTTTTATTGATTGCCGGCAAAGGTCATGAAACTTATCAAGAAATTAAGGGAATTAAACACAATTTTAATGATGTATTAATTGCAAAGGAATTTTTAGGTTAAATGATAATTGTATTTTAATAAAAATTTGGGAGCGGCTGCACCTACATACCCAAAAGAAAGATTATATGAAAAAATGGTAGAGACATTTAATCAAGAAATGGAAAGTTATTATCTGTATGGCATAGGAAAAAAAGAGCTGAAACAAGCACTCAAACAAGAAAAGGAAAAACAAAAACAAAAATAAATAAAATCTAGTTTATGGAAAAAGAAAGCAGCCTAAATCAAGAATAGATTTACTATCAATGGGCTATAGAATTTTTATGGATTAATATTTATAATACATATATTAATCTATAAGGAAATTTAATGACAAATTCAGTATCAAAATCTCCAAGAATAGTTGGAGTTTCATATATAACAAACCCAGCAGATTCAAAAATACATGAAGCATTAGAAAAACATGATCTTCCACAAAAAGTAAGCATAATTCTTGGCTGCTTAAGCAAACACGTAGATCAAAGCCATGTATGTAAATCACCATTAATAGCCTACCTTCCTTTAAGCACGGAACTATACTCTTTATCTATAACTGAACAATTAATAAAAACAGCTTTTCCATTACATAATTGTGAAAACGAAAATGATTATGAACTAGCTAAAAATTTTACTCAAATAACTGCAGAACATCAAAAGAGTAATACAGCTTTTATCCTAAAAAAAGATGCTGAAAATCTCAGGAGAGTATTTGTTACAAAATGCAGTTCGGCAGAATCAACAAGATTATCATTTTTGAAATTACAATCTTTAATAGCAAAGGGGGAAGTAACTACCTCAGCTCAAGAAATTACTGATATGAATAAAAAACAAGAAATTGAAGAGTTAACAAAGTTATGGATGTGCAATTATTATTAGTTATACTATTTATTCTGGAAATTTCCCATTTTTAACTTCTTCTACATATTGTTTAATTGCTCCTTCAATTGTAGAATTATTATTGCCTTCTGCCAGATAATTTTTACTAAAGGAAGGGGCTTTGCCAGTGAAAATTCCTAAAATATCATTTAATACTAAAACCTGCCCGTCACATTCTTTACCTGCACCTATGCCGATGGTCGGGATATTTAATTGATTAGTTACTATTGCAGATAAATCATGCGGAATAGCTTCAAATAACATTAAGCAGACACCAGCTTGCTCTAAAAGCAATGCATCTTTTTCAAGCTGTAGGGCTGAATCAATAGTTATAGCCTGCTTTTTAAATCCGCCAAGTATATGTACAGATTGCGGAGTTAAACCTAAATGAGAGCAGACAGGTATGCCCCGAATAGTTAAATAATTCACTGTATCTGCCAGCCATTCTCCGCCTTCAAGCTTGACCATATGCGCACCAGCCTGCATAAGTTTACTTGCGTTAACATAAGCAGTTTCAGGATTATTGTAAGAAGCAAACGGCATATCAGTTAATAATAAACATTTAGTATTACCGCGGTTGACACAAGCAGTGTGGTAAATCATATCTGACATTGTTACAGGTATAGTCGTGGCATGCCCTTGTACAACATTCCCTAACGAATCGCCAATTAAAATAATCTCAACTCCGCTTAAATTTAAAATTTTAGCAAAACTTGCATCATAGCAGGTTAGCACAGCAATTTTTTGCTTTTCTTTTTTATAAGAATTTAATGTATTTATAGTAATTTTTGCTTGATTAGCTAGGTAAGTCATATATTTATGCTATATTTTATTCAAAATATAAGTTTAGCATAAAATATGGGTATAATTTTATTATTATGTATTTTTTGCATTAAAATAAATTTAAGTATATATTCTAAATAATGTCCATATAAAAGCTAAAAGCCAAAATACTAAAAAAACTGTCGGAGCTTGTTTTGAAAATGCTATACTTTGCTCATGTTCTTTATCATATGTTGTATCTATTTCTACATTGTATAAAATATCACGGCTATTTTTATATTCATTGCCTTCTATTTTCTTTAGTAATATTCTCTGTTTTACCAACCATTCTCTAATTAATTTTTGCGTTAATGTTAATGGATTTCTTGCAAGCCATGATGTATAAGCTCCAAGCAGAATAACAAGAATTTGCGGAATAGCAGCTATTTTAAAATTTGATACATTATTTAAAATAGAAAACGGCACAACTAAAAATGATTGGCAAGTAATCAGAATATTTAGACGCGTAGATAATAAATTAAATTCATGCTTAATTTCCCCTCTATAAAAATTCAGCAAATCTAAATCTTGCTTTGATATATAAGGCTTTTCAGTATTGATGTTCATAATTATATAACAATATCATAGAAATAAGATGGATATAAATTTAAGCTCATACATATAACCTATTGATAATAAATCAGATATATTAAGAGTCTCGAGTTGCACTAAGATGTGCCATATTAGACGCAATAATTTCGCCCTCTTTTTTACGGAATTGTTTTAAATGAAAGTTACATATATCAATGCATTCGGTAGCATGAGATTTAGAATACTTCACTCCATTATCTTTAAGCGTTAAAGATAAATTATTTAAAATACTAAGCACATTTTTATTATAAGATAAAGCTGTTCGTGTTTTACGCGGGCAGTCTGTTATAGCACAATCATTACCAATTCTATTCATGATAAAGTTTGGTGTAAGAGTTAGCAATAATTTAGAAAATATAGTCATATACTTTTCCCCCATTAAAAATAATTAAAAAATTCAATTTTTATAAAACCACATTCACCAGCCTTTGTGGTACAACTATAATTTTTTTAGCTTGTGTTACCCCAGTTTTTGAGATGATTTCACTTTGCATAGCAATATCTTCTATTTGCTGTTGCGAAGCATCGCTTGGCACAATAATCTGCCCCTTAGTTTTGCCATTAATTTGCAGGGTTAAAGTAATATTATCCTGCTTTAATGCGTTTTCATCAACTTGCGGCCATTGTGTATCAAGTAAATTCCCATATTTTTTATCTAAACCTAAATCATTCCATAATGCATAGGTAATATGCGGCACAATAGGATATAAAATACATAATAATATACGAATACCTTCGGCGATAACTGCCTTGTTAACTTGCTCCACTTTTTGCTTATTTGCATCTTCTAAAGCATTTAACAATTTCATGGCAGCAGATACTACGGTGTTGTATTGAATTCTATCAAAGTCAAAACTTGCTTGTTTTAGTATGCTGTAAACAGCAAATCTGCAAGCTTTATCAGTTTCGTTTAAATTACTCACATCTAAATTATCTGATTGAGATAATTGACTAAGTTGATTATACTCATAACAAAATGTCCATAATCTGCGTAAGTATCTAGCACAACCTTCTACCGCATCGTTATTCCACTCCAGCGACTGCTCGGGCGGAGCTGCAAACATAGTAAATAAACGGGCAGTATCAGCTCCATATGTATCAACTAGAGTTTTAGGTTCTATTACATTATTTTTTGACTTTGACATTTTTTCAATGCCGCCCATTTGTACCTCTTGCCTATTTGATTTTAAATATGCACGAACCGGCTTACCTTTTTCATCTAACTCAACCTCAATCTCATTAGGATAATACCAAGTTTTTTTCCCGCTTTCGTCAATGCTGTAATAGCTTTCGTTTAATACCATGCCTTGAGTGAGCAAACGCTGGAATGGCTCATTAAATTTTACTAAGCCCAAATCACGCATAACTTTTGTCCAAAAACGTGCGTATAATAAATGTAAAATTGCATGTTCAATGCCGCCGATATACATATCCATTGGCATCCAGTAATCATTTCTTTCATCTGTCATATCTGCCGCATCCGGACATGTATAACGCATATAATACCATGATGAATCTACAAATGTATCCATAGTATCTGTTTCACGTTTTGCATGTGAATTGCCACATTGCGGACAACTTGTATTAAGAAACTCCGGAGTTCTGGCTAAAATATTACCGCCGCCATCTGGTACTAAATGTTCCGGTAAAATTACTGGTAACTGCTCATCTGGCACTGCTACTTCACCGCAATCTGGGCAATGAATAATTGGAATTGGCGTACCCCAATAGCGCTGGCGTGAGATTCCCCAATCACGAAGTCTAAAGGTATCTTGCTTTTCACCCTGGCTGTTATCTTTAAAATAATTAATTAGTATATTAAATACCTGCTCAAAATTATAACCATCTAATTTACCTGAATTAATACAAATTCCGCCTTCTTTAGCCGTAAATCTTTCATCTAAAGTCGGGGAATTTGAATTGAACTCAATACTTTCAAATTTAATTACTTGTTTTATAGCTAAATTATATTTTTTTGCAAATAAATAATCTCTTTCATCATGTGCAGGAACACCCATTACAGCACCATCACCATAATTCATTAATACATAATTACCTATCCATACAGGTATTTGTTCTTGACTAATGGGATGTGTTACAAAAAATTGAGTAGCCATTCCCTCTTTTTCCATGTTTGCCATATCGGCTTCCATTACGCTGCCTTTAGCACATTTCTCAATAAATTCAGCAACTGAAGGATTATTTACCGAAGCTAATTTAGCCAGCGGATGTTCTGGAGCTACAACACAAAAAGTTACACCCATAATAGTATCAGGACGTGTGGTAAATACGTAAAGTTTGCCATCTTGGACTAAATTATTATTTTCATCTCTAATATCGTGTGAAAAGGCAAATCTTAAGCCTGTGCTTTTACCAATCCAATTCTGTTGCATAATTTTTACACGTTCTGGCCACTCTATATTAGCTAAATCATCTAGCAATTCTTGAGCATAGCTGGTAATATTTAAGTAATACATAGGAATTTCACGCTTTTCTATCACCGCTCCTGAACGCCAGCCCTTACCATCAATTACTTGCTCATTTGCAAGCACGGTTTGGTCAACAGGGTCCCAATTTACAGTTCCTTTTTTACGGTAAGCAATACCTTTTTCCCGCATACGCAAAAATAGCCACTGATTCCATTTATAATATTCCGGACTACAGGTTGTAATTTCTTTTGTCCAGTCAATTGAAAAGCCTAATGTTGCTAACTGCTCCTTCATATCTTTAATATTTTGATATGTCCATTGCGCTGGCGGAACATTATTATTAATAGCAGCATTTTCTGCCGGCATACCAAATGCATCCCAGCCCATCGGCATGAGTACATTTTTGCCTTTCATACGCAACTGTCTCGCCATTACATCATTAATCGTATAATTGCGCACATGCCCCATATGTAACTTACCTGACGGATAAGGCAGCATTGAGCAAGCATAATATTTTTCTTTGTTTTTATCAGCTTCTACTTGGTAAACTCTATTTTCCCTCCAAACTTGCTGGAGATGTTTTTCTAAAGTTATTGGGTTGTATTTACTATCCATAATATAATGTCTATACTAATCGGATTTCAAGTTGCGAGCTTCGTTAGTCGTCAAAATTGACAAAATTATTTCTCAATGTACTAATATATGTACATAGTCTTCGTAATTTATTCCTGCCGCCTTGCCACAAAATGAACTGTAATTAGTATATGTAGTTTGTAATTTTAATACATAAGTTTAATCATTCATAACTTATATATCAAGATATTATTGAATTTAGTTAAAACTAAACGTAGGTAAATGAAAACAGAATATTTGAAATTTCCATGCAGAAGGAAATCGAGGAAATAAAATCCGGACAGATGTACAGATATGACTATGCAGTATAAAAATTTACTATGAATAAAAGATTTTACCTATGAAATAAAGAATATTAAATTAATAAAATCACGGACAAAATTTATTAGTTTTGTTTCACGTGAAACATAAATATAAACTATAGTTTTAAAAACTTAATTATTTCTAAAGCTGCCAATTGTTCTGCTTCTTTTTTAGTGCCTGCTTGAGCAACTTTAGATAAATTTAACTCTTTTATTGTACACTCAATTGTGAATATTTGCTGATGCGCACTGCCTTCAGCTCTTTGCAGTACATATTTTGGTGCAGACATTTTATTGCCCTGCAGATATTCCTGTAGTTTACTTTTACTATCTTTTTGCCGTGCTTTGGTTTGGTCATTAATATATTGTGCAAACCAAATTTTGATTATAGCCATGGTTTTATCTAAACCTGACTCTAAATATAATGCACCTAAAATTGCTTCCGTACAATCTGCAAGAATTGAATTTTTACTAGAGCCTCCGCTTTTTAATTCACCCATGCCCAAATAAATAAATTCAGACAAATCTAAATCATTAGCAATATCAGCCAATACATCTTTACATACAATGTTACTTCGAATTCTAGATAACTCTCCTTCAGATAAATTAGGATAATCTTTATACAGCCAAGTACTGATTAATAAATCTAGAACTGCGTCCCCTAAAAATTCTAGTCTCTCACTATGCTGTGAGCTATAGCTTCTATGGGTTAAGGCTTGCTTGAGTAATGATTTATCTTTAAATGAATAATTAAGCTTATCTTCTAAAATTTTTATTTTTGACATATTTATATAAGATTTAAACTATGATTTACTACTACATTTCACTTGAATTTAAGTCTGACGCGACTAAAAATTTGCCTTTTCTTTGCTTAAATTCAATTGAAATGAGTGTATATAGTAAAAAGATTTTTTATTCTATGCATTATTCAATAATTTAGCTTTTCGCTTAGAAATAAGTCTACCGCAGGCAAATACAAAATATGCTCCAATTATTTCAGAAATAATTATAGGGGTAATACGTATAAAACCCAAAGAAAATATTGCTTGTTTTGGATTAATATTAAAATAATTCTCAATAATAACATCACTTAAAATTAGGCCCCCGCCAATCCAGCCCAATAAAGCACCCCCGAAGCTAATAATCACCGGATATTTTTCTAAAGCTTTTAAAACTAATTGACTGCCCCAAATTACAATTGGTATACTAACTAACAATCCAAATACAATCAGTATAATTTGATAATCCGGATTTGCACTTTGAGCAGCGCCCGCCATTCCAATCACATTATCTACACTCATGACTAAATCTGCGATTAAAATTGTTTTCACTGCATTCCATAGTTTATCACTTGATTTAATATCAGAATGGTCTTCATCATTTTGAATTAATAATTTAATTCCAATCCAAAACAGCAACAATCCCCCAATTAGCTTTAAAAATGGCAAACTTAGTAATGACATAGCAAATATTACCAGTACTACACGCATTATTACTGCCCCAGCTGTACCCCATAAAATACCTTTTTTGCGTAAATTATGCGGTAAATCTTTACATGCAAGTGCAATAATAACTGCATTATCTCCGCCTAATAAAATATCGATTGCAATTATTTTTAATACTGCCCCCCAGTGTAAATTTGAAAAAAAATTAATAAGTGTATCGAGCATAAAAACCTCTCAAAATTAAATATTATCAGAAAGAGTGAAGTTATTTGAAAAACTAATATACTAATTGTAGTTCATCTTGCGGCAAGGCGGCAGGAATAAATGATGACGACTATGTACATATTAGTACATTGAGGGCAAAGCCGTGAGCCTGCGAACAACAGTTTTGACTACAACCAAGCGAAGTTCGCACATTGAAATCTGATTAGTATAGGAAGTAAAGTTTTCAATA
>JAHFQJ010000015.1 GCA_023266335.1 Burkholderiaceae bacterium
ACATCTTACTTTTCCGCTTCTTATATAGCTCTCACTACCGCATCTTTGGCATTTACACATCTGGTTTAAATTTTAATTCTTTACTTATTATATCTTTAACTATCTATATTTAACACTCTCAACTTTTTCAAAGCAATTTATAGAAATTAAAAAATCAGTTATTGCTTTAAGTATTAGAAATCTTTGCGTATGCATATTAATTATTAGTTATCCTTCATTAAAATAAACTTGCATAGTTCGCCGTCTTCTTGTATTCCGCCGTCCATAATTGTGTAAATCTGATTATCAACCATAATTTTTTTATCTAATGCATCACCAAAATTATTAATTAAATTCAGCTGTTTACAATCACAAGTTTTACAAGTTAATGTATACAAAGTAGAACGTATGCCAATTTGTCCGCTATGAAATACTTGGCTTTCGGCATCTAATATGCCTTTAAAAATATAGTTATTAAAACTGCATTCAACGCCAAATATATTTAAACTAGCGTCTATCATGTTGTTTCTTTTTCTTTAGTTTTTTTACTCTCCTTATTTTCTATAGCTTCAAAAATATGCTGATAATTTAGGTAAGTATCTTCTGTAATTTCGATTTCCTGACCGCCTTCATAAATTTGGTTATCTAGATTTATTTTCATACCTTGTCTTACTTGTACTTTCATTTTTACCCCTTAAATTTAATGTATAAATTAAGCAATTGCATCAGTCATAATACTAAATGCCTTCGGCTGTCTTACTAACATATCAAGTGTTTGCATTACACGTAATTCAATCGCACCAGATGAATAACCTGAACCTAAAGCATTAGGTAGAATATCTAATACACCCCATTCACCGATAATTAACTGGCTAAAATCACCAAAATAAATCTCGCTTAAATTTGTACCACTGCCTTTGGTTAAATTACTACGGCATTGATTGGTTTTATTTACTGCATAACCATTAATAGTATTCGGAGTTGAGCCACGCATTCCGTCATCACTGCCGTTACGCCACAAATATTCGCCTGTGGTAGATTTAAGCTTTTTCAAAGCTCCTACAATTTTAGGGTTAGTTAAATAACTTAAATTAGCATCTGAATAATTAGCTACAGCAATAGCAGTTTCCATATCAATTAAATGCTCGATAGTAATTGCTGCACCATTTGTACCGCCTATCACTGAATTTATGCCTGAAGTTCCCGCAATCCCTAAGGGCTGGTTAGATGTTCCTGTTCCGTATAAAGCAGTAGAGTCTAAAGCTAAAGCCATTACATTTAATAAATCATCGCGTACTAGGCTTTCAATATCAGGCGTACTTTGCTGTAACATATCGCGGGTAATTTTAGCTAAAGATACTAAATGCTTTCCGCCTGTCATTGATTTTTTGCTAAATGCTCCGCTACTTTCACTTACTGTTCCTGTTTCATTAATCCATGCAGCAGATGCTGAACTTATTTGAGTTGGAATATCAACATTACCGACTAAACCGCTTAGCATTCTTGCACCAAGCTGTAAAACCATACATTTATTACGTAGAAGTTCTATAAATTCATTTGCTAATAAATCAGTTGCAATTAGGCTTGAACCGCCTGCTTTATCATATGCCCTTTTAGAGTTTCCCCAATTTATATTGGTTGGCATTAAAAAGCCTTGTGCGTTTATACCGCGTTTATTTTCTAAAGTTTTTGAAATTTCACGCTCAAAACCTGCTTTGCTCCAGTCATTTGAAATAAATGCCCGCGTTGCATTTAATATTGAATAACTGCGTTTTTCTTTTGCTGTTAAGTCTAAATCATCAGCTACACTTGTACCTAAACTTACTACTTGTTGTTTTTTTAACTGGTTATCTAAAACTAATGATTTAACTTGGTCTATGCTTAAATTTTTAGTAATTGCTTCATCAGTAAACTTTTGCTCTAAATCAAAATTACGGCTAATTGCTATAATTTCATTGATACGTGCAAGCTCTGCACTGCGTATTTCTTCGATATTAATTTTATCTTCTGTTTTTTCTGACATTTGTTTATTTTCCTTTATTATTTCAATTTTTGAATCTTGTTCTAAATCTAAATTTCTACCCATTCCTACAGTATTATCAGCTGGCAAATTAACTATACTGATTTCAGTTGCATACCATTTTGTAAATAGATAAGTTTCGTTTGGAAGTTCTTTATATTGAGTTGCACCATAGCCAAAACTTACATTGCGTAAAAATCCGTCATCAATTAATTTTTTTATATTATTTGCATCAGGTAAATCTGCAAAGGTTATTGAGCAGTAAAGCTTTTTTTCATTTAAACTTAGCCAAGAGCGGTTAATTTTTCCGATAGGTAATCCTTTGCTGTCATGGTTCCATAGTAGTACGCCTCCGTCGTTTAATCTTGTTAAATCAATATTATCTGCATTTGAATGTTCTAGAATTTCAGTACCGAACCATCTTTGTACAGGTTGCTCCGAGCTAAAAGAAAATGTATAACTATTTTCTTCTGCATTTTTATCTATACTAGAAAAAGTAAAAGACCTTTTCAGGTCTTTATTTAAAATATTTTTAGGCATTATTATTTACTCATTATTACTTTGGTTATTTTCATCAGATTGCTTATTTTGATTCTGCTTTTTTTCTTGCTTTTCTTGATTGTTTTGCCCTTCATAATGCAAAGTATCAAAATCTAAATCTAGTTTTTGCAATTCTTCACGTTCGCTTGCATGGTTTTTAAATACGTCCTGCGGGTCTTGTCCGCCGCTGGTTTGACTTATTACATCACTAATTGTCATAAATCCTGATTTAACTGCTTGAGTTGCAGCTTGTACTTCTTTTGTTGGGTCTACCCAGCTCCAGCCACGCGGTTTAAAACTAACGCTTAAATATTCTTTTTTATTGCTGAAATAATTAGAAATATTAATTTTATTAGATAAAACTATTGCATCTAAAAAATGCTCATGAAGTTTTTGCCTAAATCCGCGTATATACCAGCTTTGCAGAACTTTGTATTGGTCTCTGTCATCAAGTAAAGCTAAACGGCTAGATGAATAATTGCTTTGCGAATAATCACGGCTTGCACTTTCGTAACTTACGCCAACACCTGAACACATTCCGCGTAACATATAGCGGATAAAACTTTCTGCCCCTGTATTTGGTCGTGCTGGATTAAATCCTGTAAATTTCTCACCAATATTTAATTTTGCTATTTGCCCCGATGAAAATTCCAGCACTTCTTCGCCATTTTCTTCATTTTCAGCTAATCCACTGGTAATTCTGCCTTCGCTTTCAATAAAACCCATTAAACTCGCACTTGCTCTTGCACTTACAACTTCTGCGTTTTCATATTCGCCAAGGTGGCGGAGGCGATTTATTGTGCTATGTAACCAAGGTACACCGCGTGTTTGTCCTATTCTTTCATGTAAATATAAATGTATTATTTCGCTGGCTGGTATTGTAATTAGTTTCAGCGGTGCTTTTTTAAATAGATAATCCTGCGGGTGCTGTGCATAAAAATGATAATATTGTGGTCTGCCGAATTGATTAACTTCTACACCCATTCTGACTTGATTATTTGAATTAATCGGACTTACTGCAATATTTTGATTTACCAATCTATCAGGTTCTATTAGTTCTAAAGCTAATGGTATATTCTCTTTGCCTACAGGCTGTTTTACGATGCGTATAATTGCTTCGCCGTTTTCCATAAGTGAGCCAATAATAAGGCGTTCCATATCATGAAAATGTAATTTACCTGCAACATCGCAATTATCAGACTTGCACCAATCAAGCCAAATATTTTCAATTTCGCTATTTAGTTTATCGTTAAGATTTTCATTAGCCTTTTTAATCGTGCATTGAGTTGCTACTCCTTGCCCGATAACATTATTTTGAATTAACCTTTTTATATTTCTTGCGTAATCATTATCACGAATTAAGCTTCTTGAACGGTTGCGTAATATAACTAAATCTTGATTAATTATGCTATCAGTACTTGCTCCTGTCGCAAACCAATCTGCATGTTTTGCACTTCGCATTGCTCCTGCGTAATTTCTTTTTTTATGGGTTTCAAATTCTTGCTCTTTTATTATTGGTTTTTTAAATCTATTCAATAAATTTGTAAAAATATTAGCAGTTTTAGCCACGAGTAAATCCTATATTAATCATCTTATTATGCTTTTTATTCGATAAAACTTGCCTAGATATTGCCGCTTGTTTTTCCCAATAATTAGCTAATTCAATTAATTCGTTTAAGGTTTGAAACTCAATAACTCTTGTACCTATTTGAAGTTTTTTAACTAAAATACCTTCATTATTAAATTTAGCTAAAGCTTTTTGGCATTCTGCTAAAGCTTTTTCTGCTTCACTTCTGGCATCAAAGTTTTGTAAATTACTTAAATCAGGCTTAACCACTAAAGTAAATTGCTCTACTGTTTCACGATTATTGGCGTTATTCCAACTAATAACTACTGCACATGTATAATTGCCAGCTTCTAAAGCTAAAGATTTGCTAACTGAAAGTTCACAAACCCAGCCATTATTATTTTGTATATCTATAATATCTAGTGCATTTACTCCACGCATAACTAAAGTTAATGCATGAGTATTACTCATAGCCTGACTACCATCTTTTAAAATAACAGTATCAAAATTAAAAATATGGCTGTCTCCTGCCACCAAATATATATTATTCATAACCAGCCTTGCCTTTTAGGTCTTTTATTAATTTTCATCGGTTTATTTTGTTTAATTTCTAGATTTTCTATATTTTTTGTTATATTTTCCTGATTTTTAATCGTACGCTTTTGAATATAATCCCAGTCATTTTCACGCATTAGATGTATTTTTAAAGCACGTGCAGCATGTAAAGCATAAACTTCTAAGTCAATCGCTTCGTTTGGTCTGCCCAATTTACGTTGCCATACCAATTTGATTGCACCATTTCGTCTAACTGGAGCTTTAACTTCGGCTTGTAATTGCTCAAAATAATTTGTTTCTATAGATTGCGGATAATGCATTCTACCTGCACCAATTCCAGATAATGTTAATCTGCCTCTATCGCCAATTATTAAATCTTTAGCTTTTGAAACACCTACAATAAACGGACTTAATCCATATTTTGATGCTTTAGTATTTATATAATTTGTATCAATACTCGACTTTGGTTTAGCAAATATTTCAGCATCTGCACTACTTGAGCCTTTAATTGCCATAACTAAGCAGTTACTAGTTTGATGACTGCGTACATATTGATAAACGCCATCGCTGGTTGTTCCATCAGAACTGTCAATACTGCAGGCTTTAATTACAAATGTGTTTTTATGTTTATCTAAATACGGTGTAAATAAAACTTTGTTTAAATCCTGCCAACATATATCTTGGATATTCGCAGGGTTTCCGTATAATTTATGATGACAAATTAACCAGCTTTCTTCTGCTCTGCCCCATGCTCTAATCATAACTTCTAAACGGTCATGCTGAACATCAACGCCTGCGGTTAAAATTAAAGCTCCGCTATCGCTTGGCACTTCGTTAATTTCATAATTGCCGATTCGTCTTTCTAAACCTTCAGTAGATAATTTTTCATTACTTACTGCATAGGGCAAACCCATCGAGCTATTAATAAATGTGATTAATGCTCCAATATCTCCTAAACTAGCCTCGTGCTGAGCAGTTAGCCATTTTTCCATAAGTACAGCAAAGCGTGAGCCGTAAAACGGACTATATAATTCATTCAAATAAAAGCCAGCAATACCATTACTAGTAGCTGTAGCTTGCCATCTACCATTTACTACATTTCTGTTTTTTTGTATATCGTCCCAGACGCAACCACAGTGCGGGCAAGTATAATAAGCAGATTCAGGTTTTTTATTTGCAAATATAGAGTGATTTAAGTTTTTATCCTCAATACATTTTAAATTATCAAAACTTAATGCATGTTCTTCACTGCATTCATGACAAGGAATTAAACCAATTCTTTTATCCGATATTTGCATTTCTGCTTCAACCGCAGAAACTCCGCCAATGGTTGGCGTACCGCCGATAATAATTTTATGGTTGTCATAAGTTTTTACACGTTCTTTAGCTAACTTTATACTGTCGCCTTGGTTTTTAAGGTTAGCATTGCAATCATCAGGTTCTTCAACAATTACGCGTCTAATTGGCGTAGATTTTACCGAAGCAGGAGAATTAGAACCCACCAACTTTAAAAATCCGCCGTCAAATCTTTTAAATAATTGTCTTTGCTGGGCTTTTCTACTGGTTAAAGGGATTTTAATTTTTAACCTAGGTGTAGCTAAAACCATAGGTTCAAACTTTTCAGCCATATAATCTTTAGCTGCACCTTCTTTTGCAAAAACAATTAGCATCGGGCTTGGGCTTAAATCAATCCATGCACCCAAGGCATTACCAACAACGCCCGAAGTCCAAGCAACTTGGGCAGACTTTTGGCAAACTATTTCACGAATTCTAGGGTCATCAAGTGCATCAAGCGGGCTATTTTCCCATAATAAATATGGTGTAATGCTTAAATCGTATTTACCTGCTCTTGAGGCTTCAACTGGCGATAGAAAACGGAATTTATTTGCCCAATCTTTTATCTTCATGCGTAACGGCGGTCGCCACATTTTTATAGCTTTTTGCAATGCATTTTTAACCGAACCACCCATAATATATAAGTGTTTCTTGGTTAATTGCATTAATCTAAATCCTTATTCTTTTATTCTATATCTTCAATTTTTTCCTCTTCGTCTTCATCATCTAAGTTATCCATAGATGCACTTAATTTAAGCAAACATGTTTCAATTTTATTAAGCAAAATATTTTCATCTACATCTACGCCGTATC
The DNA here is from genome assembly GCA_023266335.1 of Burkholderiaceae bacterium. Taxonomy (GTDB): domain Bacteria; phylum Pseudomonadota; class Gammaproteobacteria; order Burkholderiales; family Burkholderiaceae; genus JAHFQJ01. The sequence goes on from JAHFQJ010000015.1 coordinate 6,810, forward strand.
TTGCTTTTATTTCTGTAGCTAAAGTTAAAGGTAAGCCTAGTAAATCTTGTCTGCATGCTGTTACTCTAGTATTCCAAGCTGCTGAAATCATATCAAGCGGTGCTAACATTTCTAAATCTTTCATCAAAGCTAGTTCTTCACGGTCGCCTTTTATTCTATCCAATCTATCCTTTGGTGTTTCCACCATAACTTTGTTTACTTCCCTTCTTGTATACCAATTTATTACGTCTTTTGTTTCGTATTCAGTGCCTTGTCTTGGTAATGGAGGGTCTTCTTTTAACCACTGCGTAAGGCTTCGCTCGGTTACACCTAAAATTTGCGCTAATGTTTTTTTATTAACTTTCATGCAGGAATAACCGAAAAGGGAAGGAAGTCCTAAGAAAAAATATATCTAGAAAAATTCTGCGGGTCCGCCGTCGTATCAAAAAAATGCTGGGAAGTACCTTTTTTTATACATAAATTTAGATTTTTGATGTAAAGTAATCAATCTCATGTGCTAGTAGGCTTTGATATTTATCGATAATAAATTTATTAAAGTTGATAATAATTCTTTCATCTAACATCGTTGTTGGCACTGTCATTGAATAAATAGCTTTTGTCATTTGCTGCTTGCCTGTAATTTTTCTAGTTATGCCTTGTTTAGTTGTAAATGTTTTGGTTTTGATTATCGTTTTATTGTTATATCTTGACCAAATGCCACTGTACTCACTGCCATTATCATGACTAATTTTAGCCTTGAATGGTGCAGAGTAATTATCATTTGCTTTTATCGTATTTGTACCAAGCATTCCCATATTTATATTTAATATCCCTTTAGATAATTTGAAGGCATAAGCGTTTACAGGCAATGGCTTACCTTTAGCAACTAAGCTTCCGTATAATTTATTACTATTGGGGCGATTAATAGATATATCACGCTTACTATACTTTATTTTTATTCCATATAGTTCAGTAATTTGTCGTGATACTTGGGTTTTTGCTTGATTAAGTGCTTTATTTAATGCACTCGACATGGCTTTTTGTGTTTGTTTTTCTACTTGATTTATAAATTTTGATAATTCATTAAAGTTATGTTTTAGTGTTACTTTTATCATGCGTACAAATCCACCATAGCTAAATTGTATACAAAGACTGACACATTTTCAAGCATATTTTGAATTATTTTTAATATTATTATTGAAATACTCAATTAATGAATTAAGAAACTTTATTTTATGCCTTAAAAATGTTCTTTCTTCTAAACCAAGCTCTTTTGCTTTCTCATTATTAGTTAAATGGGTTAATGTATAAGCAACCTTTGCCAGCTTACGATAAATGCCGTTAGCTATTTTGCCGATGGCTAAATCAATATCAATAATAAATCCAATATCATAACTATGCAGAGATGTTTTAGACGGCATGGCTAATCTATATGCACATGATTGCTTGTACCACAGCATATTATTTGCACCGCCGCCTCTAGCTACATATTCGCCCCAGTTATATAGCTCTTTTTCAATTGTTTTTATGTTATGCATATTATCTCCATTATTATTTTTAGTAAATGCAAACCCACTCTATTTTTCTATTTTTTATTAGTAATTTTTATCTTTCTAAAATCAAACTTTGCTTGCAATTTATTAAATGTAGCTCTTTGTAAGATATAAATTTCATTATTAATATCATCAATTTGCTTTTTCAATGCTCTTAATTTTTGCTTTTTACGCATGATAGTTTTATTATTCATGATTTATATTTTTTGCTTTATTTATAAACTTTAAGCAATCATCTATATTTTTAATTACTGATACTTTACCCTTCCAAGTGCTGTGCCAAATTTCCTGTAATTCATTTAATTTTGCTGTTTTTCTTTTTCCGTCTTTAATTTCTATAAGAAAATTCTTACCAGCAATACCGCATAATAAATCAGGGCAACCTTTACCTTGCGTATGTAAATGTTCTACGCTAAAGCCTGCTCGGCGTAAAAATTCTACGATTGTTCTTTGATTGGCATCCACCCGTTTTGCGTAATTACTCATTATTCATTAATGGCTTTTTTGAAATCTACTTGAATAACATTAGTTTTTAGTTCTTCTTTTAATTTATTTATAAAATATAACCTTTGCTCATGTTCTTCTTTGGTATATTTCTTTTCTAGTGCTAAAGCTGGCTGAGGTATTGGCTCTAAACTTGATTCAGGTAATTCATAAATATTATTTGCTATATTTTTAAAGCTTTCTTTGCATTGTTCATAAACTAAATTCAATATATTTAAACCTTTGCCTTGCATTTGTAATGCTGCATTATGCAGTCTAATATCATGATTTTTAAATTCATCTGCGGGCGTAGTATTACAATGCCTTAATGAGTTAAATCTGCTATATTCATGTACGCATTTTTGAAATAGGTCCGCGTAATTTAATTTTTCTTTTTGAGTTGCTAACTTTATTAAATCTATTATTTTTGGCGGATATTCTAGCTTAGCAAGATTAGATTTGATTTTTTGTAATTGATTTAAGGTTATATTTTTTGAATTAAGATATTCTATTATTTTAATAGTATGCTGCTTATTTTCTGCCTGACTATCTGCCTGTAAATATCCAAGTGCTTTTAAGGCTGTATCAGCACCCCATAAAAATGTAGATTCTTCTAAAATAGCAGTAAATATTTTCATATATTCTGCAGTTATATTATTATGCATATGCTATCTCCTTGTTATTTACAATATTGCCTAATATTGAACCGATACTTTTAAATTCTTGTGCAAAATTTTCTCTTTTTGATAAAATCTCAGATGTAGTCGGTATTTCTTCATCAAAATCAATAAAATTATTATTTATATTATTTTTAATATTTCTTTCTTTTTCTCTACGCTCTAATTCTTCTGCAACACCTGACATATCAATAACAAAACCTTTGCATTTTTGTGCATATTCTCTATCTTGCTGTTTAAATGATTTATTAGCTTCTTCCCTTATTTCTAAACATGCCCATTTACCAGTTACAGCTCGTTCAAAATAAGTTTGCAGATTATTAATTTTATGATTAGGGTCGGTTAGCTTATCTTTTACATAACATCTAAATGCTTGTATTTGTTGATAAGCTTGCTCATCATTAGTATTAAAATATTGTTTGAGTAAGCTTATACTTCCCATACTTGGCATAAATTCCGCTACATCAATATCAGTTATGGTTGTTTGATTTTCTATAGATAATCTACTTGCTAATGCTGGTGCAAGGTTTATCATTTGCTTTTGTTGCTTAGTTTGATTACTCATAATAAATGAAACATTACGCTCAATTGTTGTAACTAAACTATTCATTTCATTTTGTCGCAAACCCAATTTATCTATACGGGCGTTGTTTGTTTTAGTAAGAGTTTCTATTTTTGTATTTAGATTTTCAATTTTTAAACAAAGATTATGAATAGTATCAATTAGGGTGTGCGTATCATTATTAAAACTAGTATCAATTTTTTTATTAGTATCAGTATTAGTATTAATTTTGATACTGTAATACTGATTGCTTAGATATGTATTTCTCTCACTATTTGGTACTTTAGTATTGATACTTGTATTAATACTTAGAGTATCACTGTTGATACTGGTACGAGTATCAAATTTTGTACTAATACTGGTATTTTGATACTCGTTGTTTTGGCTAAATTTTTTTGAATTAGTATCATTTAATTGATACTGATGAATATTATTAGCATTAATCATTTTTACACCTTTGTTACTAATTAATAGTTTATTAGTATCATTTTTTATATTTGTTTGAATGTTACTAATATCAATTTTGAATAAATGATAATGATTATTTTTGCCAAGCTTATTTACTTTAATAAATCCATATTCTTTTAGAAACTTAATAGCATTTGCTACAGTATTTCTATTTTTTATAAATCCGTCTTTCATAATTTTTGTATAAGACGGAAACGGATTAGGTAAATGGTCAGCAATTATGGAGGCAACTATTAAAACACTTTTTTTAAAGCCTGTTAAAAATTGAATATTTGAGTTTCGGAATTGCTCCATAAACTCATGCCGTTTGATAACTTTTTGCATGTTTGTCGATTCCTAGCAAAAATGGATATTAATAATTTGAAAGTTTGTCTGTCTAAAACAATAACCGCCCTATGTTAAGTAAGGCGGTTAAGGCGACAAACATTGGGCATATTTCTATGCTTAATTGAATGATATTACTTTTAATTATAAAAATCAACTACTTTTATTGTATTTTTAAAATAAAAGTATTTTTAAATACATATTATGGGAATTACCAATTACTATACTATTAATTAATATATAATATTATATAGTTTTAATTTTTTATTGAGAATATGAGCAATAATCCAGCAAAAAAAATAACAGTAGAAGAGAGAATTGGCTTGATAGCTAAAAGGCATGGATTATCTGAAACAAAAATAGCAATAAAATCTAATGTTTCAGTATCCACTCTAACCAAATCATGCCGTACAGATAAAATAAGTTATAAAGTAGCTCACAAAGTAGCTGCTGCATTTAATGTAAATATAGATTGGTTGCTCACAGGCGAAGGAAGCCCTGATAATATAAAAAATAGTAACAGTGATTTTAAATTTGATAATAATACTATAAAAGATATTGCAAACCCTAAAATTATAAAAATGAATGCGGCTTTAACTAAAGAAGACAGCAATAGCGAAGCAGAAGTATTAGTTGATGAAGGAAGTGGATTTATAGGAGATTCACTATATGTAGTAAATGTTTTAAATTCTCATAAACTTTTTTTTATAAGTGCTGATGTATTAGGTCAAATTACTTTAGTTACTCCAAGCAGTAGTCAAACATTAACTAAAGAAGACATTGATAAATTAGATATTTTAGGCGTGGTAAGAGGTATACTCAAAAAATTTAATTAACATATTTAATCATACTTTTTATAAGTATGATTGTTAAAAATAATTCTAATTATTGTATTTTAGTTTTACTTTTTTTCTTATAACTTCTAAAAAATAGTCCTTTCTTAGTGTATCTTATTGTAAAAATACTCTTTTTGCATAAATCTACCCAACTCTTGTAATTATTCATCTCTTACCTTTTTATTTATATTTATAAATATCCATAATTTAATAATTGTTTTTTATTTATGGATAGAACTATATATTAGCCACTTTCAAGAGAAAAAATCAATATTTATATTTTTTATGTTGATTTTTGGCTACTTTTGTATATAATTCTAAATATACCCAAATTTGGCTAAATTTGCCCAAATTTAAGTAAATTTGATAAAAAAGGAGCTAACCATGCGTGCAATCTTAAGTCTTTTATTCTTACCATTCTTCCAAAAGCAAACCCCGCAATCTGTACAAGACATTTGCAGGAATGCAAAAACAAAACCTAAAACATTATTAATTCATGCAGATTCTAAAAAACTAGAAGTTATATCTGCATTAATAAATAATCCAAATACACCAGCATTAGCTTTAGAAAAAATAGCCGATAGAAAAGACTACAAACTTTGTTTACAAATCATTCAGCATAAAAATGTTAGTAATTCTACCTTAGAAAAATTAACCCAGCACTGGCATCAATCAGTAGTTAGAACATCAAAAGAGGCTTTAATCAGCCGCGGAATTTTAAATAAATACAGCATACATTAAAAACAAACACGTGATGACTGCTAGGAAAGACTGGCATTTTTAATCTTAACAAGGAAAATAAAAAAGATGAGTAATTTAGAATTAAATAAAGGCGACAACATAATTTTTGCAATTGATGTATCTGCAAGTATGAGCAATTCAGATTGTGCAGGCGGGTTAAGCCGAATTGAATACGCAAAAGAAAAAACTATAGCTTTCATTAATGAAGCCGCAAAACATGATACAGACGGCGTAGATATTATTACCTTTGGTCATAAAGTAGAAGCATTGACTACATCATCTGATAATTTTACATCAACGGTTGAAATTGTGAAGCAATTAAAAGCAACTGAAGGAGCAACTGATACTGCAGGTGCAATCAGAAAAGCATGGAGCTTAAGTAATTCAAAACAGCAAACTGTATTATTCTTAATCACGGACGGCGAACCTTCAGATAGAGACGCTGTAAAATCAGTTATACAAGATATTACAAATAATGTAACGCATGAACATCAGTTTAATATCAGTTTATTAACTGTAGGCGAAGTAAATTCTGAATTACGTTCATTTTTAACAGAGTTAGATGATAGTTTACAAGCTTCTAAATACGATATTGTAGATGTTAAAACACTTGATGAAGTTGATTTTATCGGTGCATTTGCAGCTGCTTTACAGGATTAAATGACAAGATAAGATAAATTTAGGTTCTAGTTTTAATATTAGAGCCTAATCTTAAATTAGAATTAAAAAGTAATTTATGTTTTTAACAAAAGACGACCTAAATACACTAACAGGGCTAAAACAAGCAAAAGCAATTACAAAATGGCTTAAAAATAATCCTGATACGCTATCACAGCATAAATTAGTATTTGCGGGTTACATAAATGCAGTTGGTTTACCAATTGTAGAAAAATTAGAATCTACACGAAAAGATGACGCCGTAAATAGTTAATCCAAGTAAGAGGCAGACAAACATGAAAATATTAACTAAAAAAGAAATTGAAGCATTCACAGGTTTAAAGCACAGAACAAAAATAATAAAATGGCTTGAGATTAATACTACAACTCTAGCAAATTATAACTTAGTATTTGCAGGCGGAATAAATGCTGCAGGCTTACCAATTGTACAAAAGCTTGAAGCTAAACAAAAACAAAAAACAGAGTGGCAACCGAATGTATAACTTAGAGTATTTGTAAATGAATAAATTTATATTTTTAATATCATGCTTTTGCACTGCATGTTGTGGGCTAGCCTTAATATTTGTAGATAAATCTACTTGTTTAGAAAGATTAGTATGGGTGTTAGGTTTAGCAATAAATTTCAAGAATTCATGCAAGGCATAAAATAATGATGAAAAATAACCAAGTGCCGCAATTTAAAGTGTGGTGTCATGATACTAAAAAATGGTTCAATAATGACTTATTGTATATAAACTCCAAAAATGAAGTTGTTTATATAAGCACAAAAAGCAATCATAAAATTTTATATGCTCAACCGTTAGAAAACATAACTATTTGTAGATTTATAGGACAGTTTGATATAAATAAATGCCCGATTTATGAGCATGATATTTATTTTTTAAACAAAGATAAAAAAGAAATAAGAGTTATTGAGTATAGTAATTATATTTATCAAAGCCCGTCTATGTGCGGATTTCAAATAGATATGAAGCAGTTATATGCTCAATTTAGCAGTAAAGACTATTACCCTATTTATGACCGTCATGCTATGTATGCAATATATCATACATTAGAAATAATAGGCTCTAAGTTTGAACATGGTTATTTAATAGAACAATAGACATGCCAAAGCTAAAAATGCCCAATGGAATGCGTTCAAGAAAACGAGGCAATAAAACTTACTATTACTTGGATAACAATGTACGCATCAACCGCAAGCTAACTCCGCTAGGTTCTAATTTCGCAGAAGCTTTAGTCAAATATGCTGAATATATAACACCTGCTAAACAAGCCAGTACGATATATACTTTCAATGTAGCCATAGAGCGTTACTTTATTGAGATAGTACCAACCAAAGCACCTAGAACGCAAATAGATAATAATCAGCAAATAAAAAACTTAGTTAAATTTTTTGATAAAGCTCCACTAGAACAAATTAAACCCATGCATATTCGTCAATATTTAGATTGGCGTAAAGAAGCACCAATTAGGGCTAATAGAGAAATATCATTATTTAGCCATATTTTCAACTGGTCAAGACAATGGGGTATGACAGATAAAGAAAATCCATGTTTAGGTAATACTAAGCATAAAGAAATTGGGCGTAAAGATGTATATGTAAGTGATGCGGATATGAGTAAAATCTTAGAATATTCTGATAGAGCATTAAAAAATGCAATTAAGCTGGCTTATCTTACTGGTCAGCGTCCTGCTGATGTTTTAAAAATGAAGTGGAAAGATGTATACACTGAAAATAACCAAGATTATATATTTGTTAATCAAAATAAAACTAAAGCTAAATTAAGTATATGCATTAGCGGAGAATTAAAAGAATTATTATCTAATATTAGTAAAAATAATGAAACTATTTTAGGATTAACTTATGCCATGCTTAGAAAACGTTTTGATAAAGCACGTGAACTTGCTGGACTTGATAAGAATAAATTTCAGTTTAGAGATTTACGGGCAAAAGCAGGAACGGATACTGCAAATAGTAAAGGTTTAGAAACAGCGCAAAAACAACTCGGGCATAAAAATATTAATATGACCATGCATTATTATCGAGATGAAAAAGGACAAAAAACTGAACCAACCAGATAGATATTTTAGTTAAATAAAACAAAAATTATTTATGCAATATTTAGAGGTAATTACAAAATGTGCGAAACACTTTGAAATGTGCGAAACAAAAAGTACAAAACAAAAAAGCCACAAAGTGGCTTATTGGTTGGCTCCCACTGTTGATTGAGTTACGAACAAATAGATATGATGATGTGATAAATTTTGGTAGTTTATTACATGAAAATTCTAGTAGTAGATTGTTTTTATAAAATTTTTTAAACTTATTAAGTTTGTGATAGTATGTATTTTTTTACATACTATACAAATATCTATGAATGAAAATAAGGATAATCAAGATAATATAAAACCTAAAAATTGGGATAGATTTTTAGAATTAGTTAAAACTATGAAAATTAATGATTAATTTTTAAGTTATAAAGAACGTAATCAAAATTTAACCTCTAAAACCCATTTGAAGATATTAATTTTTAAAAATAGATATATCTAATCCGCTTATTGAATTAATACCCATAGAAATAAAATTACAATTTGGTAAACTAGGTTTAGTATTAATTAATTGTACTATTTCATTAATCCAAGAATTATTAGGACAAATTTTTTGTAACAAAAAATTAATTATGCAAATAAGACCATAAATTCTATGAGTAGCGTTTTTATCTAAGTTTAATTTATTAAAATAAGAATTATTCAGGACTTTAATTGGATTATTGTTATATTGATTCCAAACACGGCTATGATGTGCACATTTATTTCTTAAATTATTAATAGCCTGTAACCATTCAATTAAAACTTCTGTTTCTCTAAACTCTAAATTTTTGATAATTTTATTTTTATACTGTGCTTTTAACATTGAATAGTATTTTGACATTAAACCAAAATCCCATGTTTCAACAACTGCCCAAATTGGAATAGGTTTATTATTTAGTTTATGCCAAACTATAAAATCTTCTTGGCTTTTATTGATTTGATTAAGATTTTTATTACTCCACTCTTGCCAATTATTCCTAAGAACATTATTTTTTGTATAAAAGTCTTTTAAATATATAGGTGCAATGAAATTTGTATCTGTATAAGCTAAAGAATTATATTTACCTATTTCATGAGCAATAATAGAACGCATATATATTTCTATTCTTTCAATTGCATCTAAAATTAACAAACGTAATTGCTTGTCAAATCTGTAAAATTTTATGACTTCATTAAAACTAGTATTGTATTCAAATAACTCTAACCTTTTAGGTTTATTCGTATTACTACACAAAACGGGTTGTAAATTATTATCTAATTCTAATTTTTTGCATAAATACCAAAAACCGCTTAATCTATAATAATTTATTTGAGTAAGTTTTTTTATTGCATAATCCTCATTATGAATAATCATACCTCTTTGTTTAAGAAGCTGTACTAGTTCTTGATAATTTAAATGAGGTTTTATAGAAGAAATATTTTCAGACATGCTATATTGAAAAAAAGAAGGCTCTAACTGTAATCCAATACATATTTCTATGTTTGAACCAGAGGTTAGAGCGCGATTAATTATATTATATACGTGCATATAATAAATATCAATATTTTATATATTTAAAATTTGATTCAATTAATGAATGTATATACAATAAATAATGTAAATATAGCTCTTAATAGGCTATGAGGTAAACATAAATTAAATGATATGCTCTTATGGAAGTAAAAGGCTTGGTATTATTTTTAGTTTATACGATAAGGCAAGGTAAAGTAAGAGTTATATCTTTACGCTCTGCCTCTAAAAAAGAGAGGTTATATTATGAATCGCAAAAGTAAAACTGATTGGGATAGAGTTAAAAAAATGGCTAAAGGCGACATTCCTCTTCCCTATGATGATGAAGATAGAAAAATGGGTTTGCATAACCCTAATAATGATGCAGAAGTTGAAGCTTTTTTTGCAACTGCTAAAATTGTAAAAAGTGGTAGACCAAAACAAGAATTAACCAAAAAAGCTACTAGCCTACGTTTAGATGAAGATATTTTAAAAGCATTTAAAGCTACAGGTAGAGGCTGGCAAACAAGAATAAATGAAGCTGTGCATGAATGGCTAAAAGAACATAAATTGCCCTAAGTTTATAATAAAAAATTATTAGTTATATTATATTTATTTGCTTAAAAGTTAAGCTGTATCATTTAAAAATCATTTAAAATACTTTACAATGTTAAGTAAACTAACTATACGCTGTAAAGTAAATAAATGGACAAAACTTCTTTAAATATTACCCAAGATATAATAGACAAATTAAAGCAAATACTACCACAAGCTTTTAGCGAAAATAATATTGATTTTGACAAACTCAAAACTATACTAGCAGATTATACAATAACTAATGAACGCTATAATCTATCTTGGGCAGGCAAAAGTAATGCCTACAAACTCTTGCAAACCCCTATTAGTGATACATTAATACCCAATGTAGAACAGTCTATAGACTGGGATAATGCACAAAATATATTTATTGAAGGCGAAAATCTAAGTGTATTAAAAATCTTGCAAAAATCCTACTATGGCAAAGTAAAGATGATATATATCGACCCGCCATATAATACAGGTAGTGATAGCTTTATTTATCCCGATAAGTTTAAAGAAAGTATTGAAGAATATTTACAAAAAATAGGCGATAAATATGAAGAAGGAAAAATAACCAAATCTGGGTTATTTCGTAAAAATAACAAAGAAAATGGACATTATCATAGCAATTGGCTAAATATGATGTTACCACGTTTATTTTTAGCTAGAAATTTGCTTAGAGATGATGGAGTAATTTTTATTAGTATTGATGATCATGAACAAGCAAATTTAAAGTTATTGTGCGATGAGATTTTTGGGGGAGAAAATTTTGTTGGAAATATTGCTTGGGAATCAAAAACAAAATCCCAAAATACAAAAACTGCATATAATAAACTTCAACCAAAAATTGAATATGTTTGGCTATACACAAAAAATAGTTATCGTAATTTCAATTTAAAGGTAATTGGGGAGAAAAATTACTCGCAAACAGATGAAAATGGAGTTTTTCGTTATTATAAGATTGAGGTTATGAACTCTGAAGGCATGAGAGGTAGAAATTCAATGATTTACTCAATTCTTGGTATAAGTCCACCAATTGAAAAACAATGGAAAATTGGGCAAGAGCTTGTTTCAGAATTTAAAGCACGAGGTGATTTATTATTATTAGATGGATATCCAACAATTAAAATGAGACCAGAGGATGAGCGTAGTGAGATAACAGAACCATTTTGGGGTTTAGTAACTAAAGAATTAGGAACTGCAGAAAGTGCAAAAAAAGAATTATCTGAAATCTTGGAGAACTCAAAACATGGCTTTGAAACAGTAAAACCTGTCGAATTAGTTAAGAAATTTATTTTTCATTCAACCTCAAAAAATGACCTAATCCTAGACTTCTTTTCAGGCTCTGGCACAACAGCACAAGCTGTAATGGAGCTTAACGAAGAAGACGGCGGAAACCGCACATATATATGCATACAACTTGATGAAGAAATTGACCAAAAAAGCGAGGCTTTCAAAGCAGGTTATACAAAAATCAGTGATATTACACACACACGTATAAAAAAAGTTATACAAAAAATTCAACAACAACGTTTAGACAAGCCTAATTCTGAAACTCAAAAACAAAATTTAGGTTTTAGAAAATATACATTAGCAGATTCAAATTTTAAAGAATGGCAAGAAAATGTACAAGATAGCCAAGAACTAGAACAACAAATTTTATTTCATGAACTACCACAGTATCAAAATAGCGATATATACGCAATATTATGGGAATTAATGTTAAAGAATGGCATTGCTTTAGATAGCATTATAAAAACCATTAATATTGATGATGTTAATATTTACTACACTAACAATATAGCTTTTTTGCTAGAAAAATATAGCCAAAGCATACAACAAACTATACTAGCACTAAAACCACAAAAGGTTATAGCTTTAGATAGTATATTTATTGATGATAATGTAAAAACTAATGCATCATTAAAGTTTAGTGATGAAAATATTGAGTTTGAAACAATATAAGGAAATTTTATGATAAGCAATATTTCAATAAAAAACTTCAAACTTTTTAAAGATATTAATATAGAAAAAATTAGTCAATTTACTTTAATTGGCGGTAAAAATAATACGGGTAAAAGTAGTTTAATGGAAGCTATTTTTATGTTATTTGATTTAAGACACCCTTTTTTAACTATCAGGCATAATAATTCAAAAGGTATTATGGCTACCCCAAATACTCCTGAATTTTTCTTTGAGCCGATATTTAATAATTTTGACTCTGAAGAAAAAATAGAAATAAATGCTAAATTTAACGGTAATTCTAGGAATATAGAAATTGAAAAAACAGTTAATAATCAAATAAAATTACCAATTAAAAATAATAATATATTTAATCCAGAAATTGGTTCTATTGTACAAAAAGACTTTAATATATCTTTACAAGAATTATCTATAAATTTTAAACAAGATAACATTGTACTAGAAAAAAGTAAATTGTCTTTAAATCCAGATTTAGATTTTCAAACTCAGAATAATACTAATGTAAATAGTAATATTAATATCAACTATAATTACGCCCGCCAGCCTTCTAATCAAAGTGAAACTGCTGGGAAGTTTAGTAAATTAGATATTAATAAACAAACTCCAATTTTATTAAAAGTTATACAAACTATAGCTCCTGAAATACAAAGTATTACTGTATCTGCTCCAAATAATATAAATATGATTTATGTTGATATAGGAAAGCAAAAAAAAATCCCATTAGCTTATATGGGTGATGGAATTAATAGATTAGTAAGTATTGTTTGTTCAATTGGAAATTGTGAAAATGGAATTATGCTTATCGATGAAATTGAAAATGGCTTGCATTATAGTGTTATAAAAGATATTTGGAAAGGAATTATAAAAGCAGGAAAAGCTTTTAATTGCCAAATAATTGCAACTACTCATAGCGATGAATTTTTACAATTAGCACATGAAGCAATGCTTGAAGAAGAGAAATCTAACCAAGATAACTTTAATAAAAATAATTTTTCGTATATAAAATTAGAAAAAGATAAAGATAATAAAATTTACGTTGGTGAATTAGATTATGAAACTTTTGATTATGCAGTATCTAATAATTTGGAGGTTAGATAATGCATAACGAAAATGGTAAAAATCAAACTATAACATCTGATAAATTAATTTTAGTAGAAGGCAAAGATGAATTTTATTTTGTTAGAGAAATGTTAAGAAATTATGAAATTCACAATGTAGATATTATATGTTTTGATGGATCTAATAATGGCGGATTATCTAAAATAATAGATTTTTTTACAAAAATTCAACAAATTAAATGGAATAATTTAAAGTGTTTAATTGTTTTTAGAGACGCGGAAAAAGATTATCAAGCCTCTATTCAAAGCATTAAAGCTACTTTTAAAAAATATAATTTACCTGTTCCAAATGATAATTTAGAATATAGCTTTAATAATGGACATACACTAAAAACATCTTTTATAATTATTAGAGACTTTGATGATAAAGGAATTTTAAAAAATTCTGGTTGCCTTGAAGATTTATGTGTAAAAATTATCTATGATGATAAAAATTTAATAACATGTACAGATAAATATTTAGATGAGGTAGAAAAAAACTATAATCATAAATTAATGCGTAGACATAAAGCTAGATTACACGCATATTTTGCCCTTCATGAAAAAGCTAGAGGCAGAGAAATATTCCAAGCAGTTGAAAATAATATTTTTAATTGGAATTCCCCATATTTAGAAAATATTAAAAAACTATTACAAGAAATATAAATATGAAAATCCAATTCGATAATAATCAGCAATACCAACTTGATGCTATAAAGTCATTAGTAGATGTATTCAAAGGGCAAACGTATCTTAGCAATGATTTTGCTTTAAGTTTTGATGAGACTTTTGAACACATTGGGCAAGTAGCCAAAAATGAATTGTATCTTAGTGATGAACAACTTTTAGCTAATATTCAAGATATACAAGCTAAAAATCAATTAGAATTATCTGGTAAATTAGAATTTATCGAAAATACTAACTATCCTAATATTTCTATTGAAATGGAAACAGGAACAGGTAAGACTTATGTATATTTACGTAGTATATTTGAACTTAACAAAGTATATGGTTACAAGAAATTTGTAATAGTCGTACCAAGCGTTGCAATTCGTGAAGGCGTAATTAAAAATTTACAAATTACAACAGAACATTTCAAATCTTTGTATAGTAATATTCCATACAGTTTTGAAGTTTATGATTCTAGTAGAACAAATATATTAACTAATTTTGCAAGAAATGATGCTATACAAATTTTAGTAATTAATATTGATAGTTTTAATAAAGATGAAAATAAAGTTAATAAAATATCTGAGAGTGTTCATTTAGATAGTTATTTTTAAGATTTTGGAAATCTAAACCTAATAAACATAAGGCTTTGAATTTTTAAATTTACAGAAAAGCTATCTATATTTAATACTCTCAAATATCTGAAAGAGGCATAGCCCCTATTGAATACATAAAAGCAATAAACCCAATTGTAATTATTGATGAACCTCAAAATATGGAAACTTCAACAGCTAAAAAAGCTATTGCTAGCTTAAATCCATTATTTTGTATCCGTTATTCTGCTACTCATAAAAATTTATACAATCAAATTTATAAACTAGACCCTGTTAAAGCTTATGATTTAGGATTAGTAAAGCAAATAGAGGTAGATGCAAGCGTAATAGAAAATAATACTAGTCAAGCTTATGCAGAATTATTAGGCTTTAAAAGCAATACTAAATCAATGCAAGCTATATTATCTATATACCAACAAAACAAGGATAAAGTTAATAAAAAAACTCTCAATGTTAAACATGGCGATGATTTATATAAATTGTCTAATAATATGGATATTTATAAAAATGGTTATATTATAAACTCTATTAATTCTGATGAAAAATATATTAAGTTCTTGAGTCATATTAATTTAGAACAAGGGAAGCCACATGGCTATAATCAAGATGAAATACAAAAATCTTTGATTGAAGCTACTATTGAAAATCATTTACACAAAGAATTACGTTATAAATCTTTAGGCATTAAGGTTTTATCTTTATTTTTTATTGATAAAGTAAAAAATTATCGTGATTATGATAGTGAAGAACAAAAAGGCAAATTTGCTATATGGTTTGAGGAAATTTTACAAGAAAAGCTACAATCTACACGTTATAAAGATTTGTATGATTTTGATATTAATAAAATTCATGATGGGTATTTTTCACAGGATAAAGCCAAAAAATTCAAAGATAGTAATGAAAAAAATACTAAAGATGATAATGAAGCATACAACCTAATTATGAAAGACAAAGAAAAGCTTTTAGATATGAATGAGCCATTACGCTTTATATTTAGTCATTCAGCTTTACGTGAAGGTTGGGAATTTGTACTCTTAATGAAACTCAATCTATACCTAAAAAACGTCAAGAAATAGGTAGAGGTTTAAGATTATGTGTTAATCAACATGGAACTAGAGTTTTTGATAAATCTATAAATATATTAACTATTATTACAAATCAAAGTTATAAAATTTTTGCTGAAAATTTACAAACAGAAATGATTGCTGATTGCGGAGTAAATTTTGCAGGTAAAATTAAAAATAAAGCTAATAAACAGAAAATAGAATTAAAGAAAAATTGGAAATTAGATAAAAATTTTCTAGATTTATGGGAAAAAATAAAATATAAAACTGATTATCAAGTAAATTATAATACCCAAGAACTTATAGAAAAAGTTACTCAACGCTTGCAAAATTTATCTATAAACAAAGTGTTAATACAAAGACAAAAACATAAGCATGAGTATAAAACTAATGATGATAACTCAATAGAAATAAAGAGTAAAATTCTAAGTGCTAAAATTATAGATATTAATAATAAATTTCAAATTATTGATATAATAAAATATCTTGAAAATAAAACTAACCTAACTAGAAAAACTATTAGTAAAATTTTATTACAGTCTAATTGTTTAAATCAAATTTTTAACAATCCTCAAGATTTTTTAGATGAAGTAGCAAAAATAATTAATCAAGAATTAAATCAATTACAAATTCAAGGAATCAAATATCAGAAAAATAATAATACCTATACTATGATGCTATTTGAAGATAAAGAAATAGAGTTATATACTAATAATTTAATTCAAATTAAACAACAAGATAAAACTTTATTCAATTACATTGAATTTGATTCAGCTATTGAGGAGCAATTTGCTAAAGATTGTGAAAGTAGAGAAGATATTTTATTTTATATTAAATTGCCTAATTGGTTTAAGATTAAAACACCTATTGGGAGCTATAACCCAGATTGGGCTTTAATAAAGCAAGAAAATCATGAACAAAAAATATATTTTGTAGCTGAAACAAAACATAGTAACGCTATTGAGGATAATCTATTACTTAGACAAACAGAGCAATTAAAAATAATATGTGGGAAAAAACATTTTGAGCAATTTATAGATGAAGGCATCATTTACAAAACGATATCTAGTACAACGGAATTATAAATATAATGATTTAATTTTAATATTTAGTATATATTTCAATAATTACAACAAATTTATACTAATTTGATGTAAAATTAATACAAATTTTAAATATACTAGTCAAATAGTATAAAAATGTAATGACTAATAATAAAAATAAAGACAAACCAATTTACTTTTCTGATTACTTCAATATAGATAAAAAAAAACTTGATGAATTAGGGGCTTTTGACCCTATATTAAATGTAGATACAAAGCTTTTTATAGAACCTCTTTTAATAAAAAATAATTCAAATGCTATAATAAAAACCTCTTACCAAGTATTCTTAGAATTTTTCTCTAATTTACTTAAATTACTGAAATTATCTCAATACAAAAATGATAAATATTGGAAACAAGCAGAGAAATTAACTAATTTTGGAGAATATAAAGATACGTGTATTGGTTATAGTAAAGGTAATATAAAGGGTAAGGGTTTAAGTTTTAAAAAAACTTTAGAAAACGCCAAAGATATTATAGATTCATCCTATAATGACCCTGAAATGTTTTTATTACTTCCATTTTTTGAAGA
Organism: Burkholderiaceae bacterium; assembly: GCA_023266335.1. GTDB lineage: Bacteria > Pseudomonadota > Gammaproteobacteria > Burkholderiales > Burkholderiaceae > JAHFQJ01. The sequence continues at coordinate 24,332 of JAHFQJ010000015.1, forward strand.
GCGTGTAGGGGCTGATAAAATTGGCGATATGATTCAACATATTATTAATGATTCTATATGTCAATATACCGAATCTATAATGTTAGAATTAAATCTAAAAGGTAATAGCAAACATGTTACAAGAAAAAATAGCTACAATCTTTTATTAAATCCTTTTGATAAATCTTATATAAAACTACTACCTAAAGATATATTAGCTGAAATACCTATAATTGATAATATTGTTGATGTATTTGAAGATATGACAACATTAAATCATAGATTAAGGGAAACTTTAAACGAAGAAATAGGCTTTGTATGGGAAAATTTAACTAAAGAAGAGAAAAAAGAAAAGTTACTTGAAAAACTAAAAACAAATACTGATTTTTTTGCAGATAGTATAAATGTTTTTAAAGAATATGAAGCTAAACCTTATGATTTAAAAAGCGATTATTTAGGACTTTATAAATGGCTAGAAATTAGTAAGTCATTTATTAATTTTCCTATATCTGATGAATTAATTGCAGATATTAGTAATGTTGAACAATTAAGAAATTTACTTATAAGCATTATTACTAATTTTAAATACTCTATAGAAAATCAATATATATATAAAATGTTTTGGACAAAACATAATAATAGATATAGGCATGTTAGAGAAAATTTTTCTCAAATGTTATTCATAGCAATTTGTTATAATTTACTTTGTAAAAATAATAATATTTTCATTAGCAAATATAAAAACATTATAGAATTTAAAGCTCAAGATGATATTAAATTTGTTATCTACATAAAACATGCAAATAATCCACTTGAAGAAATTTACAAGCAGTCTTTAGAAGAATGTAAAAAATTAAATTTAACAAATCATATTTTTATTATTTTAAATTTTGAAGAAAAAATAACAGAGCCTTTAAAAAAAATAAGAATAATATCAAACCCTATATGTGAAATTTTTGAAATTGATGTTACATTAAAAGATGTACAAGATGATGAGTTAATCATATTTGAAGGTATAGAAGAAGGTAATAAAGATAGTTATTATCTTCAAGAAAAACGCAAAGGAGGAGAAAATTCATATCAAGCATACGAACCTTTAAGAAAAAAAGTAGAAAAATTATGTAAACAAGAATTAAATAGAAAAAATTATAAATCAGCAAGACAGTTAACCACAGAAATAGCAAAAATCTTAGAAAATAAGCATGTTGATTTATTAAAAGATTTTTTATCTTATAAAAAATATATAAATGATGGCGATGATTGGAAATATCCTACTTTTTATAGATGGTGCAGTAAACATTATGAGGATTCTAAAGTTATTCCATTAAAAGAATTAGCAATTGAAGAATTAGAATCATTAGAAAAGTTAGAAATTGAAGAACTAGAACTATGCGAACTTGAAGAGCTGGAAATATCAAAAGTTAATTTAAAATTAGATTGATATAAATTTATCATCACTAGAGATGATAAATTATCTCTAGTGCTTGGTTATATTTTCAAACTACAAAACTTCATACTTAGCTTATACAAACACTAGTTATAAGCTATGACAAAATTATCAAACTCCATAAAAGATATATATGAATATGATATATCAGACCAAGAATCAATATTTATTGCAAATAATCTTATTAATTTATTTAAAATTTTAGAAGCTGTAAATACAAGATTAAATAATAAAACTAATGAAGGCAGACATGAAAATAACAGAAATACAAATTGAATTTGTAAAATCAACTAATGGATTAATTGGGTTTGCTAGTTTAGTTATTGATGAAAATATTTATCTTTCTAGTATAGCTATTCACAAAAAATTAAATGATGAAAGCTATAGACTTACTTATCCAAAAAAAAACAATTTTGATATATACCACCCTATAAATAAATCAACTAGCCAAGCTATAGAACTAGCTATTTTTAATAGATTAAAAGATGTAATGAAACAGGTAAAAAATCATGATATTCAGAAAATTTAATAAAAAAACGCCTGTTAGGAAATTTGACCACAGGCGTGTAAAAATAGGCTACAGCTATATAGCTAAAGATTTAGCAAAAATATTTAATACTGATTGCTCGGTAGTACATAGATGGGTAAGGGAAGAGGGCTTAATTCCTATTGATGAAAAAATACCTGCTATGTTTCATTTTGAAACTACAAAACAATTTATTATACATAAAAATCAAGCAAGAAAAATGCAAATTGGCAATGCTGGCGATTTACCTTGCTTTAAATGCAGGCTTAAGCGTAGAGCATATAAAGATAAAGTTATTTTAATTAAGCAAAATGATAAGCTTTGGAATTTAAAAGCGTTATGTTGTGCTTGTGGTTCTAAAATGAATATGTCTATGTCAGCGAATGAATTTACTTTGATGATTACATGGGGTTATTTAGTGGTTGAGACGCTACCTAAATTTACTTTAATAGGTATTAGCAAACCCAACGTTACAACTAACTTAAAAAATATTCAAACTATAAACAAATTTGAGTATAAAGGATGTTTAAATTTTTGTTCTAATAATGAAAGAATAAAGCATAAATATTTTGATAGATTAGCTCAAAAGTTTGATAAAAAAACTATAGCAAAAATAGTTTATGCATTATTAATATTTGAAGAATTTAATAATTTTAAAGATTTCAAATTATTTTGTTATGAAGATAGTAAAAACTTTCAAAAATATTTGCTTAAAAGGTATACTCAAAGTATGCAAACAGCTAACAGAGCCATAACTTATGTAAAACAATTCTTTTTATGGCTTAGAGAGCATGAGGGATATAAAAAACTATGTTTTGATGATATTGATTCTTTACAATTATCTTTAAAAGATAGAGAAAAAGCCAGAGTTAATAAACCCAAAGATTATTTAAGCATTGATAAATGGCAAGAAATTATTTTAAATTTAAAACCTATAGAGCCTATTGAATATCGTAATAGAGCTATATTTACATGTTTAATTCTTACAGGTGCTAGGGTAGATGCTTTAATTTCTTTAAAAATAAAAGATGTAAATTTAGAGCATAATTACATATTTCAAGATTCTAGCCATGTAAATACAAAATTTTCATCTTCTCATAAAATTAATTTATGGAATTTTAATCCCGAATTAAAACAAATTTTAGAAGATTGGATAGATAAACTAAAAAATGAATATGGGTTTAATGATAATTGCACGTTATTTCCAAAAATACGTATTACATCTAATAATGAATTTAAATTTGAAGCAGATGGATTTATTAAAGAGCCTATAAAAAGTACCTCTATAGTAAGAAAAGAGCTTACAAAACAACTTAATAAATCTAATTTAGGGCATTATACACCTCATACAATTAGAAATTCACTAATTGCATTGTTTATGGGCTTTGATTTAAATCCTGAGCAGTTAAAAGCTATAAGCCAGAATATGTGTCATAAAAGTTTAAATACTACAATAAATTCATATTATAATGTTCACGAATATAGGCAAGATAAAATAATACAAGAATTAAATATTGAAGATTTAACTAAATTACAAGAAGTAAAAAATAATCCTAAGTATCAGTATATAATCTCACAAATGAAAAATGAAGAAATTATAAATAAAGTTTTTGATGTAGTTTCACAATCTAATTAATTAAAAGGAAGTAATGAATTATGAAGGCAGTAATATTAGCTAGAGTTTCGTCAAAAGAACAAGAAGATGGGCATTCTTTAGATGCCCAAATTCAAAGTTGTTATGAATATGCAATAAAAAAAGGTTTTCACGTAATAGAGCAATTTAAAATTGTTGAAAGCTCAAAAGCTGTAGGAAGACCTGAATTTTCAAAAATGATTAACTTTGTCAAAAGTAACCCTAAAGATTTAGCTATAATTTGCTATTGTGTAGATAGATTACAAAGAGATTTTGACCAACAACATATTGAATTACAAAAATTAATTAGCAAAAGTAATACACAAATTCATTATGTTAAAAATGAATTTATTGAACATAAAGATATGGATAGCGGGGATAAATTTAGAAAAAATCTTGATGTACTATTAGCTAATGATTATCGTAATAAGATTTCTGATAATGTAAAACGTAGTATTAAGAAAAAATTAGAAGAAGGTACTATTTTAAGTGATTCTCCATTAGGCTATTTAAATATTAAAAGACTAGATAAAGATAAGGAAAAAGCACAAGTATATATTGACCAAGAAAGAGGCGAATCAATCAAAAAAATGTTTGAAGAATATGCTACAGGTTTATATTCAATGCATGAAATATGTATTAGAGCAACTAACAAAGGGCTTAAAAGCAAAAAAGGCTTCAAGGTTTCTAAAAGCCAAGTTGAAAATATTTTACGTAATCCTTTTTATTATGGATATATGAAATATCAAAATACTTTATATAAACATATTTACCCCGCCTTAATATCTAAAGAACTTTTTGATGAATGCCAAAGTGTTAGAAAAGGTAAAAGAAACGTAAAATCTAAACGTAGTGAAAAACAATTTATTTTAAAGGGTTTGCTAAAATGTCAGCATTGCCAATGTAGCTATAGCCCTGAAATAAAGAAAGGTAAATATATTTATATGCGACCTACTAAAAGTAAAGGTAATTGCGAATACTGCTATCATATAAATGAAAATAAAATATTATCTCAAATTGAAAAATTAATAGCTAAATTATATATACCTAATAATATTCTTTTAGAAATAGATGAAGAATTAAATAAAAATTCAGTTAATGAACACAAAATTAAACTAGACCAAGAAAATAAATTGCAAACCCAATATAAAAAATTACAAACAAGAATAAAAAAAGTTAGGGATTTATTTATAGATGATAATATATCCAAAGAAGAATATGAGGATTTACTTCAAGAAATAAACAGTGAAAAACATGATATTGAAAATAAATTACAAAGATTGACTGATAATAATGATATTTTTAATAAAACAGTTTCAAATATATTTAATATAGCATCAAAAGCAAGTTATTTATTTAGAAGTTCGGAACTACAGGAAAAAAGACAAATTATATCAACTTTATTTACGAACTTGGAAATGGATAGTGAAAAGCTAGTGTTTAAGGCAAGAAAGCCGTTTGATATGTTGTTAAACTCATATCAAAGACCTAGTTGGCTCCCCGAGCAGGGCTCGAACCTGCGACCTGCGGATTAACAGACCTTATACCAGATGAATGTTCCTTATCCGCTTTCCATTAGGCATTATTGATAAACATCATGCTTTTGATTAGCCTTAACTTGAATTCGGATTTTTTTAGCTGTTTCAACTAAATTGGTTAATGCCTTTCTAGTTTGCTCCCAGTTACGTGTTTTTAGACCACAATCCGGATTTAGCCATAAATTTTCAATTGGCAATACGTCAATTGCTTTATTAATTAAAGCTTCCATTTCTTCCACTTCCGGAATACGCGGAGAGTGAATATCCCATACCCCCGGACCAATATCATTCGGATATTTAAATGTAACAAAACTATCTAATAAATCCATATTTGAGCGTGTGGTTTCAATGCTAATTACATCGGCATCCATAGCTGCAATAGCAGGTAAAATATCGCTAAATTCGCTATAGCACATGTGAGTATGAATTTGTGTTTTGTCATCAACACCGCAACTACTAATACGGAATGCTTGGCTTGCCCATGCTAAATAATTTTGCCAGTCTTGTTTACGTAATGGCAAACCTTCACGGTATGCAGGCTCGTCAATTTGAATAATTTGAATGCCGGCTTGCTCTAAATCATTAACTTCATGGCGCAGAGCAACCGCAATTTGTAAACATGTATCTTGTTTAGATTGATCATCACGGACAAAAGACCAATGCAGCATAGTTACAGGACCAGTTAACATACCTTTCATAATTTGTCTGGTTTGTTCTTGTGCAAATTTGCTCCATTCTATAGTAATCGGTTTTTTACGTGATGTATCTCCATAAATTACTGGAGGTTTTACACATCTAGAACCGTAAGACTGTACCCAGCCATGCTGTGTAAACGTAAAACCATGTAAATATTGAGCAAAATATTCTACCATATCATTACGTTCAAATTCCCCATGTACTAACACATCTAAACCAATCTCTTCTTGAATTTTAATCGCTTCTTTAGTTAATTCTTGAATAGATTTTGTATATTCTAGTTCCGTAATTTCAGATTTTTTATATTTAGCTCTTAAACTGCGTACTTCATCAGTTTGTGGAAATGAACCAATAGTTGTAGTTGGCAATAAAGGCAATTGTAAGATTTCCTGCTGAATTTTTTTACGGTCAGAAAATTCTGCATTGCGTTTGTCTACTCCATCTTTAGCAAGAATTTGTTGAATATCTTGCTTAATACGCGGATTATTCACTAAAATATTATCTTTTCTTTGCTGAATAGCTTGAGTATTATGTTTAATAATCTCATCTGCTTCATTTTTACCGTTTAGGTAAGATTTAATTACATTTAGCTCTTCTAGTTTTTGTTTTGCAAATGCTAACCAGTTTTTAATTTCAGGATTTAATTCATGCTCTAATTCTAAGTTAAGCGGCACGTGTAATAATGAACAAGAAGGAGCAAACCAAATATTTTGCGTACGCCTTGCAGAAACTTCCTCTATTTTATTAAGAGTTTTTTGTAAATCATTCTTCCAAATATTACGGCCATCAATTAAACCAATTGATAAGATTTTATGATTAGGCAGCCAATCTACTACCTGCTGTAATTCTTGAGGACATGAAACTGCATCAATATGTAAACCTTGAACAGCTAAGCTACAGGCTAACTGTAGATTATCCTGCAGCGCACCAAAATAAGATGCCAGCAAAATATTAATTCCTTCAAAATGTAATTGGCTATAAGTCTGCTCTAAAGCTCTATGCCATTCTGCACTTAAATCTAGGCTTAAAATTGGTTCGTCAATTTGAACCCATGTAATATTTTGTGATTTTAATTGCGATAATAATTCAGCATAGCATGCAATTAAACTTGGCAGTAAATCTAACTTATCAATATTTTTAGCTTTACTTAAGTATAAATAAGTTACAGGCCCTAATAATACGGCTTTAATATTTTCATGTCCATGCTCTTTTGCATTTTTAATATCGTCAATTAAAAATTTATTAATATAAGCTTGATTAATGCTAAATTTTGTTTTTTCATCTAATTCAGAAACAATGTAGTGGTAGTTTGTATTAAACCACTTTGTCATTTCTAAGGCACAGCAATCACCACCGCGTGCTTGACTAAAATATTGTTTTAATAACTCGTCATCATTATAAATATTAACAGCATGATTATGACTGCAGTTTTGCCCATGAATATGTTCATTATCAACCGAAGAATTTTGTACGGCATTAAAATAACAAGCTGTATTTAAAACGTGGTCATATAAAGCAAAATCGCCAACGGTAATAAAATCTAAATTAGCTTGCCTTTGAATATTCCAGTTATATTGCTTAACTTCTTGAGCTGTGTTTAATAATTCACTGCTACTGATTTTCCCTTGCCAGTATTTTTCTAAAGCAAATTTTAATTGGCGCTGTTCGCCCATACGGCTTGCACCAAGAGTATGAGTTTTTATATTTTGAATTGTTAATTTTGAATTTGAAGTATTTGTCATGATATTTCACAAAAGTATATGAGCTGGAAAATATCATAACATCAAATCTAATTTTCATATATTTCATATATTTCATGAATATATGAATTTATTTCATAGTGTGTTTTATGATGTAAATATAGTAAAAGATTTTTATAAATTTTTAAACCAAACTGAAAATAATTTTAACCTCAATACAGATTTAAATTCAAAGTATCTATATATTTTTATATAATATAATATACAATATAAAAAATATTATAGTTATTTAAATAAATCATGAATGAGAAAAATCATTTAGACGAAATAGATTCTAGAGTACAAAGTTTATACACTAGACTTACTGAATTATCTAAACGCATGGGTGGTTATCCTGTATCTACAGATTTTAATTATGAGTGCTTATACAATTTTTTGAGTCTGCCGTTAAATAATATTGGCGACCCTTTTGAAGATGGCACTTATCAAGTTGGCACTCATGAGCTTGAAAAAGAGGTGGTGGAATTTTTTGCTAAGCTTTTTATGGCAGAAGAAAATAATTATTGGGGATATGTAACAAATGGCGGGACTGAAGGAAATTTATACGGTTTGTATTTAGCACGTGAGCTTTATCCTAAAGGTATTGTTTATTTTTCTGAGGATACGCATTATAGCGTAAGTAAAAATATCAATTTTTTAAATATGCGTCATATTATGATTAAATCTCAACATAGCGGCGAGATTGATTATGAAGATTTACATGAAACTTTAAAAATTCACCGTGATGTGCCTGCAATTATTTTTGCTAATATTGGTACAACTATGAAAGAAGGCAAAGATGATATTATAAAAATTCAGCATATACTCCGAGAATTAAGAATAAATGATAAATATATTCATGCAGATGGAGCTTTATGCGGCAGTTTTGCTATGTTTATGCAGCCGCGTCCACACTTTAATTTTGCAGATGGGGCTGATTCTATTGCAATTAGCGGGCATAAATTTATTGGCAGCCCGATACCGTGCGGAGTAATTACTGCAAAGCGTAATTTAGTGCAGAGAATAGCTAGAAGCATTGGTTATATAGGTACTTTAGATACCACAATCACAGGCTCAAGAAATGGTTTTACTCCATTGTTAATTTGGTATACCTTACAAAAATTAGGTATGGAAGGTTTAAAGCAAAGATATATAGATGCATGTAAACTTGCTGATTATGCAGAGCAGCAGATGAAAAATAAAGATTTAATTGTATGGCGTAATCCTGGGGCATTAACTTTATTTTTTCCTGAAGTCCCTGACTGGATAAAAAATAAATGGCAAATTGCCACGCAAGGGGTTAGTCATTTAATTGTAATGCCCGGTTTAACTAAGCAGACAATTGATGCAGTTATTGAAGATATTCAAAAACAAAGTTTAGATGCCTAGCCCTAACAGTAAACTGTAATTTTATAAACTTATCTAGTTTGCACATTGAAATCTGATTAGTATATATGGTTTTTATATAGTTTTATTCGTGTGTAGCGTATATACTAAATAATATGAGCTTATTTGTATTAATATTATTTTTAACTCATAATGAAATATACTAATTGTAGTTTGCTTTGCGACAAGGCAGCAGGAATAAATTATAACGGCAACGAAGTTCACAAATTGAAATACAATTAGTATATATATAATAATCTTATGGGAGTACAAGCTATGTTATATCAAGCACATGAATATTTTAGATCAATGTTAAATCCATGGTCTGAATTATCAGGAATTGTATCAAAATCTCTGCATAACCCGTCAAGCCAATATTCATTTTTGCCCTATTCAGAAAGAATGGCGGCATTATTACAGCTCGTATACCGTATTGGTAAAGATTATGAGAAACCTGTGTGGAAAATTAAACCATTAAATATAGAGGGGCAAATAGTACCAGTTTTACCTGAGGTGATTGTTTCTAAACCATTTTGTAATTTATTACATTTTAAAAGATACAGCAATGATTTAGCTACTTTAACAAAATTTATGAATCAGCCTAAAGTGTTATTATGCGCTCCATTATCTGGACATCATTCAACTTTATTAAAAGACACAGTATGCAGTTTTTTGAAAGATTATGATGTATATATTACAGATTGGCTTGATGCAAGAACAGTTCCTTTAGAATTGGGAAATTTTGACCTAGATAATTATGTTGAATATATTCAAGAGTTTATAAGAAGTTTAGGTAATGATAAAAATCCGGAAGCAAACCAAAATTTACATGTAATTTCAGTATGCCAGCCAACTGTACCCGTTTTAGCTGCTGTGTCATTAATGGCATCAAACGGGGAGAAAACTCCTGCTACATTAACAATGATGGGCGGTCCGATTGATGCAAGGAAAAGTCCGACAGCAGTTAATTCATTAGCTATGCAAAAAAGTTTACAATGGTTTGAAAATCATGTAATTTATACCGTGCCGGATAATTATGCAGGAGTAGGACGCAGAGTATATCCAGGATTTTTACAGCATGCCGGATTTGTATCTATGAATCCGGATAGGCATTTTAGGGCACACTGGGATTATTATTTAGACTTAGTTCAAGGTGATAAAGAAGATGCACAAAGTCATGTTGCATTTTATGATGAATACAATGCTGTATTAGACATGACGGCTGAATATTATCTTCAGACTATCAAGGTAGTATTTCAAGATTTTGCACTTCCTTTAGGCACATGGGAAGTAAAAGGGCAGTTAGTCAAACCTCAAGATATAAAATCAAGTGCAATTTTAACTATAGAAGGTGAACTAGATGATATTTCCGGATGCGGGCAAACTCAAGCCGCACATGATTTATGTACAGGTATTCTGCCGAAGAATAAACAACATTTAACGATACTAAAAGCTGGACATTATGGTATATTTTCAGGCAGGCGCTGGAGACATGAAGTATTTCCTTATGTTCAAGAGTTTATTCAAAATCATAGTTTATAGTAATATGAATACTAAGTAATGAGTGCAATGGAAAATAAACTGTAACTCGTCGTAGTGTTAGTCATTCCCGTGCAGGCGTGAATCTTTTATTCTTATAAAATACCTATCAGCCGATTTAGAATAAATTGACAAGGCGTACGCAAAAAAAGCGGTGAAAATAGTACAAGAAGCTTTTTTAAGTACAGCAACTATGAAAATCTATTATCAATACGCTATACTTTCAAAAATAAATGTTAAATAATAATATTCTCAACACATATAAAACTGCTGTTTTAGTTCCTGCATATAACTGCCAGAATTCATTAATATTAACTTTAAATTCATTTGATAAATCTTTTCCTGTATATATTTTAATTGTGGATGATGGAAGTAAAATTCCTATTACGGTGGATAAAGATAACTTTTATCCGCATAAAATTGAAATACATCATAAAAAATTTAATTCAGGAATAGAAGATACATTGCGTTTAGGAGTTGAAATTATTGAAGATTACGGATTTGAATTTTTTGCCAGAATTGATGCAGGAGATACTTGTAAAAACAACCGTTTTAAGCTTCAGTATGAGCATATAAAAAAGCATGCAAATTTATCATGGTTAGGGGCAGGAGCAGATGTTGTAAGTCATATTACAAGAAAACGGGCATTTAGTTTGATTTTAGTACAAAATTATCAGGAGATTAAGAAATATTTCTTTTTTAAAAATTCATATATACATCCGGCATTAATATTTAGAACTAAACATGTTATAGCTGTAGGGAATTATATGAAAAAATATACGGCAGCTGAAGATATGGATTTATTATTACGTTTAATGAAAAAGTATAAAACTGGTGCAAATTTAAAAAATATATTAATAGATTATGAAATAAATCCAAATGGCATTTCTTCTCAAAAGCGTAAAACGCAAATTCAATCTACTTTAAAACTGCAGTTTAAATATATAGATGTATTAAATATATATTGGTATTTAGGCTTAATGAAAAATATTTCTCATTTATTTGTACCATCATCTTTTGTATATAAATTAAAAACGTGGCTATTTAAATGATATAAAATGAATAGGTTCTACTTTTTTCTAATAATTAACCATTTTGGAGACTGAAATTTAATAATTTTTATGTAGAGCCATAAATAAACAAATATAAATATTAAACAAAAGACTTGTAAGATAACTGTATTATTATAAAATAAAGTCGCAGGGAAAACTCCTAATGCAGATAATATCCATAAATAAGGCGATGTAAAAGAATTCCTTCTTATTATGTGCTTTTCTATATGACTACCGACCATCCAGCGCATTAATCTTTTATAGACTAATGTATGCAAATGTACTCCATCAGGCATAGTAGTCGGCACTCCCTTTAGAAATTTACGCCTATAGACTGAAAAAATAGTTTCAAAGATTGGATAAATAAATAAAAGAAGGGCATACCATGGCGATACTTCTGAATGCTTATGGACTAAATAAATTGACATTTGGGATAGCAAAAATCCAATTAAATAAGCGCCGCCATCACCAAGGAAAATAAATCCATGCGGGAAATTAAAAATAAAAAAGCCGAGAATAGCACCAATACAGCCCAGTGAAACCAACAATAAATCTATATCATTAACTCTCCATGCTACGTAAGCAATCGATAAAAACATAATACTTGCTGTTACACTTACCAGCCCGTTAAATCCATCAATTATATTAATAGCATTAATAAGACCTGCGACTGCAAATGCAGTAAATAAATATGAAAAAGGCAGCCATGTTAACATATAAGCATCAATTACTTGAATATCAATACGGCTTACATATGATTTTGTCAGGTATATACAAATAGCAGCAGAAACAAAAGCTGCACTTAATCTTTTTTTCGGACTTACACTTTTTGTTAAATCTTCAATTAAACCTAAACTAAAAACTGGTATGCTGGATATAATAAACTGCAGCAATAGTTGATTATTTTGATTTTTTATATAAACTACATAGATTAAAGTTAATACTAATGCACAATATATGCCTAAACCTCCAACCCTTGGAACTGGAGATAAATGCATTTTTTGAGGACCTGATAAATCATAATCAGCAAAAAAACGATGCAATTTACGGCTTTTTATAAGTAATGCTGTAATTATAAAAGAAATAAAACAGTTCAATGTGAAGTAAATCAATTATTTTCCTAAATATATTTAAAATTATTTACCAATACAAAATTCACTAAAAATTTTGCCCAGTAAATCATCAGAGGTAAAGTTTCCAGTAATAGTATTTAAATTTTCTTGAGCTATTCTAAGCTCTTCTGCAATTAAATCAATTTGATTGCCATACTTAAAATTGCTATGAGCTAATTCTATACTATGTGCTGTATTCTGTAATGCATTTATATGCCTTTTTCTTGCTAAAAATATGCCTTCATTATCATTTTTATAGCCAATTATATCAAGAATTTTTGCCCTTAAATCATTAAGCCCATACCCAGTTTTTGCACTTATATTTATAATATTATCCATATCTCTAGTTATTGCATCTGATTTATATACCAAATCTGATTTATTTTTAACTTGAATTATTTCTAAGTTTGGATTTTTTTCTAGAATAGCGCCCATAATTTTATTTTCATAAGGTATGTTGATATTAGATATACTTTGATTTTGCTCCTCAAAACTTGTTATATAAAGTAAAATATTGCTTTCTTGTATTGCCTGCCATGTTCTTTGTATGCCAATTTCTTCGATAGTATCGTTAGTTTCACGCAGACCAGCTGTATCAATTAATCTAACATTTACTCCATTTATTTGTATATCTATACTTATTTTATCTCTAGTCGTGCCGGCAATAGGCGTAACTATAGCTACATCTTTTTGAGCAAGTGCATTAATTAAGCTAGATTTACCAACATTTGGCTCTCCAGCTAAAACTATACTAATTCCTTTATGTAAAATATAGCCTTGCTGAGATTTACGCATAATTTGATTAAAATTTTCTATAATATTATTGAATTGATTTTCTATACTTTGCGTATGAGAATAATCAAGCTCTTCTTCAGGAAAATCTATACTTGATTCAATCAAAAGCCTTAAATAAATTAATTTATCTAAAAGCTCATGAATGGATTTTGAAAAATGCCCTTGTAGAGAAAGGCTAGCACTTTTAACTGCATTTTCACTATTTGCATTTATAATATCTGCAACTGCTTCAGCTTGTATAAGATCAATTTTCCCGTTTAAAAATGCCCTTTGAGTAAATTCTCCAGCTTTTGCCAGGCGCATACCAAAATTCTTGCCAACATTTAAACATTTCTGTATAAGCATATCTAAAACTACCATTCCCCCATGGGCTTGAAGTTCAAGAATATCTTCACCTGTATACGAATGCGGATTTTTAAAATACACAGCAATGACTTTATCAATAATATTAGATTTATCATCTTCTTCATAAATATTTAATAACGATGCATAGCGCGGTTTTAAATCTTGCCCGCAGATAATTTTAATTAGATTTTCTAAATTATGTCCTGAAATTCTAATTATTCCGATGCCTCCGCTTCCATGTGCTGTTGCAATTGCTATAATTGGTTTATTATCCATACTAGCCCTTTTTTCTTTTCTTTTTATTATAAATAATTATATACTAATTGTAGTTCATTTTATGATGAGGTGGCAGGAATAAATTATGACAGCAACGAAGTTTGAAAATTGAAATCCGATTAGCATATACCCATTTTTTACTTATACCGAATAAGTTAGTACAAGTACCAAATATTATGCATAGAAAAAATCAGCACCATATTATATAATGGAAGTATCTATATCAACAATAATTACATATATGTTATTAGACATTTTACATTATCCGGATGAAAGACTGCGTAATGCAGCAAAACCAGTTGAAATTTTTGATGATAAACTGAAAAAAATTGTAGAGGATATGTTTGAAACCATGTATAATGCTCACGGAATTGGTTTGGCAGCTATACAAGTTGGTATTTCATTAAGAGTTGTAACTATGGATTTAACAGGACAAGATAAACAGCAGCCGGTTGTATTTGTCAATCCTATGCTGACAAATATTAGTTCTGAAATTAATGTGTATGAGGAAGGATGTTTGTCTATACCTGGAGTTAATGAAAAAGTTGAGCGTCCTAAAACGGTTACAATCAATGCACAAGATATAAACGGAAATCATTTTGCCATAGATGCAGATGAGTTATTGGCTACATGCATTCAGCATGAAATTGACCATTTAGACGGTAAAGTATTTATTGATAGAATATCACGCCTTAAAAAAAGCAGAATTGATGATAAAATAAGAAAAGAAAGTAAAGAGAATGCAGAATAATCATTCAAATTTACCTGAATTCTACATCGGAATTATGTCCGGCACCAGTTTGGACGGTATAGATGCTGTACTTGCAGGTTTTTCTGATAATAAATATGAAGTGGTATCTTATGCAAATTTAGACTTTGATACTGAATTGAAAGATGTATTATTAGAACTGCAGAATGTTAGTGAGAATGAAATTCATAAAGCTCAGCTGGCTGCTAATAATTTAGCAATCCATTATGCTGAATTAGTGAGTATTTTATTGGAAAAATCAGGTATAGCAAAAGATAAAGTAAAAGCGATTGGTTCACACGGACAAACTATTAGACATCAGCCTAAGAAAAATGATGTAAAAAATGCTTATACTCTACAATTACAAAATCCAAGTTTATTAGCTGAGCTAACTGGCATTAATGTAATTGCAAACTTTAGAGAAGCTGATATTGCAGCTGGCGGTCAAGGTGCTCCGTTAGTTCCAGCATTTCATGCAGATTATTTTAAACATGTATTAGCAGAGTATACAAAAATAGTTGTATGTAACATTGGCGGAATGAGTAATATTACAATTTTATCTCAAGATAAACCGGTAATGGGTATGGATTGCGGTGCAGGAAATGTATTACTTGATTCTTGGATTAAGCATAGCTTAAATAAAGACTTTGATGAAAATGGTTCTTGGGCAAAACAAGGACAGCTTAATTCAGATTTGCTGACAATAATGTTAAATAATGAATATTTTAAACAGTCTTTGCCTAAAAGTACCGGTAGAGAATTATTTAATTTAGAATTTATTATAAATTCGCTTAATAGCTTAAAAATTTCAACTAAATTGAATATTCAGCCTGAAGATGTGCAGACTACTTTGGTACATTTAACTGCTAAATCTATTGCTCAAGATATTTATAAGTATGCGGATTGTAAAAACGATGATAAAAAATTATTGGCGGTATGCGGAGGTGGAGCTAAAAACAATTTTATATTAGAAACTCTTGCATATTATCTGGCAGATTACAAAGTTTGTACAACATCTGAACTTGGATTAGATACTCAGAATGTTGAAGCATTAGCATTTGCTTGGCTTGCTAAACAGTATATAGAAAATAAACCTTCAAATTTACCGGATATTACGGGTGCAAAAAAATATAAAATATTAGGAAGTTTATATAAGTCTTGATAAAATTATAACATACTAATCGGATTTCAATTTTTTGACTTCATTGTCGTCAAAATTATGCCTCAATGGTAGTCAATATGCACATATTTGTCGTAGTTTATTTCTGCCGCCTTGTCGTAAAATGAACTACTATTAGTATAGTACTATTATCCCCTTTGACTTATTTTTATATAAGATAAGAGGATATAAAAGCAGTGTTATGCTAACAAATGACGGATATTTTCTTTTTCTTCATTTAATTCAGATAATGTTTTATTGATATATTCTTGAGAGAAACCATCAATTTCTAGTCCCTTAATAATTTCATAATCACCATCTTTACAAATTACAGGGAAGCCAAATATAACACCATCAGGAATGCCGTATGAACCATCTGAAGGCACACCCATTGTAGTCCATTTTCCGGCTGTTCCGTGAATCCAGTCGTACATATGGTCAATGGCTGCATTTGCTGCTGAAGCTGCTGAAGATAAACCTCTTGCCTCAATAATTGCTGCCCCTCTTTTAGCTACTATTGGAATGAATATATCTTTGTTCCAAGCTGCATCATTAATTTGCTCTTTAATGCTTGTACCATTTATTAAAGCAAATCTATAATCTGGGTACATAGTCGGAGAATGATTTCCCCAAACACATAATTTTTCAATGCGGTCAATTGGCTGATGTAATTTATTTGCAATTTGTGATAAGGCTCGGTTATGGTCTAAGCGCAGCATTGCAGTAAAATTACGAGGATTTAAATTAGGTGAGGATTTCATTGCAATATACGCATTAGTATTTGCAGGATTACCTACAACCAATACCCTAACATTAGGGTTTGCACTAATATTTAGTGCTTTGCCTTGCTCAATAAATATTTTAGCATTTTCTGTCAATAAATCTTTACGCTCCATACCTGGTCCACGAGGCCTAGCACCAACTAATAATGCAATTTCTATATCTTTAAACGCTTGTAATGGGTCACTAAATGCATTTAAACCAGCTATTAACGGAAATGCACAGTCTTCTAATTCCATCATTACCCCTTTTAGGGCAGCTTGAGCTTTTTCTACAGGAATTTCTAATAAATTTAATATTATAGGCTGATCCTTACCAAGCAAATCGCCATTTGCAATTCTAAATAATAAAGAATAGGCGATTTGACCAGCTGCACCAGTCACGGCTATACGAATTGGCTGTTTCATTATTTTCCCTTATTTTAAAATATATGTTATAACTAATTCTAAGATAAAATATTAGAAATTAGTAAATTAATGTATCCGTCTCAATTGAATTTGCACTAGCTTTAACAAACAATACAGGCATAAACTCAAGTAAGATATGTATAATAATATTTAATGCGTATTGTAGCATATTCTGAATATTTATATATCCGCCTCGATCCGATTTAGAAAAATATGCATCATAAATTCAAGTGTGATGAGATTTATACCCCAAGTAAAGAATAGTTGAATATTATTACACTTTAATACTAAAATATAGCTTAGGCATTAAAACAATAATTCAAGTATATATCCGAAAATGAGTAAATTCCCGAAAATATTTAATAAGTCAAATAAACTAGATAATGTTTGCTATGACATACGCGGTCCAATTATGCAAACAGCAAAAAGAATGGAAGAAGAAGGACATAAAATTATCAAGTTAAATATTGGTAATATGGCGCCTTTTGGCTTTGATTCGCCTGAAGAAATCCGTCAGGATATGATTTTGAATTTACAGCATGCCGCCGCCTATTCAGACTCTAAGGGAATATTTTCTGCCCGTAAAGCAATTATGCATTATGCTCAGCAAAAGGGAATTTTAAACGTACAGTTAGATGATATTATAATCGGCAATGGAGTTTCTGAACTCATTACCATGACTATGAATGGATTGTTAAATCAGGGAGATGAAGTATTAGTTCCATCACCTGATTATCCGTTATGGACAGCAGGAATTACATTATCCAGTGGAAAAGCTGTGCATTATCTATGTGATGAAAAAGATAATTGGTATCCGGATATTAAAGATATTGAAAGAAAAGTTACTTCAAAAACTAAAGCTATTGTAGTAATTAACCCAAATAACCCAACCGGTTCATTATATCCTGAACATATATTACTTTCAATTGTCGAAATAGCCCGCAAATATGGATTAATTATATTTTCAGATGAAATATATGATAAAACTCTTTATGAGGGCAAACACTTATCAATTGCAAGTTTAGCATCTGATATTCCATTTATCACTTTTAATGGTTTATCTAAAAACTACCGTTCATGCGGGTATCGTACCGGCTGGTTAATTTTATCTGGCAATCTAGAGGTAATTAAAGATTATATTGAAGGTTTAAATATGCTGGCAAGCATGCGTTTATGTGCAAATGTGCCTGCACAATTTGCTATTCAAACTGCACTAGGAGGCTATCAAAGTATAGAAGATTTAGTTTCTCCAAACGGCAGATTAAGGCGTCAAAGAGATTTAGCTTATAATTTAATTACTAAAATACCGGGAGTAACATGTGTAAAACCGTCAGCAGCTTTATATCTTTTTCCAAAACTAGATGAGGATATGTATCCAATAAAAAATGATCAAGAATTTATTCATCAATTTTTAATTCAGGAAAAAGTTTTGCTGGTGCAGGGAAGCGGTTTTCATTGGCATGAGCCAAATCATGTACGCATAGTATTTTTACCGCACGAAGATGAATTAAAAGAAGCACTTTCAAGATTTGCGAGATTTTTAGAAAATTACCGCAAAAATCCTTCTGCATGATTACACACATAATATGCTCATCTCGATTAGATTTATAGCAGTATGGTAAAGCACAGGGACAAATGAATAATCTTAACAACAAGCACACATATAAATTTAAGTGCCGTGAGCATAGCTAAATAAGGACGAATAAAATGTTATTAGATACACATGATTTAAAAACAATCAAGGTAGGTTTAGTTGGTCTTGGAACTGTAGGTAAGGGAACATTAGAAGTATTATGCCGTAATCAGGCAGAGATTATACGCCGTGCTGGAGTAAAAATTGTTGTAACACATATAGCAAGCCGTGATGTACAAAAAACACAATCTATTATTGATAATATGCAAAGCTGTGTTCAAAAGCCTAAAGTCCATGCTAATGCAATTGAAGTAGCAAATGCGGATATAGATGTATTAGTTGAGTTAATTGGCGGATGTACTATTGCAAAAGATGTCATATTTCAAGCTATAAAAAATCAAAAGCATATTGTTACGGCTAACAAAGCACTGATTGCAAATCATGGTAAAGAAATATTTGAATTAGCTGCAAAAAATAACGTTTTAGTTGTATTTGAAGCAGCAGTAGCAGGTGGAGTTCCTATTATTAAAGCTCTTAGAGAAGGTTTAAGTGCAAATCATATTCATTGGCTGGCTGGTATTGTAAACGGTACAACAAACTTTATTTTATCTGAAATGGATCAAAAAGGATTAAATTTTGAAGATGTGCTAAAAGAAGCTCAAGCTTTAGGTTACGCAGAATCTGATCCGACCTTTGATATTGAAGGCATTGATGCAGGGCATAAAACCAGTATTATGGCATCATTAGCTTTTGGCATACCCATTCAATTTGATAAAGCTTATATTGAAGGAATAACTAAAATTCAAAGCTGTGATATGGCATATGCAAATGAACTTGGCTATAAAATAAAGCTTCTAGGCATTGCAAAAAACAGCTCAAATGGAATTGAATTACGCATACACCCTGCGTTGCTTCCTAAAGAACATATTTTAGCAAATGTAAATGGTGCTATGAACGCTGTTATGGTAAGCGGCGATGCTGTGGGGCAAACTTTATATTATGGTAAAGGTGCTGGTTCAGAACCTACTGCATCTGCGGTCATTGCTGACTTAGTAGATGTAGTCAGAGATATAAACAATCATAGTCTTGGACGTGTACCTCCGTTAGCATTTCAAAATGATGCTCTTATAAATACACCTGTATTAGACATTAGTGAAATAAATACAAGATATTATCTTAGATTAAAAGTTGCAGATAAAGCAGGCACTATGGCAATTATTACATCAGCTCTTGCACAGCAAAATATATCTATCCGTGCAGTTTTACAAAAAGAACAGCAAAATAAATCTCAAATTGACATCATTATTTTAACAGATATTGCAAAAGAAAATGATGTTAATAATGCAGTTGAATATATTAATCAAAAAATAAATCCGCAGGATATAGTTAAGATTAGATTAGAGCTTTTATAAGGCGGATATGCTGATAATACTTGAATTTAGTCTGTATTATTGTTAAAATTATCACTTGCAGGCTCACGGCTTCTTCTTTTCCGGTTTTTACTGCATAAGTTGCTATTTTAACCCCACCTTGCTCTAAATCAACTTGAAATAAGTATATTTTATAAAATTTAAGCATATTTTTTTACTAACTAGCTATAAAAAATGAAAAAATATTACAAATTATTCATTACTGTTTTAATTTCATTAAGTTTAGCAGCATGCCAGCCTACCCACGAAAACATTAGTTTTAATAGTGTTGATATTACTGGTTCTACAGAATTTAAAGCAGAAATCAATACTAAAGATGTAAATGGCAAATCATTTAACTTACAAAATGATAATAAAATTGACGGTAAAACTATTGATGGCACAATAGTTACATTTGGTTTTACTCAATGTCCGGATTATTGCCCGACTACCTTATCTAAAATTATGCAGACTCAAAAAATTATTGGTGCTAAAAAGAATATCAGAGTTGTATTTATAACCATAGATACTGATAACGACAAGCCGGATATATTAAAAGATTATTTATCTGCTTTTAATAACAAGTATATTGGCATTTCTACTACTAAAGAATATCTAGAAAAAATTAAAAATAATTTTAAAGTTACAGCATTTAAAGAAAATAACACTTTTAATCACACAACAGGGGCATATTTCATTGATAAAAATGGAAATATACGCTTATATATGCCGTATAATTTAAATGCTGAGCAAATGGCAGATGATATTCTCAGAATATAATACTTTAAAATTTAACCAGCTATACTTATTCAGCTTAAATTAAAGTATGATAAGTATATTATTATAATAAGATGGGTATACTATGATTAATATCTTTGCTCTTGATAATGAGAAAAAGCGTCTATTTCAAACTCAACTAGGGGTTAATCATAATAATAGCCATTTGATATGGATTGATGTACTTGACCCTGTAGAAGAAGATATTATCCGTATTAAAGAAAATTTTAATATTAATTTACCTGATACAGAAACTCTTGGAGATTTAGAAGCCTCAGCACGTTTTTTTGAATTAGACGAACATTTACATTTACGCACTGATTTTTTAATTGATGAAGACAAAGTACGCAATGTTAGAGTAGCCTTTATCTTAAGCGAAAATATTTTATTTTCTGTACATAAAGAAGATTTGCCTGTATTTAGGCTAGTCCGCATGCGTGCCCACAACCGCCCCGGTTCAGTCAATAATGCTAAAGATGTATTACTGGATTTATATTCAACTGATATTGAACACTCAGCAGATGCAATTGAAGAAATATATACGAGGTTAGAATATATCGGGCAGACCATGCTGCAGCCAAAACTAACTGATACTGATGCGGCAGATTTATTACATAAAATTGCCTATGAGGAAGATATAAACCGCAGAGTAAGATGTAATATTATGGATACAAGGCGGGCATTATCATTTTTAATGCGTAACAAATTACTAGATGAAAGCCAGCAACAGGAAACATTACAAATTTTACGCGACATAGACTCAATTGAAAATCATACGCTATATTTATTTGATAAACTAAATTTTATTATAGATGCAACGGTAGGTTTTGTTAATATTAATCAAAATAAAATTACTAAAATTTTTTCGGTGGTGTCGGTTGCATTAATGCCTCCTACATTAGTAGCAAGCATATATGGTATGAATTTTCAGCTTCCTGAATTTAAATGGGGAATATGGGGCTATTTATTTGTATTATTTTATATGTTCTTATCTGCTTTACTGCCAATGCTATTTTTCAAACGTAAAGGCTGGCTACATTGATGAAATTTTTATGAGATTTGATATAATCAGCATATTTGGCGAAATGTTTAATGCAGTTAGCCAATTTGGCATTAGTTCACGAGCATTAAAGCAAAATTTATGGCAATTATATCTGCATAATCCGAGAGACTTTACCTCCGATAATTATAAAAGAATTGATGGCAGACCTTATGGAGGCGGTGCAGGTATGGTTATGATGCCTCAACCTTTATATGATACATTATCTTATATAAAATCCTCATATCAAAAATCTCAATTTCAATCTCAGCACAAAAGCTTAACTATTATGCTTAGCCCTGACGGAAAAACTTTTAATCATCATATTGCTAAAGATTGGCTAAAAAACTACGATAATATAACACTAATTTGCGGAAGATATGAAGGAATTGACCAAAGATTTATTGATAAATATGTCGATGAAAGTATAAGCATTGGCGATGTAGTGTTAAGCGGCGGCGAACTTGGTGCTATGATTATTATTGACAGCATAGTCCGCTTAATCCCTAATGCTTTAGGCAATATAGAATCAGCCCAGCAGGATAGCTTTGAAAATAATTTATTAGATTATCCGCACTACACAAAGCCGGAAGTTTGGCAGGATATGCAAGTGCCACAAGTTTTATTAAGTGGTAATCATGCAAAAATTAATGCATGGCGTAAACAGCAGGCAATTCTTAAAACTCAAGAAAAAAGACCAGATTTGATTCAAAATTCTCAATTAACAAATCAATTCTAGTAATTTAATCATTCCACCCTACGAATGCAATGTAGAAACAAGTATTTCAGCTCCAAGTTTAAAAAAGAATGATAAATTAAAAATATGAAAAAACTATCCACTTAAATAAAACTATCTAATTTTGCACTTGCGAACAAATATAAAATGTTATAACATACAATCAATCTATATACTAATTTAGTGTAATGAAAGTTTTAGTAGTTTCTGATAATTTAAGCACCTTTAATACTAAAAATGATTGTACCTATATAATGCTGCAAAAGCTTGCACATTACGGTCATGTCATTTATACGTGCGAAACTCATCACATGCATAAAAATAATGACGGAGTGTTTATAAATGCTTATCCTACAGAAATTGCTTTAAAAGAGCGTACTAATTGGTATAAGCAACACCCTCAAGAAAATTTATCAATTTTAGAATTCAGCCTAATATTAATGCGTACTGACCCTCCGTATGATATGGAATATATATATGCTACTCAATTATTACAGTATGCGTCAGATAATAATATTAGTGTTATGAATAATCCTTATGCATTGAGACAAAACAGTGAAAAATTATCTATATTCAAATATCCTCAATATATTGCTCCTACTTGTGTAACTAAAGATAAAAAAATCATACGTGATTTTATTAAACAAAATGGAGTAAGTATATTAAAACCTCTTGATTTAATGTCGGGACGCGGTATATTTTATATTGATGAAAATTCTACTAATTTAAATGCAGCACTTGAATTATTTATGACAAATAATAATGACAAATCTTGCACATTAATGATACAAAAATGCATTCCAGAAATCATTAATGGCGACAAACGTATTTTAATTATTGGCGATACCATAATTCCATATGCCTTAACACGAAGAATTAATCCGGAAAAAGATAATGTACGCAGTAACATTGGTGCTGGCGGCAATTATACTATCGATAAATTAAGTGATAAGGATTTAGAAATTGCAAATGCAGTGAAAACTGATTTACAAAAACAAAATATTTTTATGGCAGGGCTGGATATTATCGGTGAATATTTAACAGAAATTAATATTACTAGTCCTGGCGGATTTCAAGAAATTACTGATAGTGGTTTCATTGATGTAGGCGAAATTTGGTATAATGAAACTATAAAGGCAGTTACGCAGTCTTAACATATATAAATTATAAAAATGAGATTATTTAATGTAATTGTAAATAATTGTTTCATTATTGATAAAAACTATTAAAGAAAACACTTAATTAATAATAACTGGATATAAAATATTTATGAACGGTATTATACTTTTAGTTCATGCACCTTTAGCTACTGCTATGTTAGACTGTGTAAGTCATATTTATGGGTACGTCCCTGATAATATCTTAACGGTTAATGTATATGGCGATGATACGCAACAGTCAATTCATAAAACCATGCAAAATTGGATTGAAGAAAAAAAATATGATGGCTGCTTAATTTTAAATGATTTACATGGAGCTTCTCCATTTAATATGGGTAAGGCATTTATAGATAAATATCAATTTAATTCTTCAAATCATATTCAAACTTTTCTTCCTTTAATTATGTTGACAGGTCTAAGTTTACCCATGTTAATGAAAGCTATTTGCCATCAAAACTTACCTGTAAATGATATGGCTGTTAGGTCATTAGATGGGGTATTGCAATGTTCAGCTATGGTAAAAAAACAATTAATTGGAAATACTTTGCCTAGTATGTCAGATGAACAGAGAGTTACGGCTTCCAATGCAGTGGCGAGAACAAAATATAGGATAGCAAAAACTTGCAAATAAGATTAATTATTAGTAAACTACACTAATAGTAGTTCATTTTGTAACAAGGCAACAGAAATAAATTACGACGACTATGTAGATATTAGTACATTGAGATGTAATTTTGACGACAATGAAGTTCGCAAATTGAAATCCGATTAGTATATAAAAAATCTGTAATATAAATATGCTCATTGATATGGCTGAAAAATATAGTGCTTCTGTTATAATAAGCAATAAGCTTGGCTTACACGCTAGAGCATCTGCAAAACTGACACAATTAGCGGGTCAGTTTAAAAGTCAAATTTTTATTGCAAAAAATAATAAAAGAGCAAATGCTAAAAGCATTATGGGCGTTATGATGCTGGCTGCCGGCATAGGCAGTGAAATAGTTATCGATGCTCAAGGTGAAGACAGTATTGAAGCTGTAAATGCTGTAATTGAATTATTTAATCATAAATTTGGCGAAAGTGAATAGATTGCATTGAATAGATATTATGACTTTAATTAACTTATAAAACTAATTTCATTTATATGCCACAATTTTTTATAAGAGTCTGTTATCGAAATTTTTTGGATTTCCTAAGAACCGTAGCATATGGTTATGATATACTGCCAGAAAAATCATTTTTAACGAATATAATCAATTTGGCGCATACAAAATAATTTAAAAAATAAAAATAAATGAGAATTGCATTTGGTATATCCTATAAAGGACAAAATTTCCATGGTTGGCAAAAACAGACACAAGCTGGCATATTAAGTATACAATCTGTTTTAGAGAAAGCTTTGTATAATTTTACGAAAGAGCATATATCCATATATGTGGCTGGTAGAACTGATGCTAGGGTTCATGCTTTAGAGCAAATAATACATTTTGATACAAATTGTATCCGCGAAGAGTTTTCTTGGGTAAGAGGAACAAACTCTTGGATTAACCGGCTTGGATATAAAGATATTAATGTATTGTGGGCAAAAACAGTTAATCAAGATTTTCATGCCAGATTTAATGCAATAAGCCGTACCTATCATTATGCTTTATATGTTAGCCCTACTCCACCGGTATGTTTTAAAGGTTTGACCGGATATTTAATGCATCCGCATAGAATTTTAAATACTGAAAATATGCAGAAAGCTGCCTCTTATTTAGTTGGGCAGCATGATTTTTCTAGTTTTAGAGCAAGTATATGTCAAGCAAAAAGCCCGATAAAAACTATGTATGATATAAGCATACAGCAAAAACATCCGTGGTATATTTTTACAATTAAAGGTAATGCATTTTTACATCATATGGTAAGAAATATTATGGGGTGCTTGATTAAAATTGGCACAGACAAAGAACCGGCAATTTGGATGAAAGAAGTGCTTGAAGCCAAGAACCGCATTAAAGCTGCTCCAACCTTCATGCCTGACGGTCTTTATCTAGCTAAAATTGAGTACCCTGAGGGTGTTGATTTACCATATATTAAGCCTGAATTTCCTTGGAATATATAAATATTTATTATATTTTTGAAAATCATATAAGAGCTAGCAATTATCTGTAAACCTTGAGAAATCAGGGCAAAAAAAGAAATTATCCCTATTATGATTAGTAGATGTAATACTTTCATTCTTGTCTGTTTTGACGGAACAACATATCAATTCATGTGCTGCAAGAGCATTTTCGCAAATTCCATATGATGATGCTTGTGAGCCTTGTATAAATGATTTACATTGCACTCCTATTGAACACCCTTTAAAATTTACTAATTTACACCCCCCCCCTCCAAATTTACTAAATTTATTAGCTCATTTCTAGCATTATCACTTAAATCAGGCACAATATTATTATTTTGACTATAAGCTTCAGCTAATTCACATGTTATGCACTTCATA
>JAHFQJ010000002.1 GCA_023266335.1 Burkholderiaceae bacterium
GTGATGGAGCAGGCGGAGAAAGAAGAAGTTTCAGCGATAGGCCGCCGCTGCGCCCAAGACCAGAAGGCGGATTTGCAGGCAGAGGCGACAGACCAGCAAGACCAAGCCAAAATATAAATAATGAAAAAGTAGGATTTAGCGATAAAAAAAGCTCTGATACTGAAAAAAAAAAGATAGTACCTAATCAATTTAGTCAAAATAATAGTTATAATCACCATAGTTCTGCTAATGAATATATACGTATTCATAAATTATTAGCTGAACTTGGAATTGGTTCTAGACGGAGTATAGAAAAATCAATTGAAATAGGCAAAATAATAGTAAATGGAGAAAGGGCAATTATTGGGCAAAAAATAAATTTAGACGATAATGTAAGTATAAATGGGCATAAAATAAATTTACATGCTAAAGAATGGATAAAACCAAGAATTATCATGTATCATAAAGCTAGCGGTGAAATAGTATCTCATGCAGATCCTGAAAACAGACCGAGTGTATTTGATCGTTTGCCCAGAATTAGAAATGGAAAATGGATTGCAATAGGACGATTAGATTTTAATACAGAAGGCTTATTAATGTTCACAAATAATGGTGAATTAGCAAATAAATTTATGCATCCAAGCTATGGTATAGAAAGAGAATATGCAGTCCGAGTTATTGGTAGTTTAGAGCCTGAAACACAAGAACAGCTCTTAAATGGAATATTACTAGATGATGGTTTAGCTAATTTTAGTAAAATTGAAGATGCAGGCGGTGAAAATTTAAATCACTGGTATAAAGTTACTATATCAGAGGGCAGAAACCGCGAAGTGAGACGTATGTTCGAAGCGGTAGGATTGACTGTATCACGTTTGACCCGTATTCGTTACGGAAGTTTAAGTTTATCCAGCAGATTGCAAAGGGGCAGATATGAAGAACTATATCCGGAAGAAGTTAAGGGTGTTTTAGAGCAGTTTAATATACAAGCAGATATATTATAAAACTTATATACTAATCGGATTTCAATTTGCGAACTTCGTTATCGTCATAATTTATTCCTGTCGCCTTGTCGTAAAATGAACTGCAATTAGTATATTCCCCATAAATTTGACTACGGGGCAGACAAGTGCATAAAGAGTATAGCTTAGGTTAAGTCGCTTTCTGACCAAAGCTTAGCAAGATTTATATATTCTTCTACGCCTACTTCTTCAGCTCTTCTATTTAAATCAAAGTCATATTTTTCAAAAATTGGCTTATTTTCCACAAAGCCTCTAAGCATTTTTCTTCTTTGTGAAAAGCAAATTCTTGTAATATATTCTAATTTTTGTGCTTGCTGCGGACTAACTTTTATATTCGGCTTCATATAAACTACTGCTGAATCTACTTTTGGAGGCGGGTTAAAAGCATGCGGAGGGACATCTAAAGTTTTATACATCGTGTAATAAGCCTGCAGCAAAATTGATATTCTTCCGTAGGCTTTACTATTATTATCTGCCGTCATTCTACCAACAACTTCCTTTTGTAGCATAAAATGCTGACTATGTACAACATCTACATGCTTAATTAAATGCAGTAATAAGGGTGAAGAAATGTTATATGGTAAATTACCAGCTATATGTATTTTTTGTTTTTTATCTAAACTAAATTTGGTAAAATCAAAAGTTAATACATCTTGCTGATATAGTTCTAAATTACCAAATGTGTTGATTAATTTAGCAGCTAAATTTCTATCTAACTCAATTGCATAAAGTCTATTAAAACTTTTAACTAATTGGTGTGTTAATGCACCTAAACCCGGACCAATTTCTATAACTATATCACTAGCATCATCAGCATTTTTACAAATTCCATGTACAATATTTTGTATAATATAACTATCTTGTAAAAAATTTTGACCAAATCTTTTTTGTGCTGTATGACCTTCAACTTTATTTTTTTTATTCATTTAGATATAAAATGTTGGGAATAATTTATTTTTGTTATTATATTATCTATCTATTTCTCCAAATACAATATCCTGTGTACCGATTATAGTTACTGCATCTGCAATCATATGCCCTCTTGCCATCTCATCTAAACTTGCTAAATGTGCAAAACCAGGCGCCCTAATTTTTAAACGGTAAGGTTTATTTGCCCCATCTGATATTGCATATATTCCAAATTCACCTTTAGGGTGTTCAACAGCCGCATATACCTCACCTTCATTAACATGCATACCTTCCGTGAACAATTTAAAATGATGAATTAATTCTTCCATATTAGTTTTCATATTACCACGTTTAGGCGTAACTATTTTATGGTTTTGTATAATAACTTCACCCGGATTTTCTTTAAGCCATGTTATACACTGCTTAATAATATGATTAGATTGGCGCATTTCTTCTATTCTTACCAAATAGCGGTCATAGCTGTCGCCATTTTTACCAATAGGAATTTTAAAATTTAAATCTGCATATACTTCATAGGGCTGATGCTTACGTAAATCCCAATCAATGCCTGACCCTCTAAGCATTGCTCCTGTAAATCCTAACTGCATAGCACGCTCGGGAGAAACAACACCAATTCCAACTAAGCGTTGCTTCCAAATTCGGTTATCTGTCAATAAAGTTTCATATTCATCAACATATTTTGGAAATCTGTTAGTGAAATCTTCAATAAAATCTAATAAACTGCCTTGACGGTTTCCATTTCTTTTTTCAAAGTCTTTTTCATTGCGTTTGAAATTAGCTTTATACCGCGGCATTGTATCAGGTAAATCACGGTATACACCGCCTGGTCTATAATATGCAGCATGCATTCTAGCACCTGATACTGCTTCATACATATCAAATATATCTTCACGTTCTCTAAATGCATATAAAAATACTGTCATCGCTCCCACATCTAATGCATGACAGCCTAACCATAACAAATGATTAAGTAATCTAGTCAGCTCATCAAACATTACTCTTATATATTTAGCTCGGATTGGAATGTCTATACCAAGCAATTTTTCAATTGCCATGACATAAGCATGTTCATTACTCATCATAGACACATAATCCAACCTATCCATATAGGGTAAATTTTGTATCCATGTTTTACTTTCAGCAAGTTTTTCAGTAGCACGATGTAATAAACCAATATGCGGATCTGCACGTTGAATAACTTCTCCATCTAATTCTAGAATAAGACGCAATACTCCGTGTGCCGCAGGATGTTGAGGTCCAAAATTTATTGTATAGTTCTTTATTTCTGACATAACGCTACCCTAATATTTACAACATTGTATCATATATATGTACTTGTCTCAATTTTAACCAAGGTATGGGGATTGTGCAAATAATGAGTTAGATAAATTTTTGTATAAAAATAATATGTAAGTCACATATTTGCACAATCCCTATTAATAAACAAATTAAGGTGGTGAAAGCCACAATAGCTTTAACGACGCAAATAGTACAGCAAGGCATAATTTTCACAACAACACAGACATAAATTCAAGTGCGATAAGTATATATACAAAAATATTTTTGTTATATCATATACACTGAATGTATATCTAAAAACATAAAATGTCTTATACCATTAACGGGCAAAATTCATTAACGCAGAAATTTATTGATTTAGCGTGTAATCCGCAACAAAATATCATAGTAAAAGCTTGTGCCGGAAGCGGAAAAACTTGGTTATTAGCCAGCCGTATTGTAAGAACATTAATTGAAGGAGCTAATCATAGCCAAATATTAGCCATTACATTTACCAAAAAAGCTGCTCAAGAAATGAAACAGCGGGTTATGGATTATTTGCATAATTTTAGTAAAATTAATGCTAAAGATTTAGAGCAGGAATTATTAGCCCGCGGCATAAAATTAACAGCAAATAATTTAACTAGAGCAAGAAATTTATATTTTGAAATATTGTCTAGCCCTTATGCATTCAATATAAGCACATTTCATGTATGGTTTGCTAATCTTGCAAATTTAGCTCCTACCAGCCAAATTATCCATTATTCTGCAATCCGTGAAGATGAAAATATTCTGTATGAAGACGCTGTAAAATATTTTTTATCCTCGCCAATATATAATAACTATCAGGATATATTTAGTCAATTTTTACAAAAATGGAATATCCCAAGCCTAATTAGCAATAAAACGGTTATAGAAATTTGGAAACAAAGAAATAATATATTCGGCTATATTGACTATGAATGTTTGCAAAAATTTGCATATCCAAATGATAAATTTATACAAGAATTAAAGCAAAAATCCTTACCTAGTTTTGAAATTCCAAACATTATATCAGATATAATTAATCAAACTATTAATTTATTAAAGCCAAATAATAAAACATGTCAAGATATAGCTTTTGCCATTGAACAATGTAAAGACAAAAATGATATTAGTCTAATTGAAGAAGCTTTACTCACTTCCGGAAATAAAATCAAATCAACAAGAGTGAAAAGTTTGCAATCTGAATTTGAAAGTTTAGCTAGTCAAATTCTACAATATTATTATGATTTATATAATCAAGCATTTACTCATATAAGTAAAATTTTTATTTACGCATATGCTTATTATAAATCTATAAACAGCACGATTGATTTTAATGATTTACAGACGAATGCTAAATTTTTATTAAATCAGTCTGATATTGCTCAATATATTTGGTGCAGATTGGACAATAAATATAAGCATATTTTATTTGATGAGTTTCAAGATACAGATGATACTCAATGGGAAATTATTAATTCTTGGTTAGATGCTTATGGCAAAAATGATGAAGATAAACCTAAAATATTTATTGTCGGTGATTTAAAACAAGCTATTTACCGCTTTAGAGGTAGCAACAGCAATGTGTTTATTCAAGCTGTGAATTATTTAAAAGAAAATTATAATGCATATATATTAGCTGCTTATAATACCAGACGCTGCTCACAAAAAGTAGTTAACTGGATAAATCAAGGTTTATGTAAAGATTCAGATCAAAATTTAAATGATGATTATTTACCGCATACTACTTCTCAAAAAAATAGTCTAAATGATAATTGCTATTGCTTAGATTTAACTGAAAATAATTATGAAAGCGCAAATCAGCTAAGTTCTATTATAAAACATTTACATTACAGTAAAAATATTGCATATCAAGATATTTTAGTATTAACACCCCACCGCAATAATTGGGCGGAATTTGAAAAAGAATTATCTAAGCAGCATATTCCCTGTAAAGTAAATAGACATGGCGGATTACTGCAAACCCAAGAAGTTTATATTTTTATAAATCTGATGAGATTTTTATTAAACAAAAATAATGATTATGCAGTATTTTTTATCTTAACTAGTCCCGTTTTTAATATCAAAAGTGAAGAATTATTATCAATAATTAAAAGTCATGCGAAAAAAGATTTACAAAAAGATTTAAGTTATTGGCAGATTTTACAAATTTATACTAATGAAAGTAAAGAAGATAATTGTATAAATTCAGCTTTAAAAATAGCTATAGAAAAATTACTTTATATTTTATCCGTGTATAAAAATTATACTCCTTTAGATTTAATGCAGTTTTTATATATAGAGCTAGATATTGAAACTAATTTCAGTATTCATGCAGAAAATCCTCAGCAATTATCTTACAATTTACATGAATTTTTAAAATTAGTTTTAAATTTTAATGCAGGACGTTATCCAAATCTTAATAATTTACTAGATTTTATATTAAAATATCAATATACGAACTATATTAAAGAAGCTCCAAATGTGGGAATGCACCAAAATGAAAATGCAGTGAGCTTTGATACAATCCATGGAGCTAAAGGTCTAGAGTATGATGCAGTAATTTTAATGGAATCTATGCATTATAAAAGTTTTACCGCCTCTATATTAAAAGTGAATCATAATTGGATTGCAGGTAAATCTCATATGCATAAATTAGTGGAAACCCGTCAATTTTCATGGAATGTTCAGCAAAATGAGCATGATGCAGAATATAAAAATCTGCTTTATGTTGCAATGACAAGAGCCAAAAAAATATTTATATTAGGCGGCATAAATAATAAAAAAGAAGACAATCAAATTTGGTATAAACGCTTAACTAATTTAGAAAATACAGACATTTATGACAAAATTGACAAGACAGAGCTAGAAAAGTTAATGATGTCTGTGCAGGAAAAAAATATTCAAGATGAAAATAATATTAATCAGGTCAATGTTATTAATAAAAATAATTTACATAAATTAGATATGCATAAAATTCAAATTCAGCCAAGAGAAAAGCCAAGTATCGGGCAGGAAATTGGCATAATGATGCATAAACTTTTAGAGCTGATTACGCAATTTAATTACAAAAATGATAAGTATAATGTGCCAACTTCTAAACAGGCAGCTCTGTGGCTAAAAATTAGTAAACATAGAATGTTTATGTTAGATTTAGCTTTAGAAAAAATACATAATATTTTAAACGCGAAACATTTAGAGCATATTTTTAGCCCAAAATTATATTTACAAGCTATGAATGAAAAAAGTTTTTTATACAGCGGAAAAATTTACCGTATGGATAGAATTATCCAAACATTAACTCAAGACTGGATAATTGTAGACTATAAATTTGGCGATGAGAAAAAGCATTTAGATGAATATAGACAACAATTGCTTACTTATAAAAAAACATTATCAAAAAATTTTAATGTAGTTAAAAATAGCGTTAGTACTTTACTTATCAACAGTGAAGCAGAAATTATCCACATTTAGGCATTATAATACTATAATATTAATATTATCTTTTAAATAAAAGATTACTATAGGAAAGAAAAATATGCCTAATTTATTGGTACTTTTAATTTTATTATCAGGTGCTGTATTTGGCATATTATTGCTTAAAATGTTAAAACTGCCAAGTATTCTTGGTTATTTATTGGCTGGAATTATTTTAGGTCCTCATGCTTTTAATGGATTAAGTAGCGAAAATACAGACATTTTTCATACAATAGGAGAATTTGGCATTGTATTTTTAATGTTCAGCATTGGCTTAGAATTTAGCCTGCCTCAACTAAAAAGCATGCCTAAAAAAATTATAGTAAGTGCTGTTGCTCAAATTCTAGTAAGCATTTTAACTGCTGTTTTTGCTATATGGGCGATAGCATATTTTTACCGGCATGAATTTATTATAACTTGGCATTTATATATTGTTGCATCAGCAATATTTGCTATGTCATCTACAGCAGTAGTTTCTAAGGTTTTAATTGAAAAACTGCAAATGCATAGTGAGCATGGTAAGCTCATTATGTATATTCTGTTATTTCAAGATTTAGTTATTATTCCATTTTTAGTCTTAATTCCAAGTTTACAAGACACTACACAATCAATATGGTATCTATCCGCTGAAATTTTAATCAAAATATGTTTATTACTTTGGCTAGTGTTAAGTTTGGGACAGCCAATTTTAAAGAAATGGATGGATATTGTTGCTAAAAAAAAATCAGAAGAACTATTTACGCTTAATATTTTATTAATTGTAATTGCAATGGCTTCATTTACTCAAGTGCTTGATTTATCAATGTCATTAGGAGCATTTCTAGCTGGTTTAATTATTTCAGAAACGCATTATAGAACTCATGTTGAAGAAGATATAAAACCTTTTAAAGAAGTATTATTAGGTTTATTTTTTATTACTATTGGCACAAGTCTAAATTTAGCTTATTTAATTGCATCATGGAAATTAGTATTATTCTTAATATTTATGCTGGTAATCGTAAAAGCGGTATTTATATTTATCACCTTAAGGATAATTCATAAAAAGTTCAGCTTAGCTATAAAAGCTGCTTTAGGTTTATCCCATGCCGGTGAATTTGGATTTTTATTATTACAGCAAAGCAATAATGCGTGGTTTGGTTCTCAAAGTATAGAGCAGGCATTAACTGTAACAATAGTAATTTCAATGATAATTACACCATTTTTACTACAATATGCAAATATTATTGCTTTGAGATTTAGTCAGCAGGAATGGATAAGCCAATCATTGAATATTACGCAATTAGCAACTAAAAATATGGCACTAAATAAGCATATTATTATTACAGGTTTTTCTAATTTAAGCGAAGAAATTGCTGGGATATTAATAGAAAATAAAAAACAATATATTGCAATTGATTATAATCCGGAAATTATTAATAAAAATCAGGATAATTTTAGACTAATGTACGGCGATGCCTCAAGAAAAGAAGTGCTGATGCAGGCAAGTTTAGCAAAGGCAAAAACTATTTTATTAATGCATAATGATATAGAATCTTATATTAAGATATGCGATATTTGCAAAAAACAACAGTTAAATGCTCAAATCTATATGCGGGTTGATACTATGCAAAAACAAAAACAGCTGCTGGATTTAGGTTATCATAATGTAATTTGTGATAATGTTGAAAGTAGTAATAAAATAAAACAAGTTTTAGATTTAGATATATAACTATAATTTTGCAGGGCAATTTAGGGAATAATGAGTATAATTAAGTTAACCATAATTGATAATCGGATATAAATATAATGAATAAATATCTTACGCTTTTACAATCTAAAATTTATCTTGCCGGATTATTTATCACTAAAGAAGATAGCCAAAGTTATGCTATTATCAGCCCGCTTAACCAAAATAAAATAGCTTTAGCCGCTAACAGCACTATTAATGATGTAGATATTGCTATTTCACAAGCACAAATAGCTTTTGATGCATGGAAAAACCTATCCAGCTTAGAACGTGCTGAATATTTATTAAATATTTCTGATTATATGCTTAAAAATAAAGATGAGTTAGGTCATCTTTTACATTTAGAGCAAGGTAAATCAGTACCGGAAGCAATTGGCGAAATTTTATATAGCAGCAGTTATTTTAAATGGTTTGCACATCAGGCTCAAAGTTTGCATGGAGAAACTTTAAACAGCCCATGCATAAATAAACAAATGTACACTATCAAGCAGCCTATTGGAGTTTGTGCTGCTATTACTCCTTTTAATTTTCCGTCTGCAATGCTGGCACGTAAATTAGCTCCGGCGTTAGCTGCAGGCTGTTCTATGATAATTAAGCCAGCTTCAGATACTCCATTTAGTGCTTTGGTCTACGGTATAATTGCCGACGAAATTAATTTGCCTAAAGGTTTAATTAGCATATTACCTGCTGATCAAGAAAATAGCATTAATATAGGTAAAAGAATATGTGAATCAGAAACTGTAAGAAAGCTTTCTTTTACTGGTTCTAGCCATACCGGAAAAATATTAATGTCGCAATGTGCCGGCAATATCAAGCGTTTATCGTTGGAGCTAGGCGGAAATGCCCCATTTATTGTTACAAAATGTGCAAATGTTCAAACAGCAATTGATGATGCGATTAAAAACAAATTCAGAAATTCTGGGCAAACTTGCGTATGTGCAAACCGCTTTTTCATACACAAAGATATATTACATGAATTTACAGATAAAATAAAACAAGAAATAGAAATTTTAAATATTACCCAGCCAATTAGTCCGTTAATAAATTTTAAGGCTATAGAAAAAGTTGATAAATTAGTAAAAAATGCTCTGAATAAAGGCGCTAAATTAGAATTAGGCGGTAATATACAGCATAATTTATATTATCAGCGTACATTACTAACTAATGTTGATAAAACTATGGACATTTATCACCAAGAAATATTTGGACCTGTAATTAGTATTATGAGCTATGAAAATATTAAAGATGCAGTTAAGCAGGCAAATGACACGCCATACGGATTAGCAGCTTATGTTTATACAGAAAATATTAATGAAATAAATTATTTCACCAGAAATTTAGAATATGGTATGTTAGGTATAAATAATGCGGCATTTTCAAGCCCTGCTTTTCCATTTGGCGGAATTAAACAGTCAGGCTTTGGTAAAGAAGGTTCAATTTATGGTCTGGAAGACTACACAATTACCAAAGCAATTTGTTTAGCTGATGGTGAAGCATAATTTTATTTAATATAATGATATAAACTATTTTTATTGAAAAAAGCCTTGATTATGTTCCTGCATTTTTTTAAGAGCTTCGAGTAAAAATTGTTTTCTCTCTTTGCTACTTAAGCTAGCATGCGGGTCTTTGTGATCTGTAACCAGACCTTTCTTCTCCATTACCATACCTGCCGTCCATTTATCAAACCCGAGTTTTTGTGCTTCTTCTACACAATCTGCTGGAAATTCTACTCCTTCACTTGCACTAATTATAATTTCGTCTCTTACATTCATAATGCCAATGATTGCATAATCAAAATATCTACCTTTTGCAATGGCCGGGATAATTTTATTATCTGTCATATCAGAGGTAAAAATTCCGCTTTCTATTGCTATATAAAAGTTAGATGTACTCACATTTGCTTTTAAGGTATGCAGCGTATCTGTTATAAGGTCATAAAAGTTTATAGCTGCTGCTCCAGCTTTTAAATTATGTAAACGCCCAAATACACCGTCAATTGTGTTTGAATTAAAAGGTTGTTCATCAACTCCAGATTTTACATTATTTTTGCTTACTTTTGCTTCAGGAAAAGCTAAACTAGCAGCAGAATATTTAATTTGGCTAGTAGAAGCTAATGCAACAGTCTTATTTTTAAAGTTCATTATTTTTTAATTTTAAGAAAACATGCTATTTTAAATGAATTTTAAACAAAAGTATAGGTTTGACTATGGCTTATGTGTAAGATAAAACCATAAGTGATACTCATTTAGGTATTTACTCTAAAAGCATATAGCATAATATGTACCTTTTATAATTAAATTAAAACATATTATCTCAATTATGCATTAAAACTTTCTACCAAATTTGTTTCTGTGCCTTTATTGCCTATAAATTTGTATATCTCATCTATTATCATTAATACCCCCGCATTCTTCACATCTTTATATTTCCTATACTAAAAATTAATATCCTAGCATATTATTTGCACAATCCCGAGGTATGTAATAAATATAGATTGTGATAATTTAAAAATATTAAGGTAATAATATAATAACATCTAAACCAAGCTTATTAATACTCATAGATGCTTGCCTAGTAACAATTGGCTTTGCCTTATAAGCAACACTAAAGCCTGAAATTTCCATCATTGGTAAATCATTAGCCCCATCTCCAATAGAGATGACATTATCTAAGTTAAGATTTTTATTATCCATAGTTGTTTGTAAAAGTTTTGCTTTCATATTTCCATCTATAATCTCGCCCTCTACTTCTCCTGTTAACATATCATCTTTTACAGATAATTTATTTGAATATGCTTCTTTTAAATTTAATCTGGATTTAAGTTTATCACTAAAAAATGTAAATCCGCCGGACAACAGCATAGTGTGAACATCTTTTTTATGCATATATTCTAATAAATTTTCTACACCGTCAGATAATTTTAAGCAGTCATTATAGATATTATCTAACAATGAAATATTAATATTTTTTAAAAAAGCTACTCTTTGTTTCAAACTATCACTAAAATTAGTAATTTTACCCTGCATAGTCGCCTTAGTTATTTCTGAAACCTGCTCTTTTACACCAGCTAAATTTGCTATTTCATCTATACATTCTATGTTAATTAGAGTTGAATCCATATCCACAGCTAATATTTCAATATGTTCTAATTTAAATGATTTTTTTATATAAAATGCTTCTATATTATGTTCTTTTGCATCTTTATATAACTGCTCTTTATCTGGTTCAATATGACTTTCTAATATCACAGCATAATAATTAAGATTAAATTGACAAGATTTTTCATTAGCCATTTCTGTAATATTTTGAGAGAGAAATGAACTATATTTGGCTGCAAATTTTTCAATTGTCTGATTAGAGATTTCCTGATTATCAATTATATAGATTAAAAACATGATGATTTATGCTATGGAATAATAGTTTATATTTTATAAATTATAATTATACAGTAAATGTATTATAAATTTGAATTTGTTTATGTCAAAACTATATTCAATTTTTATTTAATTTATGCTGATTTAATGGCGTATACTGACATAGTATATATACTAAATCTCATAAACAATATATAATTTATTCCTAGATTATATTTGTATATCGATATATAAAAATATAGCTGAAATTTTAGTTATATAAGTAAAAAAAATAAAAGGATAGTATGAATTTCCAATTAGTTTTATTTTTAGCAGTGGTAGTCACGGGGTTAGCCTATATATCGGACTTATTATATTTTAAGCCAAAGCGCAAGCACTATACGTCATTGTTATTAAAACAGTATGATGTACAAATATCTTTATGGAAAAAAGATAATATCAATGCAGAAATCATCCAGACTAAAGAAGAAATTCAAGATGAGGCTATGCGCCAGCCATGGTGGCTAGAATTTACTGCGGGTATTTTTCCTGTAATTTTAATCGTGTTTTTATTGCGTTCTTTTATAGCAGAGCCTTTCAAAATACCTTCCGGTTCAATGATGCCGACTTTGTTGTCAGGTGATTTTATTTTAGTAAATAAATTTAGTTATGGTTTACGTTTGCCTATCTTAAATAAAAAAATTGTTCCTCTAAATGATCCTGAAAAAGGGGATATTATTGTTTTCCGTTATCCTAAAGATGAAACTACTGATTATATAAAAAGAGTAGCAGGAGTTGGAGGTGATAAAATTGAATATCGTAATAAAATGCTTATTATTAATGATAAACCATTAGATTATGAAAGATTGCAAGATTACTACAATAATGAGGGCATTGGTTCTTATAATAAACAGCTTACTGAAACTTTAGGCGACATAAAACATAACATACTCGTAGATGATCAAAAACCAAATTATGTAACTAATCCGGATAATTTTCCTTTCTCTTCTAACTGTACATATACGCAAAGCGGTTTCACTTGTGTTATACCAAAAGGTTACTATTTTGTAATGGGTGATAATAGAGATGATAGTTTAGATTCAAGATATTGGGGCTTTGTACCAGATAAAAATATTGTAGGCAAGGCGTTTTTTATTTGGTTAAATATAGATAAATTATCCCGCATTGGTAAAATTGGGTAAGATACATAAAGGTATCATTTTTTGTTCTATGAACTATAATAAAAAAGAAAGGATATAAAATGAAAGAAACTGTTGATCGAAGTGGGTTTGGTGTTGTTGATTTTATAATGGTATTGCTCTTAGTATTAACTTTAGTCGTGCCAATGGTCCGTATCTTTCCCACTTATGTTGAATATTACGGTTTAAAAAAGACAATTGATAGAATACAAAAAACAGCACAAAGTGAAGATGAGGCAAAAACAGCGTTACAAAATCAATTTGCAATTGATTCTGTTAAAGCAATTAGTGTGGATAATATATTAATTGAAAAAGTAAATGAAAAACTAGTCATTTCATTTAATTATAAACAGCCGATTCCTCTTTACGGTGATTTATCTATTTTAATGAATTACCAAGCTAAAGCCACAGGAAAGTAGAACACAGACAATGAGTTTAAATAATAGTCAGCATACTACTGTTTTACTGGATAAAGCGGTTGAGTGTCTTTTTGAAGATAATTATCATAAAAATGGTATTTATATCGACGGTACTTTTGGGCGGGGCGGGCATACAAAAAAAATCTTATCAATGATAAGCCAAATAAGTCAGGCAAATGATTATACTGGTTCAGTTATTGCAGTTGATAAAGACTTAGAGGCAATTAATAGTGCTGTTGAGCAGGATTTATTAAATAAATATAATTATTTTAAAATATTTCATAATAGTTTTTCAGATATTAAACATATTTTAGAAGAAAATAATATGCTACCTAATAGTGTTAATGGTATTTTGCTTGATTTAGGCATTAGTTCTCCGCAAATTGATATTGGAGAACGCGGATTTTCATTTATGAGAAATGGACCTCTGGATATGCGTATGGATATTACTCAAGGTGAACCTTTATCTGAAATATTAAAAAAACTAAATGCAGATGAATTAGCAAATATTATTTTTGAATATGGTGAAGATAAACAATCTAGAAAAATCGCAAGAGCAATAAAAGATTATAATTTACCTATATTAGATACGCAAACATTAGCAAATATCATTGCCAGTGTGATTAGGCAAAAAAGTGCTCAGCATCCTGCAACTAAGACTTTCCAAGCATTACGTATTTATATTAATCGGGAATTAGAAGATTTGAAAGAATTTTTAAAAAATTTACCAAGCATTTTAGCTCCAAACGGTAAAATAGTCATTATTAGTTTTCATTCATTAGAAGATAGAATTGTAAAACAAGCTCTGAATACTTGGGCAAAACCAGATAAAAATCATGATGTGCCAAGACATTTACTTGCTTTGCATCCCGTTATAAAGCCGGATTTTGAACTTTTAGGAAAATTTAAGCCTAGTGCTGAAGAAATAAAATTAAACCCGCGTGCAAGATCTGCAGTTATGAGAGTTGCAAAAAAGGTATTTTAAATTTAAATTGTGCAGAAATGTCATTAGAAGCTTTTAATACAAACTTATATATACTACACTAATAAAACCGCCAATTGTGCTAAAAAATATAAAATGCTAAAATACATTAGAGCTATACTATACTATTGGTTCATTAATTTCTTTTATACCTAAATTAGGTCTGAATAAACTATGATTGCAAGATTATTTTTCATATTTGCTATGGTTTTCAGCTTGACTGAAGTTATTGTTTTACTTAGTCATCAAAACCATCAGCGCTTTAGTGCTTTAAAATCGCTTGGAACATGGATAAGTAAAAATTATCATAATCCATTTGAAGGATTTGAGTTTGGATTTGGAAGAATCCGCAGTAATGATAAAGAAATTAAGCAAAAAGTTTTAAAAATATCTGAACAAATTAATCTTTTTGATATAGAGAAAGAGTATAATCTGCCGAAAGGGCTGCTGCACGCAGTCATGCACCAAGAATCCGCAGGCAATTTAAATGCTGTTAGTAAAGCTGGTGCTGTTGGACCTTTTCAATTTATGTCTTATACAGCTAAAGATTACGGTTTGATTACATCTACAGGTAAAGATAACCGGCGTAATCCGTACAAATCCGCTGTGGCAGCCGCCCGCTATTATAGAAAACTTATAACATATTTCGGCGGTAATCTGTCTTATGCAATTGCAGCTTATAATGCTGGAGAAGGCAGAGTTACACAAAATATCTCAAGTATGGAGCAACTGCCGGAAGAAACTAAAAATTATGTTAAAAGAGTTAATACAATTATAAAATTGTATCAAATTGTTGATACAGATCAAGAAGATAATGGTTAAAACAATATGAAATTTATACGAAATTATGCTGTAAAATTTATCGGATATTTTCTAATTAGTGTTCTGTTTAGTGCTTGTTCTTCAATTAATTCACCGCAAAAAGTAAATTATTTAAATACCTATAATAATATAACTAAAAATAATAGTATCGAAGGAAAATTCAGGTTTAAATCAGGCAATCAAAGTAGTTCCGGTCTATTTACTTGGCATAGCTACGGCGATGCTTGGCTGTTTGAATTATCTACACCTATTAATACAAATATTGCAAATATTATCTATGGAAATTTAAACTCCATAGAATTAAAGCAAAATATTGCACAAAAGCAAAATATATACACTTGGGATAAACTTATGCTTATGCAGCAAAGTATTAACATAAATCCCCAAACTTTTAATTCTATTTTAGAAAACTTAGAGATTAAATCTAAAATTGAAGACGCTTTAAGTAATAGTGAATGGAAATTATCTCATTATCAAAAAAATGAAGATAATTTAATTCTTGAAATTTATAGAGATGATAATACTTCATTGAAATTATTTGTTTTAAATAAATAATACTGGTTTTATTAAGTATAAATTTAAAGAAC
The DNA here is from genome assembly GCA_023266335.1 of Burkholderiaceae bacterium. Classification (GTDB taxonomy): domain Bacteria; phylum Pseudomonadota; class Gammaproteobacteria; order Burkholderiales; family Burkholderiaceae; genus JAHFQJ01. The sequence continues at coordinate 15,796 of JAHFQJ010000002.1, forward strand.
AAGCAGAGTTTTGAGCGATTAAATATTTCTGTGCAGAAATTAGCCTAATATAAAACTTCTTTTATACCCAATAAATTAGGATACGCAGAATATCTAAGCAATTATCTAGGTAATAAAATAGAATAGAATAAACTTATAGAATATTTTAATTTGTATCTGTATCATTAGTATACAGATTATATCGTTTTATTTATTCTTTAATTGATATTTAACTCCCCTTATATTACTATGGAAGGCAGAGGCGTTTATTTTATAAATAAATGTATTTTGCTTCATAAATTATAAAACCAGCATGAAAAATAATAAGCTTAACTATTTAACCAGCATAAAAACAGGCATTAAATTATGCATGCTGTACTTGTACTTATTATGTGGAATGCCGTATGCATGCGCGGCAGGTTTAGGCTACTTAAATATAAAATCTACTTTAGATAAGCCCTTTGCCGCAGAGCTGGAAGTTATTGGCAATATTGAACCAAATACAACAGCAGAATTAGCAAGTTTTGATGAATATACGCAAGAACACATAGATTATAATGCAGATTTAGCCGATGCAGAATTAAAAATCATCAAACAAAAAAATAAATATATAATCAGAATTACGACTAAGGGCAATTTTAATGAGCCAGTTGTAAATTTATTAGTTAAATTAAGCTATAACGGGCAAACTATCAAAAAAAGTTATACAAAATTCATGGAGCTTAGCCCAGCTAGCGATATTAACACGGCACGTGTAGTTGATAACAGTATCAACCCGATTGCTGATTTAATCAGCCCAACTGCTTCACTTAATATAACAAATAATAGCAATTCAAATAATTATTCTGACATACAAATTTCTAATAACAAAAAAGTAATTTTAAATCAAACACAAAATAATCCTTTAGAAACTCTAGAATTGAATAATGCTAATACAGATGTTATTCGGCATAGCGGAACTATATATTTAGAAAAAACCTCGGATAACCGGCAAGTTAATTCTCAACAAATAAAAAAAGAAAAATCTGCTGAAAAAAATCTGCCTGCACCACCAAAAAATAATACAGAAACTACTAAAAAAATAGAGATTTCTGCTAAAAAATCAGCAAAAATAGATGCTATTCCGTTATCATCTAATAAAAAAGCTGAAGAGGCAATAAAAGAAGTCAAAAAAGAAAGTAATAATCCAAAAAAAGAGTCTGAGAAAAAAATACCGGATATTCAGCAAAAAATTGAAAATAAGCCAACATTAAAATTAGATGAACCGTCAGCAGTTGATTTATTAAAAAGTAAAACTTTATCAGAACGCCAAATAGCAGATAATCTTAATCATACTGATTTAGGTTTAGGCATTGGTAATTCAAGCCCTAGCGGTACTGTTGCAAATAATTTTAATAAAGCTAACCCAAATGCAAGCAATACTCAAACTGATAATAAAGCAAGCGGAGTTTTAAGCAATTCTAAAAATTTAAATAATAAACTCAATAACCAAAAACATGTTGGTATATTTGAAATAATTAAAACAAATATAATTACAAGCTCAACTCAGCCATGGTTTTATTTTGTAGTTTTCATATTTATATTATTGCTTTCTGCAATTGCTTATATAATATATTTAAAAAAACAGTTCACAAAAAATATTATTCATACAAAAGAGCAGTTACAGCTTTTACAAGAGCAGGTAATTGCCTATACTGAACATAAAAATGAAGAACAAACAGAAAAACAATCTACAGAATCAGGATTTTTTACAGATGATGACAGAGAATATAGCGATAATGAAAAAAAACGTAAACGCAAACGCAGTTTTATCCGTTAAAACTAATGGAACTAAAACTAACAGGCTTAATTTAAATGTAATTTCTTTTGATGCTTTTTTTGCTGTTATTTTATGCATTATTACTGGCTACAGCGGCATTATTTATGCGCAGCAAAATAATGCTGATAAATCACCTATGCAGGCAAGCGGTAAAATTGAACAAGTCATAAGTATTGATGCACATTTACTGGACATTTATAAATTAATTGCAGCTAAAAAACATGAAGATGCATTAAGAAGAATCGATATTTTATTAAAGCAGTATCCTAATTTTTCAGTGGCTCTAGCCCTAAAATATGATTTATTAACAATAATTAATCAAGGGAATAAAGATATAAATCAGCCTTTAATTCTAACACAGCAGGGTAAAATGAATATCGACTCTAAATCCGGAACAGGAAATAATAATTATCTAATTAATCAAACTAGAGAAGATAGCATAAGACAAGAAGCCATGCTACGCATTAAATCTCTTTATGAAAGACCAGACCCTAGACTAATTCCGCGCGGATTATTAAATTTAGCCCCTAGACAAAAAACTGCTTTAATTGTCGATCCTGAAAAATCAAGAATATATTTATATGAAAATGTAAACGGAAGACCTAAATTTTTATTTGATTATTATATTACTATTGGTAAAAAAGGTGTGGACAAAGAGCAGGAAGGCGATAATAAAACTCCTTTAGGTATTTATAATCTGGGAATGCCAATTCCTAAAAAAACTCTGCCTGATATGTATGGCTATGCCGCTATGCCACTAAATTTTCCTAATGATTGGGATAAGCGTAATAATATAACCGGAACTAATATTTGGATACATGGAGTACCCAGCAATACCTACAGCAGACCGCCTCGTGCAAGTGAAGGATGTGTTGTGTTAACTAATCCAGATTTAGAAAGGTTATTTAAATTTACACAAATAAATACCACTCCGGTGATTATTAGTAAATCTACCGAATGGGTAGATTTAGAGCAATGGAAAAAAGAACGCCAAGAAGCCTTAGGCTTAGTCAAAAAATGGCAGGAAGCTTGGGATACATATGATTTTGAAAGTTATAAACAATTATATTCATTTAATTTATTCAAATCAGATAAGAAAAATTATGAACAATGGCTGAAAAAATATTTCATTTTTTTTGACCAAAAGCAAATAAGATTACAAAACATGAGGCATTTAAGTATTTACCGTTATCCTGCCAATGAACCAACTTTACTTATAACATTTGAACAAGATATGATGATACCGGATGTTATGAGCAAAGAAAAAGGCAAAATGAAGCAAAGCATCATGCAAAAACGTCAATATTGGCAATATGACGGCATAAAATGGGAAATAGTATACGAAAATGAATCTTGAGTTTAGCTTTTGCCATCTTACAATTAATTATTTTTTACATCTAACTCTTGTAATTTTGCTCTACCGCCGCCTGATTGAATAAATGGTTTTAATTCTTGATCGCTAAAAAACTTCTCTACTTTGTCAACAGCCTTTTCACCATGACCAGCAGGTTCTCCATAATTTGGTATACCTTTATAACATATGCTGTGCTGCAAAGATCTATCCTTCCCCCCCCCCGTTACTGTAGCATAATAATTGTCCCCTATACATGGGGTAACTTCTTCCGGCTTTATTTTCCCGGCTAACACTGCAGCACCAACTATACAATTTGGATTCCATGACATACAAAACTCCTTAAATAAAATTATAATATTATCTATATAATAGTAAACGATTTTTATGAAAATACATATAGGGTTTAATAATATAATAGCCAAAAAATATTTTTTATGACTTCAATAGAAAAACATTCTAATTCTATCAATCCAACGGCTGATAAAATTAGCTTCATGCACAGTTTCTAGCGCTATTACAGGAATTTTGTATATTTCTTTATCTTGATGTATCCATTTTATACTTCCAAGTTCATTTCCTTCTTGGATCGGAGCATATATATATTTTGGTTTATCAATAACAGTGGATAAACGCGTACTTACAGCCGCTTTGGGCAAGGTTAAATATACAGTCTCTTTTACACCCAAATTAATTGTATCTTGTTTTCCCATCCACAGCTTATACTGACCTATTCTGGTATTTTCATCGTATATTTTAACCGTATCAAAGTCCGAAAATCCGTAATTTAACATTCTCAGGCTTTCTTGAGTTTCTTCGTCCATGTCATGAGAATCAATAATCACAGATATTATTCTGCGTTTCTGCTGCGTAATATTATCTTCAACACGTTCTTTACTTACTATAAAAGACGGTTTGCCTTTAAAATTACTATTTAAACTAATATCAATCATTTTATCAATTAATAAAATATTATTAGTATTTGTATAAGTAATGGTATTATAAACAAATTGCTTTTGAGTAAATAAATCTCTGCTGTTTTTATGCGTGTTAATTAAAATTTGGATTAACCTTACTAAATCATAAGCAGTTGTATAATGATAAGGGCTTTCACTGCCTAAAATATTATCAAAGTGAGTATTAGACAAACCCAATCTTTTAGCTTCTTGATTCATACCATGGATTACATTTCCATCTTGAGATAGTAAATAATTCAATACTAAAGACGCATCTTTGCTGTTATTGATAAGGCTGGATAATACAACATCTTTAACTAGAAGTTCTTTTTTAAGATTTAAAATATGCTTATTATTAACATGTTTCTCAATTTGTCTTTGTAAATCTTTTGGAATGTTAATTTTATCAGTTAACTTAAGTTTACTGGCGTGTATATTATTAAATAACATATAGATTAGCATTAACCTAGTAAAATCAGCAATTGGAATACGTTCATGAATTTTATCACCATCAATAATCTGCCCTGATACTGCATCATAAATAATCCAGCTTCCAGCTTTTACTTGGAGCTGATTTATACTTATGCCGGCAGCATTAAATTTAGCATTTACACTTTGCGGCTCATATGCATAAATAGAGCTGGAAAATAAGCACAAAGTAAGAATAGAACTGGTTAAATAAAATGAAATTTTATGTATTTTATGCTTGAGTTGATAGATAAAGTTGATTAACATATGATATATATAAATTTATTCCCAATTATAAAGCAGGCTTTGCTTAACTAGTTGCCTTAAAATTAAAAGTTTACCATGAAAAAAATGTCCGGCATCCGGCACAACTGTAACAGGCAGTTCATACTTTTTCGCCCATTCCATTGCATAAGATAGCGGAATAACATCGTCATTATCACCATGCACAATTAAACTATCCTGCGGCACTTCAGGTACATCCCATTTGCCGGCAGCCGTGCCTATCATTAACATTCTTTTAGGCTTAACTGGCAGCTGATTATACAATCTAGCTGCAACAAAACTTCCAAAAGAAAATCCGCCCAACACTACATCGCATTCCTTATCAATTAAATAATTTTTATTTTCTAATTCATCAATTAAATTTGATTTCATATAATTTAATACTTGATGGGCATCTTCAGTTTCACCAATACCATTATCATGCTCTCCTTCACTAGCTCCAACTCCTCTAAAATTAAAACCAGCTGCCACATAACCTAAATCATTTACACAACGTATCAATGTTTGAACAATCTTATTATCCATAGTTCCGCCAAATAAAGGATGAGGGTGCAGAATTAATGCAATCCCCGCTAATTTATTATTAATTAAAGAGTTAGGCAGGTACAGATTGCATTGTATATTGCCGGCACTGCCGTTTAAGCTAAATGGAGTAATAATATGCATAAATGAATATTTTATTTTCTATGGAATATTTTAACTGGTTTACGCATATTTTTCAAACTTAAAAAATTAGAGGCTTTCATTCTAAAACTATGATAAAATGCCTAGTGTTATATCAATCAAAAATGCATAATTAAGGTAAAAATTATAATGAGTAACAACAACTCATAAGTAAATTCAAGCATAATGATGATATAAGAGTAAGATAATCTAATCTCTATTCATTGAACTATATTAAATTAGATAAATCCAAATTGTTTGGAAATATTAAAAATATAATACAGTAAAGGAAAATTATATGCATGCATTAATGAATATAAATGCCGGCAGTATAGAAAAATATATTCAAAGTGTAAACAGTATGCCGATATTAAGCTTTGAAGAAGAGCAAAAACTTACTAAATCTTGGCATATAGAACAAGATACGAATTCTGCAAAAATGCTGGTAATGTCTCATTTACGTGTTGTAGTCAGTATTGCAAGACAATATTTTGGTTACGGCATTGCACATGCTGATTTAATTCAAGAAGGTAATATTGGATTAATGAAAGCAGTACGGAAGTTTGACCCCAGTTTTAATGTAAGATTAGTTACATACGCTACTCACTGGATTAAAGCAGAAATTCATGATTATATTTTGAAAAATTGGCGCATGGTAAAAATAGCGACAACTAAAGCACAGCGTAAGCTATTTTTTAAATTACGTTCTTTACTGCCTAAAGATACTGCACTAAATTTAGAACACATAGATAAAATTGCGAAGCGTCTTGATGTAAAACATCATGAAGTTATAGAAATGCAGGCTAGACTTATACAATCTGATACTAGTTTAGATGAAAAGCATCTTCACGAAGACGGCGAAAATAGTTTAATAAATACATTAAGCGATGAGCGCGATGAGCCTTGCCAAGCCTTAATTACTCAGCAGCAGAATCAGCAATATGAAAAGATACATAAAGCTTTAGAAAATTTAAAGAATAAAGACGAACGTATGCATGATATTATTCATAAAAGATGGCTAAATCTAAATGAAAAAAAGCTGCCGTTTAAGTATTTTGCGGATAAATGGAAAATCTCTATTGAAAGAGTAAGCCAGCTTGAAAAAATAGCAATTAAATATATCAAAGAACAAGTTTATAAATTATCTAACTAAAAAAATAACCATGACAAATAAGCTAAATTTTATTTTATTTTACAAATGTATATTGTTAATAGCATTTTTTAATTTTTATAATGCAAATGCACAAAATTTACCTAATCCGTCCAAATCTAATAATGATGCTTTTACTGTAGATATTAATTGGCAGAATAACCAAAGAATACCAATTGATGTGTTTGGTTTAGACGGAAATTTACTACAAATATTAAATAATGATTTTGCACGCAGCGGTAAGCTTTCTCTTCAAAAGAATAACACACCTAATAATAGTGCTAAAGGTGAATATACACTTAATAATCAAGTAAAAAGAAATGGGGATATATATTACATTACTTCTACCTTATCAAAATCCGGTAATCATCTTGGTGCAATACAGCTAAATTCTAACAGCGAGGCTGGTCTTGCCCATAGAATATCTGACTTTGTATATGAGCTTATATTTAAAAAACGAGGAGTATTCTCAACTAGATTATCATATGTGGTTGAGAAAAATCATAATTTTTTACTCATGATTTCAGATTCTGACGGCAGCAACTCAAATATAGCACTGCAAAGCAAAGAGCCTATTATATCAATTGCATGGTCTCCAAGCGGTCGGGAAGTTGCTTATGTTTCGTTTGAAGATAGAAAACCTGTAGTTTATATTCATCATCTTGCAACTGGAAAACGTAGGGTCATCTCAAATTATGCTGGGAATAACAGTGCTCCAGCTTGGTCTCCAAACGGAAAGCAATTAGCCCTTGCATTGTCTATAAGCGGAAACACACAAATTTATAAAATAAATACAGATGGAACTAATTTAGTAAGATTAACTTCTTCTAAAGATGGAATAATTGATACAGAGCCTCAATTTAGCCCAGATGCTCAATCGATTTATTTTACAAGCGATAGAGGCGGAGAACCGCAAATTTACAAAATGTCAAAAGATGGTGAAAACGAAGAGTCTGCTAAAAGAATTACATTTAAAGGCATACACAATACATCGCCAAGAATTTCTCCGGATGGTCAGAATTTAGCTTATATTAATAAAGGAAACGGGTTTAAGCTGCATGTGCAAAATTTAAATAACAGTAGTGTTTACAGCATTTCTGATACTTCAGCAGATGAAAGTCCAAGTTTTGCTGCAAATGGAGATTATATAATTTATGCTTCTAAAGTTAATGGTAAGCATAGTTTAGTTGCCAGCCCTGTTGAAGGTGGCGGTTCCTATGTATTATCGTTACCCTATGCAAAAATTAAACAGCCTACTTGGGGTCCATTTATGCAGTAATGAGGCTTTACATAATCACTCATATAAGAACAGATAAAATAAAGTTGCGGATAAATCTGCAATAGAGTATAATCGTCTTGTATTCATCATACTTGAATTTATGTCTGCACTGTTGTTGAAATTATTCATAGCCGTACTTTGTATGTAGGTCTGTGTTCATTAGTTTTGGCTTGCACTTTGCCATAGATTGAGATGGGATAAGTTCTAAATACTGACAGCAGCAGGCGAATTATTTCGCCTTTTTTATTTTTTATAGGTTATTATGCAGGATAGAATTAAAATTATTGAACAAACTGTTGTTGGTTTGGGTTATGATTTGGTGGACATTGAAAATACTCAGCAAGTATTAAGAATATACATTGATACTATTTCTTCAGATAAGAATATTAGTATAGATGACTGTGTAAAAGTAAGTAATCAGTTAACACGGATTTTTGAAGTTGAAAGTGTCGATTATGACAGATTAGAAGTCTCAACTCCAGGCATAGATAGACCTTTGAAAACTTATGCACATTATCTAAAATTTATTGGTCATGAGGCAGTTGTTACATTTAAACAGCCATTAGGAAATAAGAAAAAATACGCTGGCGTAATAATAGAGCCTAAAAATGAAAACACTTTATGTTTAGAAGTAGAAAATAAAAAAGAAATATTTGTAATAGATTTTACTATTAATGAAGTAGACAAAGCAAAATTATCCTTAGAAGCATATTTTCCAAAATCTAGTAAAGCTAAAACGGATAGAACAGAAAGCAAGCCTAAAAAGAAAAATGATGGAGATATTTAATATACAAGTACAGCTGGGGAAATTTTAACGGCAGCACAAGCAGAACGAATATATCTAATCTTAGTTTATTTTGCGACAAGATGGCGGTAGGAATAAATTATGACGATTTGTGTACATATTAGTACATTGAGGGCGGAGTGGCGAGCCTGAGAGCAATAATTTTGACGATAATAAAACGAAGTTTGCAGATTGAAATATGGTTAGTATAGTAATAAATACGGCGGCTTTTAAAGCATGATAGTTATTAAAGCAAAGGGTATGAAACATGAGTAATAAAGAAGTATTAATTTTAGTTGATGTATTAGCTAGAGAAAAAAACGTTGACAAAAATATTGTATTCGCTGCTTTAGAATTAGCTTTAGCATCTGCAACTAAAAAAAGGCATCACAAACAATTTAATGAAGATTTAGATGTTCGCATAGAAATGGATAGACAAACAGGGGAATATACCAGTTACCGTAGATGGCTGGTTGTGCCGAATGAACAAGGCTTGCAGGTTCCTGATAAAGAAATTTTATTATTTGAAGCACAAGAAGATTTACCTGAAATAGAAGTCAATGATTTTTTAGAAGAAGAAATAGAGTCGATTGAATTTGGACGTATTGGAGCTCAAGCTGCCAAGCAAGTTATTTTGCAAAAAATTAGAGAAGCAGAGAGAGAACAAGTAATTAATGATTTCCTTGAACGCGATGATAAAATTGCTATGGGAGTTGTTAAACGTGCAGATAGGTTTGGCTTGATTATTGAAAGCGGTAAGGTTGAGCTTTTGCTTAGGCGCGAAAATATGATACCAAAAGAAAATATTCGTGCGGGGGATAGGGTAAGAGGCTATATTATAAAAGTAGATAAAGAAGCAAGAGGACCACATATTGAAATTTCACGTACATCACCGGAATTTTTGATTAAATTATTTGAAAATGAAGTACCGGAAATTCAGCAAGGCTTGTTACAAATTGTTTCAGCTGTTAGAGATCCTGGTTTAAGAGCAAAAATTTCTGTTAGAGCAATTGATAAAAAAATTGACCCTATAGGAACTTGTGTTGGTATGAGAGGTTCAAGAGTAACATCAGTCCGCAGTGAAATTTGTAATGAAGCAGTAGATATTGTAGTATGGGCAGATGAACCAGCACAATATGTAATCAATTCTTTATCGCCCGCTCAAGTAAAATCAATTTTGGTAGATGAAGAAACTCAAACAATAGAAGTAGTAGTTGATGAACAAGAGCTTGCAATTGCAATTGGAAGAAATGGACAAAATGTTAAATTAGCCAGCGAATTAACCGGATGGAAAATTGACATACTAACTTCTGAAGAATCTGAACAAAAACAACAAATTGAGCTAGAAAAAGTGTATAATCTGTTTAAAAGTAATCTTAAGGTAGATGATGAAGTAGTCTCTCTATTACTAGATAATGGATTTAATAGCTTAGAAGAGATTGCTTATGTTCCTATCAGCGAATTGCATGAAATAGGTTTAAGTGATGATGATTTGCAGATTGTACGCAGTAGGGCAAGAGAGGCATTACTTACAATAGAACTCGTAGCTGAAGAAAATATAGATAATACAAATGTTGAGCTTAGAAATATTGATGGAATAACACCAGATATTTTATCGACTTTAGCGTCGCAAAACATCAATTCTTTGGATGATTTGGCGGAGTTATCAACAGATGAATTAATCGAATATGTTGATATAAATGAAGAACAGGCAAAAGCATTAATATTAAAAGCCAGAGAACATTGGTTTAATTAATAACAGTTTGCAATTTTGAAACATCAATTAGAAGGTAATATTACACATGACCACAACAGTAGAGCAGCTAGCACTTGAACTTCATAAAAGCGTACAACAGATTTTACAGCAGCTGGAACAAGCTGGAATTGCTAAAGGTGGATCTAAGGATAATGTATCTGAAGATGATAAACAAAAATTACTAAGTTATTTAAAAAAATCTCATGGCACAGAAAATAAAAATAGCTCTCAATTCACTCTGTCAACCAAAGAAACAACACATATACGCCAGTCTGATTCTAAAGGTAAGACTAGGACAGTCGAGGTGGCAATTAAAAAGCGTAGAGTCTTAATTAAAGATGATGGTATTTCTGCAAAGATAAATTCTCAAGTGCAGCATATAGATACCTTAGATAATATTAAACATCAGACACAAATGGAGCAAAATAATATTTCCCTCCACTCTTCTCTTGATATCGATATCTTAGAATTAGAGCATAAAAATGATATTAATGAAGATACAAATCTTAATGGTAAAAGTGAAAAAGTCAATGCTAACTCTTCAAAACTAGATGATATTGAAAGTAACACTATAAATCAAAAAAAATCTAGGAATGTGGATAACATAGATGTTAACGAATTAAATAAAGCATTTAACAATTATAAGCCATACCCTAAGATTAAATCGGATGATTTATCTGCTGTGCTACATGCTGTATACCCTAAAAATGAGCAAAATGCTCAACATAATGCTGCTAATGATATGAATAATAAGCTGCCAGAAAATAATCCAATTGCTTTAAATACAAAAGCAGAGCAGGAAAATTCAAACATTAATAGTTCATTAGTAAATAAAAATGATACTAAACAGTTAGAGGTTTTGGGAGAAAAAGCAAGTCTGAGCTTTAATGAGAGAAAGGCGTTAGCAAGCAAGCAAGCAAAAGAAATAAGCGATATGCTGAATAAGCCGAATAAAGTGCTTAAAGCAGACCATAAACCCAAAGACATACAAGATGCAGCACCAGAATCCTCTGTAGCAGCTGACGATCCGAAAATTAATGTTGTTCCTGTAAAAACGACTAAGCACATTGTTAAACATAACGCCAATCAAACAGCTACTTCTGCTAATACTACATCAGTTTCTGCAAATAATAAGATAGCTAATGATAATAAAATCAATACTAAAGGTAGTATTGAAGTGAAAAGTGAAGCTTCTGAAGTAAAAGAAAATAAAAAATCTAAAGTTGTAACTAGTGTTTCTGATAAAAATGAAAGAGAACAAAAGCGGAAAGGTACTAGTTCTATAAAAATTCGAGGTGATGATACAGGTGGTTTAGATACTGCATGGAGAAGCCCTAAATCACATAGGAAAATTACTCAAAAACCGTCAAATTTTGTTCAGCCAGTAGAATTTATTTCTAAAGAAATTATTATTCCTGAAACTATATCCGTAGCAGATTTAGCACATAAAATGTCTGTTAAAGGCAGTGAATTAATAAAAGTATTAATGAAGCTTGGTCAAATGGTTACAATTAATCAAGTACTAGATCAAGATACGGCGATTATTTTGACTGCAGAAATGAATCATATAGCTATACCAGCGAAAACAGAAGACCCAGAAAGTTTCTTAGAAGAAAATCATGCAGAATTAATTCAATTATACCGTCCGCCAGTAGTTACAGTTATGGGACACGTTGACCATGGTAAAACTTCTTTACTAGATAAAATACGTAGCACTAAAGTTGCTTCGGGCGAGGCTGGGGGTATTACGCAACACATTGGAGCATATCACGTAGAGACTCCAAAAGGTGTCATTACATTTTTAGATACTCCAGGGCATGAGGCCTTTACAGCAATGCGTGCTAGGGGTGCTAAAGCGACGGATATTGTCATTTTAGTTGTAGCGGCTGATGATGGAGTAATGCCGCAGACAAAAGAGGCGATTTCTCATGCTAAAGCTGCTGGTGTACCTATTGTTGTTGCTATTAATAAAATTGATAAACCAGAAGCTAATCCAGATCGTGTTACACAAGAATTAGTAGCAGAAGGAGTAATACCAGAAATCTATGGCGGAGATGTGCCATTTGTTCCTGTGTCAGCAAAAGCAGGGATAGGTTTAGATGAATTATTGGAAAATGTCTTATTGCAAGCTGAAGTACTAGAATTAAAAGCCCCAGTAGATGCTCCTGCTAAAGGTTTAGTAATCGAGGCGCGTTTAGATAAGGGTAAGGGTGCAGTAGCAACTATATTAGTTCAGTCAGGTACCTTAAATAAAGGTGATATGCTGCTTGCTGGTTCAGCTTATGGGCGTGTTCGTGCAATGCTTGACGAAACAGCAAAACCAGTGCAAAGTGCCGGTCCGTCAATACCAGTTGAAATTCAAGGCTTATCAGAAGTCCCTCTAGCCGGAGATGAAATTGTTGTTGTAGCAGATGAAAGAAAAGCAAGAGAGATTGCATTGTTTAGACAAGGTAAATTTAGAGATGTTAAATTAGCAAAACAACAGGCTAGTAAACTAGAAAACATGTTTGATAATATTTCAGAAGCAAATATGAAAGTTTTATCTCTGATTATTAAATCTGATGTACAAGGTTCGCAAGAGGCTTTAGTACATGCATTAAATCAATTATCAGGCACAGAAGTGAAAGTTAATATAGTTCATGCTGGAGTTGGTGCAATTAGTGATAACGATATTAATTTAGCGGCAGCAAGTAAAGCTGTAATTATCGGATTTAATGTTCGTGCTGATGCGGCAGCAAGAAAATTAGCAGAGAATCTAATAGTAAATATTAAGTATTATAATATTATTTATGATGCAGTAAATGATATTAAAGCAGCTTTATCTGGCTTATTATCGCCTGAAATTAAGGAAAAAGTAATTGGCACAGTAGAAATTAGGCAGGTAATTAAAGTACCAAAAGTTGGTTCAATTGCTGGTTGTATGGTTACTGACGGCATGGTTAAACGTAATTGTGGTGTAAGAGTTATACGCAATAATGTGGTTGTATTTACAGGTGAGTTAGAATCCTTGAAGCGCTTTAAAGATGATGTTAAAGAAGTTAAGCAGAGTTTTGAATGCGGATTATCTATTAAAAATTACCAAGATATACACGAGCTTGACCAGCTGGAAGTTTTTGAAACTATAGAGGTAGCACGTAGTTTATAATAGTATTTATAATCTTAAGTTACTAATGCATACCTCCTAAAACTATTATTAAACTCGAAAATTTATTATATATGTCTTCTATTCTTGTATTTGATATTGAAACTATACCTGATGCAGAGGGCTTAGTTAAATTAGAACTTATCCCTAATTCTGATGAAAAAAGTGTTGATGAATATTTGTTAAAGTTAAAAGAAGAAAAAAAAACGGATTTTTTGCCATTACATCTGCATAAAATTATTGCTATATCATGTGTGCTAAGAAGGCAAAATAAATCTGCTGAACAAGAGATTTTTGTTAACTCATTAGGTAGTTCAATTAGCAGTGAAGAAGAAATAATACAAAAATTTTATAGTTTAATTGATAGATACCAACCACAGCTTATTTCATGGAATGGCAGTGGTTTTGATCTTCCAGTATTGCATTATCGTGGATTAATTAATAATGTAAGTGCATATCAATATTGGGATATGGGTGATAGAGCAGACTTTAATAGTAAAGAATATAAATGGAATAATTATATTAGCCGTTATCACTTACGCCATATAGATTTGATGGATTTATTATCTTTATATCAGCCTAAAGCTTATGCTAAGATGGACGACATGGCAAAACTGTGTAATTTACCAGGTAAACTTGGTATGGATGGAAGCCAAGTGTGGTCTGAATATAAAAAAGGTAATATTGATCAAATCAGGGCTTATTGTGAAACGGATGTAGCAAATACATATTTACTTTATCAAAAGTTTAATAGTATGCGTTTTGGAGATTCAAATCTCTTTGTAAAAGAAAAAGAATTTTTAAAATGCAGCTTAGATTCTTCACAAAAACACTGGCAGGAATATTTAGTTAAATTAGCATAGGCGGCTATATTATTCTATTTTAGAAAATATCATTCTTAAAGTAAGAACAATGCATAATGCAAGTAAGAAGTATGCATATATGGTTTTAAGTTTTTTAGTATCTATTTTATGGGCAATTTTTGCTCCTAAGACAGCAGTTGCACTTGTTAGAGGACATATAATTAATAATGCCGGCCAGTAAATTAGACCTAAAGTATTAGCAACTGGTATAGCTTTTTGAGAATAAACTATCGTACTAGTAAGTGCAATAGGTAACCCCAGCCCTGCTGATGTTGCGATTGCATTGTGTATAGGTATTCCAAGATATAATAACAGCGGAACAGTTAAAAATCCTCCGCCAACTCCAATTACGCTTGAAATTCCAGCAATCACAAATCCTGCTCCTATAAACAAAAATTTTGGTATTTTGTGTTCTATATCATATTGAGGGTTTGGATTAAGTTTAAAAATAGTCTGCATAGCAATAAGCAATATAAATAAAATAAATACTATATGAACAAATTCTCCGCTTAACTTTGTAAAAATAAAATTTCCTGTAACAGAAGAGCCAACAATTACGCCGATTGACATAAATACAAGTATTTTTACTTTCACAGCTTTGTGCCTAAAATGACTTATGCTGGAAAATATAGATGTGAAAAGAATTACACAAGTGGACGTTGCAATCGCTACATGGTTAACATAGACATCAGGAATATTTAAACTTATCATAAACGTAGGAACTAAAATAGATCCTCCGCCAATGCCCATGAGTCCTGCTAGCATTCCGGAAATAATTCCTGCGATAATGAATAAAAAATAATGTAACATAGTTTGTCGAAATGATTTATATATTTATATACGTTAATATATCTATTATAAAATACTTACTCTTTTTATATAGCTCTACCTATGGAATAAATAGGCTAAATAAGTAAAATTTAGACTATTTATTAAAATAATTTTTAATAACTTTTATCAATAGTATATTAAGTAGAAATAATTATGTTACTTGATGATATTAATTAATATACTACATTATATATAAAATTATATCTAGTTTATTATTGTTTCATACTTGTCTTTATATACTAATTGTAGTTCATTTTGCGGCATGGCGGTATGAATAAATTTTGACGACTATGTACACATTATTACATTGATGGCGAAGCCATGAGCCTGCAAACAATAATTTTGACGGTAACTAATAAACGAAGTCCACAAATTGGAATCTGGTTAGTATATATATTAGTATAGATCTGCCAATAAAAATATAATGTATACGTTGGTTTTTATATACAATTATATTTAAAATTAGTAATTAAATTGATTATTGTATATATTAACCGATTATTAGATGGCTAAGTGAAGAATGAGAGTTAATTTATAATTTGCTATATAAAGGTAAAATTATGCATACTGAATTACATACGGATTTAAAAAAATTTGATAGAGTTGTTTATATAGTATCTGATGGAACTGGAATAACTGCTGAAAAATTTTCCACCTCTCTTTTAGCTCAATTTGATATAACTTATCATATTATACGTATACCTTTTATAGATAATATGGAAAAAGCAAACAATTTAATTGATAAAATAAACTGTATAAATCATCATAATAAGCCAATTCTTTTTACAACTTTAGTAAATCAACAGGTAAGTAATATAGTGCATAAAGCTAATGCTTTTATTGTTGATTTATTTCAGGCATTTGTACAGCCTTTAGAACAAGAATTATGTTTAAAATCAAGCCATGCAATTAATCGCTCGCACCAAATTGGAAATATTGAAGTTTATGAAAAGAGAATTGAAGCTATTAATTTTTCTCTCGGTCATGATGATGGTCAAAGCCATGCAAATTTAGCGCAGGCAGATATTATATTAGTAGGAGTATCGCGCAGCGGTAAAACCCCCACTTCATTATATTTAGCTATGCAGCATGGTTTAAAAGCAGCAAATTATCCCTTAATACCAGAAGACTTTGCCCGCCTAGAACTGCCAAGTATTTTATTAAAATATACAAATAAACTTTTTGGTTTAACAATAGAACCTAACCGTTTGTCTGATATTAGGCACGAAAGAAAGCCTAATAGCATCTATGCCAGTTTGCAGAATTGCCGTTATGAGGTTTTAGAAGCAGAAAAATTAATGCGCCGGCATAATATTGAGTGTTTATCCACTACTCATAAATCAATTGAAGAAATAGCAACTACAATTTTACAAATAATATATATATAGTTTTAGCGTGATTTTTGTAATAAGGTAAAACTTCTCTCGATTGGTGTTCTAGCATTTTTATCCGTAAACACTAAAATTTCTGCTGATATAATGTAGCGATTAGGAGTATTTTTAGTATTTAACTGGCATTCGAAAGGTAAATCTTCAGCACATGTATACCTCACACCGCTATTCGCAATATTTTGGCTTAGCATAAGTTCGATTAA
The DNA here is from genome assembly GCA_023266335.1 of Burkholderiaceae bacterium. Lineage (GTDB taxonomy): Bacteria > Pseudomonadota > Gammaproteobacteria > Burkholderiales > Burkholderiaceae > JAHFQJ01. Next base: position 32,716 of record JAHFQJ010000002.1, read on the forward strand.
TATATTTCTAGATAAAATAGCTGCCAAAATATTTTGCTGTAACTTTGAATAATTAGTAATAGTATTGGTAATAGTTCTTTGGGCGGCAAGCAAACTTGTGCTAATTATTATCAATGCTACTAACACTTCAATTAAAGTCAAGCCGCTAGATTTACATCTGTATTTTTTTATGCATTTCATTCTGTCTGCTGATTATTTTTATTACGTCCGTAAAGTAAGTGATTTTTTTTCTTATTCATGGATTCTTTATGCTCCGCTTCATTATTATCAATTCTTTTACTTTCATTTGTCTCATATTTCAGATTTATCGGTTTGGTTTTATACCTTCCGCTTCCATCTCCAGCTAATATAATTTTATAGATACCTTTGGTTAAAGATATATGGAATGGATTTTGTAAAGGTTCTTGTGTAATAGTACGCTGCCAAGTAGAAATTTGATTTTTAACAGGACTCCAGCCTAATTTAGAATCAATTTCTTCTATATTCCATCTATAGTTACTAAGCATATTATTTGCGCTGCTGCTATTTGTACTTATGCCATGCTGATTAACTATGATTGTAAGAGGTATGTCCTGCATTTGGCTTTCATGCTGCATTATTTCTAGTACATCGCCTAAGTATTCAGCATCTTGTAAAAGTTGTCTGGGTACACTTGGCTTTGTAACTAATGTTACTATGACTAAGGTCATACCAATAATTCCAATAATTATCATCAATTCCAGTAATGTATATCCTTTTTTTGTATTCATTATTTTATACCAAATTTGCCTTTTAATTTAATGTACATATCTCTCATTCAAATATACTCATCTCAATTAGATTTCGGGCAAAGCAAAAGCAAAATTTTCGGCACAGATATTACAAATACTACAGCCTAAAATTCAAGTGTGATGAATTTATAATAGATTATTCCCAATTTCCAATATCAGCATTTATACCTTCGCCGCCTATTTCTTTATCTTTACCATAAGTAAAAATATCTGCATCGCTATGTATTCCTGGAGTGATATATTGATATTCATTCCCCCACGGGTCTTTAGGTATTTTTTCTAAATAGCCGCCGTCTTTCCAATTTTTAGCTGTAGGCACGGCTGATGGTTTTTCAACTAAAGCCTTTAATCCTTGCTCTGTGGTTGGATATCTTCCATTATCTAATCTATAAAGTTTTAATGCACTTGAAATAGTTGCAATATCTTGCTTAACCGCAACTTTAGCTGCATCGTCAGCCCTTCCCATTACTTTTGGCAGCACTAATCCTGCCAGCATTGCAATAATTGCAATCACAATCATAATTTCAATTAAAGTGTAACCGACCTTTAATTTAAATGATGTATATGTAAGATTTAAATTTTTATTGTGTCTCATATTTGAATTCCTAATATTGTGAATCAAACTTTTAGTTGGATATTATCGCATTATTATTTTATTTTTTCTAATGCCTTAATAATTGCCATAGCTTTATTTTGAGTTTCCTGCCATTCTGTTTCTCTAACAGAATCTGCTACAATTCCTGCACCAGCTTGTATATACACAGTATCATTTTGAATAACTGCAGTGCGGATTGCAATTGCAATATCCATTTCTCCATTAAAAGACATATAGCCAACCCCGCCGCCGTATATATGCCTTGCAGACGGCTCTAATTCTGAAATAATCTGCATAGCACGAACTTTAGCTGCGCCGGATAAAGTCCCAGCCGGAAATACCGCTTTTAAAATGTCCATATTATTGACAGACTCATTAATTTCCCCCTCTACAGAACTAACAATATGCTGTACATGAGAATATTTTTCAATATGCATATGCTGTGTAACTTTCACACTGCCTATTTTTGCAATTCTTCCAATATCATTTCTGGCTAAATCAATTAACATGGTATGTTCTGCACACTCTTTTGCATCAGCAAGTAAATCTTCGGCTAATTGATTATCTTGCTCTTCATCTATTCCACGCACTCTAGTGCCGGCAATTGGTCTTAAGGTTACATAATGCTTTGCATCATGCCTCACTTCATGCCTGACTAAAAGTTCAGGAGAACTTCCTACAATTTGCGTATCTCCAAAACAATAATAATACATATATGGAGATGGATTTAACTGCCTTAATTCACGATATAATAAAATAGGATCAGAAGTAAATTCTTTCTGCATGCGTTGTGATAGAACAACCTGCATAATATCGCCTGATTTTATATATTCTTTAGCCCTATCAACTGCTTTCATATATTCTGATTGAGATGAATATATAAATTTACCATTTAATTTAGAAGTTTTATTGCGGGTTTTAATAACATGATGAGCATTATTATCTTCTAATTTTTCACACAATTCTTTTAGCCTAACTATTGCATTTTCATAAGAATTTGCTAAATTAGGATCTGCATAAACAATTATTTTTAGACTTCCTCTCAAATTATCAACCACAACCAATTCATCACACAATAATAATTTAATATCAGGCAGATTAATTTCATCTTGAGCATTTTGTTTGGGAATGCCTAAACATGGCTCTATATGATGAACAGTTTCATAGCTAAAATAACCAACCCAGCCGCCGCAAAATCTTGGCATATTCTCTAATATTAAAGCTTTATAGTTATTTTGTAGATTATGAATAATATCTAATACATTTTCATTTTTAGAATTTTCTATTTTCTGTATAAGATGGTTATTTTCATATAATTCAATACAAGAATTTTGTGCAAACCCGCTGCTTTGAATATAGCTAGTTGACGGTAATCCAATATAAGAATAACGCCCAAATCTTTCACCGCCAATCACAGATTCCAATAAAAAAGAATTTTTGCGCTGATTACCGGTTAATTTTAAATAAATAGATAAAGGAGTATCTAAATCAGCATTAATTTCTATAATTAGCGGAACTTTATTATATTCTTTATTTTTATAGCTATAAAATTCTTGCTGTGTAAGGTTAATATTTTGCATAATATTTATTAAAAGTGAAGCGGTAGAATATATTCAAATATACTCATCTCAAGCTGATTTATGTCAAAACGTAGGCAAAAATCACGAGACCATAAAATTTTCAGGTACGATTAGTATATATCATAAACTTACTCATAACTATAATCAATATCTATGCTTAAGCTCTTAATTGCTTGGCGTATTGAAAAATATATTTTATTACTAAGCTATGATTAAATAAATTTAAGTTTTTATATAATGCATATAAAATTACTTGACAAAAAACATCGTTAGTGTATAATTTCCCTCATGCAGTTAACTGTGTTATTTGCAGAGAAAATAGCCTCAAGTCCCTATCGTCTAGAGGCCTAGGACACCACCCTTTCACGGTGGGTACCGGGGTTCGAATCCCCGTAGGGACGCCATTCAAATGGCAAAGTATACAAATAGACCAAGTTTCAGCGGATCGGTAGTTCAGTTGGTTAGAATACCGGCCTGTCACGCCGGGGGTCGCGGGTTCGAGTCCCGTCCGGTCCGCCAAATCTTGATATATGTATATTTCAGTATTAACTTCATCATGTTTCAAGTTTTCAATATAAATTCACAATTTAATACTTATACAAACATTTTAAATATAAATTAATTTTAATATATAAATTAGATTTAAAATAATTCTCTCTAGCTTTTTTTCTTTAGTTCCCATCAATTCCTACGAGCTATAAGTTATATAAAATACAAATGCAAATTGCATAAGTAAATTAGAATATATTTTATGAAACAAATTCAAAAATCCTTATAACTAATTGCCATTTTTTAGCTGTACTTGGCGTATAATTATTGCTTAGCAAGTCATGTTAGCATAAAGGTATTATTAATGAGAGAACAAGAAATTGAAAATCAGTTTATAGAAAAACTGATTGAACTCAAATATATTTATCGTGATGATATTACAGATATAGCTGCTTTAACCGATAATTTTAGAAATAAATTTGAGGAGTTAAACAAAGTAAAACTTGAAAATAGCGAGTTTTCTAGGCTTTTAGAAAATATAATTAGTGCTGATGTTTTTAAATCATCAAAGATTTTACGTGAGTATAACAGTTTTGAACGTGATGATGGAACGCCTTTTGATTATAAGTTAGTTAATATTAAAGACTGGTGTAAAAATACCTTTGAAGTTATTAGGCAGCCTCGTTTTAATACTGAAAGTAGTTTCCACCGCTATGATGTAATTTTGTTAATTAATGGCATACCTATAGCACAGGTTGAACTCAAAACTCTAGAAATTAGCCCGCGTCGTGCTATACAACAAATTATTGATTATAAAAATGATGCAGGCAATGGATACAGTAAAACACTATTATGCTTTATTCAAATTTTCATTGTAAGCAATCAAAGTGATACTTGGTACTTTGCTAATAATAATAATCGACATTTTAGCTTTGATGCAGATGAGCGTTTTTTACCTTGTTATCAGTTTGCTGAAGAGAATAATAATAAAATTACACATTTACACAGTTTTGCTGATAAATTTTTAGCTAAATGTATTTTAGGTCAAATGATTAGTCATTATATGGTGTTAGTAAATAGCGAACAAAAATTACTAATTATGCGGCCGTATCAAATTTATGCTGTTAAAGCCATTGTTGATTGTATTCATCAAAATTGCGGTAATGGCTATATTTGGCACACTACGGGCAGCGGTAAAACATTAACATCTTTTAAGGCTTCAACTCTGCTTAAAGATAATGAGGATATATATAAATGCTTATTTGTAGTAGACCGTAAAGATTTGGATAGACAAACCCGTGAAGAGTTTAACCGCTTTCAAGAGGGTTGTGTTGAGGAAAATACCAATACTGAGAATTTGGTAGAACGTTTACTATCTGACAATAAAATAGATAAAGTTATTGTTACCACTATACAAAAGCTCGGGCTTGCATTAGACGGTAATAATAAACATAAATATAAGCAAAGGCTGGAGTTCCTTCAAGATAAGCGCATAGCTTTTATTTTTGATGAATGTCATCGCTCACAATTTGGTGAAAATCACAAAGCCATCAAAGAATTTTTTCCTAAATCACAACTATTTGGCTTTACAGGCACACCTATCTTTGATAATAATGCCAACTATCAAAAAATAGAAGGAGAAAAAGCTTCATATAAAACTACTGAAGATATTTTTCAGAAACAACTTCATGCCTACACCATTACTGAGGCTATTGATGATAGAAATGTATTAAAATTTCATGTGTATTATTATGAAGGTACAGGAGCAGATAAAAAAATAGCCCAGCAAACAATCGCTGAAAAACAAGCTATAATTGAAACTATATTTGAAAAGCATGATATATCTACTAATTTACGTAAATTTAATGCCATATTAGCCACTGCTTCAATTAATGATGCGATTCAATATTATAATTTATTTGAAAGTATGCAGGCTGAAAAGAAAAAAGATATTAACTTCAAACCCTTAAATATAGTTTGTATATTTTCTCCGCCAGCTGAAGGTAATCCGGAAGCAAAGCAATTACAAGAAGATTTACTACAAGAAAGAGAAGATAATAAACAAAATCCTCAAGAGAAAAAACAAGCTTTAAAAAAGATAGTAACAGCTTATAACACAATGTATAAAACTAATCATACTATCAATGAGTTTGATTTATACTATCAAGATGTACAAAAACGTATTAAAGACCAGCAATATTCTAATCAAGATTTACCTCATCATGAAAAAATTGATATAACTATTGTTGTAGATATGCTCCTTACAGGCTTTGATTCTAAATTTTTAAATACGTTATATGTAGATAAAAATCTAAAATACCATGGACTAATTCAAGCATTTTCACGTACTAACCGTATTTTAAATGATACTAAACCTTATGGAAATATTATAGATTTTAGAGGACAAAAAGCAGAAGTAGACCAAGCTATTGAATTGTTTTCCGGACAAGAACAAGATGAAAAAGCTAAAGAAATTTGGCTAGTAGATGAAGCTCCTAAAGTTATTAATGAACTAGAACAAGCGTTTAAAGAACTTGAAAAATTTATGCAAGTGCAAGGGCTGGAAAATAAACCTGAGCAAGTAGCTAATTTAAAAGGCGATATAGCCCGCAGCCAATTTATCAATTTATTTAAAAAAGTACAAAGACTCAAAACACAGCTTGACCAATATACTAATTTAACTGATGTTAATAAAAAAGACATTGAACAAATTCTACCTAAAGATGAATTTAGAGGCTTTAAAGGCGTGTATTTAGAAACAGCTTACCGCTTGAAGGAAAAGCAGGATAAAAATAAAGATTTAGCCCAAGAAGTACAACAGTTAGATTTTGAATTTGTTTTATTTGCCTCAAATGTAATTGATTATGATTATATTATGCGTTTGCTTGCAAAATGCTCAAATGAAACTCCAGAACAGCAAAAAATTACTAAACTATTTTTAATAGACACAATTCGTGCAGATGCTAAATTTGTTGATGATTATGAAGATATAAAGGAATATATAGAAACTTTAAATTTTAAAACTGGCTTAGCCATGGAACAAATCAAACAAGGATATATAGAATTTAAACAGCAAAAAAATGCTGCTGAAATTTCTGCTATTGCTTTAAAACATAATTTAGATTCAGCTAGTTTACAAAATTTTATTGATAGTATAATCAAACGTATGATTTTTGATAGTGAACAATTAAGGGATTTACTCGAACCGCTAGAGCTAGGCTGGAAAGCTCGAGGGCAAAAAGAATTAGAAATAGTGAAAGATTTACTGCCATTATTAAATAAATTAGCAGGTGAAAGGGAAATATCAGGGCTAAAAGCTTATGAATAATAAAATATTTTAAGGAATTCATTTATGCAACAAGAAAATTTAAATCTAGATATATTTGAAAAAGCAGTTTACTCTCTAAAAGATGCTTTAAATGAATATGCAAAAGATAAAGAAAATGTTTATGTACGTGATTCATGTATTAAACGTTTTGAATATTGTTATGATTTATCTACAAAAATCATCAAGCGTTTTTTAAGTATAAGCTCTGAAAATATAGATGATATAAAAAGTATGGATTTTCAAAATATTATACGGCTTGCATATACGAAAAAAATCCTAAAAAACAGCTGGGATAAATGGTGGGCATACAGAGATAATCGCAATAAAACATCACATGGCTATGATGAGCATAATGCAATTAACATTGTTGATGAGCTTGAATTATTTTATAGTGAAATTGTGTTTTTACTACAAGTGTTAAAGAATAAAAATGAACCATAATATTGATATATCGCCACAAGAATATGATATTGTTAAAAATATATTAAAAAAACATTTGCCAAAAGATTGTAAAGTATGGGTTTTTGGTAGTAGAGCAAAAAATAAAACTCGTTTTAATTCAGATTTGGATTTGGCAATACAATATATACAGCCATTGAGACAAAAACAAATATTTGATTTGGAGCAAGCCTTTATTGAATCTCTTTTACCTTATGAAGTAGATATTATTGATATGAACAACATTAGTGATAGCTTTAAAGAAATTGTGCAGCAGCAGGCTATTTTATTGGATATAAAGTAAATATGAAAAAAGAATTAGTGCCAAAATTGAGGTTTACAGAGTTTAAGGATAGTGGGGAATGGGAGGATATAAAGTTAGAGAAATTATGTGAAAAAATTACTCAAGGCGGAACACCAGATACTACAAAAATAAATTATTGGAACGGTAATATTCAATGGCTAACTCCAGCAGAAATGGGAAAAACAGAAAATTATTTTATATATTCTACTAATAGAACGATAACTGAATTAGGATTAAAAAATTGTTCATCAATTTTATTACCTATTAATAGCATAATAATATCTACAAGAGCTCCTATTGGTCATTTAGCTATAAATAAATCTAATATGGCAATTAATCAAGGGTGTAAAGGATTAATAATAAATAAAGAAAATCATTATATTTTTTTATACTATATACTTTTTAAAAATAAGAATGAGCTAAATGATTTAGGTGCTGGAAATACTTTTAAAGAATTAAGTTCTAGCATTCTTAAAAATTTTAAAATAATTATTCCCTTACTACAAGAACAAAAAAAAATCGCCGATTGCCTTTCATCAATTGATGAATTAATTGACTTACAAACTCAAAAAGTTGAAAGTTTAAAACAACATAAAAGAAGCTTAATGCAAAAACTTTTTCCTAAAGAAGGTAAAATTTTGCCGGAATGGCGGTTTCCAGAGTTTAGAGATAGCGGGGAGTGGGAGGAGGTAAAAATAAGAGAAGTTTTAGAGTATGAGAGACCAGAAAAACATATAGTTAAAAATACAGAATATAAAAAATATGGAATTCCAGTTTTAACAGCTAATAAAAGTTTTATTCTTGGTTATACTGATGAATTAGCTAATATATATGAAAAAATACCTGTAATAATTTTTGATGATTTTACAACAGATAAAAAATATGTAAATTTTCCTTTCAAAATAAAATCTTCAGCTATAAAAATTTGAGAGTGTTCATTTAGATAGTTATTTTTAAGATTTTGGAAATCTAAACCTAATAAACATAAGGCTTTGAATTTTTAAATTTACAGAAAAGCTATCTATATTTAATACTCTCAAAAATTTTAAAAGTAATGGATAAAAATAATCTTAAATTAATTTTTGAGATTATGAATAAAATTAATTTTAATTTTTCAGACCATAAAAGATACTATATATCTGAATATCAAAATTTAAATATATTACTTCCAAAATATCAAGAACAACAAAAAATCGCTGATTGCCTTTCATCAATCGATGAATTAATTGAATTACAAACCAATAAAATAGAAAGCTTAAAACAACATAAAAAAGGCTTGATGCAGGGGCTTTTTCCTAGTGAGGAATAATAATTTTAAATTACTCCTTTGAATAATCTTTAATTTTTATTACTAATGCAGAATGATAATCTTCATCACTCCACATTAAAGCATTGATTTGTAAAAATATTGGTTTTCTATCTAGTGATTTTTTTAATATGTCTTTTTGCAAATCATCAATTGAATTATCTTGAATATCTGCATCTAATTCAAGGTTATTTTCAATATTTTGAATTCTAACTTTATATTTTGTTTGAGATGAGACATCAAGTCTCAAAATTTTATACACTCCATCTAATCTTACTTCTGATGATGTACGTCTAGCATTCTTCGTTAATAATTCAGCTATTTCTTTTGTGATTTTAATACCTTGTATTTCTGAATTTTCCCCTGCACAAAGTGCTTTTATGATTTCTGTATGTGCATCATCTGACAATTTACGAATATTATCTATATGATGATTTTTATTAGCCAAACTAGCTATAATTTTTGCTCTTTCCGTTTCTTCTTTGCTTATAGTTTCTAAAGTTTGCAAAGTTTTTATTTGCGTTTCATCTGATATTTCTTTGTTTCTAATTTCTTTTCTGTTATCTAAATATAGTTTGTATGCAGTTTTACCAAAGTATGAAACAATAAAAAAAATACCTAAAGTTATGATCACTGTGGGAGTCATATTATCACCTATTTGCTCAATAAATTTTACGGCTAATTCTTGAACATTAATTCCAAGATTAGAAGACCCGTCTGTTATTTTAACATTTATTTCTAAATTATTTTTTTCTTCATCATTTAAACGCTTTGAGGGAGAATTATATTTTGCAGCGGCATATGCTTGATAAATACTTTTTTGAAATTCAACTAGCCCACGCATTACTGTTGGCGTAATACTTTGATTAAATTTACTCCCTTCAATATGAATACAAAATAAAGGGAAATTGTTAAAATTGATATCATTAAATTCAATAATTGTGCCATTATTTATATCAGACAATATTTTATAGGCATCATCTTCATTACTAATATTTATGGTATTCATTTTATTATATTTTTACATTTATCATATAAATTATATCATAAGCAAATCTAATTAAAACTAATTTTTACTACAAAAATATGATATGAATTTTTAAGCAACAAATAGACTTAGAAAAACTATTATAACTTGATATAATATAAACTTAAATCAACATAACCAAACAAAAAACTAAATTAATTAGTTAGAACTATAAATAAAAATAAACTAACGAAACAAACCTATATCGATCCCTTTACCGATTTTGGTTTCAAAAAGCTATTTGGCGAAGAGGAAAGCAAAGAATATTTAATCGATTTTTTAAACAGCGTATTTTCTGATTTTATCGCACATACACATATAAAAGGATAAACAATGCCAACTATCTCAATGTTTTATGGTATTTTAATAAGAATGTTTTTTAATGATATAAAACAACATAATCTACCGCATATCCATGCCGAATACCAAGGACAAAATGCAGTTTACTCAATAATTGATGGAGATTTAATATCTGGTAATTTACCAATTAAAAAGCATAAATTAGTTGTAGCATGGATTGAGATTTATCAAGAAGATTTAATGGCTGATTGGGAATTAGCTGTAAATGGTAAAAAACCTTTTCCAATTAAAGGACTTAATCAATGAGAATACTTGATATTATTGTGCAATCAGATTTTATTTTAAAAATATTTACCGAAGACGGAAAAATAGGCTTTTTTGATGTAAAGCCGTATCTACATTTTGAGGCTTTTGAACCTTTAAAAAAGTTTGAAGAATTCAAAAAAATTTATAATGGCAAATACTATGTAGAGTGGGATTGTGGAGCAGATTTATCTGCAGATAGTGTTGAAGCAGATTTACAGTTGATAGACGATATATAAAATACTTTAAAAATTACTTAGTAAAAAAACACCATGACCAAAACAACTAAAAAACCTAAAACATTAGAACCCGTAAAACAAGCCTATATCGATCCCTTTACCGATTTTGGTTTCAAAAAGCTATTTGGCGAAGAGGAAAGCAAAGAATATTTAATCGATTTTTTAAACAGCGTATTTTCTGATTTTATCCCTCATATCCAAGAGCTGAATTACCATAAAAATGAGCATTTAGGCAACAAAAAATTAGACAGAAATGTAATATTTGATTTGTACTGCAAAGACCCGCAGGGAAATAGATTTATAATAGAACTGCAAAAAGCCAAACAGGATTATTTTAGGCAAAGAACATTGTATTACAGCACTTTTGCGATTACAGAACAGGCTAAAAAAGGCAAAGAATGGGATTTTAATCTAAATCCAGTTTATTGTATAAGTATATTAAACTTTGTTTTAGATGATGGCAAAAGCGATAAATACATCACTAAAGCCAAAATATTAGATATAGAAACGCATAAAACTGTAATAAACGAGCTGAATTTTGCCTTTATAGAATGCCCAAAATTTAATAAAGATATAAGCAAAAATAGCTCTATGCAAGACAAATGGCTGTATGTACTAACACATTTAACCCAATTAGATACGAGACCCAAAGAACTGCAGGAAAGGCTGTTTGAGGAATTTTTTCAAAGAGCTAATGTTTTAAAATTAAATGCAAAAGAACTAAGCGACTATAATACTAGCCTTTCTTATTACCGTGATGTGCATAATATAGAACATCAAAATGTTGCCAAAGGTAAAATAGAAAAACAAGTAGAAATTGCAAAAAAAATGAAACAAAAAGGTTTTGATTTTGAATTAATAGTAGAATTAACAGGCTTAACATTACAAGAAATGCAGGATTTATAAACCATGACCAAGCAAGAACAACAACACCTTTTAGGTAAAACCCTTTGGAAAATTGCCGATACATTACGCGGTTCAATGGACGCTGATGATTTTCGTGATTACATGCTGTCTTTTTTATTTCTGCGTTATTTATCAGATAATTATGAAACAGGAGCTAAAAAAGAGTTAGGAGCAGAATATCCAAGCGGAATAGCAAACCCTGATGAAAATATTACTCCATTAAACATATTTTATGAGCAAAATCCTGATGATATTCATGAATTTGAAGATATGATGCGTCGTAGAATGCATTATGTGATTAAACCAGATTACCTATGGGATAACATTGCTAAATTAGCTAAACAGCAAAGCGAAGAACTTTTACAAACCTTAGATAAAGGTTTTAAGTATATAGAACAGGATTCATTTCAAAGCACTTTTAACGGGCTTTTTTCAGAAATTAATTTATATTCAGATAAATTAGGTAAAGATTATACAAGCCGTAACAAAACACTTTGTAATATTATAACAAAAATTGCTGATGGATTAGCAGAATTTTCTAAAGATATAGATAGCCTTGGCGATGCTTATGAGTATTTAATTGGGCAATTCGCCTCTGGTTCAGGTAAAAAAGCCGGGGAGTTTTATACACCGCAGCAAATATCGACTATTTTATCTGAAATTGTTACGCTTGATAGCCAAGACCCTAAATCAGGTAAAAAAGAACGCCTTAATAACATTCTTGATTTTGCTTGCGGTTCTGGTTCATTACTTTTAAATGTACGTAATAATTTAGGTAATGGCAGCATTAGTAAAATTTATGGACAAGAAAAAAATCCTACTACTTATAATTTAGCCCGCATGAATATGCTATTACATGGTGTTAAAGATTCAGAGTTTGAAATTTTTCATGGCGATACATTAACGAATGATTGGGAAATGTTAATGGAACAAAACCCTGCTAAAAAGATGTATTTTGATGCAGTTGTTGCTAATCCGCCATTTAGTTACCGATGGGAAGATCAGAAAAAGAAAATAGGAGAGGATGATATACGTTTTAAAAACTATGGATTAGCTCCTACTTCTGCAGCAGATTTTGCGTTTTTATTGCATGGTTTCCATTTCTTAAAAAATGATGGAGTAATGGCAATTGTTCTACCGCATGGCGTTTTATTTCGCGGGGGAGTTGAAGAGCGTATCCGCCGTAAATTATTAGAAGACGGAAATATAGACACAGTTATTGGCTTACCGGCTAATTTATTTTATTCAACAGGCATTCCTGTATGTATTTTGATATTAAAAAAATGTAAAAAAGCTGATGACGTATTATTTATCAATGCTAGTCAATCTTTTGACAAAGGCAAACGACAAAATTCTTTATCTGATGAACATATCAATAACATCGTAAATACGTATAAATATCGCACACAACAAGAACGTTATTCAAGATGTGTTTCAATGCAGGAAATTATAGAAAATGACTATAATTTAAATATTTCACGTTATATTAGTACAGCTGAAGCAGATAAAGAAATAGATTTAAAAGAAGTAAATGATAATCTGGTTAGTTTAGAAGAAAAAATTATATTAGCTGCTAATAAACATAATGAGTTTTTAAAAGAGCTAGGTCTTGCTTTATTGCCCTAAAATTAAATAATACAAAAATTTGTTAAATTCATGAGGCTTATTAATATTAATCTATAATGCATAAGCCTCGTATATTTATATTATTTACTAAATATACTGATAGTATCAATTGGTGTTTTTTTATTATTGATATAATTATATATAGTTACAATTCCTTGCTTTAAATCCCCTTTATTATCAAATTCTATATTACCTATAATACCTTTTAATTTAGTCTCCGGCATTTTTTCTAAAATTTTGGCTGAAGCGGTAGAATTAGCACGCTTCATTGCATCAACAATTACGTACACGGCATCATAAGTAGCTGGAGAATAAATTTGAGCTTCTGAGTTAAAATGCTTTTTATATTTTTTGCTAAATGCAGCACCTTGTGCCATTTTTTCTATAGGTAAGCCGGATTCAGAACAAAAAACATTACTGACCGCATTACCAGCTAACCTAGATAAGTTATCAGTACATAACCCATCGCCGCCAAATATTTTGGCATTTAGACCTAGCTCCGCTGATTGTTTAGCCAGTATAGCCCCTGTAATATCCATACCGCCATACATAATAATATCAGGATTTTTAGCTTTTATTTTGCTTAAAATATCTTTGAAATCTTTTGTTTTATCAGTTGTAATTTCATGTGTGATAATATTAGCTCCGTTAGCTTGCATTGTTTCTTCAAAGTCATTTGCTAAACTTTTGCCGTATGCAGTTGCATCATCAATTATAACTATATTTTTTGCTCGCAAAGTTTTTGTGGCATAGTTAGCCAATGCTGGTGCTTGATTAGAATCTGGTGTAATTAAGCGGTAAGCAGATTTAAAACCTTGATTTGTATATTGCGGATTTGTAGAAGAAGGGGAAATTTGTACTATATTAGCCCTGTTATATATAGCAGACGCAGGAATTGATGCACCAGAATTTAAATGTCCAACTACAGCAACAACTTTATCATCTACCAATTTCTTGGCTGCTTCCACCGCTTTACTTGAACTGCCTTCGTCATCTTCTGATATAAGCATTAAATGAATTTTTTTACCATTTATTTCTAAGCCTTTTTCATTTATCTCTTCTATTGCTAAAGATACACCATTTTCATTATCTTTACCTAAATGACTTATACCTCCAGTTAGAGGCGCAACATGACCAATTTTTATTATTTTAGGATTTGATAAAGAATATTTGTATTTTGAATTCAATCTTAAATTAAATACTTCTTTTTCCTGATTTTCAGATTTTTTATTATCTTGTATATATTGTGCAAATACTTTTGCATTAGATAAAGCAAGGATTAAGATTAAAATTTTATAATATTTCATTTCTAAACTCTTAAAATATAAAAGCTGTATTGTATCATTTAAACACAATTTAATCTAAATATATAGTATAAAAATACAATTGGATTCTATAATTAAGCCGCAACAGAATAATAAAATTATCTATGAATAATATTATTTAGAACAAATTAATACTTTAAACAATGCTCCCATTTCTGCTTCTGATAATAAAATTTGAGCCTGCTTAGCAATTGATAAATAATTATCACTTTTTAAGTGGGTATGTAAAATATCTAAAATTCCGTAATCTAATAAAAATCTTGCTTGAGCATCAAAATAGTCAATTTTATAATTTTTGCTTTGTAGTGTATTTTGAACTACGCTAAAATTAACATGACATGAAATGTCTTGCGAGCCAATATTAACTAATGGATTAGTATTTGCAGTGTGTTTATGGTAGCACATAATTGTTCCCATATTTCTCTGCGGGTGAAAATATTCATGTGCTAAAAATCCGTAATCTATCCAAATCATTTGCCCGTGAGTTTGAATATTTGCTAGGGTATCTAGTAAAAATGAGGCATGGCAATGGCTTTCAGTAACATAGTTTACACTATTGTATGCATAAATATTTTGATCTTGAATGCCGGAATCTATGATTTCTTGAGGAATTTTTGCCGCATCAATATTAACCCATTCCAAATTCTGATTTTCTGCAATCTGTACATGCCTAATTTGCCATTTTTTATCAAGATAATCATAATTCCATACATCAACCGGAATAGCGTCCAACACTTCATTACCAATAATTGTACCATTAAATTTTTCGGGTAATTCATCTAACCATTCAACATTATTAATATTCTGGCTAGCAAAATATTCTTGCTGAATTTGTTTTAAAAATCCAGAACGTTCTAATATATAATATTTTTTTGGATTAATAGTTTTTATAATATCTGCGGCAAGTTTTCCGCTACCTGCACCAAGCTCTAAAATTACATCGCTAGTAATTGCAGCGGCGAGAGTTTGTCCAAAAATCGGACTAATTTCTGAAGCAGTGGTAAAGTCTCCTGCTGCTCCAATATTAATATTCGGCTGATTATAATATCCATGGTAGGGGGTGTATAATGCAATTTCCATAAATTCACTAAAAGGTATGGATTTTGTATTAGATTGTGCAATGCGCTCACGAATTATATAATTAATAGTGCTATTGGTATTATTTTCTGAAACTGACATATTATGATTTTATACTAAAACCTTGCCATTTCTAACAAAAGGTAATTTTACCACTTTAGCTTCTAAAATTTTATCCCGAATTTGAACATTTACTTTATCTCCAATTTCTACCTCTAAGGGAAGTTTTGCCATTGCAATAGATTTTTGCATAGTCGGACTATAACCGCCGCTGGTTATTTCGCCATTATTGCCATTTTTGCTTGTAATAATTTGATGAGCCCTTAAAATACCGCCGGATTCTAAAATTAATCCTAAAAATTTATATTTTTGTTTGGCATTTTGAATTTTATCTTTACCAATAAACTGCCGATTATCAGCTAAACTTACAGTCCAAGCTAAACCGGCATCTTGAGGTAAGGTATTTTCATCCATATCTTGACCATATAAATTCATGCCAGCTTCAAGACGTAAAGTATCTCTTGCACCTAATCCGCATGGTTTAACACCTTGATTAATTAATTCATTCCATTTAGTTACAGCTTGTGTTAGAGGGAGCATAATTTCCGCTCCATCTTCGCCTGTATAGCCGGTTCTGGCAATTACTATATCATTTTCGCTATCAATATGAGCATTAAAAGGCTTAAGGGCCTTAACAGCAGAGCTAAATAAATCTATAGCTTTTGGTCCTTGAACTGCAATCATAGCTAAATCTGTTCTTGGCTTAATTTCGATATTGAAATTATAATTAGTGTTTATCTGATTAATCCAAGCCAAATCTTTTTCCGCACAAGCAGCGTTAATTACTAGTCTGTAATAATTATCATTAAAATAATATACAATTAAATCATCTATCACGCCGCCATTTTCATTTAACATACAGCTGTATAAGGCTTTTCCGCCAATTTTTAATTTTGCTGCATCATTGGCAAGCAAAAGTTGTAAAAATGGTTTTACATTTCCGTGTAAATCAACAATTCTCATGTGTGATACATCAAACATACCGGCATTATTACGCACGGCAAAATGTTCTTCTATTTGAGATGAATATTGAATTGGCATGTGCCAACCGCCAAAATCTACCATCTTTGCACCCATGCTCACATGAGTATTGTGTAATACAGTATGTTTTAAAGTGTTCATGTTAATCTCTTTTAAAAGTCTAATAAATATTTTAATTATTCAAAACTACTCTACTAATGCGGTGCTGACAGCATAATAATTCTAAAGAACAGTATATTTTTTCAAATGTTTCTGATGCTTTTATATTTCATATTTTTTATTGAAGGCTAATTTAAATTTATTAATCATTTCAATAAGCCATAAAAATGCTGGCTCTTTATTCGTGTTCAGTATATTAAATTCTTTGTATATGCGTATTCTACTTGCTTTTTTATTTGGTAATTCTTGCCATTCAATATCATAAATATTTAGTTCTTGCTCAATTTGAGTTTTATGTGAAAAAAAATAGTTGTATAATTTTTTAGAATCTGGAATATATATTTCGCAGCCAATATAATTTTGAGCCTTATTTATCGTGAGTGCGGTATAGCAATCAGAACGTCCCATTGAAACATCATACCAATGTTGAGCGCGCGGGGTTCTTAGTTTTATTAATGGTTTTTGACTTAATGCAAACTTTTGAAGCTGCTGCCAAAATTCTAGCTGTAACACTTGAGTATCAGATAACTCAATAAGTTCATGTGATGATGCGCGAATAGATTTAGTCCAATTATTTGGCTTGGATACTATTACAAATTTAGGTGCAGGCTGAGATTCTCCTATTTTCCATAACTCTATTTTTATAAGAAAGAAATTAATTTTTTCATTTGTATATTCATTTAACCAATCTACGGCTTGCTTATGTTCGTCTTTAACATCTTTGACAATCCATATAATGTATTCAGCTTCCACTCCCGCGGCATAAGTTAAGATTTGCCCTAAATGGCTATGGTCTGTTGTTTCTAATTGATTTTCAATGATAATTTTTCTATCAGTTGTTTCTTCTTTTGCCAAAATATCAGCATGAAACCTACCTATACTATATTCTTTAGCAATAAGTTCTATATCTAGACCTATTTCATCTCCAAGTTCGCATAAATTTTCTTTTTCAGCCAGCCAAGTTGTGAAATCCAAGGCTTCATGCTTCCAAAAATCTCTTAAATCAATTTTTTCAAGTTTACCCAATTTCATTTATAGTTACCTTATAGATAAATCTATCTTAAATTTAATATAGACCTCATTTCATCTATAACTAATTTGTAATCTGTTTGTCCAAAAATCGCTGAACCTGCTACAAAAGCATCAGCACCTGCTTTTGCAGCTTGGGCAATGTTATCAATTTTTATGCCGCCATCTACTTCTAATATAATTTTTTTGCCGGTTTTTTCATAGTATAAATCTATTTTTTGTTTGACCAATTTAATTTTATCTAAAACAGACAAAATAAAGCTTTGTCCGCCAAAACCTGGATTAACCGACATCATCAAAACTACATCAATATTATCTAATGTATAATCTAAATATTCTAAAGGAGATGCAGGGTTAAATACTAAACCAGCCTTTGCTCCATGCTCTTTAATTAAACTTAATGTTCTATGCACATGTTTACTAGCTTCAGGGTGAAACGTAATAATATTTGCCCCAGCTTTTGCAAACATTGGTATTAAACTATCTACGGGTTGTGTCATTAAATGCACATCAATGGGAGTGTTTCCTGTATAAGGCTTAATTGCTTCACATACTAAAGGACCAATTGTAAGATTTGGTACATAATGATTATCCATAACATCAAAATGAATCCAATCCGCACCTGCCTCAATAACTGATGATATTTCTTTTCCCAGCCTTGCAAAATCAGCCGATAAAATTGAAGGAGCAATTATATAATCAGACATATGGTTAGAATTATCCCCAATAGCGTTTTGTAGCATATTTTTTTTTGATATGTTAGTATATACTGTATATATTAACATATGAGCGCTATGCTATGCAAAATAATAATTACGCTGATGCTGATGAAAAACTCGAGGTATTTAACTGTAAAAATAAAGCAAAGATAGACATATATGTTGAACCAAATTATTTAGAAAGCCAATCTCAATTTGGCAATTATGCATTTTCTTATAAGGTTTATATGGAAAATGTAGGCGATAGTATGGCGCAAGTTATAGCGCGACATTGGATTATCACTGATGCACATAATCAAGTTCATGAAATTAAGGGATTAGGTGTAGTTGGTGAACAGCCCATATTGCAAATTGGGCAAAAATATGAATATAGCAGCACAACTGTTTTACCGACTACTACAGGTACAATGAAAGGCACGTATTTATGTATTACAGAAAGCGGTGATTTATTTGCTGCTGATATTCCAGAATTTCTTTTAGCATTGCCTCGAGTGCTGCATTAATAAATTATCAAGAACCCGTAATTAGATGAATAATGCATCTTCAAATATAAATGTGCCGGATGATGAAGATGTAAGTGTTATATTCTCAAAACATAAGATAAATCTTGTTAATCCAAATGATATTCTACAAAATCAGGCAAATTCTTATATTGCCTTAGATTATGGAGAGAAACGCATAGGAGTTGCGGGCGGAAATTTTTTAAATACTTTTTCAATTCAAATTTGTCATTATACTACTAGGCTTGAGCGGTTTAATGCGTTAAATAAAATCATTGGTGAGTGGAAGCCAAATTTTATAATATTGGGCTTACCTTTACACGCAGATGGAAAAGCACATACTCTTACAAGAGCAAGTTGTAATTTTGGATTAGATTTATATAGATATTTTAAAATTCCTATTTTTTGGACAGATGAGCGCTACACCACCTCTATATACAATAAAAAATACAAAGAATATGTTGATGATAAAAGTGCAATGCTAATTATGGAGCAGTTTTTACATAGTTTAAATAATAATAGCGGGAATTTATACTATAATCTATATGATTAAAATAAATATGTCAATATCACAATAAAAATATGCAGTTAATCAATATAATAATTTTTTCAGCACTTAGTTTATTCTTCACTTATTCAAGTGCTAATAAAAATGTAAATCCAGATTCAGATAATTCAGGTAATAAATCTTATTATTATAAGTTAGATAACGGATTAAATTTAGTTGTAAAACCGGATAATAAAGCTCCTACTGTGATACATATGGTATGGTATAAAGTTGGAAGCATTGATGAAGTATCAGATAAAACTGGGCTTTCTCATATAGTTGAGCATATGATGTTTAAAGGTACAAAAAAATATCCTCAATTTTCTAAATTAATGGTAGATTTAGGTGCAAAGGAAAATGCATTTACTAACAGTAGTTACACCGTTTACCATCAGCAGATACCATCACAAAATTTGAAGCAAACCATATATATGGAAGCGGATAGAATGAGAAATTTAGAATTAGCTAAATCAGATAATTTTAGACATAGATTTGAGAAAGAGCTACAGGTTATCCAAGAAGAAAGACGCTTAAGAGTTGATAATCAGCCTGAAAGTAAGCTTTATGAACAATTATTAGCCCAAGCATATACAGCAAATGGCACAAGAACTCCAACTGTAGGTTGGATGGATGATATTTATAATACTAAATTATCTGACGTTAAAAATTGGTATAATAAATATTATCATCCTAATAATGCTTCTGTAGTAGTAGTTGGAAATGCTAATCCGGATGAAGTATATAAATGGGTTAAAGATGCATATTCATCTTATAAGGCTGAAGAAAATTCAATTGTGCATTACAATAGAAAAGAGCCAGAGCAAGAAGGAAAAAGAACCGTTGAATTATATTCTAAGCAAATAAGCGATCCGAGCTTATATATGCTGTATAAAACTCCAAGTTATGAAGAAAAACCCAGACATATTTTAGCTTTAACATTGTTTAGCACACTATTAAGCGGTTATGATTATGCATATTTAGATAAGAAACTAGTTAAACAGGATAAACTGCTTTCTTCAATAAGTACAAGCCAAAGTTTAATTCAAAGGTCAATGCCTCATTTTATGATATATGCTAAACCGTATAATAATGCTGATAAAATTGCTGATATAATTCAAGAAAATATTTTAAACTTCTCAAAGAATATTACAGAAGCTGAATTAAATAGGGCAAAAAAACAGTGGACGGCGGATAATGTACATAAAAAAGATTCTTTATTAAACACAGCTATGGAATTAGGTGTAGCTTACAGTAATAATTACAGTTATACTATTTTTGATAAAATTCAGCTTAATATACTAAAAATTAGTGTGGAAGATATTCAAGAAGCAGTAAATTTATACTTTAATTCTAAGCATTTAACGATTGGAACTTTAGTACCGGAAAATTCTGGAAAGGCAAAATAATAAAATCTAAATTATTATTCTGCTTTTTTTATTTCTTACATATTTTCAATCATAACATTACCAAAACCGCTGCAGCTTACTTGTTTTGCACTATCTAATAAACGAGCGAAATCATAAGTTACTTTTTTGGATAAAATAGATTTTCCCATGCTGTGTATAATTAAATCAGCCGCTTCTGCCCAACCCATATGCCTTAACATCATTTCTGCAGATAATATTTCTGAACCTGGATTTACGTAATCTTTACCTGCATATTTAGGTGCAGTACCATGTGTTGCTTCAAATATAGCAATGCTATCAGATAAATTTGCACCCGGAGCAATTCCAATACCGCCAACTTGAGCAGCTAATGCATCAGAAATATAATCACCATTTAAATTTAATGTTGCAATTACTTCATATTCAGCCGGTCTTAATAATATTTGCTGTAAAAATGCATCTGCAATTGCATCTTTAATTACAATATCTTGCCCATTATGCGGATTTTTAAATGTATGCCAAGGTCCGCCGTCTAATGGTAATGCTCCGAATTCTGTTTGTGCTAATGCATATGCCCAATCACGGAATCCGCCTTCCGTAAATTTCATAATATTGCCTTTATGAACAATGGTTACAGATTTATTGTTATTATCAATAGCATATTGAATAGCTTTACGTACTAAGCGTTCCGTACCTTCTTTGGATACAGGTTTAATTCCGATTGATGATGTTTCAGGAAAACGGATTTTTTTAACTCCCATACTTTCTTTTAAAAAAGTAATTACCTTTTGTACTTCAGGAGTACCAGCATTCCATTCAATTCCTGCATATATATCTTCAGAATTTTCACGGAAAATTACCATATTTGTTTTATGCGGTTCTTTTAATGGGGAAGGCGTACCTTCAAAATAGCGAATGGGGCGTAAACACACGTATAAGTCTAATTCTTGGCGTAAAGCTACATTGAGTGAGCGGATACCGCCGCCGATCGGTGTAGTTAAAGGTCCTTTAATTGAAATTAAATATTCTTTTAAAATATCTAATGTTTCTTGAGGTAAATATACATTTTCACCGTATATTTTAGTCGCTTTTTCGCCTGCAAAAATTTCCATCCAAGAGATTTTACGTTCCCCTTTATATGCTTTTTCTACAGCTGCATCTACTACTTTTATCATTACAGGAGTAATATCATATCCAATGCCATCTCCTTCAATATAAGGAATAATAGGCGTGTTCGGCACAGTTAACTTACCGTCTTGTATAGTAATTTTTTCACCTTGCGGGACTTTTACGTTTTGATACATATTTTTCCTTTAATTTTTATTATATAGATATTAAATTAATCATGTTAACTTTGCAATATTGGCTAGGGATTTAATTTTATTTACCCAAAATTAATTATTATTTAAATTCCCATAAATAAATACAGCTTTATCAATAGCTTCCAGCATACTGTCTATATCTGCACAATATTTATCTGCAATATCTATGGCTGTTCCATGGTCAACTGATGTTCGAATAATCGGCAAACCCAAAGTAATATTTACACCTTTGCCAAAAGTCGCATATTTAAATGGTGCTAATCCTTGGTCATGATACATACAATAAAAGCAATCTGATGGCTTTAAAAACATGGTATCACCAGCATATGGTCCTGTAACATTTATATTTTGCTGCTGTAATTTTTGTATAGCAGGAATTATGAATAGCTGTTCTTCTTGCCCAATATGTCCGCCTTCTCCGGCATGCGGATTAAGCCCAGCTATTTTTATATGCGGGGTTTTAAGATTAAAATAATTTTTTAAATGTTTATCTAATAAAATAATATCTTGATAAATTTTATCTTGAGTTATTTTTTCAGCAATGTCAGTCAGCGGAATATGAGTAGTAGCTAAAGCTACCCTTAATCTTGTATTCCTAAAATTATCTATACCGCTAAGCAGCATTATTATTCTTTGAGCTGAAGTTTTTTCTGCTAAATATTCTGTATGCCCGTGGAATTTATATTCTTGTCCAAGCAGATTGAATTTAAGTTGTGCCTGATTAATAATGCCTTTATGAATTGGAGCAGTAACCATGGCATCGTATTTTTTATCTAAACAGCCTTGAATAGCTTCATTCAGTATATTTAATACATATGCACTGTTATGTTCATTTAGTTTTCCCTGAATTATTTCTTGTGCTGCTGGAATATGAATAATACTGAGCTGATTAAAAATATTAGCAGTTATATTACATTTATCTGCCGTATTTTTAAGAGCATATTTACAGCCTATAAGATGTATATTTACTTTAGTATTCTGCAAATATTTTACGGCTGCTTTTAAGCTGATTTCTAAACCAATTCCGGCTGGTTCGCCTGTTGTTAGTGCAATATTAATTTTATTCATATAGTTATCTATTTCATTTTGTGAACCACGTTCCAATGCTGTTAAAATTATTTATAGATGTAATTATTACATAAAAAATGCTTTTTTTAGTTGTTCTAATTTATCCCTGCACTGTGCAGCCTTTTCAAATTCAAGATTTTTGGCATGGGCTAACATTTGTTTTTCAAGTTGCTGAATTGATTTGGCTATAGTTTTACTATCCATATTTACAATATCATCTTCACTATATAAACTTTCCTCGGCATTTTTATGCTTATTTTTGCCTTTTCCTGTATTTTTAGTTTGATATATCCCGTCAAGAATATCTTTTACCGGTTTTATAATTCCTCTAGGATTAATATTATTTTCTTGGTTAAAAATAATTTGTTTGTTACGCCTTCGGGTTGTTTCATCAATGGCTTTTTTCATAGATTGAGTTATATTATCGCCGTATAAAATTGCTTTGCCGTTTAAATTACGTGCTGCACGCCCGATGGTTTGAATTAAACTTCTTTCTGAACGTAAAAACCCTTCTTTGTCTGCATCTAAAATAGCAACTAATGAAACTTCCGGTATATCTAAGCCTTCACGCAATAAATTAATCCCCACTAACACATCAAATTCACCTAAACGTAAATCACGGATAATTTCTACACGTTCAACAGTGTCAATATCAGAGTGCAGATAACGGACTTTTATATTATTTTCACTTAAATATTCAGTTAACTGCTCTGCCATACGCTTGGTTAAGGTCGTGATTAATACTCTTTCTTTTTTAGGAATACGTAAATTGATTTCACTTAAAACATCGTCAACTTGCGATAGGCTAGGTCTAACTTCCAAAATAGGGTCTATTAATCCCGTAGGGCGTACTAACTGCTCTACAATTGCTTGAGTATGTTCTAATTCATAATTTGCTGGTGTTGCTGAAACAAATATAGCTTGCCTCATTTTTTGCTCAAGCTCACTAAATTTTAGAGGTCGGTTATCTAATGCTGAAGGTAATCTAAAACCATATTCAGCTAAGGTAGTTTTACGTGCTTGATCGCCATTATACATACCGTTTAATTGTCCGATTAACACATGAGATTCATCAAAAAACATTAATGCATCATCAGCAAGATAATCAATTAATGTCGGTGGCGGAGTACCCGCTGGAGAACCTGCAATATGTCTGCTGTAGTTTTCAATTCCTTTACAAAAACCAATTTCATTTAATAATTCTAAATCAAATTTAGTTCTTTGCTCTAACCTTAATGCTTCAACTATACGGTCATGGCTGCGGAAAAACTCTAAACGATGTTTAAGTTCCTGCTGAATATCTTTAATAGCTTTTAAAATTGTATGCCTTGGTGTTACGTAATGCGAACGCGGATATAGAGTAAAACGTGGAATAGATTGCTTAACTTTTCCGGTTAAAGAATCAAATAATTGTATATTATCAATTTCATCACCAAATAAACTAATTCTTACCGCTAATTCTGCATGTTCAGCCGGAAATATATCAATACTATCTCCTCTTACTCTAAAAGTACCGCGCATAAAATCTACTTCGTTTCTTTCATACTGCATATATACTAACCGCTTGATAATATCACTCTGACTGATTTTATCACCAAGTCTAACTAATAAAATCATCTGCTGATATTCACTTGGATTACCGATACCATAAATTGCGGAAACTGTGGCTACAATAATTGTATCTCTACGCTCAATTAAGCTTTTAGTCGCAGATAAGCGCATTTGCTCAATATGCTCATTTATAGCTGAATCTTTTTCGATAAATAAATCACGGTTCGGCACATATGCTTCCGGCTGATAATAATCATAGTAACTTACAAAATACTCCACTGCATTTTTTGGAAAAAATTCTTTAAATTCGCTATATAGCTGTGCGGCTAAAGTTTTATTCGGTGCTAAAACTAAGGCAGGTCTGCTGCATTGTGCAATAACATTTGCCATAGTATAAGTTTTACCGCTCCCTGTAACACCTAATAAAATTTGTTTATCAATTCCATGGTTAATATTATCTACTAATTGCTTAATTGCCTCCGGCTGGTCGCCTGCAGGCGGATAGGGTTCAATGAGGCTATAAATTGAATCAGAAGAGTTATCTGATGTGCTGAGTTTTTTCTGCATAAGAAAAATATACAATTACGTGAACTTTAAAGGATAAATTTATTATACTACAAGTTTAATTTTAGGGTTGAGTATTTATTTAATCCGATGCTGGATAAATAAAAATAGTAAAATAAGATAAAAATTTCATTTTAATCGATCAAATAAATAAATTATTCTGCAGGCTTTTAAGTTTGAAATATTGAGAGTACTTAAAATAAAGCAATAGCATCTTAATCTATGAATAAATTTAATATATAATAAAAATATAATCAAAAAATTACTAAAAATAATACTCTTCATTATGAATACATTCTCTGCTAAAACACTATATGACAAATTATGGGATATACATACTATCCATACAAATGAAGACGGTACAACTTTAATCTATATTGACAGGCAATTACTGCATGAAGTAACCAGTCCTCAAGCTTTTGAAGGTATGCATAATTCAGGCAGAAATATCTGGCGCAAAACCGCA
This sequence comes from Burkholderiaceae bacterium, assembly GCA_023266335.1. Classification (GTDB taxonomy): domain Bacteria; phylum Pseudomonadota; class Gammaproteobacteria; order Burkholderiales; family Burkholderiaceae; genus JAHFQJ01. The sequence goes on from JAHFQJ010000002.1 coordinate 58,680, forward strand.
AATATTGCAGTAGTAGACCATAATGTACCAACTAAAAACCGCCATTTAGGCATTCAAGACAGTATTTCTAAGCTGCAGGTTGAAACACTAGATAAAAACTGTGATGAACAAAATATTGTGCTTTTTAATATGAATGATATTAGACAGGGCATTGTTCATGTTATGGCACCGGAACAAGGCGTAACCTTACCTGGTATGACAATTGTATGCGGAGATTCTCATACAAGCACACATGGTGCATTTGGAGCAATGGCTTTTGGCATTGGAACATCTGAAGTAGAACATGCATTAGCTACTCAAACTTTAATGCTTAAAAAAGCTAAAAACATGCTGGTTAAAGTAAATGGTCAATTACCTAGGTATTGCAGTGCAAAAGATATTGTTTTAGCTATTATTGGTAAAATCGGCACAGCTGGCGGAACTGGCTTTACTATTGAATTTGCTGGTCAAGCAATCCAAGATTTAAGCGTAGAAGGACGCATGACTGTGTGCAATATGGCGATTGAGGCAGGCGCTAGAACTGGTATTATCGCTGTTGATGATAAAACTATAGAATATTTTAAACATAAACCGTATAGCCCGCAAGGTACAGAACTGGAACAAGCTATTCAATTTTGGCACACTTTAAAATCTGATAACAATGCTCATTTTGATAAGGTTATAGAACTGGATATTACCAATCTGAAGCCTCAAGTTACATGGGGAACATCTCCAGAAATGGTAGTAGACATTAATTCTCAAGTTCCTGTTTCATCAAATAGCGACATGGAAAAAGCTTTAGCCTATATGGGATTAGAACAAAATCAATTTATACAAGATATAAGCGTAAATAAAGTATTTATCGGCTCATGCACAAACAGCCGCATTGAAGATTTAAGAGAAGCTGCACATGTGATACAAGCTATCGGCGGTAAAATTTCCAAAGATTTAACCCTAGCAATGGTGGTGCCTGGTTCTGGTTTAGTAAAACATCAGGCTGAACAAGAAGGTTTAGATAAAATATTCACTGATGCAGGTTTTGAGTGGCGTGATGCAGGTTGCTCTATGTGTTTAGCCATGAATAATGATAAACTTGAACCTGAAGAAAGATGTGCCTCTACATCAAACCGTAATTTTGAAGGCAGACAAGGTGCTAAGGGCAGAACACACCTAGTATCTCCAGCTATGGCGGCGGCGGCAGCAATGTTTGGTAAATTTACTGACATAAGTAAGTATTATTAAGTAAAATTTAAATTGAGTAAAAAGAGAGCTAATTTAAAGCCCTCTTTTATATTTATATTAATTTTTTTGAGCTGTTATCAATTCACGTAAAGTAATTATTAATAGGTCTAGTTCTTCATAACTAACAGTTAAAGAAGGCATAAAGCGCAAAACATTTGGTCTTGGTGCATTGAGTAAAACACCATACGGCGTCATATTTTTAGCTTGAATAACAATATTTTTTGCATAATCACCATCTAAAAGCAAAGCTCTTAATAAACCCTCACCCCGCTCGCCAACTAAATTAAATTCTTTAACTAAAACTTTAAGCTCATCAGATAGATATTGAGCTTTTTGCTGAACCTGAGTTAAAAATCCATCTTGCAAAATTGTCTCTAATACTGCAAATCCGACATTAGTCATCAATGGATTGCCATTATACGTACCGCCTTGATCGCCTGCTTCAAAACAGCTTATTTCTTCAATAGATAATAATGCAGCTAAAGGAACACCGCCGCCAATACCTTTGCCTAAAGTCATTATATGAGGCTTAATTCCTGAAATTTGATATGCAAATAAATGACCGCTGCGCCCGCAGCCTGATTGCACTTCATCACAAATTAATAAAATATTATGTTCCCTGCATAATAACTCTAAACCCTGCATAAATTCTTTTGATGCGGGAATAACACCTGCCTCACCCTGAATTGGCTCTAACATGATACCAATGGTATTATCATTAATTAGTAACTTTACACTGTCTAAATTATTAAATTCAGCTTTAACAAAACCTTCTACCTTAGGCGGGAAAATTTTATCAAAGCCGGCTTTGCCGGATGCACTCATAGTAGCTAATGTGCGCCCATGAAATGAATCAATAAATGTTATTATTTCAAATGCACCTTTTTTATTTTTTTGCCCCCATTTTCTTGCCAATTTAATTGCACCTTCATTAGCTTCTGCACCTGTATTTGTAAAAAACACCTTATCAAAATGACTATTATCAGTCAAAATTTTTGATAATTTTATCATGGGTTCATTGTAAAATGCTGGACTTGGATTGATTAGCAAATTTGCCTGTTTAGTTAATGCTTCTATGATTGCAGGGTGAGAATGACCTAAGCAATTTACTGCCCAACCTTGCAGATAATCTAAATATTTTTTACCTTTATTATCATATAGCCACATTCCATCACCGCGTACAAAAATGTTATCCGGTCTATCTACGATATACATTAATGAATTGGTATCAGTATCAATATTTTGCGTTTCTTCCGGATATGTGGTCATATTTATTCTCTATAGTTATGGGTGCATACTTATTCTAATCATTCAGCGAGATGAATATGGAAAAATTATAGCATAACACATAGTAAAAACCATAAATTTAAGCACGATTAGTATGCAAAAATACTGATTAGACCTGACCAGTATAAATTTAAAGCCATTTATTACTAATTTATTTTTAATTGCTTATCTATGCAAACTTTCTATTACTAATAGTTGTAAACAGTTCTAGTGATAAATTTTATCTTTAATAAATTAGTAATTTTCCTAGTTAAATCATATAGTCATTATTACACAAATAACAAATTGTATATGCTATAATATGTATCATTTTCTATCATATGTATAAAATATGACTCAATCTTCACAGCAGAATTCTAAGCAAATAATCCCAGTAACCATATTAAGCGGCTTTCTTGGAAGCGGAAAAACAACACTATTAAAGCATATTTTAAATGAAGCACATGGATATAAAATTGCTGTAATTGAGAATGAATTTGGTGAAGAAAACATAGATAATGAAATTTTAATATCAGATACTGTGCCTCAAATTATTCAAATGAGCAATGGCTGTATCTGCTGTAACATTAGAGGGGATTTGCAAAAATCACTTAATGATTTAATTATAAAATTAGATAATAAAGAAATAGAATTTGATAAAATTGTTATAGAAACTACAGGCGTAGCAGAACCAGGTCCAGTAGCTCAAACATTTTTTTTAGATGAAGAAATTAATCAAAGGTATAGATTAGATGCAGTCATTACATTAGTTGATGCAAAACATGCTATGACTCATTTAGATAAACACGTACAAGTACAGCAGCAGATTGGCTTTGCAGACAGAATTTTGATTACAAAAGCCGATTTAACAGATGAAAAACAAATTGCTGAATTAAAAGCCCGTATCATAAAAATAAATCCAAGAACACCTATAAAAATGGTTTCATACGGTAAATTAGATTTAAAAGAGATATTTGATATTAAGGGCTTTAATTTAGATGATAAATTGGATATAGATCCGGAATTTTTAAATGCACATCAGCATGAACATAATCACGGTCATGCACATGAACATGATTGCCATGATGAGCATTGTACTCATGAGGAACATCATCACCAAAATCACCATCATGCTCACCATCATATAGATTCAATTCAATCTTTCGTATATCAAACAGATAAGCCGTTTATTTACGAAAAACTGGAAGAGTTTTTATCCGGCATTTTAACAGTTTATGGTGAAAAATTATTACGCTATAAAGGTATACTTTATATGAAGAACCTGAATAAAAAAGTAATTTTGCAGGGTGTACACCAAATTATGGGCAGTGATGTCGGCGGTGTATGGGCAGGTAAACCTAGAAGCAAACTAGTATTTATTGGTACAGAATTGCCTAAAGATATTATTTTACAAGGCTTAGAACTGTGTCATTAATGAATGGTATACTTATCTCAATTGGATTTAAAAGCAGTAAGACAGTAATTATGATGATGCATTACGCTATCTGCATGGAAGTTTGGCAAGTATAAATTAGCTTACCATAACAAAAAAGATAATTGATAAATTTGTAATAATATTAAATAATTCAATCCATATAATAAATTAAATGGAATTGTTTAGATTTACAACTAATACCACTGAAATACTTACTACAGCAAATGCAAAAAATTACTTATAGCAGTAAAACAAATATAATACCCAAATAAGTTTTATATTAATAATGTCAATGTAATAGTTTTTTAATGTAATTTAGGAGTTTTATGAGCGAGTTAACTATGGAAATGATAGATATTAAAGTACCTAATTATGTTAAGCATCACGGCTTAATAGAATGGGTACAGAAAATTGCGAATCATACTAAGCCGAATAATGTGTATTGGTGTGACGGCAGTATAGCAGAATATAATAATTTATGTAATCAATTAGTAGAAGCAGGTACATTTAAACGGCTTGACGCTAAAAAACGTCCTAATTCTTTTTTAGCCTGCTCTGATCCGTCAGATGTTGCACGTGTTGAAGAACGTACATTTATATGCGCAGATTCAAAAGAAGAGGTTGGTGCTACAAACAATTGGATGAACCCTGATAAAATGCGCGGCATTTTAAATGAGTTATTTGAAGGCTGTATGTACGGCAGAACATTGTATATAGTTCCCTTTTCTATGGGTCCGTTAGGTAGCGATATTTCTCATATTGGTATTGAATTATCTGACAGCCCATACGTAGCTGTTAACATGCGTACGATGACACGTATGGGTAAACAAGTGTTTGACATATTAGGCACAGACGGTAATTACGTTCCGTGTGTTCATAGCGTAGGTAAGCCGCTTGCAGATGGTGAGAAAGATGTAGCATGGCCATGTAATGATACTAAATATATTGTTCATTTCCCTAAAACCCGTGAAATTTGGAGTTTTGGTTCCGGCTATGGCGGCAATGCTCTGCTTGGCAAAAAATGTTTTGCATTAAGAATTGCTTCAACTATGGGCAGAGACCAAGGCTGGTTAGCTGAACATATGTTAATTTTAGGCGTAACTTCCCCTGAAGGAAAAAAATATCACGTGGCAGCAGCCTTTCCTTCCGCTTGCGGCAAAACAAATTTTGCAATGTTAATTCCGCCGGTAAGTTTTAACGGCTGGAAAGTTACTACAATCGGTGATGATATTGCATGGATTAAACCTAAAAACGGCAAATTATATGCAATTAATCCGGAAGCAGGTTATTTTGGTGTAGCTCCAGGTACATCGCATAAAACAAACTATAATGCAATGGAAACATTAAAAGAAAATATTATTTTCACTAATGTTGCATTAACCGAAGATGGTGATGTATGGTGGGAAGGCATGGGAGAAGTGCCAGAAAATCTAACAGACTGGCAAGGTAACCCGTGGACTCCGCAAAATGGAGTAAAAGCAGCTCATCCAAATGCTAGATTTACTGCTCCGGCTTACCAATGTCCGTCAGTAGATGAAAATTGGGATAACCCAGAAGGTGTAGCCATTGATGCATTTATTTTTGGCGGCAGACGCTCAAACACAGTGCCGTTATTAACAGAAGCAAGGAATTGGGTAGAAGGAGTTTATATGGCTTCTACTATGGGTTCAGAAACTACAGCAGCTCAAGTTGGCTCACAAGGTATTGTACGCAGAGACCCGTTTGCAATGCTCCCGTTTTGCGGATATAACATGGCAGATTATTTCCAGCATTGGTTAAATATGGGCGAAAAATTACAGACGCAAGGTGCAAAACTACCTAAAATTTTCTGTGTAAATTGGTTTAGAAAAGATGAAGAAGGTAATTTCATTTGGCCAGGATATAGTGAAAATATGCGTGCTTTAAAATGGATTATTGAAAGCATTGAAGGAAAAGTCAGCGGTAAAGAGCATACTTTTGGCATATCTCCAACCTATGAAGAAATGTATTGGAGCGGCTTAAACTTTACTCAAGAACAGTTTGAGCAGGTAACCAGTATTTGCAAAGATGCATGGGAGCAAGAATTTAAATTGCATGATAATTTTTTTGCTAGTTTAGGACAAAATATTCCTCAAACTTTGTTAGAAACTAAACAAATGTTTAGTGATAAAATAAAAGCCATTTAAAAATATTTAATCTATGTATTGCATAATTTTGCTTTGCATAGATTAGTAAATATTTTATCTAGAATCAGTATCGTAGCATAAAGCTTCATAAATAGTTATAATTATACAAATAAATTAGATATATTTTATAACTATAATATACTGAGGTAAACACAATGTATTTTCCAATTTATCGTCCGCGCCGTATGCGTAAAGATGCATTCAGCAGATATTTAATTCAAGAAAACTATCTTAATACCAAACAAATAATTTATCCAATATTTATTGTTGATGGAGTTAATCAGCAGCAAGATATAGAAGCAATGCCGAATGTAAAGCGTTATAGCTTGGATCGAGTTCTTAAAGTATGCGAGAATGCGATAAATTCCGGTGTATATACAATAGCATTATTCCCTGTAATTGAACCGCATTTAAAAGATGAAAATGGTTCATTAGCTCTAGACCCTGACGGGTTAATTCCAAGAGCAATTAAACATATCAAAAACCGTTTCCCACAATTAGGAATTATTACAGACATAGCTTTAGATCCTTATACTAGCCATGGACAAGATGGTTTGATTGATGAATCAGGTTATGTAATAAATGATGAAACCGTAGGAGTTTTACAAAAACAAGCTTTACTTTATGCACAAAGCGGATGTGATATAGTTGCCCCTTCAGATATGATGGACGGCAGAGTTATGTCTATCCGCAGCATTCTAGAAGATAACAAACTAATTCATACTAAAATTTTGGCTTATTCTGCAAAATATGCTTCCGCATTTTATGGTCCATTTAGAGATGCAGTTGGCTCAAAAACTAATTTGGGAAAATCAAATAAGCAAACTTATCAAATGCACCCTGCAAATATTCAAGAAGCAATTCGTGAAGTACAGCTTGATATAAGCGAAGGTGCAGATATGGTTATGGTTAAGCCTGGATTGCCTTATTTAGATGTTATTAAATCAATTAAAGATAGATTTTCTTTTCCAACTTTTGCTTATCATGTAAGCGGTGAATATGCTATGCTTCATGCTGCTGCTAAAAATGGTTGGTTAGATTATAATCAGGCTTTAATTGAGATTATGTTTGCATTTAAAAGAGCTGGGTGCGATGGATTATTGACATATGCAGCTTTAGATATTGCAAAATTAATTAAAGAGAATAATATTTAACCATAAATGTTGAAATCAATAAATATGGAGTATAGTTATTTAATAGAGTTAGTTAAACAAAATCCAATCTTAGGTTTAATAATTTTAGGCGTAGTGTGCTTTTTATCTGCAACTTTATTGCCGTTTCCTTCAGAATTATTTTTGATTGTTTATTTAAAAACCTTTACCCAGTATAAAATATTAGCTATTGTATATGCATCAATATTTAATACCGCCGGCGGATTAGTCAGTTATATAATTGGCTATACCTTAAAAAATCAAATTTTAAAACGCAACTTCAACACAAAAAAAATAAGAGAAAAAAATAAATTGAAAAGACTTGCCTACTTTTATATAAAAAAATACGGAAGTATGTGCTTAGTTTTATCTTGGCTTCCGATAGTCGGAGACTTTCTTTGTTTAGCTGCCGGATATTTTAAATTAAATGTTTATATATGTTCTATTTTTATGTTAATTGGTAAATTATTACGCTATATTATAATTGCATGTTTTATAAATTAGCAGAAGATTAGGTTTGACTGTAAACATTTTTTACCCGTTTAACAAAGCTATCCACAAAAGTGGAAGCAATTACATTAAATAAAGGTCCAATAATAGTTTCGAGTATTTTTGAACTGAATTCATATTCTAGGCTAAATTGAATTTTACAAGAATTTTCATTAAGTCTAATAAACAGCCATTGTCCCTGAAAATGCCGAAAAGGTCCATCAACAAAATGCATATCAATGCTATAATTAGGCTTTTGTATATTATGTGTATGAAAAAATTGTTTTATACCTTTAAAATCTATGTATATTTTTGCATCAGTTAAATTTTCATCCTGCTTAAAAATATCTACTCCTCCGCACCATGGCAAAAATTTTGGATAATGAGTTACATCTGAAACTACGTTATATATTTGTTCACAACTATATGGCAACAATACCTGTTTTTTTATGCTTTTCATATACTTAAAATAATTCTGTATTATTAGATAATTTTAACATTAATTTATATAAAAGTATTGACAATTTGGAATGGATATAGCATAATTACACTCATCAAGCATGTGGGTGCTTAGCTCAGTTGGTAGAGCGGCGCCCTTACAAGGCGTAGGTCAGGAGTTCGAGCCTCTTAGCACCCACCACATGTTCTACTCAAAAAATTTCGTACAAATCTCCAGCAATTTTAGATATAAAATATCTTATATTTACATTAAAATATATTAATAAAAAGTAAAATAATTGATTATTATGTTAAGTAATTTCTATGTGAGTATTGATTTAGGTTCAAATAGCTTTCGGTTGTTAATTGCTAAAATTATGTTTACTAAATATGGCTGTCAAGTTTTGCCCATATTAAATGATAGACAGCCTGTCGGATTAGCATCTGGCTTAAATGCAGATAATTATTTAATTGAAGAATCTATTCAAAGGGCTATTCAAGCTTTTAATAATTTTAATCATATTATTAACCTAAATTTAGATAATGCTAATAAAAATTATACAACTATTTTTATAGTAGCAACAAGCACATTTAGAATTGCTAAAAATATTGATATATTAATCCATGCCGGGCAAAAAATTCTAGGTGCAGAAATAAAAATAATCAGCGGAATTGAAGAAGCAAAATTAATTTATCAAGGTACAAGTCATACAGCACCATACACACCATATAACAGACTGGTTATTGATATTGGCGGTGGCTCTACAGAATTTATTATTGGTAAAAATCATCAACAGTTATTATGTGAAAGTGTAAATATTGGCTGCATTAATATAACCCAAAGATTTTTTAAAGAGCAGTATAGTTTTGATAATTTTAGCCATGCAATTGAATACGCTGAAGCACAATTATCTGATATTTTAGATAATTATCTTGAATTAGGCTGGATACAGTCCATTGGTTCATCTGGAACTTCAAGAGCTTTAGCCTATATTGCTTCGCAGATTGATAATAATGAAAGTGAATATATTTTAACTAAATATGGCTTAAATATAATTAAAGATTATCTTATTAAATGCAAAAATTCTGAAAATATTAAAATTAAGAAAATTAATTCTGGGCGGACTAATATATTGGCTGGCGGATTAAGTATTATGATGGCTGTATTTAATAGTTTTAATATCAGATTTATGCATGTATGCGAGGGTGGAGTTAGATTTGGCTTATTATATGAGCGTTTAGATACTATTCAGCATGATGATATACGTAATATTAGTATTGATGTATTACGTCAAAGATTTAGCGAAAATGATATTAATAACTCCCAAGAAGTTGATGAAATATTAAAAAATATAGCAAACCGATTTGTTAAAACATTAAATAAAACAAATAATATTATAAATGAAGAGCAAATTCAATTATTAACATGGGCGCTAAATTTATATAATATTGGCAAGTATATTAGCTTAGATAGCATGCATAAACATAGTGCATATATACTAAAAAATACTTATTTAGCAGGGTTTGAATTAAAACAGCAAAATGATGTAGTAAATATGGTGTTAGGTCAAAAAGGCGGATTATTAAAACTTGATTCAAAATTCATTAAAGAACATATGCCAATTTTATTAATACTGCGTTTATGTCTACTTATTGTAAAACATGGATTACTTAAAGATTTGTATTCATCTCAAGCAGATTTAGCTCAAAGCGGAAGCAGCATACATGTTACAGCCAAGCAGCAAAGCTGTGAATTTAATCAGTTTAGCTTAGAATATATTGATGGGAAATATAATTTAATATGCCCGACTATATCTGAATCTAAGCAAATATTTGAGGAAGAAATCAGAGTATGGGAAAAAGCTGGAATTAAAATAGGGATTGAATAAGTAATTACTTGGATAACCCCTCAAAACAATACATGCAATGATCTTACATCGTTTAAAAAAAATGGTGGAGTCGGTGGGAATCGAACCCACGTCCGTAAGCACTCTACAACTAGTTCTACATACTTAGCTGAGTTATTTAATTTTAATTAAGCAAACATAAACCAGCATACATTTACTTAACGATTTGCTAAATTTAATATTATTTACCGCAACTTAAATAATACGGTTTGATGTAGGGTTTCTCTTAGCCTTAATCCATCAACAAACAAGGTTCAGAGGGCGTTATTGTTGTTTAGACAATTAGGCAGCTACAGCTGCAGCACCAAAGAAAGATGCATTCACGCCAGTTTTTGCTTTTTTAGCATTTACTTTTTTCTCGATGATTTACAAGGTGTCGAGTCCTTGGTATGCCCTAAATTGCTTTGCAACCCCCGTCGAAACCATGTCGACCCCATAGAAGTTTAAATCAACTTAACTGCCTTCATTATAGCATATTTGTAAATTATTTACACTTTTATTTTCAAATTAAATTGAAAATGTTATGTAATAATTATAGTTTATTTTGTGGCAATGAGGTTTGTAAGTTGAAATCTGATTAGTATATTTGCTATTCAATACTTATATGTTATACTTTCATTAGTTTCAGCAATTACAGAAAATACAAAAATGACCATATCACATTTAAGTCAAAGTTTTATTCTACATTTAGGTGAAATGGGCAGCCGTTGGGGTATTAATCGCACAGTTGGACAAGTTTATGCTTTAATGTTTTTGCTTAACCGTCCATTATGTGCAGATGAAATGGTCGAAGAATTAGGCTTTTCTCGCTCTAATATTAGTACAAGTATTAAAGAACTTTTATCTTGGAGATTAATTAAATTAGTACATTTACCTAATGATAGAAGAGATTTTTATACAACCCCCAGTGATGTTTGGGCAATTTTCCGCATTTTATTAGAGGAAAGAAAAAAACGTGAAATAGATCCAACTTTATCTATGCTAAGAGATGCTCTACTTAATCCAAGTGATAGCCAGCAAGATATTCAAGCACAAAAACGTATGCAGAGTATGCTGGAAATTGTGGAGCTGGCTAGCAGTGCTGCTGATACATTAAATGATATGACAACAGATGAAATTTTAAAATCCATGAATTTATTTAATAAAATGCATGGCATGATAAAAGTAAAAAGAACATTAGGCTTTAGAAGTAAACACAAAACATAAAAAAGTAAAGAATGATTTTAGGTTTCAATAAACATGAAAAAATTATTTAGGTTAATTAACAAACATAAATTAATCATCATTAGCATTTTAATTTTTAAGGTTTTATTCTTAATAATATTAAAAAATTATTTATTTAGCAAACCGCTTGCTGTGCATATGAAAATTGAGTCTAGGCAAATGACTAAACATATTTTAAATTGATTTAAACTAAGGAATAAAAATGGATGATATTGTGAATCTATCACGCTTACAGTTTGCTATAACGGCAATGTATCATTTTTTATTTGTGCCTCTTACTCTTGGATTATCATGGATTTTATTTATGATGGAATCATTATATGTAATAACAAATAAGCCAATTTATAAAGAAATGACTAAATTTTGGGGTAAAGTTTTCGGTATAAATTTTGCTATGGGCGTTACAACTGGAATTACTTTGGAGTTTCAATTTGGCACAAATTGGGCTTATTATTCTCATTATGTTGGTGATGTTTTTGGCACTCCTCTTGCAATTGAAGGTTTAATGGCTTTCTTTTTAGAATCTACATTTGTTGGATTATTCTTTTTTGGCTGGGATAAATTAAGTAAGGTTAAACACTTATCTGTTACTTTTTTAGTTGCCTTAGGTTCTAATTTATCTGCTTTATGGATTTTAATTGCAAACGGCTGGATGAATAATCCCATTGGTGCAGAATTTAATTATAAAACTTTACGCATGGAGCTAGTTAGTTTTAGTGAATTAATTTTTAATCCGGTTGCGCAAGCTAAATTTGTGCATACTGTTTCAAGCGGTTATGTTACGGCTGCATTATTTGTATTGGGAGTTTCTGCATATTACTTACTTAAAAATAAACATATTGAATTTGCAAAACGCTCTTTTGCCCTAGCAGCTGGCTTTGGTTTAGCCTCTAGCTTGTCTGTAGTTGTTTTAGGAGATGAATCAGGATATACGCTAGGTGAAGTCCAGAAAGCAAAATTGGCTGCCATTGAAGCGGAATGGGAAACTCAACCTGCACCAGCCGGATTTACATTATTTGGTTTTCCTAATCAAAAAACTCAAACTACTGATTATGAAATAAGAATTCCTTATGTATTGGGCTTAATTGCTACCCGTTCTGTAGATGAAAAAGTTAAAGGTTTAAAAGATATAATCGCAGAAAATAAAATCCGGATTTACAACGGTATAAAAGCTTATGAAGCTTTAGAAAAACTGAAAAATGGCGACAATTCTGCATTATCGCAGTTTGATAATTATAAAGCAGATTTGGGTTATGGATTGCTGCTTAAAAAATATAACAAAAATATTGCAAACGCTACATATCAGCAAATTGAAGCAGCTAGTTTAGATTCTATACCTAAAGTTGCGCCTGTATTTTGGACATTTAGATTGATGGTTGGACTAGGTATTTGGTTTATTATATTATTTAGCATTAGTATTTATATAGTATTTAATAAAAAACTTAAACTTAGTGAAAATGCTGATAAATCACAAGAATTATCCAAAAAAACAAAAATATGGCTTAAATTAGCTGTATTTAGCATTCCATTAGGCTGGATAGCTACTGAATTAGGCTGGTTTGTTGCTGAATATGGGCGTCAGCCTTGGACAATTAGCGGAATTTTACCAACTCATTTATCTGTATCCAGTACAAATTTAGGTCAATTATATTTTGGCATAGCCGGCTTTTTAATATTTTATACATCTTTATTAATTATAGAATTATTTTTAATGAGAAAAACTTTAATTCACGGACCTGCTCAATAATTATAGGGTAACTTATATGAATATTTTAGATTATCATACTTTACAGTATATATGGTGGATAATAATGCTGGTTTTAATTATTGGATTTAGCATTACTGATGGTTTTGATATGGGTGTTGCTGTGTTATTACCGTTTATTGCAAAAACTGATATTGAAAGACGTGTAGTGATAAATACAGTCGGTGCAACTTGGGAAGGCAATCAAGTATGGTTAATTACTGCACTAGCTGCTTTATTTGCTGCCTTTCCGCAAGTTTATGCTGTATCATTTTCCACCTTATACATTGCTCTAATGCTTACTTTATTTTGCTTATTTTTACGTCCGGTAGGTTTTGATTACCGCAGTAAATTATCCAATCCAAAATGGCGTAAATATTGGGATATAGCATTGTTTGCCGGAGGATTTTTCCCTTGCATAATTTTTGGAATTGCCGTTGGAAATATATTTTTAGGCTTGCCTTTTTATTTTGATAAATGGCAAATGATATATAATACTGCTTCTTTTACAAAATTATTTCATCCTTTTGCATTACTTACTTCTTTGATCGGATTAAGTTTATTTTGTTTGCATGGTGCAACTTGGCTTAATGTTAAAACCAGCGGAATTATTCAGTCTAGGGCTAAAAAATTTGCTAAGTTTTTTGCAGCTTTTTTTATTATTTTATGGATTATAGGCGGTTTTTCTTTAAAATTCATTCATGGATTTTCAATAGACCAAAACGCAGTAATTACACTGAAAACAAATGCTTGGCTTAATAACTTTATACAATATCCTAAATTATATTTTATATGTTTATCTGGAATATTCTGCGTAGGCTTAAATATTTTATTACAAAATAAATTTGCTAAATTGTCATGGATTTTAAGCTGCTTAACTATTATTATATTTTTTGTAAATACAGCAATTGCATTATTCCCGTTTATGCTTCCATCCTCTGCTAATTTACAGCAAAGCTTAACTGCATTTAATGCAAGCTCAAGTCATAAAACTTTATTTTCTATGCTAATAGCTGTTATTATATTTATGCCATTAATCATTACTTATACGGCTTGGGTTTATAACGTATTAAAAGGAAAAATTGAAGAAAAAGATATTGAAGAAACCCAAGAAAATCTAGCAAAGAATAAAAATTCTTATTGGTATTAACTAGTTCATTAGCTAATTTTAATAATAGTATAGATATACATAAAAGGATAATATGTGGTATTTTACGTGGATATTGGGCTTAGGTTTAGCTATTGCTGCCGGAATTATTAGTGTGATTTACTTGGAATCCAACAATGATATTGATTAAATTATAATAATTAAATGCAAATTTGAAAATCACTATATAATTTTATTCAACAATACAGTGATTTAAATATTAGGATTAAACTAAAATTATGCAGCTACTAAAGCTCTTTGAACTAACTCGCCTAATTCAGATAAATTTTTAGTAACAGTAATACCGCATGCTTCCATAACCGCTAATTTAGCCTGAGCAGTATCATCACCGCCTGAAACTAATGCACCAGCATGCCCCATACGTTTTCCAGCTGGAGCAGTTACACCTGCGATAAAGCCAAACACTGGTTTTTTGCAGTTGTCTTTAATCCAAAGAGCAGCATTAACTTCATCTGGACCGCCAATTTCACCAATCATTACAATTGCATCGGTTTCATCATCATCATTAAACATTTTAATTACATCAAGATGCTTTAAACCGTTGATTGGATCGCCGCCAATACCAACTGCACTAGAAACGCCTAAACCTAAACTGCTTAATTGAGCCACTGCCTCATAGGTTAATGTACCAGAACGCGATACAACACCAATCTGGCCTCTACGATGAATATGCCCAGGCATAATACCAATTTTAATTTCATCTGGAGTAATTAACCCAGGGCAATTCGGACCTAATAATAATGTTTTACTATTAGATTTTTTCATATGATCTTTCACCATCATCATATCACGTACTGGAATTCCTTCGGTGATACAAATGACTAAATCTAATTCCGCATCTACTGCTTCAATAATTGCAGCGGCAGCACCAGCTGGAGGTACATAGATTACAGATACAGATGCGGCTGTTTTTTCTTTTGCTTCTTTAACCGTAGCAAAAATTGGTATGCCTTCAAATATTTCTCCGGCTTTTTTTGGATTAACGCCTGCGACAAAGCAATTTTTACCATTTGCATAATTTAAACAACCTAAAGTATGAAACTGCCCTGTTTTTCCGGTAATACCTTGCGTCATTACTTTAGTATTTTTATCAATTAAAATTGACATGATTATTTTCCTTATTTTATTTTGTTAAATTTTGATATTATGAATCCTGCGATGATATTTGATTTTCTATTTCTATGTTACATTCATGCGTTATATTATTTAATGCGTTTAAAATATAGCTGAAACTTAAATCTTTCCCATCAATAGAAATTTTTGCGCCTGCACCTACTACTTTTCCTAAATCATCTTCTATTTCATCATACAATTTATTAACGAATTTATCTCTAGCAAACTTGGCTCCGCTTGTTTTCTTAATAATAGATGGAATATATCTAGTACAATATTCACCTGTATGCCAATTCATTCTTCTAGAATCAACATCATTATTATGGCAATCAATAAAATGCCTTCTAACTACTCCTTAAATACAGTCTTTTGATAAACTTCTAGAATATATAGAAGCAAAAGCATCTGCAACACTGCTTACATGCTTGCACATTTCTACTTGTCTTCTAGCAGGTAATCTACCATTTTGTAATGCTACTCCTGACATGTATTTACCTCCTGCTTTTTATCTAGCACATATTTATAAAAAATGCCACTACTAATTAATAAATCATTAATTTAGTGTTTTCATCAATTAATATGGGCATTTTGAATGCTTATTTTGTGCAATTAATTTGCGCATATGACTAGCATTTGAACAATTTTCTTCATTTACACCACAAATTCCTATTCTATCTTTAGCTATTGCTTCACAATATTCTATTTCGCTGGTATTCTTTAAGCTATCATATAATGCAAGATACTCTGTCACTCCATGTTTGCAATAATATGCGTCTGGAACAATACCATTGACAACACCATAGTTTAACCTATTTGCAAATGTTATAAATTTAAGATGAATTTTTGCCATATTTATTTCACCGCAGCTACCACAGATTTAGCCGCATCAGCTAAAGTATCTGCGCCAATAATTGGTAATCCGCTTTCAGCCAGCATTTTCTTACCTAAATCTTCATTCGTACCTTTCATACGTACAACTAAAGGCACATTTAATGAAACAGCTTTACATGCAGCAATTACACCTTCAGCAATAATATCACAACGCATAATGCCGCCAAAAATATTGACTAAAATTGCTTTTAGGTTAGGATTTTTCAACATGATTTTAAAAGCTTCCGTAACTTTTTCTGTAGTTGCACCGCCGCCTACATCTAAAAAGTTAGCTGGTTCTCCACCAAATAATTTAATGGTATCCATGGTTGCCATAGCTAAACCTGCACCGTTTACTAAGCATCCAATATTGCCGTCTAATGAAATATAAGCTAAATCAAATTTAGAAGCTTCAACTTCTGCTGGATCTTCTTCATCTAAATCTCTATATGCTAAAATTTCCGGATGTCTAAATAATGCATTGCTATCAAAATTAAATTTAGCATCTAAAGCAATAATCTTACCGCTGCCGGTTAAAATTAACGGATTAATTTCAGCTAAAGAAGCATCTTTTTCTACAAATGCCTTATATAAACCTAGTAAGGCAGCAGAACCTTCAGGAACACTAGCTTCCGGAATACCAATTTTACGGCATAAATCATTAGCTTCAGATTGAGTTAAACCAATAGCCGGGTCAACAAAAGTTTTATGCAATAATTCAGGATGTTTTTCTGCTACCTCTTCAATATCCATTCCGCCTTCGCTGGAAGCCATCATACAAATTGTTTGAGTTACGCGGTCTACTACTAGACTAACATATAATTCTTTTTTAATATCTGCACCTTCTTCAATAAGCAGGCGTCTTACTTTTTGTCCCTGCGCGCTTGTTTGATGAGTAACTAACTGCATACCTAAAATATTAGTTGCATATGTACGCACTTCGTCTAAATTTTTAGCTACTTTAACACCGCCGCCTTTTCCACGACCGCCTGCATGAATTTGAGCTTTAATTACCCAAACCGAACCGCCTAATTCTTCCGCTGCCTGCATAGATTCTTCTACGCTAAATGCCAGAATTCCTCTTAGAACCGGAACACCAAAATTTTTTAAAATTTCCTTGCCTTGATATTCATGAATGTTCATGCATTTTCCTAGATATTAAAATAATAATAGCGGATATTTTAGCATAATTTTAAGAGTAGAACAAATATAAAAATGACAAGAAATTGAGGGGTAGATTTGTATTTTTATATTATCAAAAATTACTTTTCTTATAAATAAAAGGATATATAGAATATTAATAATGTTTAAATAAATTCATTTACTCAATCCCATTTATGTTAAATCAATGTTCAATTTTAAAATTATTTATATTTTGCACTATAAAATGCATATGTTATAATTCTCTGTTCATAAACTTAATCCAATATATTATATCATGGCAAAAACAGTACATTGTATAAAATTAAAACAAGATTTAGAAGGTTTAGATAGAGCACCTATTCCGGGTGAACTTGGCAAGCGTATTTTAGAAGGTATATCTAAACAAGCTTGGGCTGATTGGTTAAAATATCAAACTATGTTAATTAATGAAAACCGTCTTAATATGTCAGACACTAGAGCAAGACAATATTTATTGCGTCAAGCTGAAAAATATTTTTTTGGCGATGGTGCAGATGCGATTAGCGGATATACACCAGAGTAAAAATTGAAAAATCCCATAAATTATCCCTTATTAGGTGGTAAAGTAACAGAACAAGTACATAAAGCTTATGTGCATTCCAAATTGACTGTATCGTTAGAAGTTTTTCGTGCTTATAGAAAATTAAAAAATCTTTCCCGTAAATATAATAAACTTCAAAAACAAGCATATACATTGCGTTAAATTATTTTTTTATGCCAATCTTAAAATATTTATGAAAGTAAAATATGACTAAAATTATCAGCGGTAATGAATTAGCAAAAAAAATCCGTTCTCAAATATCACAAAATGTACAAACAAGAATTGAACAAGGTAAACAAACAACTTTAGCTGTTATTTTAGTTGGGCAAGATCCTGCCAGCCATGTGTATGTAACTAATAAAGTAAAGGCTTGCCAAGAATGCGGAATTAATTCTATTTTAGAAAAATATGAAGCCAATATTACACAAGAGCAATTATTAAAGCGTATTCAAGATTTAAATGAAGATAAGAATGTACATGGTATTTTAGTACAATTGCCTTTGCCAAAACATATTGACAGCCATGCTGTAATTGAAGCAATTTCTCCGTATAAAGATGTAGATGGTTTTCATATAGCTAATGCTGGAGCTTTAATGACGGGAAATCCAATATTTAAGCCATGTACGCCATATGCTTGTATGAAAATGCTGGAAAGTATAAATTATGAGATTAAAGGTGCATATGCTGTAATAGTTGGAGCTTCCAATATTGTGGGTAAACCAATGGCATTATTGTTGCTGCAGCAAGGAGCAACGGTAACTATTTGTAACAGTAAAACTAAAGATTTAGCAGCACACACACAAATGGCTGACATTGTAATAATGGCAGTCGGTAGACCTAATATGTTAAAAGCAGAGCATATCAAACAAGGGGCTGTTATTATTGATGTTGGAATTAACCGCTTAGAAAATGGTAAATTATGCGGTGATGCTGATTTTAAAGATTTGCAGGATAAAGCTGCGTTTATCACGCCTGTTCCAGGCGGAGTTGGACCTATGACAATCACTATGCTTTTACAAAATACTTTAGAAGCAGCTTCTTATTTAGATAAGATAAATTATAATACATGATAAAAATGCTAGAATAAATATAAAAAAAACTAAGAAGTAGGCAAAATATCTATGCACAAAGATATATTTATCAATCTGTTATAGGCTTTGGATTTAGAAAGACGCCGTAGATATAAGATAAAAACTCATGATAGCAAAACTATAATTATAAAAAGGCAAAATGGAGGCATGGGCAATGCGGTTAAATCTGATGTTGCTAAAATATTAAGTCTAAATTCGGATCGGTTTAATATGATTGATTAATGGTTTAATCAGCTGGGATTGTATAGATTAATAATTTGTGTTAAATTAGTAGTTAATATCTAATATCGAAAAACATATATAAAATGCATGCAGATAATGATTTAGCTATTGTGCAGGCTATACAAGCAGGCGATAAAAATAGTTTTGCTTTATTAGCAGCAAAATATGATGCAAAAATTCAAAGGCTAATTTTTAGATTTGTCAAAAATGAAAGTATTACACAAGAGTTAACTCAAGATTCTTTTATCAAAGCATATCGTGCACTCCCTAATTTTAGGGGGGATTCTGCTTTTTATACTTGGCTTTACCGTATTGCTGTCAATGTAGCAAAAACATGGTTAATACAAAATAATAATATTGAATTTTCCAGCACATTTATTAACCAAAAAGATGAAACTTTTGACCTTCAAGATACTCTAATAGACAATAACACCCCAGATAATTCCTTACATAACCAACAGCTTATGTCTTTAATACAGCGTACTGTAGATAATTTGCCCCATGATTTACGCACGGCATTGACTTTACGAGAGATTGAAGGTTTAAGTTACGAAGAAATAGCTAAGATTATGGAATGTCCAATTGGTACGGTGAGGTCAAGAATTTTTAGAGCTAGAGATATTTTGACACAAAAGCTAAGTGTTTTAGTAGATCCAGGTAACATATAGTATAAGTACAGGTTCATATATGAGTAGATATAAACAAGAATCATTTTTAATTTTAGAACAATTATCTGCTGCAATTGATGCCGAAGATAATATTCCTAAAGAAATATTTGATAAAAATCATGAATTAAAACGAAGTGCTGATATGCTTTGGAAAACACAAAGTTTAATAAATGTAGCACTAAATAGTGATTCTTTTAATTTTATTCCAAGTAATAATTTAGATTTAATTATGAATAAAATTAATGATATTGAAATACAAAATATACCTGTAAATATTATTAATAGTAAACAAAGTAAGCTTAAAGGTATTATACGGCATATTGGAATAAAAAATATAAAGCAAAATGCAAAAAAGTGGCTAAATATTTTATTCCCAATTGGTATAACGGCTGCATTTATGGGTTTAAGTGTTAGCACCCATAATATGGAACTATTTAATAATTCACAAAATTTATATATAAATTCCACAGCATTAACTCCTTCAGAGGATGATAAGCGTATAAATATGTATATTAGCGCACATCAAAGAAATGACAGCCATGCGTATGGTTTAGTTAATATTGCTAACACTGAAGATATTGAAGATAATTATGTAGATAATTATACATTTAAAACATCACACTAATATATAAAACATGAAGTTTATAAAACTGCATATCAATTTTTTATTTGCTGCTTTGATTATATTGATGCAGCCAATAGCAGGGGCTGCCGGTAATGAAAATATAACTTCCGTTAAAAAAACAACCTTAGCTGGTTCAGCGCAATCTTCAGTTACATCAACAAGTGCATGGCTGGAAAAAATGCAGAAGCAAGCAAAGATTAGTAATTTTAAAGGCACTGTAATAATGCAAAAGCAAAATGCAAACAGCATTAAAACAAGGACATTTAACATTACTCATTTCTTTGAAGGCAGTAGTGAATATGAAAAAATAACTCCTTTAGATGGTAATATGCGCTTTATTGTACGCATTAATCAAGTAGTCCAAGCTTATATTGAACCTAAAAAAATTATTATCAGCACCAAAAGAGATGATGCCGGATTTCCATTTTTGACTAATAATATCAATCAAGTGAGTAAATTATATAGTATTTCATCATTAAGTAAGGAAAGAATCTTAGGCTATAATACAGATGTATTTTTATTAAGTCCAAAAAATCCTAAAGATAAAAGATATAATTATAAAATATGGACTTATAATGATTTAATTTTAAAAATTCAGACTTCATGGCAAGGTAAGTTATTGGAGCAAGTATTTTTTGCAGATTTACAGAATATTGAGTTAAACTTAAATGAAATTCAAGATTGGATGTCGTATGGTAAAAATTGGCAGTATAAACTCCCACGTATGCAGGAAGTAAATTTACAAAAATATGGCTGGAATTTTATAAAAGAATATAAAGGGTATGAACATATAAAATCTATGCGGAAAAATACTGTAAATGAAAAAAATCCTGCAAGTGATGTTTACATGCATCAAGTAATTTATTCAGATGGATTGGCTAGTATATCAATATTTATTGAGTCTAACCCTACTCTTGACTTAGAGTCTGCACTAAATAAGTATAAAAATATAAACCGAGGAAATAATCATATTTATACTAAAAATATCAATGGTTATTCTATCACCGCTGTAGGAGAAGCTCCAGCATCTATTTTAGAAGAATTAATTAACACTATTAATGTTCCTCCTGCTAATGTTTTAAAATAAAATTACCTAGAATTAAGTAGCCGTAGCATATTTTTATTACACTAAATAAACAAGTCAAGATCATCTGCCTTTATTTAGTTTTATCCATAACTCTGCACAAAGTTGGGGATAATTTATTCCGTGTTCATCTCTTTTTTTAATAAACCATGTATGAATATCTGAGCGTGATTTTTTTAAACTTATCTGCATATCAAGCAAATGTAAATGTGCTAAAAGCATTGCAGTATTATCATCGCATAAAGACACTACCTCTCTTCCTTTTAAAACCATCTGTCTTAAAAACTCATTATCCTCAGCTGCTGTTTTTATATATCTCTGTACAGCTTTAACAGTTGATTTTGCTTTGCTTAATTCTTCATTTGTACCTACTTTTAAAAACTGCTGCATGTTGATTAATCTGTTTAATATTTTTGCGGTTAGCCTTTTTTCATCTTTATTTTCTGCAAAATTTTCAGTCAGCATGCTGTTAATTTTTTCTGCTATGTTTTGTATTTCTTTCGGATTTTCTGATATTTTATCCGTTCTGCACCACTGTACCCTGATGTCGCCTTATGATAATTTATCCACATCCAGCAGCATCCAGCGTGCGACCGCAGTTTTTACATGTATAGACTCCAATATCATCATGTAGATAAATCATATGCCCTGTGAGACCTTCTATAAATTCAATGATTCTGCTTATTTCTGCTGAAGACAGTCTATTATATCTGGCGTCTATATATGCTGTTCTAAGCATAGCATCTGGTATGCTTGTCAGATAATTATGACTGTATAGTAGGTCTAGTAAATTAGGTAAATATAGATAGTCAGGCAAACTATCTATCTCGGAATTTGGAATATTAATGAGTGTTAATTTATTATTAATAGCTTCTAAAAATATATTAGCTAACGATCTATATTTTATTCCACGCTTGCTATATTCTTCTATACTCGATAATGTTCTTTGCTCTTTTGTTTCTACCGCAGAATTATACTGCGGATTATGTGACAGTGTATGTCCTGACGTTAAATTCGAAGAGCTACCTGACACACCTGCTGCCAAGCAGTATTTCTGCAGCTGGTAGCGGATGTATAGCCTCTCCTCATAAATTCTCACTTTTAATTTATTTTTATAATACTCGGCAGCATTAATGTTTTTAATGAAAAAACCAGAATAAATATCTTATACAATTTATTCATAATTATATGTAAAGTTTCAAAGCAGGTAAATACTTCAATTGCACAGTATGTTAGTGAATCAAGATGCTATACTTTGGATAATTTTGATACAGCTTTAATATAATAAAATCACTTTCAACAATGTTTTATTTAAAATAAATGCATTCTTACTAAAATGGTAGTACAGGTAAAACTTTTATGGAGTTTATCTTATGCTATAATCACACATTAATATTATGGGGTCTAAAATGGCGATATTTGCTGATAACCGGAAAGCATTTTTTGATTACTTTGTCGAAGAACGCATAGAGGCTGGCTTGGTTTTGGAAGGGTGGGAAGTAAAGTCTATCCGTGAGAGACGTTTACAGCTCAAAGAAGCTTATATCATCATTAGAGATGGAGAACTATTTGTATTAAATTCTCATATCAGCCCTATGCCTACAGCTTCTAAGCATATTAATCCGCAGCCGACACGTACTAGAAAACTATTGCTGAAGAATAAAGAAATTGCAAGACTTACAGGCAAAGTTGAGCAAAAAGGATATACATTAATACCTTTAAATATGCATGAAAAAAATGGCTATATAAAATGCGAAATTGCCTTAGCTAAAGGTAAGAAAAATTATGACAAACGGGAAAGTGAAAAGAAACGTGATTGGCAGGTAGAAAAAGCACGCATTATGAAAAGTAATAAAGTATAAAGGTATAAATTGATATAGGAGCTTGGTGTGAATCAACAAAATCTTGAACTAAAATATGAATTTTATACTGCCTATATAGGCTTAGGTTCAAATATAGGCGATGGTATTCAAAATTTAAATGATGCTATGATTTGTATAGCACAAAACCCTAATATTTTTATATTACAAAAATCTAACTTTTATCAAAGCAAACCTATTAATGCTGACGGTAGCGATTATATTAATAGTGCTATTAAGATTAAAACGACTTATAGTCCATTATATTTATTATCATTTTTACATTTTATAGAATCACAATTCGGCAGAGAAAGACCTTATAAGTATGCTCCTAGAATTCTAGATTTAGATTTGTTAATATACGAAGATGAAAAATACCAGATTCATAATTGCGAAAAATTAACCTTACCTCACCCGCATATTACTCAAAGAGCTTTTGTTTTAATGCCTTTAATAGATTTAAATAGTAATATAAGTATTCCGCTTAGAGGTAAAGCACAAGAATTTTTACATGCTGTATCAGAACAGAAAATCAGCAAAATCCTTGCCTATACACATGCACACAGCTGCTGTATAAAGTCTGCCTGCCCTTTATCAGCAAAGCATCAAGTATAACTTTAATCACAAATATATTAAAATTAAAATCCTATATAAATTTATGCTTATTGATAAAAATAAAAAATTAAAAATAGCAATAATTGGCGGCGGCTGGGCAGGTTTAAGTGCTGCATATTATATTTCAAAAAAATCATTAATAAATATCAACTATAATTGTCAAATTGATATATTTGAATCTAGTAATTTGATTGGCGGAAGAGCAAGAAGCTTTAATTATAAGAATTATATTTTAGATAATGGGCAGCACATTTTAGCAGGTGCATACCATAATACATTAAATCTTATTACAGAGGTTGGGAAATCACTCAATCTATCATTTAAAATATCAGACGTAATCAGTGAATATAATTTACAATGGCATGTTAAAAATAAATTTAATATAAAAGATATTAATCTATCATATATAAATAAACTAAATCTAGGCTTAAATTCTAAATTATTGATTAATATTTTATATTCAAATCTTTCAATAAAATTTAAGTTTGAATTTATTTTTATAATACTTAAACTTAAATTATCTAATTACAACTTACCTAATAATAATTTGATTAAAACAGTAAATGACTGGTATATTTACGCAAAAATTTCTAGCTTTATGCAGGATAATTTTTTCACGCCTTTATGTTTATCAATTTTAAATACAAACATAGAATTTGCGTGTATCAAAAGATTTTTGTATGCATTAAAACTTACACTTGGTTCTAATAGCATTTATAATGCTCAACTTTTAGTGCCAAAGATAGATTTATCAAGTTTATTTGCTTTGCCTATTATTAAATACATAAATAAAATTAGTGAAAATAATTTATCATTTAAATTTAATCTGTATCTAAGTCAGGCAATTATAAATATACAAAAAGATAAATATAACAACAATGAATGGGTATTAAATAATAATTCCCATTTAAATTATGATATTTTAATACTAGCTGCTCCATACAATATTACAAGAAATTTATTAAGCAATATTCAAATTAATTTGCCTGAATTAGAATATATGCCAATTACTACAATATATGTAGAGACATTAGCAAAATTCTCTGCTGACATTCCATTTTTAGTATTTAAAGAAGATATAATCTTTCAGAAAAATGAAAATAAACAAAATAATGTTTGGGCAATTGTATGCAGTGCCAAATATTTAAATGACAAAGAGGCAGAAAATAAACTCAATGAATATAAACAAGAATTCAAACAAGAATTTAAATTAATTAAAAGAATTTGTGAAAAACGAGCTACATATAAATGCACACCTAGTCACCCTAAAATATCAAACAATCCATATGATAATCTATATTTATGCGGTGATTATTTGCACACGCATTACCCAGCCACTTTAGAAGCAGCCGTAGAAAGCGGATTAGATGTAGCAAATCATATTTTCAAGAATTATTTTTCTAGCTTCACAAATTTTAAGCCTACGGCAGAGCAGAAGTAAAAACTATAATGCATACACAACTGCCTAAACACATAATTTATGTATCTATCTTGCCGTGGTTCAAATCGACTCGAATCTAGCTTAGATTATTACAAAAGATAAAAATTATGGTCTTAAGGGTTCTTTCATATCATTTTTCATATCTTTTTCTTGTTGAGGCGTGATTTTAGCGGCTGGATAAGCCTCTTTTTTTATTTGTTCTTTAAGCATGTTCATATGCTCTTTATGTTGCTTATGCAGTTTAATTTTTTCCTCTTTGCTTAACATCATATATTCATCTCTAAGTTTCACATGTAAAGCTTTTTTTTCGCTTTCAGAAAATTCATCAACCATTTTACTCACTTTTTCATAAGAAGCTTTATCTTCTTTTGACATATTAGATAAAGTCTGCTCATGCATCTTACGGTGAGCTTCAGCTTTTTTAGTATCTCTTTCATCTTGACAAGCAAATACAGAAACACTAAGAAAAGATATTAGAATTCCCGCTATAATTTGTTTTTTCATATTACATTCTCCGGTTTTAGCATATAGACACAGCATAATATAAAAGGTTCATTTAATTAGTAACTGAAATTTATTAAAAACCTGCTGATTTTTATAATCTTTAATTTTATGTGTTGCCATGTTACAATTGAAAGATTAATAAAAAGGGGAAATTATGGAATTTTTTCGCATTAAAAATGATATACCGTTTATGCGGCATGCAATTATTCTAAATATAATTTCATTTATTACATTTGGATTAGCAGTGTTCTTTTTATTAAGCAAAGGATTACACTTATCTATTGAATTTACAGGCGGCACGTTGATGGAGCTTAAATATCAGCATTCTGCTCCAATTGAAAAAATTAGAAATGAAGTTTCCACACTTGGCTATAGTGAAGTTCAAGTACAAAATTTTGGTTCTTCTAAAGATGTAATCGTAAGAGTGCCTTTACAAAAAAATATAAAAGGTGAAACATTATCATCAGCACAGCAAAGCCAGCTTATTTTATCAAAATTAAAATCATTTGATGACAAAGTTGAATTAGTAAGCACAAGTTTTGTAGGTCCGCAGATTGGTAAAGAATTAGCAGCTGATGGTTTAAAAGCTTTAGCTTTCGTAGTAATTGGAATAATTGCTTATTTATCATTTAGGTTTGAGTGGAAATTTGCCGTAGCAGGAGTAATTGCAAACTTACATGATGTGGTTATTATTTTAGGATTTTTTTCATTTTTTGGCTGGGAATTTTCACTATCAGTATTGGCAGCAATTTTAGCAATTTTAGGATATTCAGTTAATGAATCTGTAGTAATTTTCGATAGAATACGAGAAATTTTTAGAAAATATCGTAAAATGTCTACAACAGATGCAATTAATAACGCAATTACATCCACTATTAGCCGTACAATTATTACTCATGGTTCAACCCAGCTTATGGTGTTGGGAATGTTGTTTTTTGGAGGTGCATCATTGCATTATTTTGCATTAGCTCTAACTATTGGTATATTGTTCGGTATATATTCTTCCGTGTTTGTAGCAGCTGCAATTGCAATGTGGCTAGGGGTTAAACGGGAAGATTTAATAAAAGTAGATAAAAATGGAGAAGATATAATTAACTTTGATAAACATGATCCTAATTATGGGGCTAAGGTTTAATATACTAATTGTAGTTTATTTTACGACAAGGTAAATTTTGACAACAATGAAGTTCGCAAATTGAAAGCAGATTATTATATATATAAATTACAGCAATGTCTTATATTAAATCAACCCTATTATATTATTACATATAGAGGATGTAAAATATAACACATAAAGAGTAATTTTAATAAGGGGAGTGAAAATTAATTCAGGTGCGGAAAGGTATAGAATATAAAATCTGCACTTTTAATATTAAGTAGTATAGAAATTAAAATTACAGACTATAAAAATTTCCAAAAGGTTTATATGCAAAATAATTATAAAGCTCAAGATATACAATTTTTACTGGAAGAAGCTGCGGATAATGCTATAAGTCAACTTTCAAAAAAACAGGCAGTAAGTGGTGCAATTGCAGTTATTGCAAGTAAAAGATTTAAGCCAGCTCAGCGTAGAATCCAAATTTTGGATGCATTGTTAGAAATATTACAATCCTCCGATACAGATAAAATTAGTATAGCAGTGGTGGCAAAAAAAGCAGGAATTTCTGAAGCGATTATATATCGGGTTTTTAGCAATAAAAATGCAATGTTTCTAGGTTTAATAGAAATTATAGAACAATATGTGTTTAGTAATATTAACCGTATAGAAACAGAATATGAGAATGGCATACAATTAGTAAATTCAATTGTAGAAATGCTATTAGATTTTTCGCAAAATAATCCAGGAATGACGAGAGTTTTAACAAATGAAGCTTTATTTTGTGAAGATAAGTCTTTACATTTACGTATGCAGCAGTTAATAGATAGAGTTGAAGCTTCTTTAAGACAAGCATACCGCATTGCATCAGCTCAAGAAATATTTCCTAAGGGGCAAGAGATTGCAAGAGCAAATTTGATGTTATGTTATGTAATGGGATGCTGGCAAAGGTTTAGCCGCAGCGGTTTTCAAAAATTGCCTAAAGATATGTGGGAAATCCAGAAATCTATTAATAATCTATATTAGAACTCTAAATATACGCATATATTTAATCAAATTTAGCGACCCCAGAATAAAAAGCTAAATAATTTTAACAATTGTATAAATATAAGCACGATGAGATGAGTTATTTACATTGGGAGCTGGTTCATCTAATTAAGAAACATTAAATAATTACGATGCTGGATAAATTAGGCTTTCAAAAAAGATGGCATACTTGTGCAGGCTTTGATTCATTCTTAAAATTACTTATTCAATCCGCGCATTGGCAATTAATTTACAAAACAGTTATACTATATTAAATATATGTATATTATAGCCAATATGATAAAAGATTTAGAACAGCTAGCAATTAAATATCAAAAAATTGCAGAGTATGCACTTCAATTAAAGCAAGAAAATTCTATGCTTTATAATCAAATAGATAATTTACAGCAACAGCTTACTCTTTTAGTAGAAGATAAGCTCCAGCTTGAACAAAGAAATGCTTTTTTATCTAATCAATTAAAGCATGCCAAACAACATTTGTTAGGAATAATAGATAACGTTTACTGGGAAGATCCTGCAGATTTTTCCGTGTGTTCTAAAGAAGGAAGTGCTTTATATCCAGTAAATTCTAATTTATCTTTTGCAGCTGCGGCAGCCGCTGCTGCCATTGGTATAGATGACATTAATATGTCAGCCGCTATTCTGGAAGAAAACAATATAGCTGATTCAACCCTATCAAGAGCAGTATCAAATTTAGAAAATGTGCAACAGCAAATTAGTATGCATCTTGATTTGCATGATGCATCTTCAATGCCGAATTTAAATATCCAAAATAATGATGAATATGAACAAGAGAACATACGCTCATTTCAGCCTGATTTAGAGCAGAGCAGAGGCAAAAATTATGTCGCAGATAATATTAATGCTACTGCACATGGTACAGCAAAACAGCAAAACAGTGGTTATGTGAACAATAATTTTAACCAAAATGCAGACTTAAATTCAGATGCAGTGAGTATAAGCAGTGATTTTCCTGAAAAAGTAAACTATGGAATGATTAAAACTAATATAAATAATACTAACAGGTAGATTCAAATGATTATTCAGGATAGTAAAAAGAATATTAATTTATTTATTGGCGGTGTAAATCTGCCTTTAGTAATAGCACCGGAAGATGAGCCGTTATTAAGAGAAGCTGCTGTATTAGTTGATCAGCAGATTAATGAGCGCAGACAAAAAAATACCATTGTAAAGCCATTAGATATTACAGCAATTATGGTTGCATTATCCGCATCTTCTAAATTATTAGTAGCACAGCGTACTATTGATGGTAACATCCAAGAACAGCTTAAGCCCCATTTAGAGAGTATTCAGCAAGAGTTAGAGGATATGAATACTTACGCTGATGATATTTTACAAAAATTAGAAATATAAACAATTATTTAATAGTTTGTTTATAGTTTCAAATTTATATTTTTATATGAAAGTAGGAAATAGTATGAAAAAATGTTTTAAGATTTTTACTTGTTCTTTAGTTAGTATATCTTTATTATTTTCTACGAATTTTGCGAATGCTAAACGTATTGGCGGCGGTAAAAGTTCGGGAAGACAAAATACTACAGCTATACAAAGAGCAAATGATCCGCATAATGCTCCTCCAATGCAAAACCGCAATCAGCAGCAAAATTCTCAAGCAAATCAGCAGCAAGTAGCTCCAGCGGCACAACAGCAGCCGCAAAAATCAAGATTTGGCGGTATGGGTGCTTTATTAGGTGGCGTTGCTGCAGGTTTAGGTATGGCATGGCTAGCTTCAAAATTAGGTTTAGGTGCTGGATTTGGTAATATATTAATGATAGTAGCACTGGTATTATTAGGTATAATGTTGTTCCGAATGTTTAAATCAAAACAGCAATCTCAATCTAATATTAATAATGATCATAATCCGAGTTATGCAGGCTTAAGCCCTAACCAGAATGCTAATCAAATGTATCACTCTCAATCCGGCACAAATGCAGTGAATACAGATACTTCATTAAATCAAGGAAGTAATTTTTCTAGTGCTTACAAAGCACCAGAAACATATAATGATCCGCATACTACTACTGCTAATAATTCGTTTGCTGGAAATCCTAATTATGCAAATAATAATGCTGGCAGTGCTAATATTCATAATAATTATCCGGCAGAAGTTAATGAGTTAGTCAATAATGCTTATAGTTGGTTTATGAATTTACAAGAGTTATCGGATAAGCGGAATTTACCAGAATTGCAAAAATTGTTATCTCCTGAATTATTTGTTAGCATTAAAGCAGATTTAGAAAATTCTCCAATGTCAAGTAAAACAATGACGCAGAATTTACAGCATGCTTTATTAGATTGGAGAGAAACTCAATTTGAATTTTTGTCAACTATTCAGTATAAAGCTGAGGTTAGTGAAGATGGTTCGCCATTTACTCCAATTAATGAAGCGTGGACATTCACTAAAGACAAGACAGCAGGTTTAAATGCACCTTGGAAATTAGACGGCATTAGCCAGCTAAATATGGTTTAATATTTAAATTTAGATTAAAAAATGGATAATTACAGCACTGATAAAATTTCATATGGGCGATTGCATAATTTTTCAGCCGGACCAGCAGCTTTACCTAAAGAGGTGCTGGAGATAGCCCAGCGGGAACTGCTTAGTTTTAACGGCAGCGGAATTAGTATTATGGAAGTAAGTCATAGAGGAAAATTATTTGATAGAGTTCATACTGAAGCCTTAGAAAATTTTAGAACATTATTAAATATACCATCAGACTATGCTGTATTATTCATGCAAGGCGGTGCAATTGCACAAAATTCGTTAATTCCTTTAAATTTATTAAGCAAAAATCAAAATGCCTGTTATGCTGTTACAGGAAGCTGGTCAAACAAAAGTGTCATTGAAGCTAAAAGATACGGAAACATAACTATAGCCTGCGAACAAAAACCTTACTTAAGTGTGCCTGATTTTAATACGTGGGATATTCCTCAACATAGTGAATATTTACATATTTGTACTAATGAAACCATTGATGGTATTGAGTTTGTAGATTTAAGCGCCTTAAAAAGTAAATTAAATGGTAAATATATAATATCAGATATGTCTAGCCATATTCTATCTAGACAAATTAATATTGACGATTATGGTGTAATTTATGCAGGCGCGCAAAAGAATATTGGTCCATCAGGTTTAACCATAGCAATAGTACGCAAAAACTTATTAAATCAAGCTATGCCAGCTTGTCCAATATCTTTAAATTGGAATAATGTTTATCAAAATAATTCAATGTACAATACTCCGCCGACATTTGCAATTTATATAGCTGGTTTAGTTTTTAAATGGTTGTTAAATAAAGGTGCAGTTCAGACAATTGAAAAAGAAAATATAGCTAAATCACAAAAACTGTATACATGTATTGATAAATCTAGTTTATATAAAAATAATATTGATAAAAATTACCGTTCCCGCATGAATATACCATTTAAATTAAATGATGAAAGTTTAAATCCACAGTTTTTAGAACAAGCTGAATTAAATAATCTTGTAGGACTAAAAGGTCATAAAAGTGTGGGCGGAATGCGTGCAAGTTTATATAATGCTGTTTCTTTGGAAAGTGTAGAAAAATTAATTGATTTTATGCAGAAATTTGAAAATTCTAATTAATCAAAATATTAAGATGCTAAAATATGAAGCTAAAATTTACCATATTAAATTTATATGAAACATAATAATAAAATAAGAATTAAATTATTGGTAATGGTTTTAGCTATGTTTGCTTTTGGTTTTGCTTTAATTCCATTTTATAAAACAATTTGTGAAATTACAGGAATTAATATTTTAAGCCTTAGTGAACAAAACAATAATCAAAAAATCGACTTAAAAAACACTCAAATAGATAAATCAAGAAAAATCACAATAGAATTAGATACAAATGTACATGGCGGTTTTAAGTTTGAACCTCAAATAAGGCATTTAGATGTTTATCCAGGGGAAATTAAAACCGTAATATATACAGTTACTAATACTAATAATCAACTTATCACTGCTCAAGCTGTACCAAGTTATGCCCCCATGCAGGCTTCATTATATTTTAATAAATTAGAATGCTTTTGTTTTAAACAACAGGTTTTTAAGCCAAATGAAGTGCGCAATATGCCTGTCGTTTTTGTAATCAGCCCTAAACTGCCCAAAAATATAAGTACTATTACGCTATCGTATACATTTTTTAGTATTGCTGGTATTGGTCAAGGCAGTTAAAATTAAAAAAAGTACGAATCAATTTAGATAAAACAAGTATATATTCATCTCAATCGAATTTAGGACGAGGCGGAAGAAAAAATTATGGCAGATAGTACACGTGGTATAGCAAGCATAAATTCAAATGAGTATATTACAACTTATCAAATACTGACCCTTTATTTGGTACAAAAATTCTCTCATAAATTTTAACTAAATATCTATCTGTAGTGCCTGCTATATAATCACAAATTATGCGTGGATCTTTATGTTCTGCATATTTGTTATAATCACTTATTGGTAATAAATCTTTAGGGTTAGAGATAATAGTATCAAATAATTTAATAATCATTTGCTGTCCCTTATAATTTAAACTTGTAACTTCAAACTTACAAATTTCATTATTCAAAATAAATTTTTTAATCAAATCTAATTGATTTTTAATATGAAGGGGTAAAACTGCTTGTAAATCTAGTAAATTATGTTCAAATTTTTCTTGCTTTATAACTTGCACTGAGCTAATAAAATGATGAACTAGCTGACCAATACATTGTTTGCGTTGGCGTTGCCCTAGAAATAAGTTATCAGTTAGTAATTGTATTTTATTTATGTCCATGCCTTTATCTCTATCAATTCCATATATTTGCGGATTATCTAAATATATGCCAATTACTTGCTCATGCCACTTTGATTTATCAATAATTCCAAGCTGAATTGCATCTTCTAAATCATGCACTCCATACGCTATATCATCTGCTATTTCCATTATAGAGCAGTCAAAACTTTTATAAAGAGTTTTATTATTATGTATGCTGATAAATAATTTTTGATCTGCTAAACTAAATGGCTTTAT
The DNA here is from genome assembly GCA_023266335.1 of Burkholderiaceae bacterium. Taxonomy (GTDB): domain Bacteria; phylum Pseudomonadota; class Gammaproteobacteria; order Burkholderiales; family Burkholderiaceae; genus JAHFQJ01. Next base: position 91,900 of record JAHFQJ010000002.1, read on the forward strand.
TATCCAATCTAAAATTTCAGGCGTATAAAAACAAAATTTATGCGGTTTAAAATGGCTAATATTTATATTGCTTTTGAACTCGCAGATTTTATCATCTTTTTTATCAACACTTGGATATTTAACTAAGCCTAGTAATGTTCTTCTAGTTAAATTAAAGCCGTCATTATCTGAATATTCACCCAATTTAGTACAAATTCTAAGAGTTTGTGCATTGCCTTCAAAGCTTTTGTTAGCATGTTTCAACATACAATAATTTAGAGCTGTCTCGCCGCTATGCCCAAAGGGCGGATGTCCAATATCATGAGCTAAACTGATTGCATCAAGCAATTGAGGCGCAGGCATATATTCATGATATTTGCTATTGATATTGTTCTGGAGCAGCTGTTCTAAAATTCCATTAGAAATTTGTGCCGTTTCTAGTGAATGTGTTAAACGGTTGCGATAAAAATCACTTTCACCCAAGCCTAATATTTGTGTTTTGCCCTGCAGACGTCTAAATGAAGCTGAATGAATAATACGTGCTTTATCACGGCTATATTCTTGACGCTGGTGTTTATCTTGAATATCAATTGGTGTAATGCGTTCAAAAAATTCCTGCATAATTGATTAACCAGAAGAATTTAAATTACTGGAATTAGCTGATATATTTAAAAAATGCTGTATAGCAATTTTTGCCCTGCTGGTTTTAACTATTTTTAACCATTCCGGTTTTGGTTTCGTATTTGGATTCGTTTTAACTCGAATTAAATCTCCATTTCTAAGCATTTGATTTAATTTTGAGCGTACTCCATTTATTTCAATATATTGGGTGGTGCTGCCTGTTGTATAAGAAATATGATAGGCAAAATCTAGTGCAGTTGAATGTCTTGGTATTAAAACTGGGCTGCCGTTTTCGTCAAAGACTACAATTTCATCGCTGGATAAATCTATTTTACTATAATATAAAAGCTCTTTAAAATTTGAGGCTTTGCTTCTTAATTCCTGTAGTGAATTTAGTAAATAATGCGGGATATTGTCATATATGTAATTATCCATAGCCTGTGTTTGAGTGTTTTCATAATCTTCTATTTCTTCTTCAAAAAATGCTGTAACTCCAGATTGAGCGATTTTATGCATTCTTCTTGTTCTAATCTGTATGTTGATTATTCTACCGCTATTATCTATTAAAGTGGTATGCAGCCCGCTATAGCCATTACTTTTTGGTAAAGCAATATAGTCTTTAAATTTTCCCGGTTTTGGCTTAAACATACTGTGCAGTATTCCAATTACCGTATAACAATCTAACTTATTCCCAACAATAATTTCAAAACTTAATAAATCTTGTATATCTCTAAATCTTGCATTTCTATAATGCTGTTTTCTTTTTTTTAATTTGCTGTATATTATATGCGGAGTTTTTATATGACCTTTACATTCTCCAAATATATTATTTCGAGTTAAATTATCATTAATACTATGGCAAATTTCATCAATAAAATTATTGGCTAATATAATCTGACTTTCCAAAGCTCTCTCAATAATTTTATAACGCCACGGGCTGTAGTATAAAAAGCTTAAATCTTGTAATTCATTGTATGCTTCATGCAGCCCAAGCAGTCTTGCAAATGGTGCGTATATTTCTTGAGTCTCTTTAGCAATTACCTTTTGCTTGCTTGGAAGCATATAGCCTAAGGTCCGCATATTATGCAATCTATCCGCTATTTTAACTAGTAATACTTTATGGTCTTTGACTGTGCTTGAAAGCAGACGCTCAAAGTTTGCAGCACGTTCATCTTCTTTACTGTTAAATTCTATATGCGTTAACTTAGTTAAACCTTCAACTAACTCTGCAATATGAATACCAAAATCTGCAATTAATTCATTCTTTGTAATGCCTTGATCTTCCATTACGTCGTGTAATAGGGCTGCGCATATAGCAAATTTTCCTAATTTCCATGAAGTGCATATTTCTGCCACTGCTAAAGGGTGTGTAATATATGGCTCTCCGCTTTGCCTATATTGACCTAAATGAACTCTATCCGCAAAATAAAATGCTTTCTTTATTAGATTTATATCTTCATTAGCAAATCCCTGTAAACTATTTAAAAACGGGTTAATATCTATGTTTTGTTTTTTTCTTGGAAGTTCAGGGTGGTAAGTAGGACCAAAGAAATGCATTGCCGTTTTGGCAAGAACTTTGCTTATGAAAGAGACGGAATGTGCCATATTTATGCTATGTTTATTTTCATCATCTGATGAATTGGTATAATGAATATATTTATCTTTTACCATATTTTTTATAAACAGTTTACTTAAATTTAATATTTGCAAATACTAGATAATTAAATCTAAAAATACAAATATATTTCTACTAGTAAATTATTACCTAAAATAATTTAATAAATAAAAATATTATTTTAATTAGCTTTAATGTACTTGTATTTTTATTATAGAGAGATATGTAATTTTATGCTAGTAATAATTTACCAGCTTGGTTAAAAAACTCTATTATATCTTGATAATTCTGAATTTTTTTTAATAAAACACTATTACTAAAGTGCTGTCTCCACAAACGGCTATTTTTTTGTCCATGATATAAGCCTAAAATATGCTTAATAATAGCTCCAATATAAACGCCTTTTTTAAATTGCTCTACACTATAATCACAAAGCTTTTCGATGATTTCATCTTTTAAAATAATTCTATCATTATAAATATAATTATCAATTTCATTTAATATATATGGAGTATGATATGCACTTCTTCCTAACATGACAGCATCTGCATTTTTTAAATGAATTAGTATATCCGGTATATTGTTTATACCTCCATTTACTGTTATATGTGCTTGCGGAAAATCTGCTTTAAGGCGATAAACATAATCATATTTTAAAGGAGGAATTTCTCTATTTTGTTTTGGACTTAATCCTTTTAAAACTGCATTTCTTGCATGAACAATAAATTTTCTGCATCCGGATTCATGTAATTCATTCACAAAATCATATAAAAATTCATAATCGTTTATATCATCTATGCCAATTCTATGCTTTATGCTGACTTCCAGACCGCTTTGCTTCATAGCTGTAAAACATTGTCCAACTAATTTTGCTTCACGCATTAAACATGCTCCAAAAGAACCTTTTTGAACTCTTTCAGACGGGCAGCCGCAATTTAAATTTATTTCATCATAATTATATTGTTTAGCAATTTTTGCACAATGCTCTAAATCACGAGGTTCACTTCCTCCAACTTGTAAAACTAAAGGGTGTTCTTCCTCATTATACGTTAGATGCTTGGCTGTATCGCCATGAATGATAGCTCCTGTTGTTATCATTTCTGTGTACAGAACAGCATTTGGCGAGAGTAACCTATGAAAAAATCTGCAATGCCTATCTGTCCAATCCAGCATTGGTGCAACATAAATTTTTTTTTGCTTAAAATTATCATTTATCATTTATATTTTGTGAATTTCTTATAATGTATTAATATCTTTACCTGCAATTGCCTGCATAATTGCCTTATTCATACGAATATCTGCAAAAAATTGTGTAGCATTTGAAAATTTCTCATTGGCTTTTTTTAAAAAATCACTGTCATTACTTTGTTTAGTTTGTTCTATACTTAGCTTTAATTGTTGAATATGCTGATTAAGTAATAAAATTTCCTCATTCTTAAGCAAGCTGGCATCTTTTAACAACGCTTGTTCACAAGCATAAATTAATTGATTAGCATTTACTTCTTCTTCTATTAACAGTCGGTGTTCAATATCCATTTGTGCATTTACAAAACTTTGTTTTAGCATATCTAAAATTTGCTCTTCAGTTAAACCGTAACTTGGCTCAATTTCTATTTGAGTATTTCTCCCGCTTATTTGCTCATTTGCACTTATGGTTAACATGCCGCTTGCATCAATGCTAAAAGTAATTCTTACTTTTGCCATGCCCGCAGTCATTGGCGGAATATCTTGTAAAATTATAGAGGCAAGAGAGCGGCAATCAGCAGCTTTTTCTCTTTCACCCTGTACAATATGCAGTTTCATCGCGGTTTGTCCATCTGCATAAGTAGTAAATTCTTGAGCTTTTGCAATTGGAATAGTGCTGTTTCTTTCTATAATTTTTTCAGCTAAGCCGCCCATAGTTTCAATCCCTAAAGATAAAGGAACAACATCTAATAGCAGCCATTCATCACTGCCTTTAGTTAAAGCATGAGCTTGACGTGCAGCTCCAAGTGCAACTACTTCATCCGGATTTAAATTTGTAAGAATTTTATGAGGTAAAATATTATTTAAAGCATTTTGAACACAAGGCATTCGCGTAGAACCGCCCACTAAAACAATACCGTTTAATTCTTCTGCGTCAATTTTTGCATCTTTTAATGCAGAGTTTAATAAATCAATGGTTTTTTGAATTAAAGCTTGGCTAAGCTGTGCAAATTCATCTTGATTAATTATAAAATTATAGCTTATATGATTGATTTCAACATCAAGCTTAACTTCATAAACATAAGTTAGATTATGTTTGATATTTTTTGCAGTATTTTTTAAATTATGAAACTCTAAATTACTGATATTTTTTACGCCAATATTAAGTTTATTCAAAATATATTCAGCAATAATTTCATCAAAGTCATCTCCGCCCAGTGCAGTATTGCCGGCAGTTGCTACAACCTCAAAAACGTCTTCCTGCACATTTAAAATCGATATGTCAAATGTTCCGCCGCCTAAATCATAGACCGCAAAATAACCTTGGCTGTTGTTATCTAACCCATAAGCTAGTGCAGCTGCAGTCGGTTCATTAATTAAGCGTAAAACTTCTAAGCCGGCTAATCTAGCTGCATCTTTGGTTGCTTGTCTTTGTGCATCGTTAAAATATGCTGGAACTGTAATAACAGCCCCTATCAATTTACCTGTCATTGTTTTTTCAGCAATATTTTTTAAATATGATAAAACATGAGCAGACAATTGAATTGGATTAATAACAGTATTATTTTGAGTTTTAAAGTTTATCGTATGATTTGAGTTTTTATCAATAATATATTTTAAATTTTCATTTTCAAAATCTTGAATATTTTTACCCATGAAACGCTTAAATGATGTAAAAACATACTGTGATTTATCTATATTTTTAGATTCTAAAATATTAATTGCCTCGTTGCCAACAATAATTTTATCCTTATCAATATATACAGCCGATGGAATTAAATTGTGATTATTTTCATCAGTTAAAATATCTGCCGCGCCATTTCTTATACAAGATACTAATGAATGCGTAGTGCCAAGGTCTATGCCTATAGCGTAAGTTTTTTCATGCGGATTAGCAGATTGATTTGGTTCAGAGATTTCAAATAACATTAGCTTAATTTGTCAAAATATAGATAGGATATTATAATACATATTATCAATATTTAGTCATTTTGATGCTTAGCAATTTTTACTCTAATTAAATAAAAAAATGAAAAACAACCCCAAAACTACCATGCTTATTATGCTTTTAATGTGCTTAACGCCAGTTATAGCAAGTTATGCAGCATATTATTTTTTTAAACCTTCTGCAAAAAACAATCACGGAACTTTAGTTACTCCGCAAAAAGATATTCCTATTATTTCAACTGTAAAAATGGAAAATACAATTTTATCTGTGAATAATCTGCAGGAATTAAAGGGCAAATGGCTTTTTATTATTGCTAATAGTGCAGAATGTGATGAAGCATGTGCAAAACGTTTATATATTATCCGTCAATTGAGAAACAGCCAAGGCAAAGAAGCCAACCGTATTGTGCCTGTGTGGCTAATTACAGATGATAAGCAAGTTAATCCGGTTATTACAAGGGCGTACAACGATTATTTAGCTGCTGTAAAATTCGTCAGAATTGATAAGCAAAGTTTAAATTCTTTAGAAAATTGGCTGTATGTATCAAGTAATCATGATTATAAAAATAATATTTATATTGTTGATCCAAACCAGCATTTGATGATGTATTATTCAAAAGAACACGAACCTAAAGGCATGATAAAAGACATCACTAAATTGTTAAAATGGTCTAGAATAGGGTAAAAATACTGCAGGAATCTATGCTATTTTTACTTGAAAAACGAGCGTCGTACCTGCGAAAGCAGGTATTTTGGATTCCCGCATACTCGGGAATGACCTCGGTTTGAAGTTAGATAATAATTCAGTTCATTTTTCAAATTACTTATTCAATCCTTGACTGATATTAATAATATATTAGGCAACTGGCTTAAAGAACATAAAAATTAATAAAATACAACAAACTTCAAATATTATTATGCTATTCTTGCGTATTTAGATGTCGTCTTATAAATTGATAGAGTACAAACAAGCATAATTCAAAATATATGGACACAAAAGACATATTTCATCCTGAAAATAAAACAATAAAACAAATTTTTGGAGAAAGCGGTGTATCTTACCATATACCAATTTACCAAAGACCCTATTCTTGGAACGAAGAAATAGTAGAAAAGCTTTGGGACGATATTTTAGAAGCATATCAAAATAATGATAAAAATTATTTTCTTGGCTCATTAGTCGTGATTAAAAATCAAAATCAAGATTTTTATGATGTTGTTGATGGACAGCAAAGGCTAACCACTCTAATTATTTTATTTTGTGTATTAAGAGATTTAGATGTTGTTGGTGAAAAACAGAAAAACATTGTTATAAATAGTATTAAGGATTTAGCAGAAGATAAGGAACGATTAAAACTAACTACTCACCTAAATAATCAAGCATTATTTGACGAAACTATTTTAAAAAAAATAAATTTTCAGTTGACGAAAAAAGAGCAAGATAGCAATATATTTATTCAAACAGCTTATTATTTTAAAGATTTCATTGAAAAATCTCAAAAAGAAGATTTAAATGAAAACCTTAAAAAAGTTGATTTAAATGATTTTATAAATTATCTTTTTAATAAAACAACTATTATTAGAATTGTATGTTCTGATGAAATTTTTGCTATAAAATTATTTAGTATTTTAAATGATAGAGGATTAGATTTAAATGCAGCCGATATTATTAAAGCTTATCTGCTTCAAAAGATTGCAGGCGACCATACGAAAAGCAATAGTTTTATAGAGGTGTGGAAACAAATTGAGGGTATTTGTAAAAATGCAGATGAAAAATTACAAGATATTTTTAGTTCATATCTATATTATTTAAAACCTGAAAATCCAAAAAAAGCCTTACAAGATGAATTAAAAGAACAATTTAAAGATAAAGACCCGCAGTCAATAATTTTAGACGTTAAAAAATTTGCTGAAAATATTCTTGAAATTACTTCAGATACTAAAGATAGAGATATTTCACTCTTAAGATATTTAAAGCATTCTGTTTACTGGAAATCAATACTAGCAACAGCTAAACATGTTAATTACCCTAGTTATCAAGAATTAAAATCTTTACTGGTAAAATATTATTATCAAAGCTGGATAGCAGATGGAACGTCAAATAGAATAAAACAAACTTCATTTAATATATTAAAAGCTGTTAAAGGTGGTGAAGCAGTTAAACCAGTGCAAGACATATCAGAAATAAAAAAACTTATCGTCAATAATATCGGGGAACGTGATTATTTAACTTTTCTTGATAATAAGAATGCTTATAATTCTACTTGGCATAAGCCAGTATTGCTGGCGATTGAATATTATTTGCATGAAAAAGATAAAATAGATTTTATTCCTATTACAAACGATTTACATACCGAACATATATTGCCAAAAGAATGGAATAAAGAAGGCTTAAATTGGGTAGACAAGTTTATAGATGATAACGCTAAAAATCTTATAAATAAATTAGGCAACTTAACACTTTTATCAGGAACAAAAAATATTCGGGCAAGCAACTGTAATTTTAGTGATAAAAAAGAAATTTATAGCGGCAATCATGGCAGAGGTTTTGACGGTAAAACTTCTTTTGAAATAACAAAAAGAGTTATCGATAATAATTTAGAATGGGGAATTGAAAATATAAATAAAAGGCATGCATGGATTATTGATCAAGCTCAAACAATTTTCAGCATATACTAATCAGATTTCAATATGCGAACTGCTGTTGGCTTTGTTATTGTCAAAATTGTCGTTCGCAGGTTCACGGCTTCGCTATCAATGTGCTAGTATATACATAGTCGCCGTAATTTATTCCTGTCGCCTTACCACAAAATGAGCTACTATTAGTATAGGATAAATTTCTAAAATAAATTAAATATGCTCTATCTAAAACTAGTTCTAATTATTATTACATGCGCGTTATTACCGCTGTATGTTTTTATTCAAAAATCTAAAAATACGTCGCCAAAGCATAAAATCATGTATTTTACAGGTTTAATTGCATTCATTACATTTGATTTAATTGTATTTGGAGCATTCACACGCTTAACTGATTCTGGTTTAGGCTGCCCCGACTGGCCGGGGTGCTTTGCAAAATCTAATCCGTTTAGTGCTGATCATCATATAGAGCTTGCTCAAGTTTTGTCTCCGCATGGGGCTGTAACTAGCCTAAAAGCATGGATAGAAATGATACACCGCTATATTGCCGCCACGGTCGGATTTTTAATTATTGTATTAAATGTAATTACTTTTAAATATCGAAAACAGATAAAAATTAAACCTTATCAAACATTTTTGCTTCTTGTATTAATAATATTACAAGGTGCATTTGGCGCATGGACGGTTACACTAAAATTACAGCCTGCTATTGTGTCTGTGCATCTTTTATTAGCTGTGCTGCTAATTTTAAGTATAATTAGTTTATACTGCATACAAAAAAATGCTTATGAGCCGGAATATTTTAAATCTGTTCAATCTCTTCAAGTTACTCCAAATGAAAATATAAGTTATAAATATAAAAAATTAATGGGATTAGTCGGTATTGGAATAGTTCTAGTTATTATACAAATTTGTTTAGGTGCATGGGTGAGCAGTAATTATGCTATGTTGGGATGCACTGAATTTCCGGCTTGTATAAAAGGTCAAATTATTCCTCAAATTTCATCTATTTATTGGGAGCAGGCTTTTCATATATGGAGAGAATTAGGGCGTACATATCATGGCGACGTGTTAACGCTGGATTCTTTAACTGCGATACATTTTGTGCATAGATGTATGGCATTTGTTGTGTTTGTATATTTAACCTGCATGTATTTATATATACACAAAAATAATAGTTTATCTTTTTTAAATAAATGGGTAAAAATTAGTTTTAGTATTTTATTATTGCAAATTGTAACTGGCATAAGTACGGCAATTTTCACAATACCGTTAGCAGCAGCTCTAATTCATAGTGCGGGAGCTACTTTGTTAATAGGAAGTTTAGTTTATATTTATTGGTATTTATATTTTTTAAATCAAGCTATGTTTAAGAAAAATAAAAATAATTAACATATTTTTGTATATACAATAAAATATTTAACTTAGTTGAAAATTAACAATTAACTTTCTATAATTAAACTAATATTTTAACCTAAAAAATTATTATGAAAATTTCTGAACCTATAAGTAAAACATTACCTGATTATCCAAGACAGAAAAATGGAGTGCAATTAACTAAAAAAATAACCAGTCATGCGTCATTTCCCTTATTTAGCAAATTACCTCAAGAATTACGGTTGCAAATTCTTGAAGAAGGGATTAGGCAAGCTATTGAAGATGAAGATTATATTGGTGCTATTAAGATACTCCTTACTTCTAAAAATGTGAGTCCAAGCCTGATTCAAAATGTGAAAGTTAAAATACCTTATATAATCCAACAATTATATGATAATATTACTAAAAAAAGATTGGGTTTCTTTAGTGGAGCTATTCCTGCTGGAGATCTTAATCTTGATTCGTGTTTTACTCAAAAGCAAAAGACAGAGATTATAGCAAAATATAGAGAAATAAGAAATAAATTAATATATATAATAAAATTTATAATCGCTTTTAATATTAGTTTAGATGATACATATCCTAGTAACTTAACCATAGATAATATATTTACAGGAATTACCGAGCAGTTAAATGATAAAGTTGTTACAAATACTGGAAACACTATAATTAGTGTAGAACATATTGCTCACATAAATTTAATGGAAAAGAATCTGTTTCTATCTTTGTTAAGAGAAATTGTAAATGATTGCTTTAAAGATGCCGGCACTTTACCAAAATTAACTAGTGATTTAGGTATTTAACGTATGTGTTTTAATATTGTCATCATATCCATAGTTTCAGCTACATCATGCACCCGTAATATATTTGCCCCATTTTGTACTGAAATTACTGCCCCAGCCAAACTTGCAGCTAATCTTTGTTCTAAAGTTTTGCCGGTGATCTGCCCTAAAAATGATTTTCTGGATAAACCAGCTAAACATGGATAACCCAATTTTTTAAATTCGTAAAAATGCTTTAATAATTGAATATTATGCTCCAATGTTTTTCCAAAACCAAAGCCGGGGTCAAGAATAATTCTATCTTTATTCACGCCTTTAGATTTAATCTGCTCTGCCTGTCTGAATAAAAATTCACTTACTTCAGTGATTACATCATTATAAATAGGGTTATCCTGCATAGTGCTTGGATTATTCTGCATATGCATAATACAAACTCCACAATTATACTTTGATAACATAATCTGTGTTTTTTCTTGAGTAAATCCGTAAACATCATTAATTAAATCAACACCAATATCCAGCATATTCTGCATTACTTCATGTTTATATGTATCAACAGAAATAATAATTTCACTATTTGAAAATTCTTTAATCAAAATTGGCACAACATTGTTTAATCTTTCTAATTCAATTTCTATGTTTAATTTTTTAGCTTTAGGTTTAGTCGATTCAGCTCCGATATCAATAATTTTTGCACCTTGTTTTACCATTTCTAAAGCACGGTCAACTGCAGTTTTAGCATCTGTATATAATCCGCCGTCAAAAAATGATTCATCACCTATATTTAAAATTCCCATAATTATAGGTTCATCTAACTGCAGTTCTTTTGTATTGCAGATTAATTTTTTATTCATACTATTTTGATTTAAAGGCAACAATTTGATTTGCAGACTCAGCATCTGAAATTGCTTTGCCAAGTTCATATACGCTCAAAGCATAAAAAAAGCTTTGATTATAACGGGTTAATACATAGAAATTTTCTAAACCAATTTTATATTCAATATCATTACCCGAAGGTAAATCAACAACTAGCATTTTTGTATCCGGTTTTAAACCATGATTTGCATAATTTAAGTTTAAGCTCGGCAAGTCTTCAAATTTTAAGCTTGGTTTAGGTTTTCCTGTGGCATTTGCCTTAAGCAGAGCAACATTTTCAGAAGTTTGATCAACATTTAATATAACTTTTTCTCCATATTTCCAGCCATGCTGCTTTAAAAAATTTGCTACAGAAGCCACTACATCAGGCACACTAGACGTAAGATTAATAATTCCATCTTTGTCATAATCAACCGCATATTTTTGTATAGATTCCGGCATAAATTGCGGCATTCCCATTGCACCGGCAAATGAGCCAATGTGGTTATACTGATTATTTTTGCTGGTTTGACTCCAATTTATATAACTAACCAGCTGCTTTTGGAACATTTTTTCTCTATCTTTTTTATTATAAGTTTCAGGGTAATAAAAAGATAAAGTGTACAAAGTATTTAAGACATTGAAATTTCCCATTTGACGTCCAAAAATACTTTCTACACCAATAATTCCAACAATTATAGAGGCATCCACTTTAAACTCTTGTTCTACTTTTTTTAATAAATCTATATTTTGATTCCAAAAGCTTATGCCTGATTTTATACGCACAGGCTCAACAAATTTTGAGCGGTAGACTAACCAATTTTTACGCAAAGGCTGGGTTGCCGGACTAATTAATTTAATTACTTGATCATTTGGGGTTTGCTGAGTAAGTAAATTTACAATTTGCTCTGGGTTATCAAGTTCCGGATTATTTTTAATAAAATCTGCAATAAAAAATGGGGTGTTTTCAGGTAATTTGTAGTTTGTTTTGTTCTTAGGTTTATTATCAGTATTAGCATTTTCAGTACAGCCTAGACTTACATCACAATTTTTTACTTCGGTTTTATTAACAGATTCTATAATATCTTTTTGATTATTATTTTTGGTATCTTTTATATTCATATCATATGCAGTTTTATCATTGGTCTGCATATTATTTGTACTAGAGCAAGATACGATAAAAGCTAAGCTTATCAATGAGAATAAAGGTAAATTTTTGATTTTTGATTTTATCATACTGTTCTTATACTTGTTAGTTTTGATACTTGTTAGTTTTGATACTTGTTAGTTTTGATACTTAAAAATAGTTTTTATACTAATAGGATTTCAATTTGCGAACTTCGCTTTGTTGTATTTAAAATTGTTGTTCGCAGTCTCATGGCTTATTTCTCAATGTACTAATATATATTCGTATAATTTATTCATGCCGCCTTGTCATAAAATTAACTACTATTAGTATATTGCTGATGACAATTTATCGTTAATTAACTTAATTTAGCCAAATTAAAATTATTGAGAGTATTAAATATAGATAGCTTTTCTGTAAATTTAAAAATTCAAAGCCTTATGTTTATTAGGTTTAGATTTCCAAAATCTTAAAAATAACTATCTAAATGAACACTCTCAAATTATTATCATGATGCATGTTTATTATACTACTAATAAACTTTTAAAAAAATATCCATGTTTGATATTTAAAATATACAAAATAATACTGCAAATAATAATTATTCTTAACAACGAACTAATAAAACCTTTTGCTAATCAGAGTTCCGACGTATAATTGATTGACGGAAATATTAATAAAGTGTATACTCGAGTAAAATAGTCAAGTATTATGCCGCTATAAAAAATTGATTAATTAGAATTAATTAAAAGCGGATTATGGATATTGAATGATTTTTATATAGAAAAACTACTTGTTTTGCACAAAAGTATAAAACAAACAGCAAGGACATATAAATGCGATTAACTACTAAAGGTAGGTTTGCTGTAACTGCAATGCTTGATTTAGCATTAAATCAAGATAAAGGTGTGGTTACACTTTCAAGTATCAGCGAAAGGCAAAAAATTTCAGCATCTTATTTAGAACAATTATTTGGTAAGCTGCGAAGAAAGGGACTAGTTCAAAGCCGCCGTGGTCCAGGCGGAGGATATGTGATTGAAAATGAGCTTAGCAGTGTAAGTGTTACATCAATTATAACAGCAGTTGATGAGCCTATAGATACAACATACTGTGGCGGCAATGGAAACTGCACAGAAGCTGCAATGCCTGACGGGCATTGTATAACACATAAATTATGGCAAACACTAAATGTAAAAATTTTGGACTTTTTATCATCTGTTACTATACAAGATTTGGTAGACCATGTTCTTTACAATAAAAATATTGATACATTAAATAGAAGCATTGACGGCACAGCACCAACAATTAGAAAAATCGAGCAAAAAAATACATTAAAAAGAAAAAAACAATTATCACAAACTCCAATTGTGAATTCTATATTTAACTTTGGTATGGCATTAGAGGGAATTGAACAAAATGGCAACGAATAATATAACCCCGATTTATTTAGATTACTCTGCAACTACTCCAATTGATCCTATAGTCGCACAAGCGATGATTCCATGGATTACAGAGAAATTTGGCAACCCTGCCTCTAACACTCATGTTTATGGCTGGGATGCAGAACAAGCTGTAGAAAATGCAAGAGAGCAAGTTGCTCAATTAGTTAATGCAGATCCAAGAGAAATTGTGTGGACAAGCGGTGCTACAGAGTCTAATAATCTGGCTATAAAAGGTGCTGCCCAATTTTATCAAGATAAGGGCAAACATATTATTACTCTTAAAACAGAGCATAAAGCTGTGTTAGATACGTGCCGTGAACTTGAAAGGCAAGGTTTTGAAGTAAGCTATTTACCTGTTCAGGAAAATGGGCTTTTAAATATTGAAACTCTAAAGCAGGCTATCAGACCAGATACTATTTTAGTTTCTGTAATGCTTGTGAATAATGAAATTGGAGTTATTCAAGATATTACATCTATTGGCAATTTTTGTAGAGAAAAAGAAATTATATTTCATGTAGATGCCGCACAGGCAACTGGAAAAACGGTCATTGATTTAAAAACTATGCCTGTAGATTTAATGAGTTTTTCTGCACATAAAACATATGGACCTAAAGGAATTGGTGCATTATATGTATGCCGTAAGCCAAGAGTAAGAATTAATGCTCAAATTCATGGCGGCGGGCATGAGCGGGGCATGCGTTCAGGAACATTAGCACCGCATCAAATTGTAGGTATGGGTGAAGCATTCCGTTTAGCAAAATTAAATATGGCAGAAGAGAATAAGCGTATACACACACTACAGCAAAGGCTATGGAATGGTCTTAAAGATATACCAGCAATTTTCTTAAATGGGGATGATATACAACGTGTTCCGCATAATTTAAATGTAAGCTTTAATTACATAGAAGGCGAATCTTTATTAATGGCAATGAAGAATGTAGCTGTTTCAAGTGGTTCAGCCTGCACTTCTGCGAGTTTAGAGCCATCTTATGTATTAAGAGCTTTGGGGCGCAGCGATGAGTTATCACATAGTTCAATAAGATTTAGTATAGGAAGATTTACTACAGAAGAACAAATAGATTATACAGTAGATATAGTCAAGAAAGCTATTGTGCGCCTTCGGGAGCTATCTCCATTATGGGAGATGGTGCAGGAAGGGGTAGATTTAGATACTGTAAAATGGGCTGCTCACTAGTTTTATTAATAATGTAATTATAAATTATTACAAACGTAAAATTAGAACGTACGGCACATTATAGTTTTGTATATGAGATGGGCTGGTTCTAGTTTTGCAATAAAGAGTAAGAGGGAGAATTATTATGGCATACAGCGAAGAAGTAATTGACCATTACGAAAACCCCCGTAATGTAGGTTCATTAGATAAGCAAGATAGTCATGTGGGTACAGGCATGGTTGGTGCGCCGGCTTGCGGTGATGTTATGAAGCTTCAAATTAAAGTAAGTGATGACGGAATTATTGAAGATGCCAAATTTAAAACCTATGGATGCGGTTCTGCAATTGCATCTTCATCATTAGTTACTGAAATATTAAAAGGTAAAACTTTAGACGAAGCATCAAAAATCAAGAATGTTGAGATAGCCCGCCACTTAGCATTACCTCCAGTGAAAATTCATTGTTCAGTTTTAGCTGAAGATGCAATTAAAGCAGCGATTGAGGATTATAAAAGTAAACGTAAACAAGATTATCAATATGGAAGTATTAAAAAGTATTAAACTAGTAATAGTAAAGTCGGAGCAAGAAGTAAAATTAATTAGCTGTAAGGTAGAATTCGATTCTGAAGATATATCTGCACGCAAAATGATTAGTCTTACAGCTACTTTAGATATAGATGGCAAGAGTATAGAAAAAGAATTGCCTGTATATAGTGCTCGTGAGATGGATCCAGATGAATCTACGGACACTAATGAAAATAAGCCTGTGGATTGTTTATTTATTAGTTTACATGGTTGGGAATACCGCAATAACTATTGTCTTAGTAGGCTTAAATTTTATTTATGCAGACAAAAAGTGCATTATTTAGGTAACGATGTAGAGTTATCTTATGATAGTATATTTGATGAATTAGGTAATATACATCCCCAAGAAAAAGATAAACCTGTTTACTATGATACCTTAATTCATCCGGTTGTTTATGATAATGTCAAAGAAACATTTGAAGTATTAAAAGACGAATAAATATTATTTTTACATAGATTAACATAAATGATAATGATAACAGAAGCAGCAGCAAGTCATATTAAAAGGCACTTAAAAAAGCGCGGCAAAGGCGTAGGTATAAGGCTTGGTGTGCGTACAACCGGTTGTTCCGGCTTAGCTTATAAAATAGAATATGCTGATAGTGTAGAACCAGAAGATATAGTTTTTGAAAACTTTGGAGTTAAAATTATTATTGACCCTAAAAGTTTAATTTATCTTGAAGGAACAGAAATTGATTTTGAAAAAAATGGATTACAAGAAGGATTAAAATTTAATAATCCTAAAGAAAAAGACAAATGCGGGTGCGGGGAAAGTTTCCGAGTTTAAATAAAAAAATAATTTTGTTAAATTTTATTAAATAATTATAGGTATTTTTCCTATACAATTTTTCCATATATTTTCTTGACAATCAAATATTAATTAAATATAATAAACTTAACTTAGAAGCTGATAGACAAGTTTCATATTTTAATAGTATTTATAGTTAGTTTTATTTTTTAAATTTATATTTTGTCGGATTTATTATGATTAACTTAAGAAAATTTAGTCGTTCTTTGACTTATACTCATTCGCAAGAATTAGATAAACAAGAATCAAGTGTATTAGGTAATTTTATCCCTGTGCAATCTTCATCAAGTGCTTCAGACAGCAATATGCAGCCGTATATGGTCTCAGGTGAAATATATCTAAATAGCGGTTTTACTTCTCATACAAAGCAAGCAGGTGCATTTAGCCCGACATCAAGTGCTTTATAATATAGATAGAGCGAGATAATTGTAATTATCCAATACATTAGCTTAGCACATTATATAATTTTTATATAATATTTGAGAGATGAGCTGGATTATTATCTAACTCATATGTTTAAAAGTCAGCTGTTTATCCAGTATTATAACTTCTAGTCTAATTTAAATTTAATTGCAAATGTTATCCATGTTTCTACGGCATTTCCATCTTTAATCATGGGTTTAAATTTATTACCAGCACTTTGAACATGCTTTAGGGCTGCATTATCTAAAATTGATTCTCCGCTACTTTTATTTAAAACCACTTTTTTAGCTTTCCCGTCAGTCCCTACCAATACATTCAAAATTACAGTGCCTTCTATATTATTTTCTTGTGCATATTCAGGATATTGAGGTTTACCGCCTAGATATTGGCTATCATGATTATCATTAGTTTTAGATGATGAGTCTTTAGCATCTGTACTGCTGTTTTTACCAGAATTGACTGGAATTTTTGCTTCGTTTTTATTTGTTTGTATATTATCGCTGGGTTTAATAACCTGCTTATCCATTTCTTTTACTTCAGGTAAAGTATCCGGCACTTTTATAGTTTTTTCCATAGGAGCAGTATGCTGTTGCTCGATTATATTCATTGTTTTTACATCTGATCTAGCTGTAAGAATAGATTTACGTTCTATGTTTAGGTTTTCTACTTTTGGTATAGGTTTTTGCTCTATTTTTTTAATTATTTCAGGTTGTTTTTCTATGATTTTTGGAGGTAAAACAACTTTTTGTATATTTTTAGTATGTATAACTTGTGCTGGTTTATTATCAGATTTTGCACTTTGCTGCAAAAACTCAATTTGCATCGCAGGCATACTAAGTTCTAATAAATCATATTTTGAATTTAGCTGCATCATAAATTTAAATGCTAAAAAATGGAATATTAATACCATTCCGCTTATTAACATAAGTGAGGTATTTTGTTTTTTAACCGTGTGGCTTAAGATTTTTTCCATGTTGTTTCTCCATTTAGCTTATCTTGCAAAATTATTCCCATACTAATTAAATCTTCACGAATTTTATCTGCATCTTTATAACGCTTTTCTAATTTTGCTGTTTTTCTTTCATTAATTTTTTGTTCGACTAATTCAGTATTTAATTGATGATTGAGGCTCAATGCATCACTATTTAGCAATTGTCCGAAACCGAGAATACTGCATAAATGTTTAAGTAATTTAGCTAAATATGGATTATGTTCTTTATTAAGCGTATGAACCATTTCAAATAATACAGATATTGCAATTGCCGTATTAAAATCATCATCTAATGCTTTTTTGAAGCAGATTGCATATTCATTTTGCCAATCTAAATTATTATCATTTGCATTTATATGTATATTGTCGTACTTCTCAAGACAATTGTAAATACGTTCTAACCCTAATTTTGCTTCTTTAAGATAAATATCGGCGTAATTTAAGGGGCTTCGGTAGTGTGCTTTTAAAATAAAAAATCTTACTACTTCCGGATGAAAATGTTCAAATACTTCTCTGACAGTAAAAAAATTATCTAAAGATTTAGACATTTTTTCGTCATTAATTTTTACAAAACCGTTGTGTATCCAATAGTTTGCAACATTTTTATGGATATACTCACCATTTTGATAATTATTTGCTCCTTCGCTTTGAGCAATTTCATTTTCATGGTGAGGAAATTGTAAATCCATACCTCCGCCGTGTATATCAAACTGTTCTCCAAGAATAGAACAGCTCATTGCTGAACATTCAATATGCCAGCCCGGTCTGCCTGTACCCCATGGTGATTGCCACTTTACCTCTTGCGGTTCATGCTCTTTCGCAGCTTTCCATAAAACAAAATCTAGGGGGTCTTGCTTATAATTTGCATTATTATTGTTTATATTTGCATTTTCTCTATGCCCGCTTTGTAAATCATCAATATTTTTACCTGAAAGCTTTCCATAATTTAGAAAACTGCGTACTTTAAAATTTACATCTCCGCTAGCTGATTGATATGCTAAATCATTAGCAAATAATTTGCCTATCATTGATAACATGGGCTGTAAATACTCTGTGGCTTTTGGCTCAAAATCTGGTCTTGCAGCTCCCAAGGCATCTGCATCTTCATGCATCGCCTGTATAAATCTAGTTGTTAGATTTGAAATACTTTCCCGATTTTTTACTGCCCTATCAATAATTTTATCATCAATATCCGTGATATTTCTTACATAAATAACATCAAACCCGCTAGTACGCAGCCATTTTGCAACTACATCAAATACTACTATTACCCTAGCATGTCCAATATGGCAGTAATCGTAAACTGTCATGCCGCACACATACATTTTTACAATATTTGGAGTAATCGGCTGGAATAATTCTTTTTGTTTGTTTAATGAGTTATAAATATGTAAAGGCATTTTTATTGAATAATTAATTATACATCTATAATTTTAGCATAATTTGAAATTTTCATGGCAGAGCCTTAATATTAAAAACCAATCGGAGGTGTTGGTAAATTTTTAAATTTGTTATTTTGTTTAATTTCTTTTATTTGTTTCCGGTTTAGTTTTTTTGCATTCCCGACTTGTACTTCTGCACTTCCTAGAATTTCGTCATTTGAATTTATACATACCCATCTAAAATATTTTTTGCGGTTAAAAAACCAGTTAAATACATGTCTTTCATTTTTAGACAGTTTAAATGCATGATATTGTTTTTTTTGTATTTTTACTGGAGTGATTTTATATGGGCTGTTTTTCTTATCTTGGGTCAAACTGCGGTCAAATTCAGTAAACATTAATTTTACTGTAAAATCATTTTCATTTTTGATGATAAATCTTACAGGTTCTTTAAAGTCTACCTTAATAAAATTTTGACTAAAAATACAGCCATCTTCTAAGTTGATAATTTCTATTCTTTTTGCTTGATCGGCTATTGCCATTGCGCCAAATTCTGTTTGAGTGGATTTTATACCTAGCCTAACCTTGGCTGGGGGGGCTTTTTTTATTTCTCCATATGCAGCATTTGTACTCTGTGCAAAGCTTTGGCAACAAAACAATATAACAAAACTGCATATTATTTTATTAGATATTTTATATATGTTTAACATAGAATTATTTTGTAATAGCAATGGCTTATTCCTATAGTTTATCATATATTAGTGTATACGTTTGCATTTTAGATTTGCATATAGCTAGTTTTATACATTAATTTAACGCAATAAGACTAACCGCATAATTAAAATTTCAGACTAATTGCATAATCCATACAATTCTTGCTGTAATCCCTTTTATTTATATTTTGTTGTATAATCTTTAAGTAAGTAGTGTTAACAGCATAGAAATAAATTCAATGCTGTGAGCATGATAAAAAGGCTTATTCCTGCGGGTGTCAGTTACGGCAGTGTGTTATCTAAATAAATAGCTTGTGTATGATTATTAATGCAATATGTAGTATCTTATTTAATATGTATCTAGTTATAATAGTAACTACATACGGTATTTTCTGTTTAATTATTTTTCCATTTTTAAATAATAATCTAAGATATAATCTTATAAGGCTTTGGTGCAGACATTTTGTATCAAGTGCAAATATAATTTGCGGAATTAATTATCAAATAGATGGGTTAGAACATCTTACAAAAAATTATGATAAGCCTATAATTATATTGTCTAAACACCAATCAGCATGGGAAACGGTAGCATTTCTGGGTTTATTTCCTAAACGATTGTGTTTTGTATTTAAACGGGAATTACTGTTTATTCCATTTTTCGGCTGGGTATTAGGCATGCTGGATATGTTGCATATTAACAGAAAATATGGAATTAGAGCATTTGCATATTTATCTAAAGAAACTCAAATAAAATTAAATAAAGGCTATACTCCTATTTTATTTCCTGAAGGAACCCGTGCTTTGCCTCATCAAAATATACCATATAAAAGCGGCGGTGTTAGATTAGCTATTCAGAATAATGCGGATATTATTCCAATCTCGCATAATGCCGGCGAGGTTTGGGCAAAAAATAGTTTTATAAAAAAATCAGGCATAATTAATATTCATGTTGGGAAGCCAATATCAAGCGCGGATAAGAATATGGAAGAATTAAATACAGAAGTTAAAAATTATATTGAAAGTCATATTGTTTACAACAACACAAATTTTTTGCAGGATTTGACATAATCAATTTATTTTAAGGGAATATATGGATTTACAAAATATTATCGAGCAAGCATGGGAACAGCGCCAGCAGTTATCAGCTCTTAATTTAGTACAAATTAAGGAAGCAATTAATCAGGTTATTTCCAGCTTAGATAAGGGAGAGTTAAGAGTAGCCCAAAAACAAGGCACTGAATGGATAGTTAATCAATGGATTAAAAAAGCAGTTTTATTATCGTTTAGATTGAGTGATAATCAAATCATGGAAGCGGGCGGATATACACAATTTTTTGATAAAGTACCCAGTAAATTTGCAGGCTATAGCCATGAAGACTTTGTACAAGGTGGTATGCGTGTTGTACCTCCTGCTGTGGTGCGCAGAGGCAGTTTTATTGCTAAAAATGTAGTATTAATGCCGTCTTATGTAAATATTGGTGCATATGTTGATGAGGGAAGTATGGTCGATACATGGGCAACCGTCGGTTCATGTGCACAAATTGGCAAGAATGTACATTTATCCGGCGGTGTAGGTATTGGAGGTGTGTTAGAACCATTACAGGCTAATCCGGTCATCATTGAAGATAATTGCTTTATTGGGGCTAGATCTGAAGTTGTTGAGGGCATCATTATTGAAGAAAATAGCGTGCTTTCCATGGGTGTATATATTGGTCAATCAACTAAAATATATGATCGTGAAACTGGTGAAATATTTTATGGCAGAGTACCGTCTGGTTCTGTAGTAGTGCCGGGAAGCTTGCCTAGCAAAAATGGAACACATAGTTTATATTGTGCGGTTATTGTAAAAAGAGTAGATGCTCAAACTAGAGCTAAAACAGCGATTAATGATTTATTAAGAGATTAATGTATTTCTACATGAAGCAAATATAATTTAGGAAACATAATGAATAACAATATTAACCTTCAAACGCTTGAACAATTTTCATATACAACCTCGCATGGTTCGCATACAGGTAATTTTTATTCATTGCCTAAATTAGCTCAAGAGTTAAATGTAAATCTAAATAAATTACCAGTTAGTCTGCGTATTATTTTAGAAAGTTTATTACGTAATTACGATGATAAAAAAATTACTTTAAATCATATAACTGCGTTAGCAAATTGGCAGCCTAATATTACCCGCACAGAAGAAATACCATTTATTGCAGCTAGGGTAATTTTGCAGGATTTTACGGGTGTGCCTTTGTTAGTAGATTTAGCTGCAATGCGTTCTAAGGCAAGCGAATTGGGCAAAGAACCAAGTAAAATTGAACCATTAGTACCAGTTGATTTAGTTGTTGACCATTCAGTACAAATTGACAGTTTTGCCACTGAAGAAGCATTGGCTGAAAATATGGCATTGGAATTTGAGCGGAATCATGAGCGTTATCAGTTTATGAAATGGGGTATGCAGGCGTTTAAAACATTTAAGGTTGTTCCGCCCGGCATGGGAATTGTACACCAAGTAAATCTGGAATATTTAGCACGTGGTCTGCATGCTAAAAAAGATGTTTTTTATCCGGATACATTAGTAGGTACAGACAGCCATACAACGATGATTAATGGTATTGGTGTGGTTGGGTGGGGCGTAGGGGGTATTGAAGCAGAAGCCGCTATGCTAGGGCAGCCATTATATTTCTTAACCCCTGATGTGGTAGGGGTAAAATTAACTGGAACACTACCCTTAGGCACAACAGCAACCGATTTAGTTTTAACTATTACCGAATTATTACGTAAACATAAAGTAGTGGGTAAATTTGTAGAGTTTTTTGGCGATGGTGCAAAATCGCTTAATGTGCCAAATAGAGCTACACTTGCTAATATGGCGCCTGAATATGGTGCAACGATGGGATTTTTTGGAGTTGATGAAAAAACTATAGAATATTTCAAAAATACGGGCAGACATGAAGAAGAAATAGAAAGTTTAGAAGCATATTTTAAAGCTCAAGGTTTATTTGGTTTAGTTCATGAGGAAGTTGAATATACATCTGTACTGGAATTAGATTTATGTACAATTGTTTCTTCAGTTGCCGGACCAAAACGTCCTCAAGATAGAATAGCCGTTAAAGACGTAAAAACAACATTCACTGAACTATTCAGCACCCCAGTAGCACAAGACGGTTTTGGGCATGATGCTGAAAAATTAAATCAAGAATACAAAGTAAATGATAATTTATCTATAAAACACGGCAGTATTTTAATTGCTGCTATTACATCTTGTACGAATACATCTAATCCGGAAGTTATGCTGGCAGCTGGAATATTAGCAAAATATGCCGTACAAAAAGGTCTTACTATTCCGAAATATGTTAAAACGTCTCTTGCCCCAGGCTCTAGAGTAGTTACCAAATATTTAGAAGATAGCGGATTATTGCCATTTTTAGAAACTCTCGGATTTAATGTTGCTGCTTACGGATGTACAACCTGTATTGGTAATTCTGGAGATTTAGCTCAAGATATAAATCAAACCATTATAGATAATCAATTAATTTGTGCGGCAGTATTATCAGGAAACCGTAATTTTGAAGCACGTATTCATACTAATATTAAGGCTAATTTTTTAGCTTCGCCTCCTTTAGTTATTGCTTATGCCATAGCTGGAAATATTAATATTGATTTAACTTCTCATAGTCTTGGCAAGGATCATCAAGGTGATGATATTTATTTAAGTGATATTTGGCCAAGTAATGCAGAAATAAGTAAATACATGCAGCATGCATTTAATGCAGGCACGTTTATAAATAATTATAAACATATGGGCGGAGAATTATGGGATAAAATTAAAGGTGAAACTGGTAATACTTATAGCTGGCCTCCAAGTACATATATTGCAAATCCTCCATTTTTTGATGAAAAAGAGGGTAACTGGGATATAAAAAAAGCACATACTATAATAGACGCACGCATTCTTGGTATATTTGGTGATTCTATTACCACTGATCACATTTCTCCGGCAGGGAGTATCAAAGAAAATGGTCCGGCAGGTATGTGGCTTCAAAAGCAGGGTGTAATAAGAAAGGATTTTAATTCTTATGGGGCAAGGCGCGGTCATCACGAAGTAATGATGAGAGGAACTTTTGCAAACGTGAGGATTAAAAATTTAATGCTGCCGTTAAAAGAGGACGGCTCTCATATAGAGGGCGGGCTAACTATAACTTATCCGGATAAATTACAAATTTCTATTTATGATGCAGCTATGCAATATAAAAGTAATAATATAGATACAGTTATTTTTGCCGGTGAAGAATATGGCACTGGATCATCACGTGATTGGGCAGCTAAAGGCACTAAATTATTGGGTGTAAAAGCTGTAATTGCTAAAAGTTTTGAACGCATTCACCGCTCAAATTTAATTGGTATGGGTGTATTGCCATTACAGTTTATAAATGGAATGGATGCTTCTAATTTGGGTATAAATGGCTCAGAAAAAATTAGTTTTGGCGATTTGAGCGAAATACATCCGCAACAGAATATTCATATTAAAATTGAATATACAAATGGAAATATTAAACATATTCCTTTGTTATTAAGAGTAGATACTCCAATTGAAGTTGAATATTTCTATAATGATGGAATTTTACCTTATGTATTGAAGCAATTATTAAATTAATAAATAAAATATGAGTTTTAGAGAATTCTATATTAGAGTAGAGTTCTATGTCAAAAAATACCCTAACTTAACTAGTATGGCGTTAATTAGGGTAATATTTAATCAGAACAACTATATTTGAAACTATAATTATTCAGTTTCCTCTAATGTTGATGCGCATTGAGCTAACAAATTATTTTGTGAATTAATAGATGTAACTTTAGCATTTTCAATAGATTTCCACTCACCATTTGATGTTAAATACTGATATTCAGCTGTGCCGGTTTTCCAATCAGCTTCTAATACCATTCTTAATCTACTGTTTGGCATTAAAACAGGACCAATTCCAGCATGCGGAGGAAAATCAATAATTGGATAGCCAGTTGCTGTAATTAAAATATGAGTATTTTTTGGCATAACAGTCATATAAGTAAAGCTGCCATTTAATCTAGTACCAATATTTAATGGAGGATTTGTTGTCTGAGTAATATTACCAGCACCTTGTACAGTTGCATTTGGAGTATTAACAGTTAAATGTAATGTAAACACAGGACCGCCAACACCAGGAGTAGTAATTTGATATTGAGCTAAAAATAAACCAACATTTGATTGAGCCTGCGGCGCTTGGGTTTGCTGTTTATTTGATGCTGTAGTGGTTACAGGATAGTTTTTATCTCCCTGAGTTGTCTTCATAGTAATTTGTTTAGGCGCAGCTAAAGCAGTAAACTCATGCTTAACAGTATATGGAAAATTTCCAATTGCAGCGGAAGTCTCACCAATAGTCATAAATGTCGGATTATTTAATGAAGCCTGAACTTCTTGAATATGAATATTCATAACCCCGTCTTCTCTACCGCTTGCCTCAATAGTAAGTTTATTTGTAGTATTATCATATACTGCAGTGACTTGTTCTGGTGTTAAAAGCACTTTTTGACTCATGACGTCTCCTGTAAAAAAAATAAAATATTTTAATTAATATATTGCTTGTGATTTATTTCGATCAAACAACTACTTAACTATAGATTATATTTATTTAAAATCTAGAAAAGAAAAATATGTGTTATATTTCT
Source organism: Burkholderiaceae bacterium (assembly GCA_023266335.1). GTDB lineage: Bacteria > Pseudomonadota > Gammaproteobacteria > Burkholderiales > Burkholderiaceae > JAHFQJ01. The sequence continues at coordinate 117,240 of JAHFQJ010000002.1, forward strand.
ACAACTTTATTTATATTATTCTCAATTAGACTTGGTTAAGGCGACGGCAGAGTAAAAAATTATAATGCAGCTAAAGAATTAGATAAATCATTAATCAAATCATTTACATTTTCAATTCCAACTGAAAGTCTAAATGTGTTATAGCTAATCCCCATTTCTTTGTGTTGTTCTGCACTTAATTCTGCAAAAATTGTTGAAGCTGGGTGAATAATCAATGTGCGGTTATCTCCAATGCTGCTGCAATTTAATATTAAATTTAGATTTTCTAAAAACTTGAATGGTTCTATGCCATCTGCCAAAGTAAAAGATATTAAACTGCCATATTGTGCATCTGTAAAATATTTTTTAGCAAATTTATATTGCTTATGATTAATCAAACTTGGATGAAGCACAGAAATAATTTTTTTATTTTGGGAAAGAAAATTAGCTAAGTCAATTGCATTTTTATTTGCGGCATTTACTCTCATATATAAAGTCTCTAAACCAATTGCGATTAAATCAGCCTGACTAGATGTTAAAGACGCTCCTTTATCTCTTAGACCTTTTTTACGCAGCTGTAAAATATAGGCTTGACTGCCGAATTTTTTATATGCCTCTTCAATTCCAGAATAATTACTCCAATCAAACAAACCTGTATCAATTACTGCGCCGCCCAAAGCACGGCTATGCCCCGTGATTGATTTTGTTAAAGAATGTATAACTATGCTAGCGCCAACATCTTTAGGAATAAAAGCTGCAGGTGATGTAATAGTGTTATCAATTACATAAACTAAATTATGCTTTTTGCATAATTTTCCAATTTCAGCAAATGCAGGAATTTGTGTGCAGGGGTTTGCAATTGTTTCTACCAAAACTAATTTAGTATTATGTTTAATGACATTTTTTAGTTCTTTATCACTTGTTATATCAATAAAGCTTAATTCTAATTTAAATCTATGTGCATAGCTTTTCAGTAATGAAATGCTGTTAGCAAATAAAAATTTAGACGCAATAACGTGATCACCACTGCATAATAATGTAAAAAATAATGCATCATAAGCTGCCATGCCGGTAGTAAATGAAACACAGCCTATACCTTTTTCTAAATGATTAATTTTTGCTTCAACATGCTGTGTAGTTGCATTTCCCGTACGAGCATATGTAAAACCCTTATCACGGTTTTGATAAATTTCAGACAAAGTATGCACATCATCATATGTATATGCAGCTGCATGATTAATGCTTGGAACAATTGGCATGCTTGGTTTGTAAGCATTATTTTGCTTAGTATGCAGCAAAGATGTATGCGGATTTATGCTCATAGCCACTGAATTTATATCTTTGTTCTTCCGCAAGTCTGGTTGTGATGGATACAGCTCAAGTTCTTTATTGATTTTTTTTTTGTTAGTCATAAAGCATATTATAAAGTTATTTAATTAACTTATCTTAACATATGTTTACATAATCTGAATACTGCATAAGGATAATAAGAAAATTGGCACAAATTTATGCTTAATTGCAGGTTATCGGGTATTATTTGCTCGTATAAAAATACTTGAAATTAAATTCATCTAAAAACAAAATAGCTAAATTTTCATTTAAATATGTTATAATATTTCCCTATATAATGTAATTAACAATATGTCTAATAAAACAGCCTCTATTTCTAAAATATTAAAAATTGAATTGCGTGCCAATGCACATCATTTAAAGCCCGTGGTAATGGTTGGTCAAGATGGTATTACAGAAGGGGTGTTCAAAGAAATTGATATAAATTTACAATCTCATAATTTAATTAAAATACGTATTTTAGCTGAAGATAGTAAACAAAATAAAGAAATTGCTGAATTGATTTGTGAAAAATTAAAATGTCATTTAATTCAAAGCATTGGTAAATTATTAATAGTCTACCGCGAAGGCGAAGTAGTTTTAGAACATCAAAAAATTGAAAATTTATCTAAAAAAATACCGATGGCAGGTCCAAAGGAAGTAAGAGTTAGAAAAGTCACACGCGGTGAGCGAAGAAATCCGCTAAAAACTGTAACCGTTTTAGGTAATCAGAGAGTAACGGCAGGCGGATTAGTCAAGAGAAAAAAAGTTAGGCAGGTCAGTAAGAAAAAACAATTTTCACAATGAATACATATTTAAATATCATTAATTTAAAAAATAAAATATTTTTACACACATATATTTGTCTCAATTGCAGTAGAATAAAACCAGTGATTATGCTAACAATAATTTTAACTGCTGTGCAGACATAACTCAAGCTTAGTGAATATCTAAAGATAAGATGTATTATACATTCTATAAGACAGCTAGGTATATTTTTTTATAAATTTAAGTTAGAATAGAAATTGTGAATAAGCATAATATAATCTAAATGAATTTATCTAATATTTCTGAAATTAGTCAAATTGATATGCAAAATTTAGTTAGTCAAAAAACTTCTAATTCATCTCATAACAGACTAAGAGAAATACCATACAACTATACTTCTTTTTCTGATAAAGAAATTGTGTGTAGAATATTAGGCGAGCAGGCATGGGAACTTATTCAGCAGCTAAGAAGCGAACGCCAGACAGGTCAATCTGCACGCATGCTGTACGAAGTTCTGGGAGATATTTGGGTAATTGAAAGAAATCCGTATATACAAGATGATTTATTAGATAATCCTAAACGCCGTAAAAATTTAATTGATGCACTCATTCATAGATTAGGCTTAATTGAAAAAAGAAGAGATTTAAGTGCGGGCAATACAAATATAGATGAAAAAGTTAAACAGCTTTTAAATATTGCAGCAAATACCATTGAAAAATTTTCCGAACAATTTAGACATACTGTTAATTTAAGAAAAAAATGTGTAAAACTTTTATCTAAATATACACGTAAAGATAATATAAAATTTGATGGTTTATCTAGAGTTTCTCATGTTACCGACGCTACGGATTGGCGAGTTGCATATCCATTTTTAGTTTTAACGCCAGATACAGAATTAGAAATTGTAGATTTAGTTAGGTCGTGTATTGCTTTAGGTTTAACTATTATTCCCAGGGGCGGCGGCACAGGTTACACCGGCGGAGCTATTCCGCTTACTCCATTCAGTGCAGTTATCAATACTGAAAAACTTGAAAAATTATCTACTATAGAATATAAACAGCTTGATGGTTTAGAAAATAGTATCCCAACTATTTTCAGTGAAGCAGGAGTGGTAACTAAGCGAGTTTCTGACATTGCCGATGAGCATGGATACATTTTTGCTGTTGATCCAACTAGTGCCTCAGCAAGCTGTATTGGCGGTAATATTGCCATGAATGCAGGTGGTAAAAAAGCGGTATTATGGGGTACAGCCTTAGATAACCTAGCTTGGTGGCGTATGATTGACCCTCAAGGTAACTGGTTAGAAGTAACGCGTATTAATCATAACTTAGGTAAAATTCACGATACGCCAATGGTTAAATTCAAACTAGAATGGTTTGATGGCTCGTATGCACCTAGAAAACATCTTTTAAAAACTGAAATTTTAAATATACCCGGCAAAAGCTTTAGAAAGCCAGGCTTAGGAAAAGATGTAACTGATAAATTTTTAAGCGGCTTACCAGGTATTCAAAAAGAAGGATGCGATGGTATTATAACCAGTGCAAGATGGATAGTGCATAAAATGCCTGAATATACACGCACTGTATGTTTAGAATTTTTTGGTGCTGTAAAAAATGCTATTCCATCAATAGTGGAAATTAAAGAATTTATGCAGCAGCAGAGTAATCAGAATAAAGCCACTCTTGCAGGTCTAGAACATTTAGATGAACGCTATTTAAAAGCAGTAGGATATTCAACAAAATCTAAAAAGCACGGTTTTCCTAAAATGGTGCTAATCGGTGACATTGTGGGAGATAATGAGGATTTTGTTGCCGAAGCAGCCTCTGCGGTAGTAAGAATTGCAAATTCTAGAGTAGGTGAAGGATTTATTGCAATTAGTGCTGAGGCACGCAAAAAGTTTTGGCTTGACCGCTCAAGAACAGCAGCAATTGCCAAGCATACCAATGCATTTAAAATTAATGAAGATGTAGTAATTCCATTGGAAAGAATGGGGGAATATACAGAAGGTATAGAACGCATTAATATAGAATTATCATTGAAAAATAAATTAGAACTTATAACTAAATTACTTGAATATTTTCAGCAAAAAGATATACCGCTAGGTAAAAGCGATGATGCAGCCGAGATTGATAATTCAGAATTGCTTGGCGATAGGGTAATGCGGGCTATGCAGGTAATTGCAGGTGTAGAGCAGGAATGGGCATATTGGCTGAATAATCTAGATGAAATTATTGAACCTAATCATAAAAAAATCTTTGAATTACTTCAAGAGTATATTTGGCGTGCATCTTGGAAAACAGAAATTTTAGCTCCTTTAGAAAATATTTTTAAAGGTTCTGTATTTACCAATATTATTGAAGACTGTAAAAAAATTCATAAGCAAGTGCTGCGCGAAAGAGTATTTGTAGCATTGCATATGCATGCCGGAGATGGTAATGTACACAGCAATATTCCTGTAAATTCTGACAGCTACACTATGCTGCAAGATGCTCATAAAGCTGTAGCCAGAATTATGAAACTAGCCCGCGATTTAGATGGCGTGATTTCTGGAGAACATGGCATAGGAATTACTAAGTTTGAGTTTCTCACTGATAGCGAAATGCAGAATTTTTGGGATTATAAAAATAAAGTCGATCCATTAGGTAACTTTAATAAAGGCAAATTAATGAAAGGTGCAGATTTGCGCTATGCCTATACACCAAGTTTTAGCTTAATGGAGCATGAATCTATTATCATGAAACAAAATGATATTGGAGATATAAATAACAGTATTAAAAATTGTTTAAGATGCGGAAAATGTAAACCGGAATGTTCGACGCATGTACCTCGGGCTAATTTATTATATTCCCCACGTAATAAAATTTTAGCAACTTCTTTATTAACTGAGGCATTTTTATATGAAGAACAGACAAGAAGAGGAATCAGCATAAAGCACTGGGACGAATATAGCGATGTGGCAGACCATTGTACAGTATGTCATAAATGTTTAGCACCTTGTCCGGTAGAAATTGATTTTGGTGATGTTTCTATGAATATGCGTAATTTATTACGTAAAATGGGTAAAAAGAAATTTAATCTTGGCACAAGTGCTGCTATGCTGTTTTTAAATGCAAGCTCACCGCATACAATTAATATTGTTAGAAAAGGCATGATTAATTTTGGATATAAAGCCCAAAGACTAGGCGTATCTTTATTTAAAAAAATTGCAAAAAAACAAACTCAACACCCTCCTGCTACGGTTGGAAAACCTAAAATGCATCAGCAGGTTATACATTTTATCAATAAAAAATTACCCAATAAACTTCCAAGTAAAACAGCTAGAGCATTGCTGGATATTGAGGATAATAAAATTGTGCCAATTATACGCAATCCTCAGCAGACTACCACCTCAAGTGAAGCAGTATTCTATTTTCCGGGATGCGGTTCAGAAAGATTATTTAGCCAAGTTGGATTAGCTACACAAGCTATGCTATGGCATGTTGGAGCACAGACTGTTCTTCCGCCTGGATATTTGTGCTGCGGTTATCCTCAAAAAGGTAATGGGCAGTTTGATAAAGCAGAAAAAATTATAACGGATAACCGTGTTTTATTTCACCGCATAGCCAATACTCTTAATTATTTAGATATTAAGACTGTGGTAGTAAGTTGCGGAACTTGTATGGACTCATTACTTGATTATCAGTTTGATAAAATATTTCCAAATTGCCGTTTGATCGATATTCATGAATATTTATTAGAAAAAGGCATAAAAATAGAAACGGTTACGGGTGTGCAGTATATGTATCACGCACCATGTCATGACCCTATGAAAACTTATAACAGCACGAGTGTAGTGAATAGTTTAATTAATCAAGAACAAAAAATTGAAAAAAATGACAAATGTTGCGGAGAATCAGGCACATTTGCGGTTAGCCGACCTGATATAGCCACTCAAGTTAGATTTAAAAAACAAGAAACATTACAAAATGCTAAAGATAAATTAAATTCTTTAGAACCTGTGAAAATTTTAACAAGTTGCCCTTCATGCCTGCAAGGATTAAATAGATATACTGAAGAAACTGGTATAGAGGCTGATTATATCGTAATAGAAATTGCAAAACATATTTTAGGTGAGAACTGGTTAACAGAATATATAGATAAAGCCAACAATGGCGGAATTGAAAGAATTTTACTATAATATTATTATAAAATATTATATAAATTTCAGAGGTAGATTCATGCATATATCAGATGAAGAAATACTTGCAGCAGAAAACAATTAGGACAAGAGTGTAGCCAGCTTATCGAAAGCGGAAATTATACACAAAGCGATCTTGATGAACTGAAGGGTCAAATTATAAGGTTGGGTGAAGAAATAATTGGAATATTAACATAAAATTAATCTTTCTAGTAATAATTGATTTATTCTAAATAAGTAAATAAATAGTTTGTAAAAAAAATTAAAACTTAAAAAACATGAAAATAAAAATATTAAAAACGTTAACTACGGCTTTAATCAGCACAGTGTTTTTATCATTTAATCAAGCGTACGCTATTGAATCTAAGGCAAATAATAATGAATTGAATAAAATAATTAACTTTGATTCTATATCAGGAACATTTTTTCAAATACAAAATACAGGTAATAAAACTAAAGAATTTACAGGAACATTCAGCTTTAGCAAACCCAATAAATTTATTTGGGAATATCAAAAACCTTTTAAACAAGTTATACAATCAGATGGTAATAAATTATATATCTATGATAAAGATTTACAGCAGGTAACAGTAAAAAATGCAGATGAAGCAATTTCAGCATCGCCGATTGCTGTATTTTTAAATGATAAAAGCTGGACTAAATATTTTACCTACAATATCTCAACAAATAGCAGCAATGTAAAGATTAGTCCAAATCAATTGGATAAACTAGATAAACAACTGATTACCAATATTAATCAATGGATTATATTAAAACCTAGAGATAAAGATAGTATTTATCAATATTTAACCATTGGAGTATTAAATTATTTACCTAGAATATTGATTTTTCAGGATAATTTAGGCAATAATGGAGTGATACAAATCAATAATTTAAATAGTCAGAAATTTTCTACTGAACATTTTAAATTTATTATGCCAAAAAATATAGATGTATTAAATAACTAAAATATACCAATTAATATGGGCAAAAGTGGTAAATCAATTAAAAAAGTTGTTACCTTAGTTATTGGAAGTAGTATAGCTGCTGGTTATTATGCAGCTAACCCAAAAAAAGCTAAGGATAGGATAATGGATAAGATTCAAGGCAGACGGCTTTCTAATTCCCCCCATCATACACAAGAGGCTTTATTTTCCACTGATAATCCCTATAACCAGAATCCAATTCAAATAAATAAGCTAAGAAAATTTTTTAAGTAACTACCTCACCACGCATAATTAAATGGTTTTCATAATCTACCCGCATTAAAATACCGATAGCTATACAATTCATAATTATAGCCGAGCCTCCGTAGCTAATTAAAGGCAGTGTTAAACCCTTTGTAGGCAATAATCCAAGATTTACCCCCATATTGATAAAGGTTTGACCGCCTATCCATAAACCAACGCCTTGAGCTACTAGTCCAGCAAAGTGTTTTTCAAACTGTATGGCGGTTCTTCCAATTAAAAAGGCTTTTTTAGATATTAAAAAAAATAAAATCACCATCCCAGCTAAGCCTATAAACCCCAGTTCCTCGCCAATTACCGCCAAAATAAAGTCTGTATGTGCTTCCGGCAAATAATTTAATTTTTGTATGCTTGCACCTAATCCCTTACCAAACCATTCACCATGACCAAAAGCAATTAAAGATAAAGTTAATTGATAACCTTTATCTAATACAAATGTTTCATCCCAAGGCGATAAATAAGCAAAAATACGTTGGCGTCGCCACGGTGAAAACCAAATAATTGAAGCAAAAACTAAAGTACAGACAACGAGTAAAATTAAAAACAATCTGCCGTTTGCACCACCCAAAAATAATATTCCGGCTGCAATTAAAGCAACCACCATAAATGCACCCATATCAGGCTCTAGTAAAAGTAAAACTCCTACTGCCCCCACAGCAATTGTAAGAGGTAATATGCCTTGTTTGAACAAATGCATTTTATCAATTTTTCTAACAATGTAATTAGCCCCATACAAAATTGTAGCTAATTTTATTAATTCAGAAGGCTGAAAGTTTAAAATTCCTAGTGAAATCCAGCGCTTTGCTCCACCAACTGATTTTCCAACATGCGGAATAAGCACTATGATTAAAGCAATTAAAGAAATGATAAAGAGCTTCGGAGCTATTTTTTCCCATGTACTAACTTTTATTTCTCGTACAATCATCATACCTGATATACCTAAAAATATGGATAATGTATGCCTCCATAAGAAATGGTACTCATTATAATCAGAAAATTTAGCTGAAGCTTTGATAGCAATTGTTGCAGAATATACAAAAATACAGCCTATAGTTAATGCTATTATTACCAATAATGTTAAAGAAGTATCTCTTTGCAGGTTTAGCAAAGGATTTACAGTAGTATTTATAGGCTGCTTTGCTGATTTAAACCAAGATTTAAACATAATTATATTAATTATCAGTTATAGTGCTAACATTCATTTTTAGCTCCACAAAATTTTGTAATGCCTTATTTTGAGTTTCTTGAGCAGATTTTAATGCCTGTTCATATAAGATTCCGGCTTTTTGTCTATCACCTTTAGCTACATAGGCATCAGCTGCCCTATCTGCAAATAAGCCCTGCCACATCATGTTATCTTTTATAGGTTTTTTCATTAGCTCAATTGCCTCATCGAATTTTTTATTATCAATTAATATGCTTGCTAATCTGTAACTGGCTAATATTGTGTATTCTTCTTGTTTAGCATTATTTGCAGTAAACTTTAATAAATCTATTACTTCAACAGTATTTTTTGCTGGTAATGTTTGTGCAGCTCTTAAAATACCAACTGCAGTATGAGTACTGTTAGGATATTTTATTTTAAGTTCAGAAGCAATTTTTAAAATCTCGCTTGTTTTATTTGCTTCAATTGCGGCATTTAATTGTGTGACCAATTCATAGGCTTTTTCTTCTTGATAATTCATCCACCATTTATAACCAAAATAAGCACTAATTACAATTAATATTACAGATATAATATTGCTTACTAGTTTGCCATGTTCTGCCCACCATAATTTTATATTTTCTAACTGCTCTTGTTCTTCTAGATCATAACTCATAACATATGTTCCTTTACACAATATTAAATATGTTTATAATGTTTTTTGTATATAGTTGCAAATTAATTTTAATTGTTCATTATTATTTAAATTTTCTAAATCAAACACTTGTTCATCGCCGGATATTAAACTTTTTATTGATATACGCTTTTCTAATATAAATTGATCAGTAATAACAATTGCAAAATTAGAATTGCTTGCCCCTGCTTTTTTCATTTGTGATTTTAAGCTTTGCTGCTGTAATTCAATATGGCTGTGCTGGATTACGTTAATAGAAAAATCACGTAGCTTAGATGCTAAAAGCAAACTATATAATTCTGTTTGTTCACCATTATAAATAAGATACACATCATTTTTAGGCTGTTTAGCATAACTTGTCATTTTAATTAGCTCTAGAATACGCTCTATACCCATAGCTAAACCTACTGCTGGATAGCTTTTACCACCCATAATTTCTATTAAAGGGTCATATCTGCCCCCGCCGCATACAGTGCCTTGAGCACCTAGTTCTTCAGTGATCCATTCAAATACTGTTTTATTATAGTAATCTAAACCCCGGACTAAGCGATGATTTACTTTATATGCAATATTTAAGCCATCAAGCAGTTTTTTAATAGTGTTGAAATGGCTTAAAGAATCTTGCTCTAAAAAATCTAAAATACTTGGAGCATTTTCTATCATGCTTTGCATATCCGGATTTTTACTATCCAGTACACGTAATGGATTAGTTTTTAAGCGTTTAATACTATCCACATCTAAAATATTAACATTTTCTTCAAAATATTTTATTAATGCTTCTCTATGTTTTAAACGTTCCGGCAAATTACCTAAAGAATTAATATGTAAAACCAATTTATCCTGAATGCCTAATTTTTCGAATAATTTATGTGCAAATAAAACCAATTCTGTATCAGCTTGCGGATGTGCAAAACCTAAGCTTTCAATACCTAACTGATGAAATTGTCTGTATCTTCCTCTTTGCGGTCTTTCATGTCTAAACATAGCTCCCATATACCATAGCTTTTTACCACCATCATAAAGCAAATGATTTTGAATAACACTGCGTACTACTGAAGCTGTTCCTTCTGGTCTCAAGGTTAAATTTTCACCATTTAGACTATCATTAAAGGAATACATTTCTTTTTCTACAATATCTGTTACTTGACCAATTCCTCTAACAAACACTTCAGTATGTTCTAAAATTGGCGTACGAATTTCATTGTAGCCAAATTGTTTTAAACATAATTTTGCATTTTGCTCAAAAAAAATCCATGCTTCCATATCCAGCGGAAGTATATCATTCATTCCCTTAATTGCTGTCAAGCTAACCATATTAACCTATATTTATTTTTTATTAGATTTTAAATATCTTCATCATGCTTGAATTTACATCTACATTACTATGAAAATTATTTTACTATCTGCACATAGTTTTTGCTGTTGTTATGCCGTAAATATGATTGAGAAAAACATATATTTATTGGGATTTAAATTTAATCTCAATTTCTCAACCGCTTATATTTTAAGGGAAAATAAAGCTAAAAGATAGACTAATCATAATATTAATCTAGTATATATCATTTGCTTTTTTTATATCAGCATGAATAGCATATTTTAATTCATCTAAATTTTCAAAAAATTGTTCGTCTCGAATTTTTTGTAAAAAAGTTACTTTTACCCTTTTTTTATATGCATCTCCGCTCCAATTCAAAATATACACTTCTAATAATAAATTAGAATTTCCATCTAATTCTACAGTTGGTCTATAGCCTAAACTAGCTACGCCTTTTAGCTTATTTGTTAAAAAATTCTCATCTAAAAAATCCACATAGACAGCATAAATCCCGCTTGGTAAAATAAAATTCTTATTTACTCTTAAATTAATAGTCGGAAAACCAATCGTTCTGCCAATTTGCTTGCCCTTGCTTACCTTATTGGTATAATAAAAATCTGTATTAGTATATTGCTTAAATTTTACAAAATCGGCTTGTTTTAAGCTTTCTCTGATTAAAGTGCTGGAAATTTTATCTTTTATGTCATCTGAATTAGTTTTTGTATTTAAAGTATGAATAATATCAACTTTTATAGCATAATCTTGAGCAATAACCTGTAAATCTTTGCTATCTGCGCTACGTTTATTACCGAAATAGAAATCATCAGCAACTATAATATATTTTACATTAAGCTGGGATAAATTTTTTACAAAATCCTGCGCACTTAATTTAGATAAATTTTTGGTAAATTTTAACAGAAGTAAATTATCAGCATAATTTAATAATTTAATAATTTTTTGCCTTAATGTATCAATGTATAAAACTTCACCCAATTCACGTGGATATAAAACTTTACGCGGGTGGGGGAAAAAGCTTATTACTGCACTATTCATATTATTTTTTACTGCAAAATCATTCAGTTTAGATAATATGAATTGATGCCCAATATGAACACCATCAAAATTACCAATTGTAACAGCTAAAGGGTTATTAATTTTTTTGCCTAAATAATGAATATGCATACTATCTTTGTAATATTTTTTGTTATATACTGATTCGATTTCAATGTGCGAACTTCGTTGTCGTCATAATTTATCCCTGTTGCTTGTCGCAAAATGAACTACGATTAGTATATTATAATCTATATTTCTATGTTAGTTCTAAAAAAATATTTATAAAATTCCTTATGAAAAATTGCGGGAAAATTGATTTAACTAATGCCAATGATTCTAATAATCTTATTCAAATGCTTAATCAAGCAATTGAATTGATGGAAATGAACAAAATAAGTTTAGAGCAATCAAAATTTTTAATCGAATATGTTAAATTATTACAAAAATGGAATAAAGTTTATAATCTTACTACAATAACTAAAGATTATGATATTTTAGTTAAGCATATTATTGATTGTTTGGCTGTCTTACCTAGTATTTATAAAAAAATTAATGAAAATTCAAAAAATGTTAAAATACTTGATGTAGGTTCTGGAGCAGGTTTACCCGGCATAATATGGTCGATTATTAACCCAGCATGGAATGTTTATAGTGTAGATGCTGTACATAAAAAAATTGCTTTTCAGCATCAAGTAAAATTAGAATTGAATTTGAATAATTTTTTTCCGCATCATATCCGCATTGAAGATTTTTCTTTACAGAGCAACACAAATAATTCTGAAAAATTTAATATTATTACAGCAAGAGCATATGCTGATACTAGTCATATTATTAAAAAAACTCAAAATTTGTTAGATGATAAAGGATTTTTTGCTTTGCTAAAGGGGCAAGATAGTGAAGAATTTAATTTAGATAAAAATATATTTAATATAAATAAAATAAATATTCAGCCTCCTTTTTTAGAGGCAAAGCGTCATTTAGTTATTATAACCCGAATATCGAACACAAGAGGGTAAGGGTACATACAAAAACAGTCTCAGCACAGGTTTAACAAAATTTAAATCATTCAGCAAAACGAACATAGTTCTGCTTTAACCAAGTGTAATATTTTTCTACACCATGTGCTACATTTAAAAAATCATGCTGTACAACAGTGCGTAAATTATCTAAATTAGCTTGAGTGTAACTTTGATATTTACCATGTAAACTTTGCGGGAAGTTAATATATTCGAGTATATTAAGTTTAACTAATTCTTCAAGATTTACAGTTGACTTGCCTTGATCTTTTCTATATTCATTCACCATGCTAACCGCAATATTATTAAACGGCTCTGCTTTGCCAGTGCCTAAATTATAAATTCCGCTTGCTAGTTTATTTTGCCAAAATTTAAGTTTAACATCTATAATATCACCAACATAAATAAAATCCCGTGTATGTGTTCCGGCTGTATAACCAGCGTGTTCACCAAATAATTTCACTTTTTCATCTTTAGCATATTGCAAATAATGATGATAAGCTACTGATGCCATTTTGCCTTTATGACATTCCCGCGGTCCATACACATTAAAATAGCGAAAGCCAGCCACTTGGGAGGTTATTTTGCGATGTTTTAAATGATAGCGGATATAATCATCAAACAACAATTTAGAATACCCATAAATATTTAGTGTCTTTTCATAGGCTTTTTCTTCTTTAAATTGTGTTTCGTTACCATAAACTGCTGCCGAAGAGGCGTATAAAAATGGAATATGGTGAGTTTGGCAATGGATAAATAAATTTTTTGAATATTCAAAATTATTTTTCATCATGTAATGCCCGTTATGCTCCATCGTATCTGAACATGCACCCTCATGAAAAACTGCATCAATTTGTTTAAATTTATTTGGATTAGTTAAAATTTCTTGAATAAAGTCATGTTTATCTATAAAGTCTATAATATGTAAATCTGCAATATTTTTAAATTTGGCAGCATTTTTAAGATTATCTACCACAATAATATTATCAATTCCATGCTTATTTAAGCCTTCAATTATATTACTGCCGATAAAGCCAGCACCGCCGGTAACAATTACAGTTTTATTTTTCATATTATCTGCTGCTGGTTAAACAAGTGAACATTTCCATTGCTGTCTGCTTAATAGCTTTCTTATCATCTGTATTTGAGTCAAATCTTGCTGTTGATGTGCCGAATTGACTGCATGTCAATGATACAGTACAAGTATATCCACTAGAGACAATATTTCCTCTTTCTTCCCATGCATCCCCGTCGAAGCAAGCAACTATACCTGTAACAGCGACTGTATGATTTTTGGATGAACAGCCCTTACTTTTCATAAATTACCCCGTAAATTTTAAATAAAAATATTATAAGATATAAAATAATTTACATATAATAACTAAATAAATTATAAAACAATTATCATTCTGCTACAACCTTAAATAAGTGCTTAGTATCTTTTTTTAATAAACTAATGCGGGAGCTTAAATTTATAGCAATATTGCGGTATATTTCACTAGCTTTATGTGCATATTGTGATACAGTAATTGGTACGCCCTCATCACTAAATTTACTTATATCTGCATCAAGGGGTAAATGTCCTAATATATCTACATTACCAAAATCAGCAAGATGTTTTGCACCATTGCCTGCGAAAATATGCTCAATATGTCCACAGCTTGAACAAATATGCTGGCTCATATTTTCAATAATTCCAGCAGTATGAACATTAACTTTGTTCAACATTTCAAGCCCTTTTTGTGCATCTAAGGCTGCGACTGTCTGCGGAGTTGTAACAATCACAGCAGCAGTTACAGGAACTTTTTGCGCAAGAGTTAGTTGAATATCGCCAGTGCCTGGAGGCATATCTATAATTAAATAATCTAAATCTCCCCAATTTGTTTGATTTAATAACTGATTAAATGCACTGGTTGCCATAGGTCCGCGCCAAATAGCCGGAGCATTATCTACCACTAATCCAATAGAATTACACCGTAAACCATGAGCAAAAACCGGCAGCATATTTTTATTTTCATCAATTTTCGGCTTTCCGCTTATGCCTAATAAAGTTGGTATAGATGGCCCATAAATATCAGCATCTAAAATTCCAACTTTAACCTGTCCATTTCCTTCTTGTAATAATGCAATTGCCAAATTTACAGCTGTAGTTGATTTTCCAACACCACCTTTGCCTGAAACCACTGCAATAATATTTTTTATATTTTCTAAACGCGGAATATTATTGCTAACGGAGTGTGCTTTAATATTTATGCACCAATCGATACTATAACCCTGATAATATTTATCTAATAAAGGCTGTAATATTTGTTTATATGCTGATAATTTACTTGCAGAACAATAATGCAGTTCAATTTTAAGTATTCCCGATAAATTATCAACACTTACATTAAATGGTTTTTTGGTTGTAGGATCTAAATAATTTTCTTGTTTAAGCTCATTTTGCAGAAATATAAGGTTTTCATTCATATATAATTTTTTGATTATTTTTTGAAATTCTACCTTAATTTTCAGAAAATGAATATATACTAGTCAAAACAAATTCCTATAACTTGAGCATTAGTTTTACTTGGCGTGCCGTCAGCTGACATCATTGGAACAAGTGCAAATGCTCCTTTGTTGCCTTTTGATTTTAATGTAGTTTGAAGATTAAATCCCACCAAAGTTGGAGATTTCTCATAATTCACAAATGTATCATAAATTGCTGATGCACTAGGTATATCAACACCTATATAACTTTTATACTTATCTGAACAGTTTTTACTTCCCGGATGAACTCTTGCAGTTTTAGCTTTACCATCGCTTTGCCCTTTAGTATCAGTTGGTGATACATAATGCTGATCTGCATATAAACAAGCTCCATTTCTTGGACGCATATATAGCCTCCATGAAGTTCCGACGTCCTGCGGATTTTGAACATAAGCTTTAACATATTTAGCTGTAGCTGATGATTTATCCAATGTTGGACAATTTGCATGGGCTAATGGCAATGTTGAGCATTCTAATAATATACAAGCGGCTGTTAGTATAACTTTCTTTTTTGCATGTCTCATTTAATCTATCCTTGTTATAAATATTTGATTACTAATTATTCTAATAATCGTTCTCAACAATTTTAGGATAAAAAATAGATTTTGCAAGAAAAGTGTTATATTTTGTAAAATATATACAATATAGCTATAATATTTCATTTGAAATATAGAAAATCTATATGCAGCTACAAAGTGTTTCAAATTATGCTAATAGCATACAACGCTATATAAATAATCCGCCCAATGCACCCAGAGTCTATATTCAAAATCAAGAATATACGCAGACTGTTATTCTATATGAAAATAATATAGAAACTCTAGATATTCATGACATAAATCAGCTTAATCAAGAACATTTATGTTTAATTTTAGATAAAAGCCCCGAAATATTAATAATTGGTACAGGTGAAACTCAAAAATTTATATCGCCTGCACTGTATAAGAATTATATAAAATCAAGAATAGGCATAGAGTGTATGACTAATTCAGCAGCTTGCAGAACTTATAACATATTACTTTCTGAACACAGAAAAGTAGGATTGCTGCTAATAATTTAATTCATAATAGGTATATTGATGGAAAATAATAACACTAAACACAATGCAGATTTAAACTCCAATGTGGCAAGTATAGATAGCGAAGAATTTAAATCTTTACCGCAGGAAGTACAAAAAGCCTTCCAAATTACAGTGAGAGGATGCAGTGAATTATTAGTAGCCTCTGATTGGGCAAAAAAACTACTAAATAGCTACAATACCGGTAAACCGTTACGGATTAAACTTGGACTTGATCCAACCGCACCTGATATACATTTAGGTCATACAGTTGTATTAAATAAAATGAGACAGCTGCAGGATTTAGGGCATCATGTAATATTTTTAATTGGTGATTTCACATCGTTAATTGGAGACCCCAGCGGGCGTAACAGCACTAGACCGCCTTTAACTAAAGAACAAATAGAACAAAATGCACTAACTTACTACAAGCAAGCTTTATTAATTTTAGATAAAAATAAAACAGAAATTGCATATAACAGCAAATGGTGTAATGAACTAGGTTCTGCAGGGTTAATCAGTCTTGCATCGCGTTATACTGTCGCACGTATGTTAGAAAGAGATGATTTTACTAAACGTTATAAATCTAACACTGCAATTGCAATTCACGAGTTTTTATATCCATTGATACAGGGCTACGATTCAGTAGCACTGAAAAGCGATTTAGAACTTGGGGGAACTGATCAAAAATTTAATTTACTTATGGGTAGAGAGCTGCAAAAAGAGTATGGGCAAGCACCGCAGTGTATTTTAACCATGCCTCTGCTTGAGGGTACTGACGGCGTAGAAAAAATGTCAAAGTCTAAAAATAACTATATTGGAATTAGTGAAAATCCAAATGATATGTTTGCAAAAATAATGAGAATTAATGATGAATTAATGTGGAAATACTATAATTTGCTTTCTTTTAAATCTGAGGAATATATTAATTCTCTTAAACAAGAAACCGAAGAAGGCAGAAATCCAAAACTTGCCAAAGAAGAACTAGCAATTGAAATTGTAAGCCGTTTTCATAATGAAAATTTAGCTCAAAGTGCAAAAAATAATTTTAATACCCGAGCAGGCGGTGGTATTCCTGATGATATTCCATTCCTAGATATAAATACACAACTTCCTATTGGCATAGCTCAATTGCTGAAGCTCGCTGGGTTAGTGCCTTCATCTAGTGAGGCACATCGTAATATAGAACAGCAGGGTGTAAGAGTTAACGGGGAAATAGTATCAGACAAAGGGCTAAAATTAATTCAAGGCAAATATACGCTGCAAATTGGCAAACGTAAATTTATGAAAGTAAACTTGACTTAATATTAGTAATTCTCTTAAAATAGGCAATAAAAAATAAAATATTATTATTAATAAATTATATTAATGTAATGTATTATATCACCAACATTTTGGCTTTAAACAAAGCATAGGCTCTTTACTTTTAAACAAAAAAAGTGCAAAATGTGGGTTTAAATGGCAATATTACATATAATCTGATTGTTAAAATTAGTTTTATGTGTTGCATTTAATGCATGCATGCATTCTATTTCAAAACAGTAAATACTGTTTATCAAATAAAAAACGTTTTTTATTTTGGATATAACCCTTTCGAAAGGATACAATATAAATGAAAAAATTTACTAAGTTAGCTTTAGCAGCTATGTTATTATCTGCAGGTGCTATTGCTCAGGCTGATAATGTAGATAACTGGAGAGATACATCTGGAAAATTAACTTGGATGAATGGAACATCTGAGCATTGCTGGAGAGATGCATTTTGGACTAAAGAAACTGCAAGCTCTGAAAAGTGCGGTAAACCGGCTCCAGCTCCGGTAGTTGTAGCTGCTCCACCTCCTATGCAGCCGATTCCTCAGCCTGTTCCACAACCAGTTCCTCAAATCAGCACAGAAAAATTTAGTTTTGCTGCTGATGCGTTATTTGATTTTGATAAAGCGACCTTAAAAGAAGAAGGCAAAGCTAAATTAAATGATTTAGTTGCTAACTTAAAAGACCCTAGTATGAAACTAGAGGTTGTAGTTGCTGTTGGTCATACAGACTCTTTTGGTTCTGATAAATACAATGACAGATTATCTACAGCACGTGCTGATACAGTTAGAAATTACTTAGTAGCTCAAGGTTTAGAAAGCACTAAAGTATATGCCGAAGGTAAAGGCAAACGTCAATTAAAAGTTGATCCAAAAACTTGCCCTAAAAAACGTGCTGAACATATTGCATGCGAAGCGCCTAACCGTCGCGTAGAAATTGAAGTTTCAGGTGTTAAAACTGTTACTAAAATGGTAATGCCGGAACAAACTTCTGCTCCAGCTAAATAATTTTATTTATGTTTTAAAATTCAATATACTCATTTCAATCTAATTTGAACAAAACCTAGTTTAAATTAAAGTGGAATGAGCGTAGCTTGATTCAAATAAAAGTATCCTATACCTATATAAATTTATATAAGTGTAGGTTTCTGTTTTTGAGAGTAACAGAATTCAAACTGAGTTAAATTAATATACACAAATTGCCTTTTCTGGTAAAATGTAGTTTTATTTGTACTTTTTCTGTATATGTCTGCTATATCTTGCAATCAAAATTATTCCCGCATGGCAAATGCAATCCGTGTGTTATCTATGGATGCCGTACAAAGAGCAAATTCCGGACATCCTGGTATGCCTATGGGTATGGCGGAAATTGCTGTAGCGTTATGGCATAAGCATTTAAATCATAATCCAAAGCAGCCTCAATGGCTTAACCGCGATAGATTTATTTTATCAAATGGGCATGGTTCAATGCTTATTTATTCTTTGCTGCATTTAACGGGTTATGATTTAACTATAGAAGACATAAAAAATTTCCGTCAGCTTCACAGCAAAACCCCAGGACATCCCGAATACGGCATTACAACAGGCATAGAAACAACCACAGGTCCACTAGGGCAAGGCTTGGCTAACGCTGTTGGTATGGCATTGAGTGAGAAATTATTAGCTCAAGAATTTAATCGGGAAAATTTAGATATTATTAATCATCACACTTATGTATTTTTAGGCGATGGCTGTTTAATGGAAGGAATTAGCCATGAAGCATGTTCATTAGCTGGTACTTTAAAATTAAGTAAGTTAATTGCATTATATGACGATAATGGCATTTCAATTGACGGTGAAGTTAAACCTTGGTTTTCAGATAATACAGCCCAGCGTTTTACAGCTTATGGATGGGATGTAATTGATAATGTAGATGGACATAACGTAGAGGAAGTCAGCCAAGCTATAGAAAAAGCAAAAACTAACAGCAAACCAACATTAATTTGCTGTAAAACATCAATTGGTCAAGGTTCGCCAAATTTAGCCGGAACAGACAAAGTGCATGGCAGCCCATTAGGCGAAGCGGAAATTAAAGCATCTAAACAAGCGTTAAAATGGGAATATGCAGATTTTGAAATTCCTCAAGATATATACGACGCATGGCAGACGCAAGAACATGAACAACAATCTTATACAAATTGGGCAGATAAATTTAATCAATACCAGCAAAAATTTCCGGAAAAATCAAAGGAATTATTGCGCCGTATTGATGGTAAACTGCCGCAGAATTTTAGTTCTAAAGTAGTAGAATTTGCACAAAATTGCCAGCATACCAAACAAAATATTGCAACCCGCAAAGCCAGCCAAAATGCAATTGAAGCATATGCAGAAATTTTGCCGGAACTGTTAGGCGGTTCT
The DNA here is from genome assembly GCA_023266335.1 of Burkholderiaceae bacterium. Lineage (GTDB taxonomy): Bacteria > Pseudomonadota > Gammaproteobacteria > Burkholderiales > Burkholderiaceae > JAHFQJ01. The sequence continues at coordinate 137,254 of JAHFQJ010000002.1, forward strand.
GCTGATTTAACCAGCTCAAATTTAACCAACTGGAGTAAAAGCACACCCGTACGCGCAGATGAAACTAGTGCTGGAAATCATATTAATTATGGAGTTCGAGAGTTTGGTATGAGTGCAATTATAAACGGCATAGCATTATATGGCGGATATATTCCATTCGGAGGCACATTTCTAACTTTCTCTGACTATAGCCGTAATGCCCTGCGTATGGCGGCTTTAATGCGTATCCGCAGTATTTTTGTATTTACTCATGATTCTATAGGTTTAGGTGAAGATGGACCAACACATCAGCCGATTGAGCATATATCAAGTTTGCGTTTAATTCCAAATATGCATGTATGGCGTCCGGCAGACAGCACAGAAACTATGGTAGCATGGGGCGTAGCCTTACAAAATAAAACCCAGCCAAGCTGCTTAATTTTAAGTAGGCAAAATTTAGCATGCCAAGAACGTAATTCACAGCAAATTAATAATATTGCTAACGGAGGTTATATTTTAAATGAGGAAGATTTAAATAAAGAGCTAGATTTAATTATTATTGCTACGGGTTCTGAAGTAAGCATAGCTCAAGAAATTAAACAATTATTAACTCATAAAAACATCCGTATAATTTCAATGCCGTGTATGGAAGTTTTTGAAGCTCAAAATCACGAGTATAAACAAAGTATTTTACCAATTGAATTAAGAAGTAAAACAATAGCAATTGAAGCTGGCACAACCGCATTATGGTATAAATACGCAAACCGAGTATTTGGAATTGATACATTTGGTGAATCAGCTCCTGCAAATATTTTATTTAAACATTTTGGATTAACTGGGCAAAATATCGCGGATAAATTATAAGAAAAATAAAATTAAAAAAGCACCATTTGCTTTATTTCGCGGCGTGCATTTGCCAAAAGGCTCTATGGCAAAAATGCTAAACGCAAAATCTACACTTAATTTTGTTGCTTCTATACATAATCTTACTCATTGTGCATGTTATGCAGATGTAGCACAAAGTTATTCTGAACCTGAACCATGGAATAAAGGAAAACAAGAAGCAATTATATTTATTTTTCCTCCAAATTCAGTTTCTTTAAAACAAGGAGATATTAATATTGGACTGAATGCATTTTTATTAGAAGAATCTGAGCTTATAAATATACCAATCGCAAGGTCATGGTTTAAAAATGAAATATATTATATTGAGTTAAAACCTCTTACAGCTAATAATATAAAGTAGTTTTTTTATTTGCTATTCTTCGTTCTGACTATTATCTTGATTAGCTTTTGCAATTAATTGAGACATTTCAAAACCTTTTACTTGAGTTTCGTCATGAATAAATTTTAATTTTGGAATTGTATGAATTCTTAGCATCTTAAACAGTAAAGAATGTAAATATCCTGCTTTGTCGTTTAATATATCAATTGATATTTTAGGTTCACTTCCAAATACAGAAACATAAATTTTGGCATGGGCATAATCTGCGGTTAATTCAATATGCTGTAGCGTAACAAAGCCTAGTCTAGTATCTTTAATCTCTTGCTGGATTAATAAAGATATATCTTTTAATATTTGGTCAGCAACTCGATTATTACGGTAAGATGGCTTTTTTTTCATACACAATTACTATTTCTTATGATTTAATTTGATGAAGGTAATATATTTAAGATTGGATATTTTATGAGCTTAGATTTTTACCTCATCTAAAATAACGAGGTAAAATAACTAAAATTACGCAGTTGTTGGCACAGAAGTTTCTTTAACTTTTCTTTGCGGTAATTTTTCTTTAATACGGGCAGATTTACCAGAACGATCGCGTAAATAGTAAAGCTTAGCACGTCGTACATCGCCACGGCGTTTAACTTCGATATTTGCAATAGCTGGAGAATATAATCTAAATGTACGTTCTACACCCTCACCAGAGGAAACACGACGTACAATAAAAGAAGAGCGTAAACCACGGTTACGCCTAGCAATTACAACACCTTCAAAAGCCTGTTGACGCTTACGTGAACCCTCAACTACATTTACACTAACAATAACTGTATCGCCAGCACCAAATTGAGGAATTTTTTTGTTTAAACGAGCAATTTCTTCTTGCTCTAATTGTTGAATTAAATTCATTTTTTACCTTTTTATACATCATAAAAGCAATTTTATACTAAAATTTTAAGGTTTAGCCTTTAGCGGATGGACTTGAAAAAAAGATTATAGCATATTTTTTAAGGTTTGTGATAATACACATTTATTTGAAATACATATAATCAAAAGATGATAATCATGGATTTAAGTAATTTCCCTAAATATAATTTTTTAGCCAATAATTATTAATTTTTTAGTATATAATATAAAATATTTTAATTTATTTTTACAGATTTATATTATGATTATTGAATATACCCCCAAAGTTACCACTACTCATTTATTTGATAAAGTTAATTCTGCGTACACTCTGAATGAAGCAGAAAAGCAAGTTTTAGCTTGCCTAACAAAATTATGCCCAATACAAAATTATCAAAATGGTTCTTATTCTGCAGCAAAATTAGAAGAAATACAGCATGATATTAGATCTATTTCATCACATATACTTTCATTGTATACACATGCAGTTTATCTATCTTATACTGGCAGACTAACTGAACTAACGGCAAAAAGTGAAACACCCCTAAATGCCCAAGAAGCTGTAGAGCTTGCAAATTTACAAGAGCTTACCGGATTTACACACACCAAGCTGGAATCAGGCTTGCCTTTAACCCAAAAATTAAGTTTTGACAGCAAAGATGGTATAAAAAATTATGCCTTATATGCAGCTGCAGATACAGTAAATGAACTTATGCAGAAACAAGGTATGCATGCATTAATCAGTAAAAATAATAATGGCGAGTTAGATGGTTTTTTAACTTACCGTAATTATGAAAAAGGCGAGTTATTAGAAGATAAAGATGCTGTATATGTTTCTCAAACAGGTACATTTCCATTAAAGAGAGGTAAAGGTAAGGAGCTAAGGAATAAAATTACAGATAAATATAAAAATGTAATTTTATTAACAAGAAACTTTAATAATGCAGCTCAAACTCTCTGGGGAAGTGCTTTTGAGAAAAAAGCAAGAGATGAGGCTGAGCAAATATGTGATAAGCTAGGCTATAGTAACGATAAGTATTATGTATACGCGCGCGAGCCTAACGATTAGTTAGCACACCTTGCCTGCTAAAATGCTTTAATGATAAAATTAAGCAGTAAAAGTTTAGTCATTAAGGCTTATATGCAAACAACAGATATTAACGAAGACTTGTCCATAGCTCCGATTAACATTAATATACATAAAATTTTAGAGCTATTGCCTCACCGCTATCCAATTTTACTGGTGGACAGGGTTATTTCTTTAATTCCTGAAAAATCTATTACTGCATTAAAAAATGTTTCAATAAATGAGCCTTTTTTTTGTGGGCATTTTCCGGGTAAACCAATTATGCCCGGAGTACTAATTTTAGAAAGCCTTGCACAAACTGCAGCCTTACTTACATTTGGTAGGGAAATGAAAAGACCTGAAAACCGTTTTTACTATTTTGTGGGTATTGATAATGCCCGCTTTAAAAGACCGGTTGAGCCAGGTGATCAATTGATCTTAAATGTTGAAATTGAAAGATACATAAAAGGTATTTGGAAGTTTAAAGCTCATGCAAAAGTTGATGGGAAAATTGTATGCCAAGCTGATTTAATGTGTACAGTTAAGGATAGTTAGGATATAATTTTTTATGAAAAATTAACCTATTAAACTTAATTACTAAAGGAATAAATATGACTTGGATTGCAACAACTAATTTGCAGGATATAGTTTATAAAGCTAGCCCTTTTCCAACAAATGCTAAAGGTGAAAAGTGTTTTGTATGTGGTAATGAATTTAAAACAAATGGTACGCTGCGTAATTTAATCTGGAATTATTCAAGCCGGAGTGAATTTGGATTACAAGGTAGTCAAAATCAGAAATATACTGCTGTTCCTATACATATTCATAAAAAAAATGAAATCACACAGTCTTTGTGTGCAAAAGCTGGTGTAGATAGCCTATTGTATTTAGGCGGTAGAGCTTTACTAAATGAAGCTGACAAATTATTAAACGATGGGGTTATTGACAATAGAAGACATACGGAGATTTGTAGTATGTATCTTTCAAAAACGAGACCATTATAGGGCAGAAGAGCGGTATCTTTATATTGCCGTTCCTGCATATGAGCTTCATACAAATTAGAAATCGCAAAGTCTTTGTGTAAAAGCTGGTGTGAATAGTACATTGTATTTATGCGATGAAGCTTATAAATTATTATCCAATTGAACTATTAATTACAGTAGATATGTGGATATTTGTAACATGTTAAATTTAAAAAACAGACCATAAATGATTAAAAAAATAGCAATTATTGGTGCAGAGTGCAGCGGCAAAAGCACTCTAACCAAAAGATTGGCTATACAAAATCAGGGAATTGCTGTATTTGAATATTTAAGGCACTACTGCAGTTTATACGGCATTCCATCTAGTTTAAATCAGCAAATATTTATTGCTAAAAAGCAAATAGAACTGGAAAATATTGCTGTATTTAATAGTTTAAAGCTAAGCTTAAAAGGGCAATATAGGCAAATATTTTGTGATACATCACCCTTATTAACCTATATTTATACCTTATATTATTTCAAAATTGATAGTGAGTTTTTAAAAGAATTAGCTATTAAACATCAAAAAACTTATCAAAAAACTTTTTTATTGAGACCGCTAGCGTGGATAGCAGACGGACAGCGGGATAGCCCAAAGGTTCAGCGGATTATTTATAATATGCTGCTGGATTATCTTAATAAATTTAAGATTAAATTTGATTTTTATTAATTAGTAAAAAAACAAACTTCTATAGCTTAATTAAATTTCTGAGAGTACTAACTATAGATTTATAAGAATAAATCTATAGTTAGTACTCTCAGGTATATTATAAAATTAAAATCATAATTTATTTATATAAATGTATATAATATATGACACTATATTGCGTAGCTTAGTAAAAGAGGCTAACATAAATATATATATACTTTTCTTACATTTAAATTAGCCGCTGCAAATTGCTCTTTTCCATATAAGTTTATTCAAATTTATATGTTATATGTTATATGTTATATGTATAAAATTATTAATTATTTGAATATAATAATTAGAAGCATAAGGATTAATCGTGTTGGATGCATCATTAATAGTATTACCGGAAGTTGAGCAAGCTTTAATGTCTGCTATGCATGACATTAAAAGATTTTGTCTTGACCTGCAAAATGATGATAATACGCCGAAACGCTTAAATAAATCTTTATTATATAAAGCGCACCATCATATTCAACTATGTGAAAACAATTTGCATGGCAGCGGAATTTTATTACCTGTACAGTATTTGCATAGCATTTTAAATTGTTTAGAAGTATTACAAGAAAATTCAGATATAGAAATTGAAAAATTTTCTTATATTTTAAACGCAGTACAATCATTATTAGAATATATTAATCATAGCTTATCCATTGGCATACAAGATAAAAATCAGCAAAAATATGTTCATTATCTTTATTATCCGTATAACAAATTATTGAATTCATTTGGTATAGACAGCATTTTAACTATAGAAGAATTTTTAAATTGTAATGGAATATGCGAAAAATTTGATATTGACACAGCTTATTATGCAAAATATGATATTTTTTCATTAAAGCAATTAAAAGAATATATTATTAATATTAAAGATAATTGGCATGATGTTAATGCAACTTTAGAGTATGCACGTAGAAGTATTGATATAATATTAAATATTGAATGGGATGAAATACTTCCTTTAATGCAGTGTATTGATGAATATTTAAAAAATAATCAAAAGAATGCAGATTTAGAAGCTGCGTCAGCATTATTATTTTTAGAATATATTATAAATGAGCCTTGGCGGGTGCATGAAATTTTTCATTCAACTAATTATAGTTTAAAGCAAATAATTCAAACATTAGTTGAGCAAATTTATTCTCCAAATTTAGAATCTGTAATTAATATTAATGAAATTCACCAAAGGGTGCAAGCCTATTCAATCCGCAAATCAGTATTATATCAAATTGATATTTTAATTAAAGAAGCTCAAAATTATGCTCATACTGATTTTAATAAAAGCAGTGAAATTATTCAGCAGATAGGTAATATATTACAAACGATCGGATTTAAGGATAAGAGTAATTTGTTATGTAAACTACAGCAAAAACTTGCCAGCTTAAATAAGAGCAAAATTACGGAACAGGATATTAATTATATTAATTACATTTTTGGTAGCCTAAGCCAATATGTGCAAAATAATTATCCTGAAGATAATACAGAAGATTTTAATAATGATACGGATGAATTTTCAGATTTATTTGAGAATGATTTATTCCAAGGTAATTATCTAGATAGCTATAATTTAGATGAAACTAACAATAGTTTATTTTCACAAAATGATATATTGAATGAAAATGATGAAGATAAATATGATAGTGAATTACTGGAAATATTTAAACAAGAGCAGGCAGATTTATTATCTCAAATAAAAAAACACCGTGATAATTTAATATGCCTGCCTAAATCGCCAAGTATGATGAGTATAGAAGCAGGCAGTAAAGAGGCAGTATTGTCTTTGCGCCGTTGTTTTCATACTTTTAAAAGCTCATTTAAAATTCTTGATTTAAATAACCAGTCTAAATCTAGTTCTTATATTGAACAAATATTTAATAAATATATTAGCCAAAAAGATATAGACGAACAAGTGTTGTTTAAATTAATTGAGTTAAGCCTAATTGCTTTTTCAAGTCTGGAAAATCAATCAAGCCAAGAACTGGAAGAAATAAATATTATTTGTGAACTGCTTTTAATGAAAGAGTTTCCCAAGCTTAATTTAAATAATTTAACCCAAAATCAATTAGAGGAATCTGCAGATTTAAATCAAGATGATAAAAGTATATTTAAACAAAATTTATTATTTATTTATATTCATGAAGTTGAGCAGGTACTGCATTCATTGGAGCAGCCATTACAACAAAAAAATGCTAAAGAATTTTTAAAAATATTGCATAAAGTTGAGGGAAGCAGTTCGACTGCAAATTGTGTTTCAATTCGGGAGTGGTGCAAGTATATACGTCAAGCTGTAGAAAAATATAGAAATTCTCCTAAAATTCCTGAAGTTGTTGCAACTTTGGTGCAATATGCAATTTATATTGCAATTGATATTCCAAAAACATTAAATATTGAAAATGCCGGCAATCCATTAAGCAGTGAAAATCAAGCATTTTTAGAGCAGATTGTACAAAAGGCAACTGAAGATGCCGCAGAACAAGAAATTTCTGCACCAAAAAATGAACCGCAGCAATACGAAGAGGAGGAATTATTTTTTAATTCATATTCAAAAGTAAGCAGCAATTTAGTAAATAATAATGTAAATAAATATGAGCAAGCAGAAAATACTCAAATTATTGATAATCTAGGAGTGATTAATTTAAATACGGCAGATATTGAATTAGTTTGTTTATTTATTGAAGAGGCTCAAACACTTCATGCTAATATTAATCAAAATATTGACAATTTATATTTAGATAATAATGCATCTAAAGAAATTTTAAGAGCTTTGCATACGCTAAAAGGCGGTGCAAGAATGGTTGGAATTGATAGCCTTGGAGAACAATATCATATATTAGAAGACGATGTTGCACAAAATGTCAGCATAAATAGAATTCAGCAAAAATTGCTTGAGCTTTCACAGCAGCTTGATTATATTGCTCAACAGGCAATGTTAAATCAATCAAATGTTATTACATCAAATTTTACTAATAATAGTTATAGTCAGAGCGAAGAAGTATCTCAAGGCATATCAGAAAAAAACCTAAATATTTCTGATACCATAAATGACAGCTTTGTCGTAGAAAAATCTAAGCCGCCATCATTAAATAAAAATGAAAAGTATGATAATACTCAAAAATCTTGGTATATCAAAGTTGAGCATAAAAAATTAGGCGAATTTATTGAAAAATCGTATCATGTGGAAGGATATATCTCTAAAATTAATATTAAAATAAAAGATTTAATATCCCAAGTGCAAAACACATTTATGCCGTTACAGCAGATGAATCAGCTGATTAGTCAAATTACTTTGCAGGAACATAAAAAAATAGAAAGTTTAGCAAATTATAGAAATACCGACAATATTCAAAATACTATGGATAGTTTAGAATTTGATATATTTTCAAACTTACAAATTCAGCTTAGCCAAAGTCAAAATGTTAACAATTCAATTATTGCTCAGCAGGAATATGTTTTAGAATGCCTAAGCAATATAAGTGATTTAATTAATTCATTATTAAAATATCACTCTACTGATATTCAGCATGAATTAATTCATTTATCTTTATTAAGTTTTAATCAAATTACTCCAAAATTGTATCAAGTTTGTCAGCAAGTGGCTAAGGAGCAAAAGAAAAAAGTAAAACTATATATAAGCGGAGAATCAATTAGAGTAAGTAAAGCTATATTAGAAGGTGTAAGCTTTGCCTTTGAGCATTTAATTAGAAATGCAGTTAAGCATGGCATAGAATCTCCTGAAACAAGAAAACAAAATAATAAACCTGAAGAAGGTAAAATTAATATTAATATTCAGCAGCAAGGTGAATATATGCATATTAATTTTAGAGATGACGGACAAGGCATTGATACAAAAGGTGTAAGACAAAGAGCTATTCAAAAAAACTGGTTATCTGAAGATGATGAAGTAAGCATGGATCAATTAATTAGTTTTATTTTAGAGCCTGGTTTTAGCACTGCACAAGATTTATCCCAAACAGCCGGAAGAGGTATTGGTTTGGATACAGTTGTGGCATATATTAAGGAAATCGGCGGTGAAGTTAGTGTTGCTACACATATCAATACTGGATTTTCAATTAGTATGATATTTCCACTCCAGTCATTTGTAAGTGATATATTGGTATGTAAAGTAGGTGAATATAGCTTTGGGACTTTATTAAACAATATTAATAAAATTAATTTATATCCGTCTCAGCCAGATTTAGAGCAAGGCAGAGGCAAAAATTATGGCAGCAAGCAAAGCCGTGAGTCTGAAAATAATAATTTTAACAGCAGTACAGACATGGATTCAACCGCAGATAAGACAGCTCATAATAAATATAATACAAATTTAGATAGTCAACCCGAAATTAAATACAACGAACATGATGATAAAAAAAATTATATTTCAATGCTGGATTTATTAGGTAAAAAAGAAGAAAAAGAAAATATAAAAGAACATAAAAAATATATTGTATTAAATATCCATAATGAAAGTTACAATTTAGGTTTAGATGAAGCTTTTTTATATAAGTCTATGTATATTAGAAAAGCTTCTATTCCATATAAGAATGAAGGTTTGGTTGGAATAAGCATCATTAATTTTACAGATATTTTACCTATTTATAATCTGGAAATGCTTTTAAAAAGTTATCATAATAACTACGCGTACGAAACAGATATAGATACTTTAGATTATATCAATCATACGGCGGCTTCACTCAAGGCTGATAAATTTGCTTTTGCAGCAGGGGATGCCTCTGTAAAAAAATCTGATAAAGAAGAAAATAATAACTATAATGATGTTAATGATATTATCAATAATACAAGTTATGAAAATAATAATAGACATATTATGGTTGTGGATGATTCTTCAACCCTTCGTTTTACAACCCAGAGAATTCTTAAAAAATATAATTATGAGGTAACTTTAGCAATTGATGGAATTGAAGCATTAGAAAAAATTGAAGCAATTGAAAAAATTGAAGATATGCATAATAATCATAAAAATATTGATTTATTCTTAGTTGATATTGAAATGCCGCGGATGGATGGTTTTGAATTAATTGCTGCAATTCGAAGTAACCCCCTGCATTTTACTACACCGATTATTGTTATATCCTCACGTCAAATTGAAAAATATCAGCAGCAGGCTTATGATTTAGGTGCAAATGACTTTTTAGGTAAACCATATCAAACTGCACAATTAATGTCGCATATCACTAGAGAATTAACCAAAGCAAATATCAATAGAAAATATAGTTAGTTTTTTACCAACACTAATTAAATTAAAATAACCCCAGAATACCGGATAAATAATAAGATAAGCACGGCATAAAATAAACTGTGGTTTTCTATAAGGTTAGTCATACCTGAAATGCTGCGAAATTGATAAACAGCTACTGAACATAACTTCAAACACCCTTATCCAGTACTCAGGTTATAATAGAAATAAATTGCTGATAAATTATCTTTTTAACTTAGCAAGCAATTGTGAAAGAATATTAACATATTTGCTGTACTTGAATTTAGGACTTTGCTGCGGTTAAAATTATATCTAGCCGTAATGTAATACTCTAAAAATAAAAACTAAAGGTAAAGAATAATGCATGATTATCAAGAAAATGACAAAAAATTAAAACAATATAAAACATTAGCATTATTTGATTTAGACCATACATTGATACCGATTGACAGCGATCAGCAGTGGGGATTATTTTTAACTAAAGTTGGAGCTGTTGACACCGTTAGTTATGCTAAAGAAAATGAAAGATTTTATAGAGAATATCAAAATGGTGTGCTAAATATTCAAGAATTTCTAAATTTTGGTCTAAATGTGCTGACAAAATACTCCAGGCTTCAATTAGAAATCTGGCAAAAGCAGTATATTGAAACAATCATAAAACCCAATATTAAACCTCAAGCACAAAATTTAGTATGCAGTGTAAAAGAAACTGGAGCAATTTGCATACTGGTTACAGCAACCAATAGTTTTGTGGGTTTACCTATTGCAAAATTACTAGGTTTTGATGAGCATCATTTAATTTCAACCGAACCGAATACTGAAGATAATTGCCCATGGTATACTACAAAATCCCCTTTTACTGGAACAGTGTTAGGCATACCAAGTTTTCAAGCTGGCAAAGTAACACGCATTGAAGAATGGATGCTAAAAAACAGATATACAAAGCAATGTTTTAATACAATCTATGCATATTCAGATTCACATAATGACATACCAATGCTTGAATGGGCAAACATGCCGATTGCCACAAATCCAGATGCTAAAATGCATGAGCATGCTTTAAAAAATTACTGGCCAATTTTATCTTTATTCGATTTTAAATAATTAATAAGCAATATCTAAAGTAACATTTGCTTCTATATCTTCATCTCCTCCAATTACCGGACTGCTGTCAGCGGCGGCTTTAGCAGCATATGCATTCATCATTCTTGGTATTGGCAAAGGCATTGGGCGTACTGGTTCAGCACTATCTATTCTAATACTAATAATATCTTTTATATTAAAATTTAAGGCAGATAATGCTGTATTTGCTTTTTGCTTAGCATCTTTTACGGCTTTATTAATCGCAAGATGTTTAGCTTTTTCCACACTAGTAGTATCAGCTGAAAAGTCTATGCTGCTAATTCGTGATGCACCCAGCCTAATTGACTCATCTAAAATTATGCCTGCTTTATCTTGAGATATTTGAAAATTAATTCCGTTAAGTGCAGTATAGCCAACAAGCTTTGGCTGTTTATTATTTTCATATTCATAACGCGGATTTAATGTTATGTTAGATGTTTTTAATTTATCTGCTTTTTGACTTTGTAAATATTCAATTACAGCATTAGAATGTCTAGCTGCTTCTTTTTGAGCACCAAATGCGGTTACTGCTGTAATTTCTATGCTTAAATTTATATTGGATAAAGTTGCGGGAATAGATTCTCTGCCGTTTCCGCTTACAGTTAAAACACGCAGAGGAGCAAATTTTTCATTAGTCTCTTTTGCATCATTAGTGTTTGTGTTTGCAATGCTGATAGAGCTTAACCCCAATAGAAAAAAGCTGATTAAGGCTAATTTTTTACTCATTTTGACTCCAAATGATAATATTATAAACAATCTTAGCATAGCACAAAAATTATATAATTTTAAATTGGCTTGGAATTGTATATTCTTTTGTTGGATTATATAATTCAAGTTTAAATCCATCATTAAAATCAACTGAAGAATATGTGCTAGCCGGCACAATTAAATGATTAGGATAATCTGTTAAAGTATGAATATTTTTAACATCTGGTTTATCTTTATCTTTATCTTTAATTGGACTTTCAACTACAATATCAACTCCCATATTTCTGTATGCTTGATTATTAAAATTAATTAAAATTTGTTTATCTTCATCACTAATCTTAGTATTAACATTAATAAGGTGTTTATATATTACCGGCTTGCGTGATTTTTCATCAATTGCTGTCATTTCAATATAAAATGCAGTCATTTGCCCATTTTTGTTGTCAATTTGAGCTACGATTTTATATTGCCCATTTGTCATGTGAGCTAGTGAGGCTGTACTATGTCCATGAAGAGCACCTAGGTCTAAGCAGTGTCCGCTTAACATAGCTGGCAGCATATATTCCCATTTATGACTACAGATAAAGGTATGCTTATCTGTTTTATAAGATATTTCTTTTTTCCATAATTGTAAAAAATCCGGGTAATTTTTTTCTAAATGTGTGATTAATTCAGAGGATTTTTTATCAAATTTTAGTTTATGGTATTTTTTTTCTAAATCATTTTGATTACCAAAAATAACAATATCATATAATTTACACAGATTTTCATTAAATAAAGGCTTTTCTTTGTCTCCGAGCATATTTTGCATACTGGCTGCATAGCCAAACATTTTCATGTGGTTGTCGTCATTTAAGGTTTGTTTTAATTTAACTTTGTCTTGATGAGGAAATATTTTTTGCAGGCATGAAATATACAAATTATTTAGTTCTTGAAGTGAATTAAGTTTTAAAACTTTATTTTTAGATTTAGATGATATTACAAACTGTAACTGCATTAAATTAATACATAATTGGTTGTGGTAGGGTTTATTGTCTTTAATATTATTCGGTAAACATATTTTGAGCAGCTTCTGCTTTATATTTAATAGAATATCTGCAATAGATAATTCATACATAAGTTTTGCAATGTGCGTAAACCTGTTAGCTGAACTATAGGTTGTGGAGCTTGAAAATAAGGCATATAATCTTTCTATATTCCTATCTTTTGAAATCATAAAATCTGGGCATATATTATATAAAAGCATTAACAGTAAATTATTATTTGAAGGTTTTTTAAGCTCCAATATTTTATAAAAATCTTGAGATTTTTTTTCAGACTGTACAATTTTAATTAACTCTTGAGATAGTGGAAATCTTAAAGATGCTCCTCTGACAATATTATTAATTGCTTCATACATTGGAGGAATTAATTCTTTATTGTCGTGCAGAAATTGATTATATATTTCTAATAATGGTGTAGATTTACCCAGATTAATTTTATATCTATCCACAAATGTTTTGATAAGCATAATACTGAAATATTTAATTGCAAATTCCTGATTCATGTCATGAATATTTTTCCCCAGCATATTTTTTAAAGGTAATACTAATTCATCAAAATTTATGCCTTCCGGAAAAATTTTAGGTACATCATCATGTTTAAGATTTAAATAAAATTTAAGGTTCTGCTCTAAATCTGAAATTTCAAAATTTTCAATATTTCTCATTACAGATATTAGTAAAAGACTATTATCATTTTTAGACGCCTCGATAATTTTTTCTAAAATATTAATTCTAACTTTTTCACCAAATTTGAAATAATGAATAAACATAGATAAAGTTGTGTGTTCATCATACTCCATGAATAAATCAATAACTTTTAATTTTTCCTCAAATGATAATTTATCAATAATTATTGCATATTTGTTTTTTAATATATCATCTTTAAATATTGCTGCACTATTTTTTATAAAAATACCTAATAATGCCACTTCGTTTGTATTTATGTTTCTATCTAATTTATCAAAATCTATAGCAGGGTTATATTTAGCAAAAATATTTTGATATAATGCCAGCAATGCATGAGGTGAAATAGATTCACAATTTGCAATAAATATGGAATATTCATAAATTTCATTAGGACTATTAGCTATGTTTTCAAGCAATTTCTTTTTTTCTGCATCATCTATATTTAAATAATCTAAATATAATACAAGTTTTGATTTGTCTTTGCTTAATTCATAATTAGCATATTCCAAATGGACATCATCTGGTGCATGATTAATTAATTCAATCAGCTTATGAAACTCATCATTTATGCCAAAAATTATGCGGGTGTGAAAAGTCCACAGAAGCCAGCTTAATTCTTGAATATCATCAATTTTTAAATTAGATTTAATTTTCTGAATTAAAGCGGGCTGAATTTTTAGTTTATCCGCATGAATAATAGCGATTAAAGGGAAAGAATCTATAACAGATTGAACAATTAGGTTTCTTAACTCTACATTCTTAATAGAAAATAAATTAAATGATTTGCAAAAATAATCTATGGCACTATTATCACATTCATAATATGAAGTTTTAATAATTTTTGTAATTGCAGAAACTAGGCTTTTTTCTTGCTTAAAGCTTAATTGATTCAATAAATCGTTAATATCATATGGAATACTGCCTATTTCTATAATTTTATCGATTAAATCTAATTTTTGTTTATCATTTAAATCAGCTGTAGTTTCACTTTGTTTAAGTAAATCTTCAATTTGATTCCTCAAAGCTATAATTTGATCATAATTCTCAACTTGATCATCATTCTCAATATCATTTTGCTTATTTAAATCCTGGATTTTACTGCACAAATCTTTAATTTGATTATATCCAATTTTTTTAGGTGGGTTTGTATTTTTGATATAACCGCTAATAGTTTGCATGTCCATTTTATTATAAGCAGGCGAATTAGAAGGTGTAGATTTAAGATTGGAACATCCTCCCCTTTTGCTTGTATGTGTTGTATTTATGGGATGCAGTTTATTATCGGCAGCACCAATTCCTCCATTGATTTTAGGCATAAGTTTGTCTCTAATTATATTTAGGTCTACATTATAGCTATAATCTTACATAATTTAATATTTAGTTTGTGGTATGATTTATAAAAAGATAGAATATATCAGAATAAAAAAGGAAAAATATGATTACACCTATAAAAATTGCAATTGCTGGAGCTTCTGGGAAAATGGGCAGAGTATTAGTTGACACAGTATTAAATGCAGATAATGTTGAGTTAGCTGCCGCACTTGATGTTTTACAAAGTCCAATGATTGGGATAGATGCAGGTCAATTTATGGGTGTAGCTACGGGTGTAAAAATTGCTTATGATGCATTAGAAACATTAGAGCAGACCAAACCTGATTATTTAATAGATTTCACACGCCCGGAAGGTACAATGTCGTTTATTCCAATTTGCCAGGAATTAGGCATAAAAATGATTATTGGTACAACAGGTTTAAGCCCTGAACAATATAAAACACTAAAACAAGCATCTAAAAGTTTAGCTATTGTATTTGCGCCAAATATGAGTGTAGGAGTTAATGCTGCATTTAAATTATTACAATTAGCGGCTAATATTTTAAATCAAGGTTATGACGTAGAAATTATCGAAGCTCATCACCGCCATAAAGTAGATGCTCCTTCAGGTACAGCATTACGTATGGGTGAAATTATTGCAAATGAATTTAACAAAGAATTAGAAGATATTGCAACTTATAGCCGTGAAGGGCATACAGGTCCAAGAAAAGCAGGGAATATTGGTTTTGCGACAGTACGCGGCGGCGACATTGTGGGAGACCATACTGTATTATTTGCCGGCACAGGTGAGCGTATTGAAATATCACATAAATCATCGAGCAGACAATCATATGCTCAAGGTGCTATACGTGCCGCTTGGTTTTTAGCTGACAAAAAAAGCGGTATGTTTGATATGCAAGATGTTTTAGGCTTAAAATAAATTATGCCCATCAAAAATGTCTATAATATCTATCTATAGGGATTGTATAGACTTATTGTATATGGCATAATGTAGAAATTGCCGATGTGGTGGAATTGGTAGACACACCATCTTGAGGGGGTGGCGCGTAACTGCGTGCGAGTTCGAGTCTCGCCATCGGCACCACGTAAATTTATTCAAAGCAAGTTCAAGTCAGGTTCAATTATGTTTCAGCTTCAAGAATATCTCCCTGTTATAATGTTTATTATGGTTGGAATTGCTGTCGGTATTGTACCAATGGCATTGGGTAAATTAGTTGGGCGTAATAACCCGTATGCAAGCAAAAATGCCGCATATGAATGCGGTTTCGAAGAATTTGAAGATTCAAGAATGCAGTTTGATGTACGTTATTATCTTATTGCAATTTTATTTATATTATTTGACCTAGAAACTGCTTTTTTATTTCCTTGGGGTGCTTCACTGCAAGATATTGGCTGGGCTGGCTATTCTGCAATGTTAGTATTTTTAGCAGAATTCTTATTAGGTTTTATATACGTGTGGCGCAAAGGTGCTTTAAACTGGGAATAGTTCTAACAACAGTGCAATTTAAATTTGTATCATGGATTAAAAAAGATTAGGGTATTAAAATGTCTATAGAAAATATTTTAGAACAGGGCTTTATTACCACTAGTGCAGATAAAATCATAAACTGGGCCAGAACAGGTTCTTTATGGCCAATGACTTTTGGCTTAGCCTGCTGTGCAGTAGAAATGATGCATGCAGGGGCTGCACGTTATGATTTAGATAGATTCGGCATAGTTTTCCGTCCAAGCCCAAGACAATCAGATGTGATGATTGTAGCTGGGACTTTATGCAATAAAATGGCACCTGCTTTACGTAAAGTTTACGATCAAATGCCGGAGCCGAGATGGGTTATCTCTATGGGTTCTTGTGCGAACGGTGGTGGGTACTATCATTACTCTTATTCTGTAGTAAGAGGATGCGATAGAATTGTACCAGTTGATGTATATGTTCCGGGTTGCCCTCCAACCTCTGAAGCATTAATGTACGGCATTTTGCAGTTACAAAGAATAATAGAAGAAACATCTACAATTGCTAGACCAGCTGCTTAGTAATTTATTTGTTCTAGTAAATTTTAACTAAAACTAAAATGCAAACATAAATCCAATTATAGTGAGTATAGAGTTGCTAAAGAAAAATTATAGTGAAGCCAATCATAAAAAATATAAATACTAGGTTTGAAAATATAAAAATTTACATAGCTATTTTTAGTATTTATAAAAAAATCTTAGCTTTATTTTTTATCTTTATCTTTTATTTATTTTTTGCTAATCCAGCACATGCTCAATTGCTTTTACCTCAAGATGCATTTAAATTTCAGGCTTTTAAAGTAAAAGGCGGGATAGAAGTCAATTTTAAAATTGCCAAAAATCATATCTTATATAAAGAAAAATTTGAATTTTTTGTTGACGATCGAAATACTAAAGTCGGTTCCCCTATCTTTCCTACTCCAAAAGTAAAGTATGATGCTAATTTTAATAAAAATGTTGAATACTATGCTAAGCAAGCTAAAATTTTTCTCCCTTTAATTGCAGTAAAAGATCCATTTACTTTAAAAGTAATTGCTCAAGGCTGTTCTGAAAATGGCATATGTTATCCGCCTAGCTCATATTATTATCATGTAATACCTACAGTGCAAAGCAATATATTAAAATATGCCCCCATAGAACAAAAACATACTAACCCGAGGAATTCTCAAGCTTATGGGTATGCATTTAGTTTTATGAAAAATCAGGAATATAAAAGTGCAGGTTTAGAAACAGTGCCTGCATATAATCAAAATAAAACAGATAATCAAATAATTATTCAAAGCACTCAAAACAACACCAATCAAAAAAATAATAACAGCAGTAATAATCAACAAGAACCGCAACAAGATCATTCTAAATTTTATTGGTTATTTATATTTATGTGTATTATTTGTACCGCTATTATTAGCCATCCTTCGTTTAATAAAGAGGAATAGTAATTTAATCAGCTTCTATACAATTTTGCAGCCATTCAATTTTGCCTTTGTCAAAAATAATTGCATCAAATCTGTAGCTTAGAGCTGACAAATTAAGCTTTAAATTCAATTCTTGAATATTTTGCATAAATGCTTGAGCAGTTAAAATTATTTTTTGCTGTTTAGATTTAGTAATGCTATAAATAGCCCCGCCGTAATTATTATTTTTTCTGGCTCTGACTTCAACAAATATAATGGTATGATTCATATGCACAATTAAATCTATTTCTCCATATCTACTTCTGTATTGTTTAGCAATTAATTCAGCATGATGTTTAAGCAAATAATCTAGAGCATGTTTTTCAAATTTATTACCTAGTTCAGTGGTTGACATATAAATTAAAATTATAAATTACCAAATAATAACGTAGAAAAATTATCATCATTCCTGCCAATATGAAATCTATTTCCGTATTGTTTATTTAATACAGACATCATAGAATCATAATCTGCAAACTTTTGTATGTATTTAGCGCCTGAATCAAATAAGTACAAACCATCATCTTTTTTAGAAATACAAACTGCATGCCCGCCATCACTAATGTCGTCATGCCTATACATACCAATTATATTATTCTGCTTAAGTTTAGAATTATCATTATCAAAACTCTCTGTATTTAAAGCATTAGATAAAGATACACCAATTTTATCATCTAATAATTCAAGCAGCCATGTTTCTAGGGTTTTAGTACTAAAATTTTTACTTAAATAATCTAATAATTCTTGTGTAGAAGAAAACTGTTTCGCATTACATATTGAAGCAAATACACAAGACTGCCTGTCGCATTGCTTCCAAAAATACATATCGTGTTTTGCATCATAAATTTGATGTAATTTTATATTGTGTAATAGAGTTTGCGATAAGTATTTATTATATTCATGATTATTATGAATAGATTTATAGGAATTATTAGCTAAATTAGTGCGGATATTGTGTAAATTATGCCTAATTTTCGGCTCTAATAAAACCTTGCTGCAAATTTCATTTATATTAACAATATTATTGGCACTATTTTCTTGATTGGTAGTTTGGGTAATTTTATTAATTTCACTTAAACCTTCATATATATCTTTTAATTTTAATGCGTAATTTAATTTCGTTTTGAGATAATCTTTTTTTTGCTTTTCGCTGGCATTTTCGTTTAAACTAAGTTGCGGAGGGTTTGCCAATAAATCTTGAGCATAGGTCAAAAATGCTTTGGTAGTTTGATTGGAGTGAATATTAGTTACACTAGAAGAATTTAATAAATTTGCCGCAGCAGTTTGATAAGATTGAATATCACCATCTAATTCATGAATAAGTTTATCCGTATCATAATCAACACTTTGCTCTAAGTAAGGCTGACATTTTTTTTGAATAACAAAGGTTATATTTTCAATTTGTTTAAATGAATCCTGAAATATGCTGTTACATATAACTTGATTAATTTTAGAAGTATGATAAATATCTTTTAAAGTGCTTTGTAATTCATTGTATGATGAAGTTATTTTATTATATAAATTTTGTACTTCGTTATTATCAATTATTTTTTGTCTAAGCAGTTTATTTAAATCTTGATCAGATGAATATATTAAACTGATTTGTGCCTCTAAAGCTGTTTTTATACTGGAAAATAATTGAATTGGTTGGTGTTCTTGCAAAATGGTGTTATTAGAAGCATATACTGTAGAATTATCATGACTTGTAACACATCTTAAATTCTGTAAGTTTGTATTTGAGTTCCTATGACTAAATGGCGTATTTTTAGGTTTAGGCTTAATTATTGTGGTAAATTGACTAGTTGGTATAACAAAATTACCTATATTGCCAAACATACTATTAAATGACTTTCCCATATTTTATTCATCCTTCCAAGATAGATTATGCTGCATATCGTTAGCTATTAGTTCTTCTTGTTTTTTCATAAAATCTTTTAAAGTATTAATACCTCGCATTTGTAAAATAGTATTTCTAACCGCTGCCTCTACAATTACTGCCATATTACGTCCAGCAGCAATTTGCACAGTTATACAGCGTATATTTTGCCCAAGAATAGTTTGATGCTGTTCATTAAAAGGTAATCTTTCAAAAACAGCATCATTCCTTTTAATTAGTTTTACAATCAATTTCAGCTTCATTTTTCTGCGTACCGATGTTTCACCAAATATACTGCGTATATCTAATAAACCAACGCCGCGTACTTCAAGCAGGTTTTCTAATAGCTTAGGGCATTTTCCTTCAATAAAATCTATACCCAGCCTTGCAAAATGAATAGCATCGTCGGCAACTAATCCATGCCCGCGGGTAACTAATTCTAAGCCCAGTTCGCTTTTTCCTAATCCGGATTCTCCAGTAATTAACACGCCCATACCAAAAATATCCATAAATACACCATGCATAGTTATCTTTGGTGCGCCTGCTCTTGATAAATAATCCCGTAAATGATCAATTATGGAAGCAGAAGGTGTGCTGGATAAAAGTAGAGGTATATTATTTTCTATACAGCTTTTTTCAAGTTCTACCGGTGGACTTAAATTTTCAGCAATTACTAAAAATGGGGGCTTTAAACTTAAAAGCTCCTGCCATCTTTGATAACGCTCATTTTCATCAAAATTTTGATAATAGCCAATTTCTTGATGTCCTAAAATTTGTATGCGTGCCGGATGAATTGGATTCAAATGCCCTACCAAATCTGCAGCAGATATAGCATCTCTTAAAGCATTTTTATCAAAAATGCTGTCATTATTTGAAGACTCGCCAGTTAACCAAACCAAATGCAGCTCTTCTTTATTATCATCAAAGATAGACTGCATACTAATGCCTTGTAGTTCCATAATCAGCCTATTTTTAATTATTTTAATCCTTTGAGTTTTGCAAATGCATGTGCGATTGATGTGCCGGCATTATTACTTATATTATTATTATTTGAAGAATTTATAGGGGAACTGCTTTTATCTTTAGCTGATAATGGATAATTATGCTTTTCTTTTGAAGAAGATTTTGCACCTGATGAATTTATTTTCATACTTAAAGCAATACGTTTACGCGGTATGTCTATTTCCAATACCTTAACTTTTACAATTTGTCCTGCCTTTACAATTTCCCCGGCATCAGCTACAAAATTATCGCTAAGCTCTGAAATATGCACCAAACCATCTTGATGCACCCCAATATCAATAAATGCACCAAATGCGGTTACATTAGTAACTGTTCCTTCTAAAAGCATGCCAATTTGTAAATCTTTAATTTCATTGATACCATCAGCTAAATTTGCTGTTTTAAAACTTGGCCTTGGATCTCGTGCGGGCTTTTCAAATTCTTTTAGAATATCTTTTATGGTTTCTTTACCGCAGGTTTCGCTAATAAATTTGCTAATATCAATTTGCTTAATTAATTCAGTATTGCCAATGACACAGTTTAAACTTTGAATAGGGTGATTAATACTAGTTAAAATTTGCTTTGCAGTATTATATGATTCAGGGTGAACTGAAGATGAATCTAGCGGTTCATCTCCATTTTGAATGCGTAAAAACCCAGCTGCCTGCTCAAAAGTTTTGTCTCCAAAGCGCGGTACTTTTTTTAATTCTTGCCGGTTATTAAATCTGCCGTTTTCATCACGGTAGGCAACAATATTTTTCGCTAAGGTAGTATTTAATCCGGATACTTTTTCTAATAAAACAGCACTTGCCATATTCAAATCTACGCCCACAGCATTTACGCAATCTTCGACTACATTATTTAATGATGCTCCTAAATTTTTTGCATTTAAATCATGCTGATATTGCCCAATGCCAATTGATTCCGGAGGTATTTTTACTAGTTCTGCCAAAGGGTCCTGCAAACGTCTAGCAATCGAAGCAGCTCCACGTAATGATACATCTAAAGCAGGAAACTCTTTTGCAGCAAGTTCTGAAGCTGAATAAATAGAAGCACCTGATTCATTTACAATGACTTTTTGTATATGTTTGAATTTTGCTTTTTTAATAATTTCAGCAGTGAGCTTATCTGTTTCACGGCTGGCAGTGCCGTTACCAATAGCAACTAATTCAATATTATGTTTATTAATTAATTTTTCTAATGCATCAATTGAACCATAAATATCATTTTTAGGCGGGTGAGGATAAATGGTTGTAGTTTCAACTAATTTACCTGTATTATCTACTACGGCAACTTTAACGCCGGTGCGTATTCCTGGGTCTAATCCTAAAGTCGCTTTTGCTCCGGCAGGGGCTGCCATTAAAACCTGTTTTAAATTTTGAGCAAAAATGTTAATCGCTTCTTTTTCTGCTTGCTCTCTGGCTCGATTTATTAATTCTAATTCTATAGAGGAATGAAGTTTTATTTTCCATGTCCATTTGCACACCATTGCCAGCCATATATCAGCTGGCCTGCCTTGTTTTTGTATGCCCATATGTGAAGCAATGACTAATTCCAGAGGGTGAGCCTGACCTAGCTCTAAATTCGGATAATCTAATTTTAAACTTAATACCCCTAAATTACGTCCTCGTAATAATGCTAATAGACGGTGTGATGGAATATTCTGCAGCAGCTGTGAGAAACTATAATAGTCTTTAAATTTTTCGCCTTGAGCTAGTTCCTGCCCTGAAATAACTTCACTCATTAATACACTATTCTGCTGCATTTTAGCACGCAGTAATTCAAGTAAGCTGGCTGTTTCAGAAAACTGCTCTGCTAAAATATCCCTTGCCCCATCTAAAGCTGCTTTAATATCTGTAATATTTTCATTAATATGTTTAGCTGCTTCATCTTCTGGAGTAAGATTTGGATTTTCTAATAAAGCTTGAGCTAACGGTAATAATCCATTTTCGATTGCAATTTGTGCTTTAGTTCTACGTTTTGGTTTATACGGCAAATAAATATCTTCTAAATTCTGCTTTATAATACAAGCATGAATATGCTGTTCAAGTTCAGGTGTAAGTTTATCCTGCTCTGTAATGCTTTGTAATACTACTTGCTTACGCTCTTCTAATTCACG
The DNA here is from genome assembly GCA_023266335.1 of Burkholderiaceae bacterium. Classification (GTDB taxonomy): domain Bacteria; phylum Pseudomonadota; class Gammaproteobacteria; order Burkholderiales; family Burkholderiaceae; genus JAHFQJ01. The sequence goes on from JAHFQJ010000002.1 coordinate 160,207, forward strand.
GTAATATGTAAGTTTTTCCTGCAAATCTCTCAACTGAGTGTCATCTAAATTATTAGTCGCCTCTTTGCGGTAACGCGCAATGAAAGGAACAGTTGCACCTTCATCTAATAATTTAACTGTAGCATTAATCTGCTGTTCTTTAATATTTAATTCTGATGCAATCTGTTGGGTAATATTTAGCATATTGATTATCTTAATATTTTATTTGATATTTGTTGAATAACTTATACTAATCGTGTTTCAATTTGCGAACTTCTTTGCCGTCGAAACTACTCCTAAATGTACTAATATACGCACATATTCTCCGTAATTTATTCCTGCAGCCTTGTCGTAAAATGAACTACTAGTAGTATATATAAATTATACATAGATAAACAGCAAACTTCATTATTTAAATTTTGTCAGTTTTTATTTTTTTAAGATTATTTATTATACTAACGCAAGTTTAGCTATAGCCATTATAGCTACTCATAAAATCATTCATATCCATAACTAAACTTATATGAATTTAGCCTGTATATGAAAAAATAGGTTTTAGAATATCAAACAAATATCTAAGCAGTATTTAATTAAAAAACTGCTTTGTATTAAATAATTTAATTTATTCTAATGAATAATTAAAACGGAATATCATCGTCATCAAAAGCATTGCTGTCTTGATTTTGGTTAGGGTTAGGATTAGATGTTTTTGGTAAAGATGTATTACTGACAGGCTCTCTAGAATATTGACTTGCTGTAGAATTACTGCTGCTGTTATTATTACTTGAACCATGATTAGAAGATGCCGGCGTATCATATTCATAATCACTATAATTATTATTTGAACTATTATCACTATTTTTATTACTGCCCAGCATGCGCATTGTGTCTGCTAATATTTCTGTTGTATATCTGTCATTACCTTGCTGATCTTGCCATTTACGTGTACGTAATTTACCCTCAATGTAGATTTGCGAACCTTTTTTAAGCCATTTATTACAGATTTCAGCAAGGTCACCAAACATGACTACTCTATGCCATTCGGTTATTGTTTTTTTCTCACCGCTTTGTTTATCTTTTCTTATCTCTGATGTAGCAATAGATAATGTACATATTGCATCACCGTTTGCTGTATATCTTACTTCAGGATCCGCACCTAAATTACCGACTAGAATTACTTTATTTACTGACATATTATTATATTCCTTTATTCTAAATTTATACACTGCTTTAAATGGCTAAACTAGTTATACTAATCGGATTTCAATTTTCGAACCGTGTTGTTATCAAAATTATTTCTAAATGTACTAATATGTACATAGTCGTCATAATTTATTCCTACCGCCTTGTCGCAAAATGAACTGCAATTAGTATATATTCATCTCAATTGAATTTATGGCAGAACAGAGGCAAAAGTTATACACATATATATAAACAATATTGAAGCCTCAAGCCTGTAAACAAATACAAATAATTTTAACAACAACGCAGGCGTAAATTCAAATGTGATGAGTACAGATGCCATATTACCACAAATAATAAACTCAAGCTAAAAATCATGCTATTTTTGCTCAAATGATGATTTAATGCAAATTTACTGGCATAACCTGCACTAATACTGCCTAAAAACATACCTGCAGACTGAAGAGTATAATAAACTCCCATTGTTGCACCCTTAAGATGAGGCTCAGCTAATTTTGAGATAATTGAGGGCTGAAACATTTCCAGCATATTAAATCCAATAAAATACATTAATATCAATAATGCAAATATAAAAAATGGCAAAGAATGGCTAAAAATTAGTCCGCATGATGAAATAGCAATTAGTTTGATGCTTAAATTTGAAATGGTAAATATTTTATTTTTATTTTCTAAATTTCTAACCAATTTAGCAGAAAATATAAAAGACAGAGCAAGAATAGGCAAGTAAAATATCCATTGTTTAGATAAAACAAATCCTTTTTCTTCTAATAAAAAGCTAATGATGTAAAAAAACATCATACTAACTGCATGCAGAAAAATTACACCTACAAGCCATAAGCGGATTTGTTTATTTTTTAAGATACTAAATAAAGTATTTTTAATAAAGTTATTTAGCTGGTTTGAGTTTGATGGTGTTAGATAATGGTGCGGCTTTAAATTAGGTAAAGAAATAACGGGTAAAATAGATAAAATACTGCATATAGCTATAGCATAAAACACTCCACTTTGCTCAAAATTATTATATAAAATTGGGGCAATAATTAAACTTAACGGAAATGAAACTCCAACCCCAATACCAATTATCATCATTGCTTTTGTACGGTGCTGCTCTGGAATAATATCTGCTGCGAAAGCAGATAATACAGAGGATATTGCCCCTACACCCTGTATAGCTCTTGCAAAAATTAATACGTTTATATTAGCTGAATTGGCTGCAATAATAGAGCCAATACACATGCATATAAGACCAAAGTATATTAAAGGCTTTCTGCCGATTTTATCAGATAATATGCCCAGCGGAAAATAAAAAAAAGCTTGAATTAAGCCGTATATTCCCATAGCTAAACCAATAGTTAAAGGCGTACTGTTAGTTAATTTGCTTGCCATATAACTTAAAACCGGCAATAGCAAAAAAAATCCGAACATACGCAGCATTGAAATACTAGCTAAAATTAACGCATATTTGGTATAGGGTTTTAACATATGTTATGTTTAATTTATTTAAAATATAAGACAAATTATAAAGCAGATAGTTTATTTCTTGCAAAATCAGCAATACGGTATGCACCTTCTATGCACTCTTCAACAGTTGCCGTTAATGCTAATCTTAGATAATTATGCCCAGGATTATCTCCATGAGCTTCTCTAGCTAAATAACTTCCCGGCAAACAGCTTACATGGTGACTAGAAAATAACTCTTTAGCAAAATCTGTATCACTTAAACTATACTGCTCTGGTATTTTTGCCCATAAATAAAAACCTGCATCAGGTGATGTAACATTAAAATAAGGCTGTAATACGGGTAAAACAGCATCAAATTTTTGTCGGTATAAATCTCTATTTTGCTGAACATGTTCTTCATCAGACCAAGCTGCAATACTTGCCATTTGAATTGCTATTCCCATTGCACAGCCATGATAAGTACGGTACAACAAGAATAATTCTAATATTTTTTCATCTCCAGCAACAAATCCGGAACGTAATCCTGGAACATTTGAACGCTTTGATAAGCTAGAAAACACTACTAAATTTTTAAATGTTCTGCCCAAAAGTTTAGAAGCTTCTAAACCTCCTAATGGAGCTTCACCAAAATAAATCTCACTATAGCATTCATCACTAGCTATAATAAAATCGTGTTTATCTGATAATTCAAATAATGCTCTCCATTGTTCTAAATTCATAACCGCACCCGTCGGATTATTCGGAGAACACACAAAAACCATCTGCACCTGCTGCCAAATATATTCTGGTATGGCATCATAATTACATGCAAAATTATTTTCAGCATCTGCATTTATAAAATACGGCTGAGCACCCGCTAATAAAATAGCTCCTTCATATATTTGATAAAAAGGATTTGGACACACGACTAGTGAATTTGATATACAGCTGTCTACTACAGACTGTGTAAAAGAAAATAATGCTTCCCTAGAGCCGTTAACTGGGATAATATTTTTATCCGGATTAACTTCAAGATTATAGCGGCGCTTTATCCACCCTGCAATTGATTGCCTTAGTGCCGAACTGCCTAAAGTGGTTGGATATGTTGAAATACCGTCTAAATTGCTTGACAAAGCCTGTTTAATAAAAGATGGAGTTTCATGCTTTGGCTCACCAATACCGAAGCTTATATGAGGTAAATCACTAGAATGTATATCTTCAATTAATAAACGCCATTTCTCAAAAGGATAAGACTGAAGTTTTGAAAGCAGCGAATTCATTTAGTATGCCTCATGTAATATAATAATCAAAAAAAAATTATATCATATTTTAAGCACATATAAAGATAATTTCTTTGAGTGTATTTTTAATATAAAATTACTAGAATAATTCAAGCAGTATGAGTATATTTTAACTGAAGAATAAAAAATCTTCGTTTATGAACCAATTAAAAATTACACTACACCAATTATAAATAATTAAATTATATGGGGGAAGTATGGATATCTCGCAATTATCCAGTGCCGGAGCAATGAATGCTGGCAGCCTAGATACTTTAGGAAGCGAAAGTATTGATTTAACTCAATTTTTGGGCAGTCAAACAAGTGCTTTAGGCGGATTTGATATAAATAGTATACTAGGTGATTTTGATATGACTGGTATGCTGGAAGGATTTGATATAAATAGTATATTAAGTGGTTTTGACATGGGCAATATACTTGGCGATTTTGATATAAATAGCATTCTTAGCGGGGCATCTGTTATAAATGCCGAGTCTGTAGGAGGAAATGACCAAAAGTTACCTGTTCTTGCTGCTGCTCCGCAGACTCAATCTTCACCAACTACAACACCGAGCAGTACAACAACGCCTAATAGTGTTGTCGGCAGTAGTGAATTTTCTAACACCAAGCCTGAAGGAAAGGGTTCTGAAAGCAGTAAAAAAACAGCAGTTGAAGTAAGAGATAGATTAATGCAGGATTATGGACTCACTAAAGAACAGGCTTCTGGCATTGTTGGCAATTTATATCATGAAAGCGACGGTATGAAACCTGATGTAAATGAATATAGCGGCGGAGGCGGATTTGGCTGGGCTCAGTGGACTGGATCACGTAGGGCTGAGATGGAAAACTGGTGTAAATCTAATGGTTACGACCCTAGTAGTACAGAAGGAAACTATCAATTCTTAAAGCACGAAATGGATACGGTTGAAACAGGTACTATACCTGCTGTAAAAAATGCAGGCAGTGCATCAGAAGCTGCATTAGCATTTGAAGGAACTTTTGAAAGAGCAACTAGCCCAGTTATGGATGAAAGAATTAAATGGGCAAATGAAATAGCCAATATGTAGTCTATATAAAAATAGGTATTTATGCTTTAATGTTTTAATTAATTATTAAGGCAAGTTGTTATGCACAAAAATGTATTAGATATTGAATATATAACTCATGATAACGCACAAGAGATATATAAAAATGGACAATCTAGTTTGCTGGAACATAAAAATTTACATATAGATTTTAATTCTTTGAAAAAGTTTGATTCTAGTATATTTGCTGTTATACTAGGCTGGAGGAGAATAGCAAGCCAAAATCAGCTTGTATTAAATATTATACTTTCTGAAAAATTGCAAACACTAGCTGATGTATATGGCATCTCTGATATTTTATAAAGGATAAATTCATGCGCTCGACAAAAATTGTAGCTACCATTGGACCAGCTTCTAATTCTTTAGAAATATTGCAAAATATGATTGAAGCGGGAGTAGATGTGGTGCGCTTAAATTTTTCTCATGGAATTGCAGAAGACCATATCGCACGCTCTAATATGGTAAGACAAGCTTCTTTAAATTTAGGCAAAGAAGTTGCAATTATGGCAGATTTACAAGGACCTAAAATACGTATTGGTAAATTTGAAAATGGACAAATTAATTTAGAATCAGGTCAAACTTTTGTTTTAGATTCAGCTTGTGCATTAGGCAATGAAGAACGGGTAGGTTTGGATTATAAAGAACTTACCCGCGATGTAAAAGTAAATGACATTTTATTATTAAATGACGGATTAATAGTGTTATTGGTGCAGCAAGTTATTGGCAATGAAATTATTACTATTGTACAAATTGGCGGGATATTATCAAATAATAAAGGAATTAACAGATTAGGCGGGGGTCTATCTGCACCTGCATTAACTGCTAAAGATATGGACGATATTAAAACTGCTGCTCAAATTGGCGTTGATTACATTGCAGTCAGTTTTCCTAAAAATCCGACAGATATGGAAATGGCACGCCAATTATCAAAAATTGCTTGCGCAAATAGCGGACATAAAATAAAATTAATCGCAAAAATTGAACGTATTGAAGCCATTGAAATTACAAACTTACAAGAAATAATTAATGTATCAGACGGCGTAATGGTAGCAAGAGGAGATTTAGCTGTTGAAGTAGGAAATGCTGCCGTTCCAGCACTGCAAAAAACTATTATAAAAATGGCGAGGGAAAGTAATAAATTGGTAATTACTGCAACTCAAATGATGGAATCCATGATTTATAATCCAGTTCCAACCAGAGCAGAAGTTTCAGATGTAGCAAATGCTGTTTTAGATGGAACAGATGCAGTAATGTTATCTGCAGAAACTGCCAGCGGAAAATATCCTTTAGAAACTATTAAACAAGTTGCTAATATTTGCCTAGAGGCAGAAAAATCAGAAATTATTCATTTAGATACTGATTTTTTAGATAGACAATTTTCTAGAATTGACCAATCAATTGCTAATGGTGCTTTATTTACAGCATTTCATTTAGGTGCAAAAGCCATTGTTGCCCTCACTGAATCAGGTGCAACTGCATTATGGATGAGTAGAAAAAAAGTTAAAATTCCAATTTTTGCATTAACTCCAAACATTAGCAGCCAAAGAAAAATGGCATTATATAGAAATGTACTAGCAATTAATATGCAAATACAAAATAATAGAGAAGAAGCAATAGCACAAGCTCAAGAAATTCTTAAACAAAACAAATTGGTTAAATCAGGTGATTTTATCGTAATTACGGTAGGTTCTCCAATGGGGCAAGCAGGCGGTACAAATGGATTAACAATTTTACGCATAGAATAAAATGGCTATAAAAAAATATCGGTCTGTTCTAGTTTTATTCATTATATTGTTTTTATTTAAGCTCAATCCAGCTTTTGCCGGCGCACAAAAAGAAGAAGAACTAACACATGCAGTACGGAATGCATTAGCTAAAGCTATTTCTGACGGGGGGTATGCTAATATAGAAAATCTATATAATAATGCAGAAGAAAAACAAACATTTGAAAAATGGAAGTATAAAGTTTCCCTGCGTTTGTATAAAAGAATACCTAACGATTTATTACGTGATGATTTAATTAATAATATTTATTATGAAGCCAAGAGAGCTAGTTTAGAACCAGAGCTGGTATTAGGTCTAATTCAAGTAGAGAGTGGATTTAAAAAATATGCAGTTAGTATTGCAAATGCAAGAGGATTAATGCAGGTTATGCCGTTTTGGACAAGAACTATAGGCAATGGCGACGTATCTGCTTTATTTAATGCACAAGTAAATTTACGTTACGGTTGTACTATTTTAAATCATTATATTGTTAGAGAAAGCGGCAATTTATATCTTGCTTTAGGGCGCTATAACGGCAGCCGCGGACAGCCTCAGTATCCCAATGCAGTGCGCGCAGCATGGGATACATGGAAAAAAACAGTATATTAAGCTTTTTCAGCTTTTATTTTACTATCTTGTGCTTTTTTGTTCTCACATTTTCCGCTTACATGTTCGCCAAAATTAAATTTATCAACAGTTTCATTCAAAGCTTTTTCAGCACGTTCCAAATCTATTTTTTCCATTTCAGCAAGTTCCACATCGCTTATTTTACTTTCTTGGTCTTGATCCAGCTCACATGAATATTCTGAATCTGAATCTGAAACTAGATCTGGCGGCGGCATAAAAGCTGGAGCTAGAATATTTTTTAATTCATCTTTGCTCAAAATAAAGCCTCCTGTAACCGAAGGACCATCTAAAGTGTGCAGAATATTGAATTCAGCAGGGTGTTCAGGGTTTTCACACTTAAGGTTTGTATTCCAACCGCATTTCTCTAAATCTTCACACCCTACCTTAAAAGCACATTGATCGCTGGAAACTTGTACACTACAATCAAATAAAACTTGAAAATTAAAACCCATAATACACCTTTTAAAATTTAAAAAAGGTGCTTATTGTAATGTTTTTCAATAAAAATGTCAATATATAAGCTAATGGCATTTTAATGATATTGTATCTGCTAAAGTTATATGCTTTAATGAGGCCAGGAAGAAAAATCATCAAAAAACCTTTATTCTTAAGTTACTTATAATTTTCAAATAAAAAGTTTTTATATACATTTGCGTAAAAATATTATATATTATATTAATAAAAATTAAATAAAACTTATACCATGGTAAATAAAACTGCAGATTTTGTGAGCTTAAACTTAAATGATTTAAACTTAGAATGCATAACTGATAACAATGTTACTTTAAACATTGAAGATAATGTAAACTTAATCAAAACAAATAATCATTCCCATATATGCTTTCAGCTAAATAATATTAGATCTGCATATTATTCTTTAACAAATATTTCTAACAATTTATATGCCACTATAGATAATTTTTTATTTAATTTAAAACAAACCAGAAACGAAAAATCAAAAAAAATAACTAAACAAAAGCTTATGGAGGCTCAAAAAAAATACCTAAAAGAGGCAGAACAAAAATTTGATGTAAATAAATTAATGCAGGCTCAATCTTATGCTTTAAAGGCTGAACAACATCAAATGTTCTCAAAAGATTGGATTAAATATAATTTATTGGCTTATAAAACTTTTTGTAATTGTGCGGGCTTTAAATTAAGTAATGATTTAATTAAATTATACTCTAGCTATGCAGCAAGCGGAGCTTTTTGGGGGTTAAATACTTTACTCAGAACACCAACCTTTGGGATAAATAATAAATATGCTGCGGTTGGACTGCAAATTTCTAATCTTCTGATTACACCGGGACATATAGGCTCTACACTAGATATTTTATTTGGTTCAGCCGGAGACTTATTTATCGTAAAAAATAAACCAGTTTTGCACAGCAGTATAACGAAAGAAGATTCGTATAAACAAATTAAATATGAAGCTCAGCAAACTTATGATATTGTAAATAAAATTAATTTTGAAGATATAGAAACAGCACCAAAACATCAAGCTGCTGAAAATAAAATTATATTTAATAGTTTAATTGAAAAGCAAAACAGGCAAAATGCCCATACTCATTACTTTATGTTCGGTTCTGGCGGTGTAGCAAGAAGCATTATGGGTACTTTATTTATAATTGGATTATCCGTGTTTATTTCTCAGATACATAGCTTAACTTGGGAAAATGCGGTAATTATATTAATGTACTCAACTATTATCATATGCTCATCTGCAATAGACAGAAATATTCAGCATTTGATGATGACAATTTATAATTTACAACGCTCAACTTTAATTCCAGAAAATATGACTATAGAAAGTATAAAACAAGATGATATAATCTGTAATAAATTACAAAAAGATTTAAGCTCCATATTTATTAAACAGGAACAAATAAAATATAATCAAGTTAAGACAAATGCAGAACATAAAATATCTAATTTAGTAAGAAAAAAAGATATTTTAGATAATAACAATGATAAATATAAAAAGGTTTCTCAAGATTTAGATACAATATTGCATGAATTTTTATTGTTTAAACAATTAGATTGGGGAAATTTAGATCCTAATAATTCTATCGCTAAAGATATTACTAACTTTACACATAGATTTATTTCTAATATCAAAACAAATCTACAGACAAATCATACTTTAGATGCACAAATTATAAAAAATTATACTAATTCTTTTTATTCATTAATTCTTGCTCCAGCAATTTTAAGTATAATTGGCGATGTTTTACGCTATAAATTAGCAGATAAAGAATTAGGGCTAAAATTGTATATTATGTGTAAAAATATGTCGCGTATAGTACTGTTAACTGCAAATATGTTAAGCAGCACTGAAAGAATTAAAACCAAAGATATTATACGTAACCCTAATGATGAAAAAAATGCCCGTAAAATAAGAGTATCTGATGATGAAACAGGGCAAATCATAAACAAACCTATAGATAGAAATGGTAAAATAATTACTACTTCAATTAAAATTGGCAATGAAGAAATCAATACTCTAATTACAGACAAACAATATGACAGACTGCATCAGCAGAGATTTGTACCAAATGCTAGAAAAATTCAATCAGTTTTTTTCGGTGTTTTCCCTCATACGATAATTAATAAATTAACTGCACAAAAACAATTAAACCAAATTTCTCCTTTATTAAAAGCTAGCTAAAATTTATTTGATTTAGTTAGATAAGATTGACTAATTAAATTAGTCTTGATTTTATAATTTTGATACGGAATAATACTGTATTATTCTATTTATAAATCAAACACTAACATGATTGATATTCAATTATTACGCAAAAACTTAGATGATACGGTTAATATCTTAGCTAAAAGAGGTTTTGAATTTGATAAAAATAATTTTATTGAATTAGAGGGGCAACGCAAGCAAATTCAGGTAGATGCGGAAAATTTACAAGCACAGCGCAATGCTTTGTCAAAGCAAATTGGACAATATAAGCAAAGTGGTGCAGATACATCTGAATTAATGCAAAGTGTTGCTAATTTGGCAGAACAATTAAAAGAAAAAGCTACAGGCTTAGATTTAATACAATCGCAGTTAAATAATATTGTTCTAAATATTCCTAATCTGCCGCATGAGAGTGTGCCGTTTGGTCAAGATGAGACTAATAATACAGAAGTAGAAAAATTTAAACAAATTCCGCAATTTAATTTTATGGTCAAAGACCATACAGAAATTGGCGAAAATTTAGGCTTAGATTTTGCTTTGGCTGCCAAATTATCCGGAAGCAGATTTTCGGTTCTAAAAGGTAAAATGGCTACTTTGCACCGTGCCATAGCACAATTTATGCTAAACACGCATATCAATAACGGCTATCAAGAAGTTTATGTTCCATATATTGTAAATAGCGAAAGTATGAAAGGAACTGGGCAATTACCTAAATTTGAAGAAGATTTATTTAAAGTGCCAAGAAACTTGGGTAATAGTGAAAGCGGAATTGAAAATTTTTATCTAATCCCCACTGCTGAAGTACCGATTACCAATATGCTAAGAGATGTAATATTAAAAGAAAGCGAGTTACCTTTAAAGTTTACAGCACATACTCCATGCTTCAGATCTGAAGCTGGAAGCTATGGGCGTGATACTAAAGGCATGATTAGACAGCATCAGTTCGACAAAGTTGAGCTGGTACAAATAGTTTCACCTAAAAATTCTTTTGATGCTTTAGAGGAATTAACTAATCATGCAAAAGATATTTTAAAATCTCTAGATTTACCTTTTAGAACAATGTTATTGTGTACTGGAGATATGGGTTTTGGAAGCTGCAAAACTTATGATTTAGAAGTCTGGCTACCTGCACAAAACACTTATAGAGAAATTTCTTCATGTTCAAATATGTTCGACTTTCAAGCCCGCAGAATGCAGGCAAGATTTAAAAATCAAGAACATAAAACTGAATTTGTGCATACTCTAAATGGTTCAGCATTAGCAGTTGGAAGAACATTAGCTGCTATTTTAGAGAATTATCAAAATGCAGATGGAAGTGTTACTATTCCAGAAGTACTGCGCCCTTATTGCGGTTTTGATATTTTAAAAAAATAGATATAAATTATTCTAATTGCTCTAAAGCCCATATAATATGGGTTTTCACAAGTTTATCAGTATTATCTTGATTAAGCCTATTTATTAAATTTGTTTTTATAATATTTATATATTCTTTAATATTTTCAAAATAATTTTTGTTTTGCAATGTGTTTAATTGATTCAGTTCATTTACTTTATATTTTTCTTTTAATTGATTATTTAAGTCATATAAATAATTTCCCATGACTACAGCAATATTTCTTTGCCATTTGATGTAACCAATTCTTCTAATTGCTGTTCCTTCCATAGTTTTTAAAAATTTATCTTCATTCCAATTCCATAATTCTATTAAATTTGCCGGATATTGGCGCGGAGTAAAATCAGCCAACAAACTTTGCTGTGCAAATTTATTCCAAGGGCAGACTAATTGACATTCATCACAGCCATAAATATGCTTTCCAATAAGTTTGCGGTATTCAACCGGAATTTCACCTTCATGTTCAATGGTTAAATACGAAATACATTTTCTTGCATCAACTTGATAAGGAGCAATTATAGCTTTAGTCGGGCAAATATCAATACAATTTGAGCATTTACCGCAATGGTTTTTTATAGGTTCATCAACTTCTAGGGGTAAATTTGTAAGCATTCCGCCAAGAAAAAACAATGATCCAATTTTTGGATTAATTAATAATGTATGCTTTCCTCTCCAGCCTAGACCGCTTTTTTGCGCTAATTCTACTTCCATAATAGGTGCTGAATCGGTGAATATTCTATACTCAAATATATTTAAGTCTGCAATATAATCATGCATAATTTGAGCAAGTTTTTCTAACTGTTTTCTAAGAACTTTATGGTAATCTCTTCCTCGTGCGTACATTGAAATTACTGCACTATTTTCTAAATCATCACCATACTCATATAAATTTTTTAATTCAGTCTTTAATTCATCATTTGATAAATAGTTATAATTTATTCTTACCATAACTGCTCTTACAGCTGTAGGTAAAAGCTCCCGCGGATTAGCCCTTATATATGCATGTTTTTTCATATATTCCATAGTTCCATGCATATTATTTTCTAGCCAATTTTTTAGGTTTATACTGGCTTGGCTTAAGTCTAAATCAGAAATTTTAAGCTCTAAGTGAAGTTCTTTGCCTTTAATAATTAGGTATTCTTTAATTTGAGTAAGTAAGTTTTGAGTGAGTTCACGTTGCTGCATATTAAATTAATATGTTTTATATAGACTTAAGAATATAGCCAAATCCGCGTACTGTATTTATTTCTACATTACAATTTTCTATTTTTCTTCTTACTCTATGTATATATACTTCAATTGCTGTTTCTGTAATCCAGTCATCTGGACTTTCTTTAGTAAGAAATTCCTGCAATTGTCTTTTGCTGACCACTTTAGAATTTTTCTGCATTAACAGATTTAAAACACTGTATTCTCTTACAGATAAATCTAGAGAATCTAACCCTACGTATATTCTTCTTTCTGCTTCAACTAAGCGCAGTTTGCCGATTTTTGTTTCTGCTGGTAAATCTGAATTAATGTATTTTCTTCTGGAAAGGGCATATATTCTAGCTAATAATTCATCAAGTTCAAATGGCTTCACCATATAATCATCAGCACCTAACTTAAATGCCTTTATTTTAGAATCCAAACTGTCTCTAGCTGTTAATACAATAACTGGTATATTATATTTGGTTCTTATTCTTTTTAGAATTTCTGTTCCATCTATGTTAGGTAAGCCTAAATCAAGTATCACTAGTTCAAATTCTTGATTCTTCAATGCATATTCAGCTAAAACAGCCTCTGCGGCATGTTCTGCATGTATTCCATGTTCCAGCAAATGTTGGGCTATGCTTTTTGCAATTGCTATTTCATCTTCTATAATTAATACACGCATAACTTATATTAGTAATATTAATAATATAGTATATCAAAAAATCTGTATATTAGCTTAAATAAATTGAGAAGTTAAGCCAATCTACATACCAGTTCTGCATTAATATCACGCAATGCTTGTTCTAGATTATCAATATCTGAACCGCCTCCTTGTGCTAAGTCTGATTTACCTCCGCCTTTACCGCCTAATTTTTGAGCAATAATAGAAGCAATTTCATTAGCTCTAACTATATCATGTAAATTTTTATCAATGCTTACTAAAACATTAGCTTTGCCTGAATTGTAATCTTTGGAAGCCAAAATAATTATGCTGTTTATGCCTGCATTCACAAATTTTTGTTTTAGTGCATCTGCAATTTCACGTATAGCATGACCACCTTTAGTAATATTTGCAATCAATATTTTTGCATTATATCTGATATTTCCAATATCTTTAGCTTGATTTATTAATTGAGAATTTTCTAAAACAGCTAATTCAAATTCTGCCTGTTGTAATTGTTTTTGAGCGGATTTTAAGCTTTCATTAATTTGACTAACTTTAACGTTAATATTTGACAAAGGTGTTTTTAATTCTTGAGAAATTTGTGAAGTTTGAGATTCTAAATTTTGTAAATAAGTTAATGTATTTAAACCTGTAACAGCTTCAATACGCCTTATACCTGCTGAAATTCCAATTTCACTTACAATTTTAAATAAACCAATATCACCTGTACGGCTTACATGTGTTCCGCCGCAAAGTTCTTTACTATTTCCTATAGTTAAAACCCGCACACTCTCACCATATTTTTCACCAAATAAAGCAGCCGCTCCGCTTTGCTTTGCTTCTTCAAACCCCATAATTTGAGCATTGGTTAAATGATTGCCTAAAATTTCTTGGTTAACTTGCTGTTCAATCAAAAAAATTTGCTCATTCTCTAAAGCTTGATGATGAGAGAAATCAAAACGCAATTTTTGTGCATCAACTAATGAGCCTTTTTGTTGTACATGATTGCCTAAAATAATCTGCAGGGCTTTATGCATTAAATGTGTTGCTGAATGATTACGCTGTGCAGCTATTCTTTGGTCATCATTAATTTTAGCATTAACATCTTGTCCGATATTTAAACTGCCGGATTCCATATATCCATAATGCCCAGTTACGGCTGATTGAATTTTTTGCGTATCTTCAACAAGAAATTTATTATGCGTATGATTATATTCTATTTCTATTATTCCACTGTCTCCGACTTGTCCGCCAGATTCTGCATAAAATGGAGTATTATCTAAAACTATTACTGCATTTTGTCCTGCACTTATACTTTTTACTTCTTTACCATCTACGTATAAAGCTAATATTTTGGCTGGATTACTATTTTCAGCATAGCCGGTAAAATTTGTATCATTCCCTTCATACTGCAGCTGCTCTAATGCTTTAAATTTACCGGCAGCACGTGCTTGTTCTTTTTGTTTGAGCATATGTTTGTTAAATTCTTCTTCATTAACACTTATATCTCTTTCTCTACAAATATCCGCCGTTAAATCTAGCGGAAAACCGTAAGTATCATGAAGTTTGAAAGCAATTTCTCCACCAAATATTTTTAGCTGTTGTTTTTTTAGCTGCTCAAGTTCTTTTTCTAATATATCCATTCCATTGAATAGCGTTTCAAAAAATCTTTGTTCTTCCTGCTCAATGTTTTTTTCAATTTGAGATTGCATAGTGTTTAATTCATTGTATGCTTCACCCATTTGTTCAGCTAAAGATTTTACCAGCTTATACATAAATGGAGTGCGTACACCCAATTTATAACCATGTCTGACTGCACGGCGTAAAATACGGCGCAGTACATAGCCACGTCCTTCATTACTAGGCATTATGCCGTCAACAATTAAAAAACAGCTTGCTCTTAGATGGTCGGCAATTACCTTTAATGAGTTATTTGTTAAATCTCTACAATCAACAACCTCAGAAATATCTTTAATTAAATTGGCAAATAAATCTATTTCATAATTTGAATGAACATGCTGTAAAACGGCTGAAACCCTCTCTAAGCCCATACCTGTATCAACACAAGGTTTTGGCAGAGGTGTTAATGTTCCGCTTTCATCACGGTTAAACTGCATAAACACTAAATTCCAAATTTCAATATAGCGGTCTCCATCTTCCTGCGCACTACCGGGAGGTCCTCCGTATATACCTTCACCATGATCGTAAAATATTTCACTACATGGTCCGCATGGTCCAGTATCTGCCATTTGCCAAAAATTATCACTTGCATAACGGCTGCCTTTGTTATCGCCTATACGTATAATTCTTTGGGCAGGTATGCCAATTTCATTTAGCCAAATATTGTATGCTTCATCGTCTTCTATATAAACAGTTACCCATAATTTTTCTTGCGGCAATTTATAAATAATTGTTAATAATTCCCAAGCATAAAATATTGCTTCTCGCTTAAAATAATCTCCAAATGAAAAATTACCTAGCATTTCAAAAAAAGTATGGTGTCTTGCAGTATAGCCTACATTTTCTAAATCGTTGTGTTTACCGCCAGCTCTTACACTGCGTTGAGAAGATGATGCTTTAGTATAACTTCTTTGTTCTTTGCCTAAAAATACATCTTTAAACTGCACCATACCGGAATTAGTAAATAATAAGGTCGGATCATTATTTGGTACAAGCGAAGATGATGAAACAATTGTATGTCCTTTACTTGCAAAAAAATCTAAAAATGCTTTTCTTATATCATTTACTTTCATTATTTATTACCAATTTTTATATATTAGATTGAGAGTTAAGTCCATATATTTTAACACAGTTCCAGCATATATTAAGAATTTCACCTGCCTCAAAACACAAAATATTCATATTATTATGAATAATATCAACTTCTTCATTTGAATCATTTGTTACTTCATAGTTAGGCTGTGGAGTTAAATGAGGTTTTGTAGAGTTTTTCTCCGGCATTTTGTTATGATTGCAAATGTCGCAGTCAATCCAGCTTTTTTCAGAAATTTGACGAAATTTTAAACTTACATTTGTCATGTAATAACCTATCAGTAATGACTCATCAGTAACCATAGCTAACATTGTAACATGAATAATTTAAACATACTAAAATCTAACTACGGCTGACTAATTAAATGTATGTATAAACTTACCAGCAAAAATTATAAGCATATTAATGGTTTCTCTCTTTCTTTTCTGGTAATGAGGTATTTTATATAAATTTATTGTAAAATATAACTTTAGAATTAGTAAAAAGTGTTTTGTAAAATGAGGTTTAAAGATTACTGGCAGTTAACCAAACCTAGAGTAACACAGCTTGCAGTATTTTGTGCAGTAATTGGTATGCTGTTAGCCGATGAAAAAATTCCGTCAATCCGGACAATTATTTCAGCTTCTTTAGGCATATGGCTTTTAGCCGGTTCTGCATTCGCATTTAATTGTTTATTTGAAGCAGCCTCTGATGCAAAAATGTCTAGAACATCATGGAGGGCCTCAGCAAAGCAAACTTTAGGTGCTAAACAAATTAGCTTATTTGCATTATTCATAGGCTCGATAGGTGCGTATATTTTATATTTTTATGTAAATCCTTTAACCATGTGGCTAACTTTAGCAACTTTTTTTGGCTATGCCGTCGTTTATACCTTAATTTTAAAACCAATTACACCACAGAATATTGTAATTGGCGGATTATCAGGAGCAATGCCGCCCGCCTTAGGATGGGCAGCAGTTGATAACCGGATTGGACCTGAAGCGTGGCTCATGGTATTAATCATATTTTGCTGGACTCCGCCGCATTTTTGGGCATTATCATTATATAAAACCGATGATTATATAAAATCTAAGCTACCGATGCTGCCTGTTACCCACGGCAGAAAATTTACCTGTCTGCATATTATTTTGTATACATATATATTAGCGGCTGCAAGTATATTACCTTACATTTATAGAATGTCAGGCTTAATTTATTTGGTTTTTGCTTTGTTGCTTAATTTTATGTTTATTTATAAAGCCCATGTTTTATATAAAAATTATAGTGATGCCTTAGCTAAAAAAATGTTTAAATTTTCAATACTATATTTGTCTTTATTGTTCTTATCACTTTTATTAGACCATTATAGCTAAATTAACACAGCTGGGGAAATTAGATTATGGATTTAAAACCAATAGATGCTTTTTGTACAAAATGCCGTACTAAATTTACTTACCTTATGAAGCCAAAAAAATCATTTTTAGGTTTTCAAAAATTATACTGCCCAACCTGCAAATCAAAAGTATTATACCCTTTGACTAAGGGATTTAGAATAACATACCAAATATTTTTTGTATGGATGCTGATTGCAATAGCTTTTACTTTTTCTCAGGGCTTTATTGGATTGCCTAGCTGGATAGCAGTTTTAGTAATGATTGCATTGTTTAAAGATAGAAGTATGAGAAAACGCCTTGCTAAAATTAATAATAAGCAATGCTTTAATATCGGTACTAATTTAAATAAAGAAAAAAATAATTAAGGCATGCTTTATAAATTCCTTCACACTCATGCATTTAAAATTATTGTATTGATTAGTACAATATTCCCATTTATTGGATATTTAATCGGCTATTCTTATTATAACGGATATATGAGTGCATACGGATTATCCGACTTCGAATTTCCATTAGCCGCAGCAGATATTTATTATTATGCATATCTTGGTATTGGAGATGCCCTTCTGCTTTTAACAACAGTCCTTAGTAAAAATGTATTTTATTATGTGTTAATTGGCTGTGGATTGAGCTTAATATTTTATTTAGTTATCAATATAAAATCTGTACTTAAATTTTTAGATGCAATGTTTTATAAAATAATATCTAAATTATTAAAAAGATTTGTTGCAAAAATGAAAAGCAGTAATGAGTTTCGCTTAAAAGTAATTAAAATAATAGATATAATAGAAAAAATATTTGCCTGCTTCCAGTACTCTCATATAAGTTTACTTATTTTGCAGGCATTTTTAATATCTATACTGATTTACTGGATGCCGGTATTAATTTTTAACCAATTAGGCAAAGATAAAGCAATTAGTGAAATTCAGTTATTTATAAAAAATAACTGTGTGCCAAAGCCAAATCAAAAATTAAATTCATGTATTAATATATTAGATGAAAACAAAAAAATATTATATACGGGCAAATTGATTACTTATAATTTACAAAGTAATAGAATTGCTATTATGCAAAAAAATGAAATTAATATAATTCAACTAAAGCCGGATTATATAATTAATCGGCTTCATTTTTATAAATGATAAAGGAATTGCACAAATAATTTGTGCTGTAACATTAAAAAATCATAGCACCAAATAAAATCAGCTTGCTAAAACAGAATTATTCCTGCAGAAGCAGAGTGTGGCTTCTCTGCCTATAAGGTTTTATGACTTTTAATAAAATCAAAGTACAAATGCAGCAGCCTATTCCCTTGTAGCTTTTTTACGCTCACCCTCTTTCAGATACCGTTTGCGTAAACGAATATTTTTCGGCGTAATTTCAACTAATTCATCATCAGCTATAAATTCAACTGCGTATTCTAAATTTAGTTTAATCGGCGTCACTAGTCTTACTGCTTCATCTTTACCTGACGCACGTACATTAGTTAATTGCTTACCTTTCACTGGATTTACAACCAAATCATTATCACGGCTATGTATTCCAATAATCATGCCTTCATACAGCATTTCACCCGGACTTACAAACATTCTACCGCGGTCTTGAAGATTAAATAAAGCATATGCAACTGATTCACCATCATTTTGACTAACTAAAACTCCATTCCGGCGTTCTGCTACTGTACCATCTTTCATTGGGGCATAGCTGTCAAAAATATGGCTCATTAAACCAGTTCCGCAAGTTAGAGTTAAAAACTCCCCTTGGAAACCAATCAAACCGCGGGCAGGTATACGATATTCTAAACGTGTACGTCCTCTGCCGTCGCTTACCATATCCTGCAACTCACCTTTTCTGCGTCCAAGTTCTTCCATCACACCGCCTTGATGCTCGTCTTCTAAATCTACAGTAAGCATTTCAAATGGTTCATGTTTTACACCATCAACTTCTTTAATTAATACACGCGGGCGGGAAACAGCTAATTCATAACCTTCTCTACGCATATTTTCTAATAATATAGTTAAATGTAATTCGCCGCGCCCTGCTACTTCTAACACAGTTTCATCATCTGTATCTTTCACTCTTAAAGCAACATTATGGTTTAATTCTTTTTGTAATCTATCTCTTAGCTGACGGCTTGTAACAAACTTACCTTCTTTACCTGCTAATGGCGATGTATTTACACAAAAATTCATTACCAATGTCGGCTCATCAATTGAAAGCATTGGAAAAGCTTCCGGATTTGCAGGATCACAAATTGTAGCTCCAATACCTGCATCTTCTATCCCATTAATTAATACTATATCTCCAGCATAAGCTTCTTGAACCTGCACTCGCTCTAAACCACTAAAAGTTTGTATTTGATTAATTTTTCTATTTAAAATTTCTCCATCTTCTCCAAAACGCATAACTACATTTTGTCCGGCTTTTAATGTACCGCGGTTAATGCGTCCAATTCCGATACGTCCCACATAACTTGAATAATCTAGCGAACAAATTTGCATCTGTAGAGGCTCTTGCGTATTATCTGCTCTCATTGGCACATGCTTAATAATTGTTTCAAATAATGGACGCATATCACCAGAACGCACATCAGGAGTCATTCCTGCAAAACCATTTAAGCCAGAAGCGTATACAATCGGAAAATCCAGCTGTTCATCTGTAGCACCCAGCTTATCAAATAAATCAAAAGTTAAATCTAAGGCTTTGCCTGGTTCTGCGCCTGGTCTATCAATTTTATTTAATACTACAATCGGACACAATCCAAGTGCCAAGGCTTTTTTGGTTACGAAACGTGTTTGAGGCATTGGTCCTTCTTGTGCATCAACTAATAATAATACACCGTCAACCATAGATAAAACACGCTCTACTTCACCTCCAAAGTCAGCATGCCCTGGAGTATCTACAATATTTATATGCACTCCTTCAAAATTCACGGCACAATTTTTAGCTAAAATTGTAATTCCGCGTTCTTTTTCTAAATCGTTATTATCCATTACTCTATCAGATAACTGCTGATGCTGAGAAAATGTACCTGCTTGACGTAATAATTGGTCTACAAGTGTAGTTTTACCATGATCAACGTGGGCAATAATAGCGATGTTACGTAATTCACGAGTTTGTTGAGACATATTAATATTGAAAATGCTTGAAAAAACAGAAGATATATTATAGCCGATATACAAGTAAAATACAAAAAGTAATATACTAACCTGATTTCAATTTGTGAAATTCGCTTCGTTGCTGTCAAAATTATTTCTCAATGTACTAATGCAATAGTATGTGCATAGTTGTCATAATTTATTCCTACCTCCTTGCCGCAAAATGAGCTGTAATTAGTATACAAAAATAATTTAATATAAATTAAATGCTTGCCTATAGCCTGAATTATAAATGTCTTGCTTACTAAAAATCTTTACATAACGTATAATATGCTATCTTACGTGAATTTACGTACACGGTGCTATTAAAATTATTACTTGCTGTATATGATATTATATGTACTTCGGCGTCATAATTTTTGCCTCTGCCTTACCGTAAATTGATTGAGATGATGATTAAGACAATACATCAATAAATCTTAGGAGATAATTATGAGCGTTACATTAGCAGGAAATCCAGTACAGATTGAAGGTAATTTACCAGCTGCAGGTCAGACTGCTCCAAATTTTAAATTAACATCTGCTGACTTATCTGAAGTTAGCTTGGAAAATTTTGCCGGCAAACGTAAAATTTTAAATATTGTACCAAGTTTAGACACACCAACTTGCCAAGTATCTACAAAAAAATTCCATGAAAAAGCATCGGGTTTAGAAAATACCGTTGTATTGGCTATTTCTGCAGATTTACCATTTGCAATGAAACGTTTTTGTACAACAGAAAATATTGAAAGTGTAATATCATTATCTACATTCCGTAACCCTGAATTTAAGCAGGCTTATGGTGTTGATATTACTGATGGTGTTTTAAAAGGTTTAACTGCTAGAGCAGTAGTTGTATTAGATGAGAATAATAAAGTGATTCATAGCCAATTAGTAAGCGAAATTAAAGATGAACCAAATTATGATGAGGCTTTAAAGGCATTATCATCTGTTAATGCATAGAACGCATAAAACACATAATTAGATTATTTAAATAAAATATGAATTTAAGGCAATTTTTGTAGTATAACACTTAATTTCATATTTAATTTACAACATCATTAAACTCGCATTTCCTCCCGACGCTGCAGTATTAATACAAATGCTTTTTTCATAAAATAAACTAATCAGACTATAGCTTCCGTCTTTATTTTTAGTGATTACAGGTATAATTTTTTTATAATTTTGTGCAATAATTTCAAGTATCTCTAAACAATTATCGCCTTCAAATAAAATTGCATCTAATTCTTTTACATTTTCTATATTATCGACTGTAATAATTAATTTAATATCAGCTTCAGATATGCCGTGAATGCGGTTTTTTTGTGAATTCAGTATTATGGGATAAGCTCCCATATTAAATACTAAATCAATTTGCTTTTTTAAATCAAGAGCATTATCGGCTATACATAATATATTTTTTTTCAAATGAATAGAATATTTATTTATTTCACCAGTAACGCCCTCTAATTTAATAGTATTATCTCCTGACTCTTGAATATTTTTCAGATAATTATAAATAATATAGTTGTTTTCCTGTTTATCTTGTAATAGCTTTAACAAATACAATGCACCGCCTGCTTTAGGACCTGTACCCGATAAATTATAACCGCCAAACGGCTGCACTCCAACAACTGCACCAACCATATCACGGTTGATATAAATGTTACCTATGTGTGCATTCTGTAAAATATTCTGTATGTTTTCTTCAATTCTAGAATGTATCCCCATCGTTAACCCATAACTCAAGTTATTTATCTTTTGGATTAATTCAATAAGATTTTCACGTTTATATTTAATAATATGTAATACAGGACCAAATATCTCACCTTCTAATTCATCCAAACTATTTATATAAATTAAACTTGGAGTACAAAAATAGCCATTACTCATATTAATAGATTTTTGAGTATGAGTTTGATAAACAATATGAGAAGATTTAAATTTTTTAATATAATCCTGAATTTTCTGCTGTGATTCTCTGTCAATTACTGCATTAATATCAGCATTGATATTAATAGAACTGTTTATATTAAATTCTTTCATAGCACTTTGCAGCAAATTCGTTATATGTTCAAATACATCATCTTGAATACATAATATTCTTAATGCCGAGCAACGTTGCCCTGCACTGTCAAAAGCTGAATTTATAATATCTTGTACAGCTTGCTGTGGTAAAGCAGATGAATCTATAATCATAGCATTTTGCCCGCCTGTTTCAGCAATCAAAGTAACTGGCTGTCCAAATTTATTTAAGCGCCTTGATAAATCTTGCTGTATAGTTTTTGCCGCAACTAAAGAGCCTGTAAAAATTACTGCTTGAATATTAGTGTTATTTACTAAGCTGCTTCCAATATCCTCTCCATTGCCAATAACAAGCTGTAAAGCATATGACGGAACGCCGGCTTTATGTAATAATTCCACGGCTAAACCCGCAATTAAACTAGTTTGCTCGGCAGGTTTTGCTATTACAGTATTACCGCATGCCAGTGCTGCACTGATTTGCCCAATAAAAATTGCTAAAGGAAAATTCCATGGGCTAATACAGGCAACTGCACCTAAAGGTTGTAATTTTTTTACGTTATTTTTATATTCAGTAATTTGTGTTGAATAATATCTTAAAAAATCAACTGCTTCCCTTATTTCTGCAATTGAGTTTTTTAAAGTTTTACCAGATTCCCGCATTAATAAGTTGATAAAATTTATCTGATATTCTTTTGTCTCAAACAAATCAGCTGCTTTTAATAAAATTCCAGTTCTTTGTTCTATTGTATAGGCACTCCAATTTTCAGAGTATAAATTAGCTTGTGTGCAGGCATGCTCAACTTGAACTAAAGATGAATGCTCTAAAATTCCAACTATATCATTTATATTATTAGGATTAGCAGTCTCAAATTTAACGGGTAATTCAGACTCGGAAGTAAAATTTTCAAAAAAACTATTATCATCTTGATTTTTATAATTTTCTTGATTATTTGCAGGATAAATAAAGTTATGTAAAATTGATTTTATCTCATATTTTGTATCAAAAATTTCATTTAAACTATTCTGTAGCTCAATTCTACAATCTGGGTTGCCTAAATTTATACCTTTTGAGTTTTGTCTATCTTTAAATAAGTTTATAGGATTTGGTATATTATCATGTGGCTGACCAAGTATTTTATTCGACTTTGCCTGCTCAATAGGGCAAACTAATAGTATATTTATATTAAATTTTTCCTCCATGCTATTATCTTTATTAGTATTAGTAATTCTATCATTGAAATTTTTGTCTACCCCTAATTGATTAATAAAAGATGAATTTGCTCCATTTTCTAATAATCTTCTGACTAAATAAGGTAGTAATGTTGTATGACTGCCCACAGGAGCATAAATCCGGCATTTTACATTTTTAGATTCTTTTAAAACGCCCGTATAAATTTGCTCCCCCATTCCATATAAACACTGAAATTCATAGGGGTAAATATAGTTTTTTTGCTCTATAAAGCCTAGAACAGAAGATATAGTCATTGCATTATGCGTTGCAAATTGCGGATAAATTAATTCAGGATAAGATAAAATTTTATCTGCACACACTAAATAATTAACATCTGTATGATATTTCCTTGTAAATACGGGATAATCATTTAAACCCTCCTGCTGTGCATATTTTATTTCGCTGTCCCAATATGCACCTTTTACAAGGCGAATCATAAATTTATGTCTTGTATATTTTGCTAAATTAATTAAGTAATCCAATACATAATACGCACGTTTTTGATAAGCCTGAACCACAAAACCCAAACCATTCCAGCCGGCTAAACTTGCCTCACTGCATAGCAGTGTAAATAAATCTAATGATAAATCTAATCTATCACATTCTTCCGCATCAATGTTAATACCTATATTATATTCTTTAGCTAAATTTACTAAATTTAAAAGCTTTTCATATAATTCATGATTTACTCTATTTTGTTGTGTGTATGTATAACGGGGATGTAAGGCAGATAATTTAATTGATATACCGTTATTCTCATAAAGATTATCCGCACTTTTTTTAGTCTGCTTACCAATTTCATCTATTGCATTTTTATATGCGTTAAAAAAATTAGAGCTATCTTCAGAAGTTAATGCAGCCTCACCTAACATATCATAAGAATATAGGAATTTTGATGATTGTTTTGAAATGCTGTTTTTTAGTGCTTCATGTATGCTTTCACCAATTACAAATTGGTTTCCCATTAAATGCATAGCTGCATCTATGCTCTTATGAATAATTGGCTCTCCAAATTGACTAATAACTTTTTGTAAGCTTTTGCCTAAACTAGATTTTTTTTCTTCTCCTGATGCAGATAAAATTTTCTTAGCAATATTCAATCCAAGAGCTGAAGCATACATTAAAGTAATATTTGAATTTTCCAGATGTGTATTCCAATCTCCTTGTTTTATTTTATCACGTATTAATGCCATTCTAGTTGATTGATCTGGAATTCTTAATAAACTTTCAGCTAAACACATTAAAGATAAACCTTCACTGCTTGAAAGGCTAAATTCCTGCATAAGTTTTTGTACAAGATTAATTTTATTATAAGATTTTGCATGCATAATAACTTTAACTGCATGCTGCCTAGCATAATTAAGAGAATTATCAGATATATGAATTTTATTAATTAAATCTGGAATAATTTTGGTTTCAGGAATGAGATAATTTTGATTTATTTTATTTCTAAAATGAGATAAATATTCTGGCAAACCTAGCTGGGTTATGTCTATATTGGTATTAAAATTATAAGGCATGCTTTTTATATTAACCATGATAAATATTTTTAAATATTATAGTACATAAAATATATAAACTATAGCCAAATTAATACAGTTTATTTATATATTAATGAATATATAAATTTTGTGCGTATAATAAATTATAAATTATTCAAGGAATACAGTATGTATCTAGAAGTAAAAGGTAGAGCAGAATTTGAAGTAAAAGAAACTGGGGAAATTATTACTATTCATTCTTCAGATTTAGATTGGAACACTTATAATATAATAGATAAAAATAACAGCAATGACAATGAAATAGTTTATCAAGCTGAATTTGAGATTCAAACTAAGAAAAATACTTCATTTAAAATAATATGGAATTTATGGGAATATCCTGAAGGCTGCTACAATCAAAAAGAGACCAATTGTCCTAATGAGTTAATAATACATCAAGACATAGAATATAATTTATTCAGCGAAGTATAGTTAATTACATAATTTACCAGTATTATTCAAAGCCTCATTAATATGAGTAAACTAAGCTATAAAAATTTAGCCGCATATAATAAAATAAAACCAAGTGATACGCCTACTATAAATGCAATAATTATATTAAGCTTATCATCTAGTTTTTGCTGTTTATATATTATTTGATTTATTTCATTTTGCTTATTTCTATTGTGAATATTGATAGACAATGTTTCATGCAGCATACGGGGAATTTGCGGCAATAATTTACCCCATAAAGGAGCTTCTTTTTTTATGGTTTTAAAAAAGCTTCTTATACCAATTTGCTCGCTAACCCAAAGTTGCAGAATTGGTTTAGCTGTTTTCCATAAATCCAGCTCTGGATCTAATTCCCGCCCTAAACTTTCCACATTTAATAATGTTTTCTGCAACAATATTAATTGAGGCTGAATATTTAATTCAAATATTTTAGCTGTTTGAAATAAACGCATTAATACTAAGCCTAAAGATATATCCTTAAGCGGTTTATCAAAATAAGGCTCACAGCATGCACGTATAGCACTTTCTAATGCCTCTATATTTATATTTTGAGGAACCCATCCGCTCTCCACATGCAGTAAAGCTACCCGATGATAATCACGTTCAAAAAAAGCTAAAAAGTTATGGGCTAGATAATGTTTATCAAATGCTGATAATGTACCCATAATTCCAAAATCTAAACTAATATAGTTTGCAAAACGCTCTTCTCCATACATTTCTTTATTAACACTAATTAATATATTGCCTGGGTGCATGTCAGCATGAAAAAAACCATCTCTAAATACCTGAGAGAAAAATATTTCCACCCCATTTTTAGCTAATTTTTTTAAATCTACGCCTTTTTCTTCAAGCTCTTGTGTTTTGGATATTTGTATACCTTCCATCCATTCCATAGTTAATACGTTTTGCGAACACCAATCAAAATATATTTCAGGAACCATAATTAGATTTTCAGTTTTTTTATGCTTACGCATATTACGTGCAAGCTGACTCCCATTTGAAGCCTCTATCATTAAATCTAATTCATTATGCAGATAAATATCAAATTCATTTATAATTTCTTGCGGCTTTAATCGTTTAACATCAGGTAAAAATTTTTTTATCCAATACGCAAGTATACGCATTAATGATAAATCATTTTCTATAGTCGGGCGCATATTTGGTCTTAAAACTTTTACTGCAACTTTTTTACGCACATTCTGCTGAGTTTTTGCATCAAAATAATTAATGACTGCAATATGTACTTGAGCCATTGAAGCACTTGCAATGGGAATTGGATTAAAAGTTAGAAATAATTCATTAATAGTTTTACCTAAAGATTTTTCTATAATTTGTATGGCAGTTTCAGATTCAAACGGCGGAACTTGATCTTGTAGTTTACTCAGAGCTTTTACAATATCTAGAGGTATCATATCTGCTCTTGTTGAAAGCATTTGTCCAAATTTTATAAAAATTGGACCTAATTGCTCAAAAGCTAGACGCAATCTTTCCCCTCTATTATATATGCTGGATTTCTGATACTTGTTAACTAGTTTACCAACCCATACCCATGGTTTTTTATTTACACTATCAATAAATATATTTAAAAGTCTAAATTGCCATATGGTGGCAATAATTTTACATAAACGGTGTATTTTAGCTAGCATATTGTTAAAGCATAAAATAAATAAAAATTATACACTATATACGCTTATCTCACTTGAATTTATGTCTGCGTTGTTATTAACATTACTTACTTATTATTTTTAAGTATATTTTTTATAGTTTATCTATTTCTTCTTTGCTTAAACCGCTGATTTCAATAATTAATTGTATATCTAACTG
Organism: Burkholderiaceae bacterium; assembly: GCA_023266335.1. Classification (GTDB taxonomy): domain Bacteria; phylum Pseudomonadota; class Gammaproteobacteria; order Burkholderiales; family Burkholderiaceae; genus JAHFQJ01. The sequence continues at coordinate 187,885 of JAHFQJ010000002.1, forward strand.
CTTATCTTTCATTGATTTGACCATAGATAATTTTTCTTCAAGCCTGCCCTTGTCTTCGGCACTCATTAAGGTGCTGATATTACGTTCTCTGCCTTCTTTCATGGCATCATAGATTTTTTTATCCTGCTGATTTAAATTGATGTAATTCAAAGCATCTTCTGCTTTGTCTATAT
>JAHFQJ010000036.1 GCA_023266335.1 Burkholderiaceae bacterium
GCTTTTCCAATATTGATGAAAATTTAAAAATTTCCCAAGCAACTTTTACTAGGGGAATGAGAGAATTAATTGAAAAAAAATTTTTAGCACCTACTAAAGCTATTGGCTGGTATTGGATAAATCCTGATTATATTTGGAATGGAGATAGGCTTGCTTTCGTAAAAGAATATTACAAAAAATCTGCTGAACCTTATCCTAAATTTGAAAGTGAAACAATAGAAAATAATATTAATGTAAATAATTTAGAAGGATAAACTATGCCAGAAATTAGCAATGAATAGAAAACCTTTACTAAAAATAGAACCTTTGGAGTAAAAATGTTTTTACATGTAACTGAAGCAAAATATATTAATGACTATCAAGTATGGTTAGAATTTAACGATAAAACTAATGGTATTGCAGATTTTAGCAAAGAATTAGACGGTGAAATATTCGAACCATTAAAAAATATAGATTATTTTAAAAATTTTAAATTAGAAGGTCATACGTTAAATTGGGATAATGGAGCAGACTTTGCTCCAGAATTCTTAAAATCTATAATTATAGAAAATAAAAATATTAAAACTCCCAGCCACAATCTTTAGTTTTAGGCTTCATTCTTTCTAGCTTTCTTCTAAACAAGTTGCTTTTTGTTTATATAATTTTAATAATAAAATATGCAATTTCATAATAAAGAAAATTAGATTTTTGCTTTCAAAAAAACTGTTGTTTTTTTGCAATTTTTATATCTTTATAAAGATATAAGAAGGAGACTTAAAAAAAAGCTTGGAAAGCCTTGTATTTACTCACTTTTTGCAATTTTTCTATGTCCGAAATTTCGGACATTAATAGTATGATTTTTCGGACATAGATATTTAAAAAATTATTGACAAGATATTTGAATTTTGATACAACCTATATAAAATATATTTTAAATAGTAAGTTAAAAAATGGTATTGCTCAGTCAATATTTCTTTATTTAGCTAAAGAGATGGATTTAGAAGCTAAAATTATTATTTCACAACAAACACTTGCAGAAATTTTTGCAGTACAAAGAAGTACCATAAACTTAGCAATTAAAGAATTAATAGATAATGAATTAATAAAAATTTTAAAGGTAGGTAATTCAAACATTTATTGCTTAAATGCTTATGTTGTTTGGAATCAGTATAGAACTAATCTTGAATTTGCTAAATTTAAAGCAGTAGTTATCGTAAGTAAAAAAGAACAGAAAACAATCAAAACTAAAACAAATAAATTAAAACAAATAGTTCATATACCTTTAGAAGCTACCGTTCCCACCCCAAATCAAGAGACCTAGAATTTTCTAATTTTTTCTTTTCAATAGTTTTTGAAAATTCTTGTTGCTGGGAATAATTTATTTTTTGCATAACCAAATCATCGTTCCAATCTTTAGTTTTAGGTTTCATTCTTTCAGCAGAATAGCCTAAATTTATGCTCATAGCTTCGCCTGCTCTGTCATTATCATAAGCTGCAATTATTTTAAAACCCTGTTTTGTGTATTCGTCAGCTAATCTGCTAACTTCAATATTTGAATTTCCTGAAGTAGCAACAATTTTTCCTGTAAAATTTAAATTTCTCAAACTCATAGCGTCAATAGCAGATTCAACAAAAGCAACTGTTTTTTCTTGATTTATACTTTCAATTTCAAAAGCTAATTTTTTTCCTCTTACTCCATGAAAAGGCTTATCTGTAGTGCCTCTTAAAACTACGCCTTCATTATTGCCTAAAACAAAAACAGCATTTTTATAATTATCGGCATAAAGTTTTTTCTGCGTATGCATATCATCAACAATTTTTTCAGATAATTTTCTAGTTTTAGTTAAATAATTTTTGACGTATTGCCAATTTTCTTGAGAAAGCGGAGGCATAGAAAAAGATTTCTGCACAGATTTAGCAATTTTTTCAATTTCAGGCTTTAAATGCGTAACACTTTCAGAAATAACTGCACTTATACCAAAATTTTGAGAAAGCCAATGTACAGAATTTTTATAATCAGTTTGTTCAAGCATAATGACTAAGTCAATAGCACCGCCTCCGCCTTTCCCTAAGTCATGAGCATAAAACTGATTATCTGTAACCGTAAGCCTGCCTGCTGGAGTTTTCCAATTTTTTTTATCATTTTTATCACGCTGACACTCTAAACGCTCTAAAACGCTTTCTAAGGGTATTTGTCGCAATTGGATAGAGGTTTCCCTCATCTTTATGATTTGTGCTTCTCTATAGAGAGTTTTAGGAGCTTCTAAGTCATATTGTTTTGCTTTTGCTTCTATAGATTTTTGTTTATCAATTTTTTCTTGAATTTGTTTTTTTTCTAAATCATCAATTATTTTTTTTTGTTTAGTATGCTGAGTTTCAAAACCTAAGGCTTCAGCTATTATTTGAGTTTTAGTTGCTGGCTCTAATTCTGGAACTATAGTTTTTACTTCAGGAATTGGCGATTGAATTCTTGAATAATATTCTTTAATTGTTGTATGCTTTGCTTGACTGCCTTCAATTCCCCGCTCTAAACCAAATTCTTTGGCACAATTTTCAGCAAAATCAGTTTGCATTTCAGATAATTTTTTTCTGCCGTCTAAAAAAAAAGAACAATTCAAACGACCTTTTTCATCAATTGGAATTACATAAGCACAAATATGCGGACTAGTTTCATCATACTGTCTTGTAACTGCTAAAACATTTTCTTGACCGTGTCTATCTTTTAGCCATTTTTCTGCTTTATTAAAATAATTTTCAATTTGCTCTTTTGATGATTTTTGAAAAAATTCAGGACTAGCACCAATAAAATATTCAATTGCTAAAACTGAATCTTTTCTAACCATTGGAACAGTTTCTAATCTTTTTTTAGCTGCTTGTAGTAATTCTTTTGATGACTGACAACCATTTGTAAAATTATTTTTAGTGAATTCACTATCAGCGTTTAAAGTTTCTTTTTCTCTAAAATTATGGCGTGCTGAACCTGAAATATTAGACATTTTTTTTAATTTTGCAATTCGTAAAATAGCATAATTTATCATGATGATAGCAGAAAGGTAACATAACTTATAGTAAGATTTTTGAAAATTTTTGTCAATGATAAGTACTCACTACGGGAAGTCGTTGCCTTCCCTCCTTTCGTATTCGGTATATACTTGCTTTTACGGAAAAATAATTTTATTATTGAATTTTATATAAAACTAATGGAAAACATTATGACTGCTTGTAAGATAACTTTCAAAGATTACACTATTCAATGTTCTACACATAATACATATTTTGATACATCACATTTTACAGATCAAGAACAACAAAATGGTTTTAATATAACATGTCCCAAAAATCCAAATGACAAAAAACACGTTTATATTGATTATGTTACTGGACCATATAATTATCCTTGTCACGATATTTTAAATGGACATTTTGATAATGCTACTTCATTGACTTTATATCAAGGTTAATAAAAAAATCATCACGATTTTTTCTATTTATTCAAATTAAATCTAAATATGCCCTATTAAAATCCTATTTTTCAGAGATTGCGATTTCACCAGCTGGTGAAATCCGATGAAATTATAATTTCATATTTTAAAAAAATGAGAATGAATTAATAACACATGTAGAAGAAAAAATAGATACTATATCTCTTTTCCGTAATAGCAGAAATAATTAAAAAAACCGTATGGTTTTTTGGAAAATTTAATCCTAATTTTAATCCTAATTTTTCATCAAAATAAAATTTTTTTATTAAGTAATTTATAATCAAATTTAAAGGGGGTTTTAGCCTCATATATCGATTTTATTAATTTTGTAGGTAAATCATCGTATTTTTGTTTTTAATTGAAATATGAGCCTTGTAAGATGTTTTAATCAATGGTTTGTTTTTACTATTTGATAGTAAAAAGCAAAATTTTAACAAAAAAAGACAAAAAAACACAGTATTAAGATATAAGAAGTAATGTAGATAAAAATTGAGTATTTATGCGGGGTTTAGAGTTTCTGATTGCTCAGTTTCTTGACAATGATTGCTCAATATCATTACAATGATTGCTATTTTATTATATCATATTTGAGCAATCAATGATTATTTTAATATTGACAAATGATTATTTAAGTCTCATACTATGATTACTTAATAATCAAAAAGATTAATCAAAATGAGCAATGAAAAAACTAGAAGAGGATTAAAAATTTATGAAAATAATCCTTATATAGCAATTATAAAAAGTAAAACAAAAAGAATAACTAATAAAAGAGGAGATATGATGATAACTTCTAGAGAAACTGGAGAAGTTATTAATCCTATTGCTGGTTTTTGGCATGCTGAAGAAGTTGATAATACTAAATTTGTTAAATTATATCTTGCTGGTATTAAAGGATTTGCAGAACTGTCAAATGCTGGTATTAAAGTTTTTTCATTATTATATGAAGAAATGCAAAGAAATATAAATAAAGACAAAGTTTATTTAAGCTTTTCCAATATTGATGAAAATTTAAAAATTTCCCAAGCAACTTTTACTAGGGGAATGAGAGAATTAATTGAAAAAAAATTTTTAGCACCTACTAAAGCTATTGGCTGGTATTGGATAA
>JAHFQJ010000037.1 GCA_023266335.1 Burkholderiaceae bacterium
CGTTCTGTAGAAATGGTTGAACTCAGTATGAGATTATGGGTACATGTAAATAAACCTGAAGAATTTGCCAGATATCAGCTCATTTTTAAATCAGCTATCTATATTTAACACTCTCAAATAAATATTTAAAATAAAGTATATGACATTCATTAAAAAAAGCTTAAGTTTGAATGGCCATAAACCATTCCACAATATTATAACCAACCGGCAAATTGCTGAAATAGAAGAATATAATAATATTTTGGCTCTTGCACATCATCAAGCCCAAATCATTATTGATAATGCTAATTTAGAAGCAAATAATATTGTAAGCCATGCCAATGAACAAGCTCAGTATATTTTAAATACTACTAATAATGAATGTGAAAATAAACTGCAGGAAATGCAGCATACAACTCAAAATATGTTAAGTGAGGCACAACACCAAGTGCAGGATATTTTAACAAATTCAGAGCAAAAGGCAACGCAAGAGGTATGGAAGCATGCCCAAGACCTTGTAAATAATTTAGAGCAAGCGCAACAAAAATTTTATGAACATACGCATGATTTAATAAAATCTATTTTAGCCGCGATTATTAAAAAACTTACCTCTAATTTAGATGTACAAGACAGAATGCAAATTATAGTACAGCAAGTTTTTGCTAAAGCTCAAGAAATTGAATATGCAACTTTATTTTTTAGCCCAAAAGATTTTGAACATCTGCCAAGTTTTCATATTCCGCAAAATTGGAAATTAGAAAAAGATAATATGCTGGCAGAAGGATTATGCAGATTAGTGGGGGCAGGCGGAGAATGGAAGACATCTATTAGCTTAATTGAAAGAAAAATATTAGAAGCAATTGATTATAATAATGATACATCAGAATTATATCAAAGTGATAACAATAAGTTATCAAATATTTATACATTAGATAATAAAGAAACAGATTTATCTCTAGAAAATTATACAAATAACCCACAAGAATTAGAATTGCAACATATAGAACATATAGAACATATAGAACATATAGAAGATAATTTATATGAAGCGCCTAATAATGAATATACTCATGATGAATATCAATATAATGAACAAGATATAAACAATACTGAACATAATGATAAATCTGATACTGATAAGCAGGGCTAACAATGGAACCGCAAATAGATATTTGGTTTAAACCATGGAATTATGCTCATCATAGCTGGATAGAAAATAGTATTTTTGAAGGTCTATCTGAATATGAATTATATAGCGGCTATATACCTTGGTGTAAATATGTCGGTATAGAATATAATTTTTATTCTTACCAAAGTGTATGGCTTGAACAATATTGGAGAGAAGGGCAAAATTTAATTCTAGCAGCCAGCCTATTAGGCAATATGCTGTATAAACAAAAAGATGATTTAGTAACCCCTGCCTATTTACGCTGGGTTCAACAAACAGCGTTAGCCCGCCCTATTGTATTAAATGTACCAAATGTAAGATTTGCAAGTAATTTTGAAGCAGGTATAAATTTACTTTACCAAGTATTACAATGCTATTGCCCGGCTATTTGGACACGTTTTTTATTAAAATTCCCTAAAGATAAAGTACAAGACATTCATATTTACAATGAACCCTTAATTAAAGGCAAAATGATTTTAGTTATTGAGAAAATTTGGAATATGATTGTTAAGAAAATTAATACTTAATTACCCTCTATGTTATTATTGCTTTTCTGCATTCACTGCTGTTAAAAATCTATTCATATCTTGTATTGTAAGAACTTGATTTGCTGATAATGATTTTACCTCACTTGCATCAGAATATTCAAAATAGGCAGTATCTGATGGTATTTTGCTTTGAGACATTATTAATGCTGATGTAGTATCTTTTAATACAAATGATATACGTAATCTATCTTGTTTGCCCGCATCACTTTCTACATGAAATTTTACAGAATCTGTATTATGATTTCTTAAAAAAGTTGAAGAGCAACTATATAAACCTGTAATATTACTCATATAATTATTATTAAATTCATTAAAAAATTATTATAAATTACAATTAAGCTATAAGTAATTTATTTTTTGCAAAAAAAGTGTTAAATGCTGAAAAAATCTTACTCTAAAATAAAACCGATAATTAAAATTTGTAGTATCTGCCAATGCTGTATTTTTACCTCTGTAAACTATCTTTTTTTAGTAAATAATTCTGAATTTAATAAACAAAAAAATCTATTTTTATTTTTAAATACTTTTATTTTTAGACTCTCGCATATCGTTTATTCATGCGAGTTTTGAGGTTGATAAACGGACATTTACTTACCAATAAACAGACATTAACTTACCAATAAAAAGATGTTATAATATTAACTCATTTTTTAATATAAAATAATAAGTGTAATTATGAATAAATTAGTTGTAAAAGATAATAGTTTAATCAATGCCAGTTACAATTTATGTTTAGTAGAGCAACGTTTGATATTGCTTTCTATTATTGAAGCCAGAGAAAATGGAAAAGTAATTAATGCAAATGAACCCTTAACTATTTATGCAGAAAATTATGCCAAGCAATTTAGTGTATCAAGACAAGCATCTTATTTGGCTTTAAAAGATGCTTGTAAACATCTATTTGAACGCAAATTTAGTTATCAAGAAACACGTGGAAAAGAAATAATTAATATAAATAGCCGCTGGGTATCACAGATTGGATATTTAGAAGATAAAGCCATAGTTCAGCTAATTTTTTCTCCAGCTATTGTGCCATTGATTACACAACTAGAAAAACAGTTTACAAAATATGATATTGAACAAATTAGCAACCTATCAAGTGCATATGCTATACGTCTTTATGAATTACTAATGTGTTGGCGTAGTACAGGTAAAACCCCTATTATTAATTTAGAAGAATTTAGGCAGAAAATGGGAGTCATGGATAAAGCATATCAACATATGCATGATTTAAAAAAAAATGTTTTAGAAATATCTATCCATCAAATTAATAAATATACTGATATTACTGCTAAATACGAACAGTATAAACAAGGAAGAACAATTACAGGTTTTTCTTTTACATTTACACAAAAGCAAAAATCTATTGAAAGTAAAAAGGTAAACAATTGGCAAACAAAAGGTTTAACAGATGCGCAAATAGCCAAAATAGCCTGTAATCTTAAACAATTTGTTGATGCTAATAACAATAAAATAGCACCGAATGACCATCGGGATTATGCATCTATATTTAAAGCTTGGAAAGCTTTACTAAAAAATTCTAAAAATGTAAATGAATTTAAGGATATTCAGAAATTTTTAGATATTTAAAAAATAGAATTTTGACAATTTTGACAATTTGATTTTTTTAATTGCCTTTATTGGGTTAATTTTTTTGCAAAAAAATCTATTTTTATTTTTAAATACTTTTAATACTTTTACGCACATGTAAAGCCTTTATTCATGCGGGTTTTGAGGTTGATAAAACGAGGTTTACCTTGCAATAAGTACAGGTTTACCTTGCAATAAGTACAGGTTTACCTTGCAATAAGTACAGGTTTACCTTGCAAGTATCCAGCTAACAATATAAACTGTATTTATACAGTATAAGTAATAGATAGGATAAATTTTATATGCAGAAAAACTTAATAGTTAAAGATAATGCCCTAATTAATGCAGGATACACTTTAGATTTAGTAGAACAAAGATTAATACTGCTAGCAATAATTGAAGCAAGGGCAAGCAATATTCCTACTGATGATGATTTAACTGTTCATATTGATAGTTATGTTAAACATTTCAATGTACATAGAAATACAGCCTATCAAGCACTAAAAGATGCTTGTAAAAATTTATTTGAGCGTAGATTTAGTTACCAAAAATTAACCCCTAAAGGTAATATTGAAAATGTAACTAGCCGTTGGGTACAAAGAGTTTCTTATGTAGAAAATGAAGCGCTTGTACGCATTAAATTTTCATCAGATGTTCTACCACTTATTACTAATCTTGAAAAATATTTTACTAGTTACACATTGGAACAAGTCAGTAGTTTGACTAGTATTTATGCTATACGCTTATATGAAATACTAATTGCTTGGCGTAGTGTAGGTAAAATGCCCATAATTAAATTAGAGGAATTTCGTACAAAACTTGGGATTTTAAATAATGAATACAAACGTATGGGTCAATTTAAAGAGTTTGTCTTGGATTTTGCCATATCACAAATCAATAAATATACTGATATAAATGTAAAATATGAGCAGCATAAACATGGAAGAACAATTGCAGGTTTTACATTTACATTTGAGCAAAAAGAAAAATCTATTGATGAAGTGAAAAAGGTAAACAATTGGCAAACAAAAGGTTTAACAGATGCGCAAATAGCCAAAATAGCCTGTAATCTTAAACAATTTGTTGATGCTAATAACAATAAAATAGCACCGAATGACCATCGGG
>JAHFQJ010000016.1 GCA_023266335.1 Burkholderiaceae bacterium
TGTAGAAATGGTTGAACTTAGTATGAGGTTATGGGTACATGTTAATAAGCCTGAAGAATTTGCTAAATATCAGATTATTTTTAAATCAGCTATACGTATTTAACTCTCTCATTTATTTTTTTAGTTTTTTTAATCGATAATTATGAATTATCAATACGATACTATAAAAAAATAATGTTATAAATATAGATCCTAGTATATGCCACATTGCACATGTCATATTAAATACTATTTCATATTTTTAATTTCACTAACAGATAAACCAGAAGCTTCTGCTATTTGCTCTAATGTTAAAACACCTAATTCTTTTAAATTTTTAGCCATTTCAATCTTGCCTTCAATCTTGCCTTCAATCTTGCCTTTATTAAAGTTCTGTGCTTCGATATTATGTAAATCGCGGTAATATGTAATACTAGCGTTATATTTGGCTCTTTCTTTGCTTGACAGTTTTAATACATTCGCTTTAGCAAAAAAATCTTCAAATAATTTTTCGCTTAATTCCTTAGGCATATCTTGTAAACTTGATAAATGCGACAGCACATACAGCCATTTATCCTGCTTTGAGCTGTTTGCACTGATATTTTTAGTGAATTTTTTACATTCTATGAATGCAAAATTTAATTCTTCTATTGCTGTTTTATGTGTTTCAATATCTAATATTTTAGCTTTGGTAATATATTTTTTATCATTATTATCTAAATTAAAATTTAAAATTCCTATGCAGTATACGGGATTTAAGTTGAAGTCCCATTTGCCTTTTGGTGCTTGTTCTTGTAGGGCAAATGTGCTGTAGAATAAACTTCTTTGTTTAAAATAATCTTGTTTTACTTTTTGTAATTCAATAATAAAACTATTGCCTTGCGGGTTTTTGCAATATAAATCAAATACGGCATTTCTATCAATTTGTTTATTGCCTAAATGTTCATTTTTACTGTAGGTTAGTTCACTAATATGCGGAATAAAGCCACTGAATACGCTGTTTAAAAAATCAATTAAGTATGCTTTGCTATCTTCTTCTCCAAATAGTTTTTTGAATCCGTAATCAGTAAATGGATCCATAAATACTTCTTGTTGGGCAGATTGATTTTTTATATCTATCATAGTCATTTACTTAAGTTTGGTATATGTCCTATATTAGCATCTTTACCAATTTTTACATAGAATATTCGAGAGAGTTATATAAAAAAAGTAGAGGCATTAGCATTATTGATATATACTACAGGAAAAGGAAGCTACAGATTTATAGCGAGGCTTTTGGAGCATTTAGATGCAGATAAAAGGAAAGTATTTAGAGCGGTGATACCGCAGGGCATATAATTGGAAAAGTACATACGGTAAGTATATAGCAATAATAGCAATACAAGGCATAATTTAGCAGTAGAGTTGGGCATGAGGTTGTGGGTTAATATTAATAAGCCTCATGAATTTAGTGGGTGTTGGGCTATTTTATAGTCAGCTCCCTTTAAATAATACTCTCTAATTTTATACTTTGCTTTTAGATGAAAATTTGGCAAGAATTTTAGCTCAATTGCAAAATGTACGCAATACTTTGAAATGGGCTAAACAAAATTTAGATACAAAAAAAACCACAAAGTGGCGTGTCTACTGGTGGGTCGTGGGCGATTTGAACGCCCGACCAACGGATTAAAAGTCCGCTGCTCTACCGGCTGAGCTAACGACCCCAGAAGAACTAAATTATACTATTTATTTTACTTTTTTGTCAACCATTTTTGATGAAATTTATAGAATTAGGAATATAGGATATTTTACTATTTATTTTAGATGATAAAAATTTACCTATACATATAAATTTAATTTATAATTATATATTATCTGAATTCATGATAGAGGAAAAATGAAGCAAGGCAAATTAGTCATTATTAGGCATGGAGAGTCATTATGGAATTTGGAAAACCGTTTTACCGGTTGGGTAGATGCTGATTTAACACAAAAAGGTATTGAGCAGGCTTATAACGCTGGTTTGATTTTGAAAAATCGTGGCTTTATTTTTGATATTGCTTATGCATCTGTGTTAAAAAGAGCCATAAAAACTTTGTGGAATATTTTAGATGCGATGGATTTGACATGGATTCCAACCATAAATGCTTGGGAATTAAATGAAAGACATTATGGCGGATTAACTGGCTTAGATAAAGATGAAACTGCTAAAAAGTATGGGGAAGACCAGTTAAAAATTTGGAGAAGAAGTTATAATATTTGCCCGCCACTTTTAAATGAGGAAAGTGAATATCATCCAAAACATGATAAAAGATACCAAGATTTGGAAAATTTGCCTAGCACTGAATGTTTGAAAGATACTTTGGAAAGAGTAGTGCCGTATTGGGAAAGGGTGATATATCCGCAGATTAAAAATGGTAAAAATGTATTGGTTTCTGCACATGGAAACAGTTTGCGTGCTTTGATTAAACATTTAAGCAAAATGAGTGAAGCAGAAATTTTAGAGCTAAATTTAGCTAATGGTGAGCCAATTGTATACGATTTTGCTGAGTATGATGGAAAATGTGCATTAAATTATAAACTTGTAACTGATGATAAGATAAAAAATAATTAATAATTGGTTGGCATAAAATTTTAATATAGAATTACTTTTAAATTAATAAGGATAAAATGGCTTATCTAGAAGAGGTTGAATTTGGCAGGTTTTCAGCAAAAGATTATTTTGGGAATACTCGTGATTTTACAGTAATTGAACAATATGCTAGGCATGATGCTACATATAGAACATTCCACGGTACATTGATTAGTATGAATGACAAATCGTATTTTCAATATGGGGCTGATAGAACACAATCAATAGAAGATAATACAGCGTATTTTGGTCAAGGTCTCAGAATATGGAGTAGTATGATATGTAAGTTTGAATGTTTACAATCTTTAACTGAAAAACCTATTAAAGAGTATGAAAAAGAAATGGCAGATGAAGAAAAACGAATGACATATGAACCATCAAGACTAGATGACCTAGGGGAATTAGCTTGTGGGTTATTAGATGTACCGAGTATTTTTATATCCAAATTAAGAAGTAGAGGTAAGTAATATCTTTAAACTCTACCCAATCTCTAATCCATTTTTAGCATACATTGGAGCAAATTTTATCAGTGCAGATAAAAATGCATGTGTTTTAGAAATAGATATTACAGAAAATTTATTGAACAGCCAAGGCAGCGGACATGGTGGAATGCTGATAACAGTTATGGACGTCAGCATGTCATGGGCATCAAGATTTTATTTAGATGAACCTAAAGGAGCAGTAACGTTAGAACTAAAATCTAGTTTTTTTGCTCCAGCCCATGGATTGGTAAGATGTATTGGTAAAGTTATTCATAAAACCGCAACTTTGGCATTTTGCGAATCAGAAATTATTAACCAGAATTCTGAAATAGTATGTAAAGCCAGTGCTACTTTTAAATATCTTAAAAAGAATTAAATTTAAGCTATATTTTTAACAATTTTCGCTCTACATTTTGGAAATGTGCTGCATCCCAAAAATTTATTTCCGCTTTCCTTTGCAATTATTAAAACCATTATTTGCCCGCATTTATAACATAAAAATCAATTAACAATGCAAATAAAAAGTTTTATGTTGAATATACTTTCTAATTTAAAAAAACATTTTACTTCTATAAAAATCTATATTATAATACGGATTGTTTGCATACGTTTTAGCATTTTAAGCATTTTAAATAAAATTAAAATTTTAAATGTCTTAATTCTTCAGAAATACTAATTAACACTAACATTATTACCAATAATAATATTTGTAAAAATCAATATAATTCAATTCTTTTCTAAAACAACAAATCAATGTCTAAATGGTTATTGCCCGAATACGTATCTGACGTATTGCCTAGTGAGGCGCGAAAAATAGAAGAAATGCGCAGGTTTATATTAGATAAATTCCGTACATTTGGTTATGAGCTGGTTATGCCGCCATTACTGGAATATATAGATTCTTTATTGACAGGCACAGGGCAGGATTTAGATGAGCAAACTTTTAAGCTGCTTGATATTCATACGGCAAAAACAATTGGCATAAGAGCTGATATTACGCCGCAGATTGCAAGGATAGATGCTCATTTATTAGGCAGACAAGGAATTACAAGGCTGTGTTATGCTGGTGAAACTTTGCATACACGCCCGAAGAATAATCAGGAAACTAGAACACCGCTCCAGATAGGTGCAGAAATTTATGGTACTACTCATATTCAAGCTGATATTGAGATTTTACAGCTAATGTATCAAACCTTGATTGCGGCTGGTGTTGACGATTTTTATATTTCAATTGGACATGCTAAATTTATTGAAATTTTAGAAATAGATGTAAATTCTGAATTGTTTAATGCAATTTTAGCTAAAGATATTTCAATTATTCAAAATAGCACGCATAAATATAAAGACATTATTTTAGATTTAATGCAGGTGCAAAGTTTAGATAACTTAGGCAATGATTATAAAAATATATGGGAAAAATTAAAAAATAAGCATAATATTTTAAAAAGTATAGTGGACGATATTGCTTTAGTTTGTGATTCTTTAGCAAATTACGCATTGGAACATACAGAATTTAAATTTAACTGTATGATTGATATTACTGATATTGAAGGCTACTGTTATCATACAGGGCTAACATATAATGTTTATCATAAAAATAGCCATAGCCCTATTGCTAAAGGCGGAAGGTATGATAAGGTAAGCTCGGCTTTTGGAAGATTAAGACCGGCAACCGGATTTTCAATAAATTTACGCCAAATTTCTCCGCTGTCGTCGTTACAATCAAATTCACATGCGGTTTTAGCTCCGTGGATATTAGATAATGACTTGCAAATATTTATTCATTCATTGCGTAATAAGGGTGAGGTAGTGATTCAGCTTGAAGATAATGCACATATTGATGAATTTAAATTTACGCATAAAATTATTAAAAATCCAAACTATATAGAAAATAATGAGATGAAAAATCAAAAATGGCTGTTGGTAATTAAAGATTAATAGAGCAAATAATACTATAGATTATTCAATAAAATTCACTACCCATAAAAATAAAAAATAATTAACTATAAAATTTAAAAAATATTGTAAAAAGCACCTGAATTTAAAGATATGCAGGTAATCTATTTTAAATAAAATACACTATAAAAAAGAGGTAATATGCAAAACATGCTGATTTTAGGCACACAGTGGGGAGATGAAGGTAAAGGCAAAATCGTTGATTGGCTTACAGAAAAATGTGCTGCAGTTGTGCGTTTTCAGGGCGGACATAATGCGGGGCATACGTTGATTATCAACGGCAAAAAAACCATTCTTCGCCTTATTCCATCAGGAATTATGCATCCTCATGTAACTTGCTATATTGGTGCAGGTGTAGTTCTGCATCCTCATGCTTTATTTTCAGAAATTGCTGAATTAGAAGCCAGCGGTTTAGATGTAAAAAAACGCCTAAAAATTGCGGGAAATGCACATTTAATTATGCCGTATCATGTAACTTTAGATAAAGCACGTGAAGCGAAAAAAGGCAGTGAAAAAATTGGCACAACAGGGCGAGGTATCGGTCCGGCTTATGAAGACAAAGTAGCCCGACGCGGTTTGCGTGTGCATGATTTATTAAATATGGACAGCTTTGAGCAGAAATTAAAAGAAAATTTAGAATATTACAACTTCTTATTTAAAAATTATTTTTCAATAAACGAGTTACATTATCATGAGATTTTGCATGATATTATTCAAGTTAAAGATGATTTAACTGCAATGATTGAAGATGTGCCGCAAAAATTACAAGCTTTATTTGATAAAAACGAGAGAGTGATTTTTGAGGGTGCACAGGGGACGATGCTGGATATCGATCACGGAACTTATCCTTTTGTTACATCAAGTAACTGTATTGCAGGCAATGCGGCAATTGGCAGCGGTGTGGGTATGCATAATATTAATTATGTTTTAGGTATCACAAAAGCATACTGTACAAGAGTTGGTGCTGGTCCGTTTCCAAGTCAATTATATGATGCTGATGATGAAAAAGCCCAAGATGAAATTGGTAAATTTATTGCTAAAGAAGGAAATGAATTTGGTTCAGTAACCGGCAGACCGCGCCGTACAGGCTGGATTGATATTCCAGCTTTAAAGCGTGCAGTATTGATAAATGGAGTAAAGGGCATTTGTATTACAAAATTAGATGTACTGGATAAATTAAAAGAAGTGAAAATATGTACACATTATATGCATAATGGTATAGAATGTACTATAAGCCCGCAAGGTGCATCTGAACTAGCGCAATGTATACCAGTTTTTGAAACGGTTTCAGGTTGGAATGAGTCAACTTACGGAATCACAGATTGGGATAGTTTGCCTAGTCAAGCTCAAAAATATCTAAAACGTATTCAAGAATTGCTTGGGACACGTATTGATCTTGTGTCAACTGGACCAGAGCGTTCTCATACCATTAAACTCAGCAGCTTTGATAGTATATAGAATAGATTAACCAAATCAAATTAAATTATTATTTCTAATAAAGTCTCATAAAAAAATATGCAGACTTTAAAGCCTTATAAAACTAAAAATCATAAACAAAGATAAAAATATGCATTTAAACGACTTAAAATATTTACATGTAACAGCCCTAGTTGACATGGCAATTGGTTTGCAGATTGATAATGCTCAGCGTATGCGTAAACAAGAGCTTATGTTTGCAATTCTAAAAAGACATGCAAAAACCGGCGAAGCTATATATGGAGAGGGAACTTTAGAAGTATTGCCGGACGGATTCGGATTTTTACGTTCTCCGGATACATCATATTTAGCCAGCACAGATGATATATATGTAAGTCCGTCGCAAATCCGCCGTTTTAATTTGCATACTGGTGATACGATTGAAGGCGAAGTTCGTGTGCCAAAAGATGGCGAGCGCTATTTTGCTTTAGTAAAAGTGGATAAAATTAACGGATTTTCACCCGAAGCGATTAAAAACCGCATTATGTTTGAGAATTTAACGCCATTACATCCGGATAGAACTTTATGCTTAGAAAGAGAGAATAAAGCAGAGGAAAATATTACTGGACGTGTTATAGATTTAGTATCGCCAATCGGCCGAGGGCAGCGCGGCTTATTGGTAGCACCGCCGAAATCAGGTAAAACCGTAATGCTGCAGCATATTGCACATGCAATCACAGAAAATCATCCGGATGTTGTTTTATTTGTATTATTAATTGATGAACGTCCTGAAGAAGTTACTGAAATGCAAAGGTCAGTAAAAGGCGAAGTTATTGCATCAACTTTTGATGAGCCGGCATCACGGCATGTACAAGTTGCTGAAATGGTGATTGAAAAAGCAAAATGCTTAGTCGAAATGAAAAAAGACGTTGTCATTTTACTTGATTCAATTACCCGTTTGGCTCGGGCTTATAATACCGTTATACCCGCATCCGGCAAAGTTTTAACCGGCGGTGTTGATGCTAACGCCCTCCAGCGTCCTAAGCGTTTTTTTGGTGCAGCTCGTAATGTAGAAGAAGGCGGTTCTTTAACTATTATTGCTACGGCCTTAATTGATACAGGTAGTCGTATGGACGATGTAATTTACGAAGAATTTAAAGGCACGGGCAATATGGAAGCTCATTTAGAGCGCCGCCTAGCTGAAAAAAGAGTTTATCCGGCAATTAACATCAAAAAATCCGGCACACGCCGTGAAGAGCTTTTGATTAAAGCTGATATTCTGCAAAAAATGTGGATATTGCGTAAATTTATTTACGATATGGATGAAATTCAAGCCATGGAATTTCTGCTTGAAAAAATGCGCCACACTAAAAATAATGCAGAATTTTTTGATTTAATGCGCAGAGGCGGCTAAATCCAGCAGTAATATTTATTCCAAATTACGTAATTATCTGGTGGTGTATAGTTTATACAAATACTTTAGTATGCTGGGTAATTCTTGCCAGATGTAAACAGTATTCTCAACAGCTGAACTTAGTGTTGCGGTTTAGTAGTATTCCTAATTTACTTTTATGTAAAATAATTTAAAATATAGTTTTAATTTATAGATATTTAATTATATGCCAAATCTAAGAGAAAAATTTTCAGGATATTTTGGAAGCAAGCGAAACAAGCAAAATAATGGTCAGCAAACAGCACCTGTTATAGAAATAAGTTCACCTACTTTTGTTTATACAACCAGCAAGCAGGCTCGTGAATTATATGCAGCAACATCTAATCCGCCAACTCCAACAACCACGGAGTATTCCCCATATGGTTCCGGATCAAATACCCCCTCTACTCCAAGCACGCCATATGCAAGCAGTTTTTTCGATTATTATCCAGGTGCAACCGCTAGCCAGACTAACTTAGCCAAAAATGGCAATACTACTAGGGCTAGTAATCAGCATCCTCAAGCAGGCGGTAGAATAACTAGCAATAAAGAACTTGATAAGCAATATAATGAAGCAAAAGCCGCAAAGCATGCTTCTGAATTTTTTTAAATCCAAACAGAAGCTAAACGGGGGTTGCCTAATTGTGGATTCCCGCCTTCGCGGGAATGACTACGGTTTGATGTTAGGTAATAATTCGGTTCATTTTTAAAATTATTTGTTCAACCCCAGTTTAGGCTATATCAGTTAAAAATTTCTAAATATAAATCACGCTACTTTCTTGTTCTGTTTTGTCAGCAATTTTACCAATTGTATAAACCGTTTCGCCTTGTGCTTCAAGAATCTGTTTTGCTTGTTCAGCTTTATTTTCATCTATAACAATAATCATACCAATACCGCAGTTAAACACACGGTACATTTCGCTTTGATTAACATTGCCCTGCTGTTGCAGCCAATTGAAAATTGGTAAGGTTTTCCATGATCCAATGTTTAATTGTGCCTGCAGATTATCTTTTAAAATGCGGGGAATATTTTCAGTTAAGCCGCCACCGGTTATATGGGCTAGTCCTTTAACTTCAATCTGTTGAATTAATGCTAAAATTTGTTTTACATAAATTCTAGTTGGCTTCATTATTGCCTGCTTTAAACTTTGACCTGCAATATCAGTATCAAAATCAGCACCGCTTAATTTAATAATTTTACGGATTAATGAATAACCATTTGAGTGAGGACCGCTTGAGGCTAAACCTAAAATAACATCGCCTTGCCTAATTTTGCTGCCGTCAATTATATTTTCTTTTTCAACAACGCCCACAGCAAAGCCTGCTAAATCATATTCGCCTGCTGGATACATATCCGGCATTTCAGCTGTTTCACCCCCGATTAAGGCACATCCGGCTAAACTGCAGCCTTGTGCGATGCCAGAAACTACACGCTCTGCTATATCAATATCAAGTTTACCGCATGCAAAATAATCAAGAAAAAACAATGATTCAGCACCTTGCACTAAAATATCATTGACGCTCATTGCCACTAAATCTTGACCTATATTATCATGAGCATCAAGTTCAAAAGCCAGCTTTAATTTTGTACCTACGCCGTCAGTTCCTGAAACTAACACGGGATTTTGATATTTTTTACTAATTTCAAATAAAGCGCCAAATCCGCCAATTCCAGCTAATACTCCTTCTCTAAGAGTTTTTTTAGCAAGCGGCTTAATGCGTTCAACAAGATTATCACCTGCTTCCATATCTACACCTGCATCACGGTATGATAATTCCTTCATATACTGCCTTATTGAAATAATTTTACTGATGAGGTAATTATAACACACAGCATATAATTGCTATAGTATAATTCCTAATAGCTGTTCAAAAAATTGAGCTGTATTATTTATAATTTGAATGTTGGATAATAAGTTATAATATATTTTATAGAATATATGTAAGGGAATTAAACTAATTCTGAATTAGCACTATATAACAATTTTTTAATAAATTTAGGAGGAAATAAATGTATTCAAGATGTGTGTGGAGACCTAAATCTAAATATGGGGTATGTAGACCTATCACAAAAGAATTGTATAAAGCTAAAAGAGCATTATCTGAAAATAAACTCGAACCTTTAACGAAAAGCAGAGAAAATATGGTAGTTCGTGGGGTGATTTGTAGTGAATATGCTTATGACTCTTTGGAGCCAGCCATATCATCGTTTGGGGAAAAAATTAAATTGATAGATGCTGTATTGAAGTTAACTAAAGATCCAGCTGAATCTGCTAAATTAGCTTCCGATAAATCAGAATTCGAGAGGCAGTTACATCTATTAGAAGATGCTATGGTTCGTGATCTCCATATAGATTATCCTTAACCTCTTGCAAATATGGATTACAATATTCATAATATTTAAAATAATATACAAAAATATATAAGGATAGTTGTTATGCACCCGAATGTAGGATTTATTGGCTGGCGCGGCATGGTTGGCTCGGTATTATTGCAGCGTATTGAAGCTGAAAATGACTTTGCAAAAATTGAGCCAATATTTTTTACTACATCAAACATAGGCGGAAATGCCCCCAGCTTTGCTAAAAATCATACAAAACTGCTTGATGCTTATGATATTAATGCATTGGCTGACTGTAAAGCAATTATTACTTGCCAAGGCGGAGATTATACAGCAGAAGTATATACAAAATTGCGCAGCAGTGGCTGGAGCGGCTATTGGATTGATGCTGCTTCAACTATGAGAATGAATGAAGATTCAATTATTATTTTAGATCCGATAAACCGTCATGTAATTGATAAGGGCTTAGATAATGGCATAAAAAATTATATTGGCGGAAATTGTACAGTAAGTTTAATGTTAATGGGTTTGCATGGTTTATTTAAACATAATTTAGTTGAATGGATTAGTGCAAGTACATATCAGGCTGCTTCTGGTGCAGGAGCTGCGAATATGCGTGAATTATTACAGCAGATGGGCAGTTTACAGCATAGTGTCGCTGATTTATTATCTGATAAGCACAGTTCAATTCTGGATATTGATAAAAAAGTTCTTGAAATGCAGCATAGTGCAGATTTTCCTAAAGATAATTTTGGTGTGCCGTTAGCCGGCAATTTAATTCCATGGATTGATAAAGATTTAGGCAATGGGCAAAGTAAAGAAGAACTAAAAGGTTATATTGAATGCAACAAAATTTTAGGTAATAGCATAGAGCTTGGCGGTGAAGGCAATATTGTAGTAGAAAGTCAATGTATCAGAATTGGTGCTTTACGTTCACACTCGCAGGCTTTAACCATTAAATTAAAACAAGATGTTTCTTTGGAAGATTTAGAAAAGATGATTGCAGAGGCAAATCCTTGGGTAAAATATATACCAAATACTAAAGAACAAAGCGTAGAGAAATTAACTCCAGCTTACGTTACGGGTACATTAAATGTGGCTGTCGGCAGATTACGTAAACTTGCTATTCCAAATTGTATTAATGTATTTACGGTAGGTGACCAATTATTATGGGGGGCTGCAGAGCCGCTAAAACGCATGTTAAATATTTTATTAGATAGCGGTAGAATTTAATTATGTAGGTCTGCTTGTTCCGGCAGGCATGATGTTTATTTTACATCTGATTTTATTGCTGGAATTATAGTAATTATAAATCCATTTCAATTGTAACCGGTGCATGGTCAGACGGTTTTTCTAGTTTCCTCATTTCCTTATTGATTACACAGGTTTTTAAGTATGGTATAAGATTTTTACCTAGCCAAATGTGGTCAATTCTTAAACCCAAATTCCGCCTAAAGCATGCCATGCGGTAATCCCACCAAGTAAATTCATATTTATCCGGATTAACATGGCGATAAGCATCCGTCATATCTAAATTTGCGAGATGAGTAAATAAGGCACGCTCTTGTTCAGTACAGAAAATTCCGCCTTCCAAGTTTATATTGTAAACATCTTTACTATCAAAAGTAACATTAAAATCGCCCAGCAAAATTAAATTATCATTTTTAATGCTTGTAATATATGCAGATAAAGCTTTTAACCAAGAAAGTTTATAAATAAATTTGTCGCTGGTTAAGTCTTGCCCATTAGGGAAATAGCCGTTAATTATAGTAATAGTTTTGTTATTTATAATAAAATCTGCTTTAATCATACGTTTTTGTTCATCATCAAAATTAATAATATTATATTGAATTGAATTTTCGCTTAGATTAAGATGATTTTTATAGATAATTGCGACGCCATTATATGTCGGCTGCCCTAAAAATACCGCTTTGCAGCCAATATCTGCAAGTTGGGCTAAAGGAAATTTAGCGTCAATAATTTTTAATTCTTGTAAACATAAAATATCAATATTCTGCTGCTGTATAAACTCTACTACATGGGCAAGTCTAACATTTAGTGAATTTACATTCCAAGTGGATATTTTTAACATATAAATATTCTATAATTATCAAGATATATGATAATACAAAAAAATATTTAGATTTGCAATTTTCATGATGTAATTTGCATCAAATTAATAATAAATAATACTAGGAATATCTAGGGACACCATTCTCATTAAAATTTTTATTATTATTTAAAGTTAATTTTAAACAAGTTTCGCATAGGTAAGTGTTATGTACGAGAGGTGCATCTACTTTTTTACTAATTTTTTTGACGTAAATATACTTTGAATCTTTGTATACCTCTTTTGATACAATCCACAAAAAACCTAAAGGATATTTAATGCCGTCTTTGAGATTAAATAGCGTGTTGTGCCTTTGCTCACAAGCTTGACACTTATTTACAAGAACTAGAAAGGGATTAGAAACAGCTTGAAATTTAATTCCCATATAATATGCCAACATCTAAGAACATAAATATATATTACAAGAAATATTGATAATGTAAAGGAAAATGGAGCGAATAAACTTTGGTGCCGACTAAAGGAATTGAACCCTTAACCTTCGCATTACAAGTGCGCTGCTCTACCAATTGAGCTAAGTCGGCCACTAAACAAGGGTATTATACTACTATTTAATACGTTTGAAAAGGGATCTTTGTTCTTTTTGCGGATTTTTTTCTTCATTTACTCTATTTTGGTATTGATTTTCTAAATTAGCCAGTTCTTCGGCTATTAATTCAAACATCATGCCGTCCGCAGTTTCGCCTTCATAAATGCCTCTTACACATGGTAAAGGGATAAAAATATCTTGTCCTGAAACACCGCCGTCAAATGATGCTTGAAAACTTATATATTCCGGTGTTATTTTTAAGTCTTTAACTGCTTCCCAGCTAATATTAAAAGCAGCCTCGTTATCAGAATCAATTAGCTCTTTAGGCAAAATGCAGCATGGATGATAATAAACTAACAACTGAGGAGCATATCCGCAATCAGTACACCAATTATAAACAGCTTGGATAAAATAAGATTTTAAAGAGGTTTTATGCAACATTTAAGTACCCTTGTTTTCATGATATAATACTATGTCATTATATAGATACATGTAAATAATTCAATTCAATAATTTAATAAATTCTATGAACTTAAATAAATTAGTCATTGCAACCCGTAAAAGTAAATTAGCTATGTGGCAGGCACATTACATTCAGACTATATTAAAACAGAAATATGCAAACTTAGAAGTTGAAATATTGGGTTTAATAACAACAGGCGATGAAACACAAGCGCAAAATATTTCATTATCCAAAATTGGCGGTAAAGCATTATTTACTAAAGAATTAGAAGATGCAATGTTAAATGGCAATGCTTCAATGGCTGTGCATTCTTTAAAAGATGTGCCTATGCATTTGCCCCATACTGCAGATGGAAAACAATTTATATTGGCAGCAATTTTAAGCCGTGAAGATGTAAGAGATGCATTTATTAGCAATAAATATTCATGTTTAGAACAATTGCCTAAAAATGCAGTGGTTGGTACATCAAGTTTACGCCGTACCAGTATTTTAAAACTCTTATATCCAAATTTAGAAATACGTATGCTTAGAGGAAATATCGATACTCGGTTAGCTAAATTGGATAATAATGAATATGACGCAATTATTTTAGCAAGTGCAGGGCTAAAGCGTTTAGGTTTATCCCATAGAATCACACAAAGCATTGATACAAAGATTATGCTGCCTGCACCGGGGCAAGGCAGTTTAGCTATTGAAATTTATGGCGATCAATATTTTGATATTGTTCATGCATTAAATGATGAAAAAACCTATCTAGCCTCAGTAGCAGAGCGTAAAGTATCAGAATTATTAGGCGGTTCCTGCCAAGTTCCATTAAGTGCTTATGCCTGCTGGTCGAATACAAATGAGCAAAATTTATGTTTAGAAGCTTGGGTAATGTCTGCAGATGGAACACAATGCATAAAATCTAAAGCCAGTGCTGAAGTTATAGACGTAGAAACAGCACAAGATTTAGGCAGATTAGTCAGCAGTGATTTAATTAAGCAAGGTGCTGTACATATATTAGCTCTTACTTCTTAACTTATCACACCTGAATTTATGTTTGCACTGCCTTTAACATGGGGCATTGTTATCGGATTCATTTGTTAAAGGTTTGATATTTGCCCCCATTGCCTTCCATTCCCCCAGTGTTACATTTGGTAAATGTTCATCACAAACAGGAATATAACCTACACCACTTTTATTTCTTAAATTTCTAGGGAATTTTAAGCATCCATTTTCATAATCTCCAATTACTTTTTTATTTGAAATTTTTGTTGTATTTATAGCTATGCGATAAGTGGCTTGAGCAGAACATTCAGTTTTTTTGCACTTCATAATTTTTAAGTTAAATTATTAGATAAATTAAATTGTAATATATTTTCTATTATCAAGCAATTTGCTTATTTAATTTACAAAGTATATTTATAAATAGTAAAATGAATAATTATCTCAATAGAATGTGGAAAATATGCATTTATCTATACCTAAGCATTATCTAATTAAACCGCTGCAAACTGCCTGCAGTATTGTGGATAGAAAAACTACAGCTCCTATTTTAAATAATACGCTTATTAAATATGAAAACGGCTATTTGTATTTTTTTTCTACGGATATGGAAATTCAAATCTATCACCGTATTCAGATAGAAAACTTACCTGATTTTTCTATTACTGTTTCAGCTAAAAAAACCTTGGATATTGTCAAAGTTTTAGCAGATGATGATATTGCTTTAGATATAAAAGAGAATAAATTACAAATTAAGCAAGACGGCAGCAAATTTGAATTACATACTCTACCCAGCAAAGATTTTCCTTTAATTACTATTCATAATGAAGATAGTATTGAATTCACGCTATCACAAAAACAGTTTAAGCATCAGTTAAATAGTGTTGCGTTTGCCATGGCGCTGCAAGATGTTCGTTATTACCTAAATGGTATGTTATTCAAAATAGATAAGAATGAGTTAATAGTGGTTGCAACTGATGGTCACCGCATGGCTTGTTCTAAGGCTAATTATGATATTGAACAAACTAAAAAACTAGAAGTAATTTTGCCGCGTAAAACAGTTATTGAGTTATTAAGGCTGCTTGAAGATAAAAATAGCGAACAAGCGATAAGCATTAAATTAAATAGTCAGCAAATTATATTTAATTTAGGTGATGTAGAGTTAATCTCTAAATTAATTGATGGAAAATTTCCGGATTATACGAAAATTATCCCAGCTAATCACCCGCACACCCTAATTATTAAGCGTAATGTTTTAAATGTTGGTTTGCAGAGAGTTTCTATATTAAGCCATGATAAGCTGCGTGCCGCAAGATTTAATTTACATGCGCAAGGCTTAAGCTTATTTGCTAGTAATAGTGATAATGAAGAAGTAACTGAAAATATTTGTGCTGATTATCAAGGTGAAGATTTTGAAATTGGTTTTAATATAGCTTATTGGATGGATGTAGTAAATATGCTAAAGCAAGATGAACTGCATATTAAGCTGAATAATTCAAACAGCAGTGCTATTTTGAATGCAAAGGATGATTTGCATAGTTATCAATATGTAGTTATGCCGATGAGGATTTGAGTTTTATGAGGCATATTATATTTAGTAATAAATTTAGATAAATATGTTAGAATAATTATAATATTTAACTATAAATTATAATTATGAAACAGTATCTTAGGTTTGATTTAAGTCCTGCAAATCCTGCACTTATATATTATCCGGGTGGTATAACAACAAATGGGGGCAGAGGTAAGGAGCCTGATACATATTACAAAGTTGTTTTGCCAAAAGCGCAGCATCCAGATGCAAAAACTAAAACAGTTAATCATCAAGTAATGTTTTCTGCTAATCCGGAATCTGGTACTGCTACGTTAACTGCTAATTCAAAATCTTTGATTCAAAAATATGAGAATGGAAAAATTGTTGGAAAGCCTTTGCAATCTTTAACTATTCCATTTGAAGCATTATCGGTAAATCTTAATAATACTACAATGGAACGCGGTGGAAAAACAGGGTTTTTATTTACAAGATTTAATAAATCTTCTAATAAATATAATATAGAAACTTGCATTGGATTAAACTTACACACACAATATTCATATACTCAATATTCGCTAATACACTCTATGCCTATTGAAAAATCACAAATTCCTCAGGATTATACATATAAAAAACAAGATATTTCAGGTGCAGTTGCTGTTGTGGTCGGAGTGGTCTCATTAGCAGGGGCATCTTTATATTCAACTGCAACACATCCATTGCATCTATGCAAAGAAACACTTTCATTCTTTGCAACTGCTGGATTTGGCGGTGCGGAATATAAAAAATTAACAGATAGAATAGATAAACACGCTCATAAGGTTTATTATGGAGTAACTGGAACTGATGGTGATGAAAGAGTTCCTGTTAAAATGGAATCTATGTATTTAGGCAGAAGCGAAGCTGAAAAAAATCAGCCGCCTCAGCAATGGCATATAGACAGACCGCATAATCCTTCTACGCAATAGAACGCAGATAAACCCATATAGTATTTCAGCATAGATAATGTATAATAAATAAAAATTATCTATGCAAGAAACAACACTATGACTCCCGAAATAATTCAGCAAATTGCAAACTTAGCCCAGCTTGATATTACAGGTCAAGAAGAAAATATGAAAACAGCAATTGAAGACATATTTTTGTTAATTAATGAATTATCTGATGTTAATACAGATAATATTACTCCGCTTAATTTCCCCTTAGACGTGTTGCATGAAAATTATCAGCCCATACGTGCCGATGAAGCTAAAGACTATGACTTAAAAAATCATATGAATATCAATGCACCTTTATCTGAAGACGGATTTTATTTAGTACCAAAAGTAATTGATTAATTTAGGGTAAAATTATGCAGAACCATACTAATAATAACGCTAATAATAGCGTTTTAGAATTGCAAACACAGCTTAGGCAAAAAAAAATTTCAGCAGTTGAATTAGCGCAATATTATTTAGACAATATCAGTCGCTCTAATTTAAATGCATTTATTGATGTGAATGCCGAAGCAACTTTAAATCAAGCCAAGCAAGCCGATATTTTACTTCAAAATATGGATAATCATCAAAAAATGCCTTTGCTTGGTATTCCAATTGCACATAAAGATGTATTTGTAACTAAAGAATGGAAATCAACCGCCGGCTCAAAAATGCTGGAAAATTATTATAGCCCGTTTAATGCTTGTGTTGTAGAAAAACTAGCAAATAGCGGCATGGTGTGCTTAGGCAAAACTAATATGGATGAATTTGCTATGGGTTCATCGAATGAAAACTCTGCTTATGGTGCTGTTTCTAACCCATGGAATAATGATTATGTATCCGGCGGTTCTTCTGGTGGTTCTGCAGCTGCAGTTGCTGCTAATTTAGCCCCAGCTGCTACGGGTACAGATACAGGTGGTTCAATTAGACAGCCTGCCAGTTTTTGCGGTATCAGCGGTATCAAACCAACCTATGGCTCAGTGTCAAGATACGGCATGATTGCATATGCTTCAAGTTTAGATCAAGCAGGAGTGATGGCAAAAACCGCATATGACTGTGCATTAATTTTACAAGCTATGGTAACTAAAGATGCTAATGATTCAACCAGTATTCAGCACCCTAAACCTGAATTTTTAGCTAAACTTAATTCTAATTGGCAAGATGGAAATGATAATCAGCAGCCTTTAAAAGGCTTAAAAATCGGCTTACCTAAAGAATTTATCGGCGATATTGACAGTGATGTGCAAAATTCTATAAATCAAAGCATTCAAGACTTAACTAAATTAGGTGCTAGTGTTATTGATATTAGTTTGCCCCGCACTAAACTATCTATTCCTGCTTATTATGTAATTGCAGCCGCTCAAGCCAGTAGTAATTTATCAAGATTTGACGGCGTCCGTTATGGTTTTAGGGCAGAAAATTACAGCAGTTTATCAGATATGTACAAAAAAAGCCGCAGCCTTGGTTTTGGCGAAGAAGTTAAAAAGCGTATTATGGTGGGTGCTTATGTATTATCGCAAGGTTATTACGATGCATATTATTTAAAAGCACAAAAAATCCGCCGTTTAATTGCTATGGATTTTTTAGAGGCATTTAAACAATGTGATATTATTTTAGGTCCGGTTGCTCCAACGCCGGCTTGGCAAAAAGGTACATACAGCAAAAATCCGGCACATATGTATTTAGCGGATATATTTACCTTGAGTGCAAGTTTAGCCGGTTTGCCGTGTATGAGCGTTCCATGCGGATTCAAAGTACAAAATAACTTTAAACTGCCAATTGGTTTACAATTAATTGCTCCGCATTTTGCAGAAAGCGATATATTACAAATTGCGAATGTTTATCAAAAAAACACAGACTGGCTTTAGAATATTTAAAAAAAATCAATTAAAATATGATTGTGTAACTTTTACAAATTATTTATACAATCTGGTTGTTAATTTATATTGTTTTTTTCATATATTCATAATAGAATATGTTTTTATATTATTTTTAAAGGTAGTATATGAATTTATCTACAGGACTTTATTTTTTAGACACCTCCACTCATGGTCAGCTTTCACTGCAAGTGAAAGGAAGAAAAAATGCAGATAATGATTATGTATATACTGGGGTTCTAACTAAAAATGGAGGCCAAGAATTGGCTGATATCACATTTAAATCATATGATCATGCTGATATTATTATTCTCAAAAGCAGCAACCCAGATGTAAATAGTATTTTTGGCACAGTTAAGAGCTTACCAGCTAAAAAATAAATTATCCAGCAGGGTGGTATGTGCATACACATGCTAAAAACATTACCACCTTTTATATCGGATTGGTGTTATTTAAAAACTATTTTTCATTTTTAATGCCTGGTTATAAACTTCTTTTTGAGAAATATTCAAAGCATTTGCAATAATAATGCTGGTTTGTTTAGTGCCTAAATGAGGAAGCATCTGCTCTAATAAATTATTTATAAGCTCATTTGATACTTCTTGGTTTTCGCTTTCGCCTAACATTAAACAAAATTCTCCTTTGGTTTTTATATTTATATCTTCACCAACTTTAGTATAAATAATTTCCTCAAATTGTTTAGTTAATTCACGTCCAATAATTAATTTTCGGCCTAAAAAATCTAATTTTAAATCTTGCAGTGTCTGCTCAATTCTGTTTGGGCTTTCAAAAATAACCGTTGCCATTTTATAAGCACTTAATTTTTTTAGATATTTTAAACGTGCCTGCTGATTAACAGGTAAAAACCCTGCAAAACAATATAAGGGTAAATCGCTATTTATATTCTTTAAATTTCCCGCTACACTAATCAAAGTGGCCGGTGTGCTTATACCTCCAATTGGAATGACTTTAAAGCCGTTTTGTATAGTTTGCTCAACTAAAATACTGCCTGGGTCGCTAATGCACGGCGTGCCTGCATCGCTGACATATGCAACTTTAAGCCCCTGTTTTAAATATTCTAAAATTGTTTGGCTGGCTTCTTGCTGATTGTGCATATGGCAAGCGATAGTTTTGGCTTTTATATTATAGGCTTGGAGTAATTGTGCGGTGTGTCTTGTATCTTCACACGCTATATAATCTGCTATAGATAATACATGCAATGCCCGCAAAGTAATATCGGCTAAATTTCCGATCGGAGTAGCAACTATATACAGGCTTGCATTTGGATAAATTTGTTTATCAACTATATTTGAAAAAAGCATAATTATTTTATTAGTTTTGTTTTTTATTATTGGATAATTTTAACTGTTTATTTATTTAACTACAATAAAATTTAAGAGGAGTTATGTATGGTTATTGATTTAAGCGGCTTGTCTCGTTTTGCTTCTAAGTTTGCTTCTAAGTTTGGTTCTAATAACTCGCTGTCCAGCTCATGCTCTGATTTATCAAGCCATACCGAGATAAAAAATGAGCTTATTATCCCACACCCGCATATTTTTGATATAAAATTGACTGGAAAACATAGTAATTATGGTATAAATTTTATAGTAAATCATGAATGTGATAATCCGGAGATTTTCCAAGGAAAACCAATGGAATATTCTATTAATTTGGGTCAAGATAAATCTAAACTTAAAGAAGATATAAAGCAAAAGGCTGATATATTTCAGTCAAATATCTGCAGTTTTTTTACTCCAAAAG
This sequence comes from Burkholderiaceae bacterium, assembly GCA_023266335.1. GTDB lineage: Bacteria > Pseudomonadota > Gammaproteobacteria > Burkholderiales > Burkholderiaceae > JAHFQJ01. Next base: position 20,474 of record JAHFQJ010000016.1, read on the forward strand.
AATTAGCTAATTTAATTGCATCTAAAATACTAGAATCAGACTTGCCAGTTGACAGTCAATTTGCAATTATTACAAAACTATCCTCTTGCTCCAAAGATTTAAAACCTATAACAACTGCTTTATTCTTAAAAATTGAAAATCATACACAAGAATATTAATAAAAAATATAAGCTGAAAATATGGCTAAAATCTAAATCCTTAAATAAAACTCTTAAAATAAATTTTATCTATTTTTGTTTTTGTGGTCGTTTCCAGCCTTTGATGCTGATTTGTTTGGCTCTGGATAATGTAAGTTCTTGTGCCGGAGCATCTTTAGTTAAAGTTGTGCCAGCTCCAATAGTTGCATTTTCACCAATAGTTACAGGAGCAATCAACTGGCAATCTGAACCGATAAATGCATTATCATGGACAACCGTTTGATATTTGTTTGCCCCATCATAATTACAAGTAATGACACCTGCCCCTATATTTACATTTTTACCGACAGCAGCATCACCAATATAACTTAAATGATTTACTTTGCTATTGTCATCTACATTTACATTTTTTAATTCTACAAAATTACCAATTTTTACATTATCCGCTAATTTAGTATGTGGTCTTAAACGTGCGTAAGGTCCAATATGTCCGTTGCTTTGGATATACGATTGTTCAATATGGCTAAAGCTTTCAATAACGCTATGTTGTCCAATATAGCTATTATTAATAACACAATAGGGTTTAATGTGAACACCTTGAGCTAAATGCACTTCCCCCTCAAAAACACAACCAACATCAATTGTTACATCTTGTTCTACAGATAAACTTCCTCTTATATCAATACGGGCTGCATCAATGATGGTTACACCTTGTTCTAACAGCTGATTAGCTAATGATTGCTGATATAAACGTTCTAATTCGCATAATTGTTTTTTATTGTTTACACCGAAAGTTTCCCAATTGCCTAAGCATGGGTGAGTGCAGATAATTTCAAGATTATTTTCTACAGCACATAATATGGCATCGGTTAAATAATATTCCCCTTGTGCATTATTATTATTTAAATTCGGCAGGTATGTATGCAGAAATGGTGTCGGTAAACACATAATCCCTGTGTTAATTTCATTTATTTGTTTTTGTTCAGCCGATGCATCTTTTTCTTCAATAATTTGTGTAACTTTATCATTATATTTAATAATACGCCCATAGCCGACCGGATTATCATAAAATGCAGTTAAAATTCCCACATTATTTTTAGTATTTTGAATAAGATTTTCTAATGTATGCAGGCTAATTAACGGAACATCACCATATAAAACAAGAGTTGGATAATTATCATCTACAAACGGCAGCCCTTGCATAACTGCATGACCTGTGCCTAATTGTTCTTTTTGATAAGCCCAAATAATTGGTATATCTTTGTATTTTTCTTGTTCAAAACTTTGCTTTATCTGTTCTGCTTCATGCCCAATTACAATAATTAATTTTTGCGGATTAAGCTTGGATACAGTATCTACGACATGATGTAGCATGGGTTTTTGTGCAATCGGATGCAGCACTTTCGGTAAACTTGAATGCATGCGTTTGCCCATGCCGGCTGCTAGAATGATGATATTCATATTTTTTATAAACTTATATTTATATTATTATAGTTGCTTTTAATATATAAGACCCACTGATTCATCAACAGCTTCAATCTCCACCGCCTCTTCTTCTGTTATGCCTATGCAGGATAAAGGAATGTTATGTTCTTTACATGTTCTAATTGCAGTTTGAATATTTTCCAGCTCCCATAAATCATAACTTTGTATATATCCTATGTCTTTTTTACCTTTAATTAAGAATAACTGCCCAGCTGGCTTAATTTCACCGTATCCTAATTCTCTTTGTCTGCATATAGATAAAACAAGGTTTTCAATATTCCTAGTTTCTTTTAAAAAGCATGAATTTGAAATATCTAGCTCTTTTAGTCTATGACTTTCTATACATTCCACTAAAATATATTTAATGCAATCTCTATCAAGTTGCATGTGATTTAAATTTATCTTATCAAACATGTTGCAGGAGGCTGCATTACCAATAATTACAGCATTATTATGACCCATGAACGTAGGATAATTATGAAAATCTAATTCCGAATATTCTATTTTATGTTTAAGATTGATGCGTAGCAAAGGATTTGTGTATAGTGCCTGCAAAATAAGGAGTGGCAATTGTTCAGATTGAGTATCACAATTTATTCTTAATTCTTTTGAATTTATTTGAGTCATTTGTATAGATTTTCTCACCAGGCAGCAAAATAAATATTCACTCTGTTCGCAATCCAAATGAAGGAATAATTTATCATATAATGCATATACTTCTTTTATAACTAAATTTATATCATATTTCCCAAAAACATCGGCTAAGTCTTCGCAATTCACACTTGATGTATCTTGTATAAAATGTCTAAATATTTCATATAACTCTTGTGCAAGTGCTATTTTTGCTCTGCTTTTAGTATCAAGCATTCCAATTATTCCGCGTAATGGTCTAGCGGCTGTAGCCAAACTTGTTATTCCTCTATAATCACTATGATTCAAAATTATTGACATAATATCTGCGGGTAAACTGCCGAATGTTTTATTTGGATCTGGTTCTTACTTATTACATTTATTTAGCTTGTCAGAATTTTTAGTTTTATCAGATTTTGCATGAGGATTAGAAGCTTTTTGTATATCTAACCGCTTCTTAGTGTTTGATGCTGGGTTTACCATATAATTTTTTAGAGATATGAATTATTAACATAATACTATTATTTTTAATCAAGATAAATTATCATATACCCTAAATCAGTATAAAAAATCTTATCTAAATTTAACCAGATTTATGTTATTATTTAAACCAGAATTAGGTGCAGCACAAGGCTCATCATCAAATGCAATATCGCCTTCTACATTCTGCATATTGCTTAAGGTTTTAAAATCAAATAAATTAGCATCCATTAAATGTGAAGGCACAACTTTACTCAGTGCAGCAAAGAAATTTTCTACTCTGCCTGTATGTTTCGACCAGCTTTGAATAAGTTTTTTCATTTCACCACGCTGTAAATTTGGCTGACTACCGCATAAATTGCATGGAATAATCGGAAATTGCTTCACTTTAGCATATTCTTCTAAGTCTTTTTCTTGCACATAAGCCAAAGGGCGGATAATAATATGTTTGCCGTCATCGCTTAATAACTTCGGCGGCATGCCTTTTAAACGTCCGCCGTAAAATAAATTTAATAAGACGGTTTCTAAAATATCATCACGGTGATGCCCTAATGCAATTTTATTTGCTCCAAGTTCATCAGCTACACGGTATAAAATTCCCCGTCTTAAACGTGAGCATAAACCGCAGGTTGTTTTTCCTTCAGGAACGATACGCTTAACAATAGAATAAGTATCTTGTTCTTCAATATGATAATCTATACCGAGAGATTTAAAATAATTTGGCAGTATATGTTCAGGGAAATCCGGCTGTTTTTGGTCTAAATTAACTGCTATTATTGAAAAATTTATAGGAGCTCTAGCTTTTAATTTAAGCAAAATATCCAGCATGGCATAACTGTCTTTACCGCCGGACATGCATACCATAATTTTATCGCTATCTTCTATCATATTAAAGTTATGAATTGCTTCTCCGGCAAGGCGGCATAAGCGCTTTTCTAATTTATTATTTTCATAATGCTGTTTAGCTTCCTGTTTATTTTTCATAAATATTGTGCAAAATCATCTATACATTTAAATCGCTCTATGCCTACACCTTTAGCATTTGGATATGCCTGTGATTTATACATTGCAATTCCGCATGCGTGTATCTCTTTATGAGATATTAAGCTGTCTAATATTTTATCGCATAAGGTTTCTTGAAGCTGATAATTTTGCTTAACATGCATTTCAATAGTCTGGATTATTATATTATAATCTAATACATCTTCAATATTATCTCGGCTTGAACTTGACGCACTTAACGGCACAAAAATCTCAATATTAATAATAACCGGCTGCGGAGCAGACTGCTCATAATCAAAAACCCCGATAGTGATTGATAAATCATAATCGTATAGAAAAATACGGCGGTATTTTTGAGTAAGAATAAGCCTATTTTTAAAAATATTATTTAGCATGTATGCGAAAATCAATTTGTTCATTTATTAAGTCATGATTTTATCATATTTTATGGGTTTGTCTATCTTTTTAATACAGGGTAATTATATAATTTAAGCCAGATAAATCATAAACAAACTTAAGAAAGTTTAATAATATGCCAAGACAAATAAAGTTAACTCCCTCAACACATGTATTACGTATTGCAGTTTTTTCAAATGAAAATAATCATAAGCTTGGTGATAAAGCATTAGGCGGAAATAATCAAGAATATATAATTCAGGAACTGAAATCTGCATGCAGTGAGTATACAGTTAAAGCAGATGTATTTCCATTGACTGCTAAAAGTTTAAAGGAAGGATTAAATGCAGATTATGCAATAGTTAGATGTGCAACCCAAGAATGTTGTGATAATTTGATTGCACTGCATAAACAAAGCCCGCTCAAAAGTATATTTGTGATAGGAGCTGGAGTTAATGATTTTGTGGCTTTAACTAGAAAAAATCCTATTTTAAAAGAAATTCCTATTATTCGTAATGATAATCAAGATATTGCCGAAGATATGGCAGATTTTGTTCTGACTTATGCTTTGATGGCATATAGAGATGTAGGTTATTATTCAGATGCTAAAGCAAGTAAAAAATATGCCCCTTTAGAACTAAGTAAAAAAAGTGATTTTCCAGTTGGAATTATGGGAGGCGGTAATTTAGGTGGGGCTGTAGCTGAAAAACTAACTGCAAATGGATTTAATGTAAGCATTTGGAAACGCACTCTAGGCAAAGCGGCAGGTTTAAAATGTTTATATGGAAAGGAACAGTTGCCGGAATTTTTATCTAAAGCTAATATTCTAATAAATTTACTTCCTTTAACTAAAGAAACATCGGGTATTTTAAAGAAAGATTTGTTTGCACAATTACCGAATAAAAGCATAGTCATGAACCTAGCTCGTGGGGAGCATCAAAATATGCAAGATATTATTGAGGCGCTAAATAAAGGCAAACTTAGCTTAGCTGTTTTAGATGTAATAGATGAAGAGCCAATACCACAACATCATGCGGCATGGGATAATCCAAAAATAATCTTAACTCAGCATACTGCCGCAAAGACACGCATTGATAGAGCCTGCAGAAATCATATAGAAAAAATTCTTGCATTTCAGCAAGGTGAAAAAATTAGTGCTAGAGTGGACTTAGAACAGGGATATTGATAAATTTTATGCTCATCTCAATCATCTCCATAGTTATGTATGCCCAAGTTAGCACCTTAAAAATATGGAGTAATTTTGGGATTAGTCAACTAATTTTATATCATTAATCATGAGACCGGATAAATCCGCCTGTTAAAACGAGCGTCATACCTGCGCAGGCAGGTATCTATGGATTCCCGCATAAGCCGGAATGACCATAGTTTGATGTTAGATAATGATTGAGTTTATTTTTCAGCTTACTTACTCAATCCCTTTTTTTTAAATTATATTTACTTAATTTATTTAATTATATATAATAAATAGCCTAGTTTTTAACAATTTAAATAAATATTATGAAACCATCTTTAGTTTTAGGATTATTTGGATTATTTGCAAGAGCAAATGCAGTAAATGCAGTTGCATATCCAACAAATATCGGCACTGTTGTCCATTCTACAAATTTATGCAGTGCAACTTTGGCTACTAAATTAGCTCAATATGCTTTAGATTACGGATTAGGGCAACAAGGGTATTCAGTAAGTGTTATTGGAAACGGAGAAATAGAAATAGAATGTTCAACAAAAAACGCCTGTTTAGCCGCTGAAGAATTTAAAAAAATTACTGAGGCTGTTAATTTAACTCAAAAATCCGGCTGTACGCTTGTAATTAAAAACAGTATACCTAACAAAAATTCTGCCGCAGGTTTAGCAGTTCAAGCAGGAGCTGGATTAGCGGTTATTGGTGCTGGTTTTGCTGCACTTGCATAATATATGTTAGAATTGTATAAATAAGAAAATAGGATAAATTAATAATTTAATTACATAACTATTATCATTATACAATCTAACTAATATGAAAAATTTTCTTATCCGCATTTGGCATTATATGCCAATGTTTGTAATTCTAATGATGTCTTTAGGCACTTACATTAGCGTGCAAAGTTATCTTAACAAGCCATTATTAAATAACAATTATAAAATTATACATGAGCCATTGTATGATATGAAAAATGCTGTTTTTCACGATATGTCTCAAGCTCAAAATAAAAAAACTTATTACACTATTAATGCACAAAATGCAGTTCAATATGAAGATGATGAAACATTTGCGCTTAAAAAAATTAATATTTACAGTTACCAAAATAAACTTAATCAAACTCAAGATTTAAATTGTATAAAAAATACTGATTGTGCTAAGCAAATTTCTACTATAGTTGCAGACAGCGGAATTATAGATCAAGAATTATCATCTATTGAATTTTCCCAAGCTCAAATTAAAGGATATAATTCTCAAAATAAGTTTGATATTATTTCAAACCATATTTTTTTCTATCCAGATCTAGATATGATTCAAACAAAATCAAGAACTAATATTAAACATACCACAAATCTAGGTAAAATTAACACATTAGATGCCGATAGTGTTATATTTGATAATACAGAACAAAGCCTAAAACTGCAGGGTAAAGTTAAAGGAATGTTTAGTCCTAAATAAGGTTTTAATATAATATGCTGCAGCGCTTATCTATCAAAGATTTTATTTTAATCGATAATGTAGAATTAGATTTTAAAAAAGGTTTGACTATATTTACCGGTGAAACGGGTTCCGGCAAATCTATGTTGTTAAATGCACTTTCTTTGATATTAGGAGAAAGAGCAAACGCGGATTTAGTCAGAAGCCAAACTGATATTGCTTTTATTTGTGCAGAGTTTTCTAGTAATAGTTTTACTAATTTATGGCTAAGCGAAAACGGTTTTATCTTAGAAGAAGATATTATAATTATAAAACGTAGTATCGATAAATACGGCAAAAATAGGGCGCATATAAATGGAATGGCGGCAACTTCACAGCAATTACGCTCACTCACAAATCATCTTATTCAAATTCAAAGCCAGCATGCCCAGCAAAATTTACTTCAAACAAACGAGCAAAGAAAAATATTAGATACATTTTGTCAAGCTAATAATTTGGCAGATGAAGTAAGGAAATTTTATAAAAACTGGCAATTATCTATACAAAATTTAAATAATGCAAAAATTCAATTTGAAAAAGAACAAGAAAATGCTGAATATTTATCTTGGATTATACAAGATTTAAAAAATCTTAACCCACAGCCTCATGAATGGGGAAATCTTCAGCAGGAGCATAATTTACTTCAGCATTCAAAAGACATTATTCATAACATTCAAGCAATGCAAAGTTGTGTTACTGATAATGAAGGAATATCAAATATTTTACGTTTTTTACAGCAAAAAGCTAATGAAGCAAAAAAAATTGACCATAATTTAGAAGAATTAAATATTTTCATTGAAACAATTAATATTCAAATCAATGAACTAGAAAGCTTTTTAGACAAATATCTACAAAAAATTGATATTGACCCTGAACGGTTAAATTATTTAGACCAGCGTATAAACACATGGATAACGCTTGCAAGACGTTTAAAAGTCAGTAATGATGATTTATATGAAGAACATATTAAAATTCATGCAAAGCTAAATTCGCTGGATGAAAACTATATTCAAAAATTTGAACAGCAAGTTAAAATTGATAAAAATGTTTATTTGCAGCATGCTGAACAGCTTAGTAAAATTCGCCGGCAGGGCGCACTAAATATTGCTCAAAAAGTAAACAGCATCATTAAAGACTTAGCTATGCAGGAAGCAGATTTTATTATCGAAGTAAATAATATTCATAATTCGGATGAATATAACGAATACGGCATTGATAAAATTTCATTTTTACTTGCCGCACATAAGCAGGCAAGTTATAAATCATTAAATAAAGTAGCTTCCGGTGGAGAGTTATCTAGGATTGCTCTTGCTATTACTGTTGCTATGCAGCAAAACAGCATCATACCTAGTTTAATTTTTGACGAAGTTGACAGCGGAATTAGCGGTATAACTGCTCAAAAAATTGGTGCTTTATTATGTGGATTATCACAGCATCAGCAGATATTATGTATTACCCATCTTGCTCAGGTAGCAGCATATGCTGGGCAGCACATCAGTGTCAGTAAAAACACACAAAATGATATTACCATAGCCAGCATTTATGAATTAAATCTAGAGCAGCAGCTGCAGGAATTAGCTCGGCTTATCGGCGGAGATATAATTAGCCAAGAAACCATCATGCATGCTAAAAATATGATTGAGAGTTCAAAAGCATTAGTATAGATAAAAAAGTTCCGCAATTTAGGACAAGTCCTAAAAAGGTATCTTTTTTTATTCTTCATGATATAATTGATTATTATTAAAGTATTATAAGCATATAGTAATAATCTAATTAAAAAATTATTATACTAGAGGATAATTGTATTGTATTGTATTGTATTGTATTGTATACGTTTAGGGATTGAGTAAGTAATTTGAAAAATGAACAGAATTATTGTATAACATCTTACATCAAATCATGATTATTTCGGAGTACGCAGCTATGGTGTTTGTTTTAACAACTGACTTTATCAGGTCATGACATATTTAATGTTGTTATATTTAGATAATCCCTGCGTTTAGAATTGATTTTAGTTTATTAAAACAAAAATATAATGATTGATTAGTTTTTAACTATATTTACATATATAAACAGGAGTAAATAATGTCTAAAGAAAAGATTAATGAGACACTAGAGGAATTCGGGCGTCGCTATGGCTTCGTGGCAAAATTAAATGATGATAATATATGTGCCCTAACTGCAGATGGCGTTGAAAAAGTATATGTAGAATATATTGCTGATTCTGACCGTGTAACTGTATATGCAAATTTATTTGCACATAGTGAGCAAGCACTTGAAATGGATCAGTTGAAGCTAGTGATGTTAATGAATATAGAGTTATTTGCCAAAACCGGCGGTATCGTAGCATTACATCCAGTCACAGAAAGCCCAGTTTTATGCTGGGGTGCTGATGCTGATGTGCTGCCTTCAGAAGCATTAATTAATGTATTATTAAACATTGTTGAATTAATAAAAATTGTTCGTGATAAACTTGATTTACGCGAGAGTTCTGGCAATGCACAAGCTATCCCTAGTGCAAATGTAAATGCTGCTGCACCGGCTGGGGCAAGACCAGCAGGACTACCGCCTGCAGCTCCAAAAGCTCCTCCTGCACCTTCGGCAGGAGCTAAACCACCAGCTTCTCCGCCATCACCTCCTGTTGCTCCAGCTCCAGCAGCTAAACCTGCAGCCGCACCAGTTGCTTCTGCACCTCCGGCAAAACCAGTAGGCGGAGGCTCTAGCTTACAAGATATGCTGATGAATCAATTGAAAAAATAATATTTTTAATAATATGAATATACCATGCATTGTATTTTTTATATTGGCATGGTTTCTGTGAATTTTGTACAGATTCAATTAAAATATTTATTTTTTCAAAAATTATCTAAAATAAATACATCACACTTGTTTTTATTTAATTATGTCTTTGATAAAAATAAATATACTGATTGATATAGGCAATACAAATACCAAATATACTTTTATTCCCGAACATAGCGGCTGGAAATTAGCTAATTCTTATCCTATATACATATTTGATAATCAATCTGATGTATCTCATGAAATTTTTAAATGCTTAAATAATCAAAATATTAACATTAATAAAATATACATAAGTAATGTTTCTCAACAAAATTATAGTGAAATTATTAAAAATCAATTAAAAAAAATAATTGATGCTGATAATATCATAGAATATAAAACACAAGCTAAATTTAAAAATTTGATTAATGGATATGATGATTATACACAGCTTGGAGTAGACCGCTGGTTAGCCCTAATTGCAACTCATGGTTTATATGAGGATAATACGACATCTATAGTAGTTGGGTGCGGCAGTGCATCTGTGCTGGATATTATTCACAATGATAAATTTATTGGCGGTTATATTATTCCGGGTACTTCTTATATGCAACAGTCTTTATTGCAAAATACTGAAAAAATAAGCGGCAGTTACAGTTATTCCGGTTTTGATAATATAGAGCATATAAATATTGGAACAAATACAACAGATTGTATAAATAATGGAATTATAAAATCTCAAATTTCATTTATAGAAAAAAGTATTTTTAGTTTTATAAAATCTCAAGATATAGTAAAATATAATTGTATAATATATGGCGGGCATGCACAACAAATTAGTAAATTTATTGATTTGCCTCATACAGTTTTTAATAATATGGTTATGCTTGGTTTAGCAAGGGTGTTAAATGGTTAAAGGAATATTCTTTTTTTTGGCTGCTTTTAATTTGGGAATAGGTATTGTCATGGCAACTAGCAATACAGAATCACCAAATAAAGAGGTACAAAAAATTGTTACTCAAATCAACCCTGGTGCTGTTAAAATAATTACTGATAATAAAGACAGTGATTTTGACGCCTCAACTAATGATACCACATTTGGAACTAGTGATATTTCTACATGTGTGGAAGTAAATTTGGTCAATGAATCTGAAGTAGCATTTATGCAGAAAGAATTACAAAATATTATGCTTAATATTCAAACTAAAATTATTTCAACCACACAAACAGGTTCTTATTTAGTCTATGTTATTCCTGGTAAAACCTTTAAAGCACAAACAGCGGAACTGCGCCGGTCAAAAATTGCGCCTATTAGTACTAGTTTAATTAGGGGTAATACAGTGGCTGCCTTGGGATTATTTCCGGACAAACCTAGAGCGCTTGAATATATGGATAATTTAAAAACAAAAGGCATTAAGAAAACTGGGGTAGAAAATATTGGCGAGGGCAGTATGAATGTATTTTGGTTGAGGCTGCCGTATGCCAGTTTAGCAGAAGAAGGCTTGTTGAGAAAAATAAGTGCAAAATACGGCATAGTAACAAGATTTTGCCAATAAATTTTTAGGGAATAAGATATGAAAGAGCCAAAAAAAATGATTACCATTATGTGTAAAGATCATAAGGGTTTAATGGCGGAAATAAGTGAGCTTTTAAGCTCAAGCAATATTAATATAAATAATATTGAGGCACAATCTTATAATGATAATGCAGTTCTGCATTTAGAAATCGATAACTTAGAAATTGACAAATGTCTATTATTACTCACAAAATCCGGTTATCATGCAATTAGTGATGAAGTAATTTTAATATGCTTAGAAGATAAACCAGGCAGTCTTGCAAAGACCGCAAGGAAATTAAGCGATAATGGCGTTGAAATTAAAGGCGTAACAAGCATGTGGCGTAATCATGGCATTGTAATGGTAGTTTTAAATACGGATAATAATACCAAAGCTAAAGAAATATTAGCTGATGTTTTAGTCTAATTTTTTTAACTTGCCACTCTTAGTTAAATTATCTAAAAAATCTTTCATATCTTGTCGGCTTAAAACCTTATTAGCGCCCAATTTCTTACCATCTGTATGATGAATAGCAACATCATTATATTCTTCATTCCCTTTCTCTGCAACACAGAAAGATATACGGAGTCTATCTTGTTGATCCCCACAATCTTCTTGCAATGAGAAATATATAGGACCAGTTTTTAGCTCTTCATTAATTATTGTATTCCCTAATTTGACATTATTGCAGCCATCTCTTACAGTAAAGAGACCAGTATATTGATATTTACCTAACATTTGTTCAATCCCTTAAATTCTTCATTGTATTATTTATTTACCTGTAGTTTTTCTTTGTTTTTGAAGTGCTTCCTGCATTTCATCATCATCTAGGAAAATTGCTACATTTCCTTGAGGTTCTGTCTTTGTTACTTCAGCTGTTGCTTTAGCACAAGCATCATCAATATTAGCCGTTTTTCTTTTATCGTCAAGATTAAAAGCGAGTTTATTTGTTACACCATTCATTATTGGTAATGGTTTTGATCCGCTGCTTGTAATTGTATGAACAACAGCTGTATCTGAAACTAATACATTCATCCCGATTTTTTGCTTTATTTTTTCCACCCTAGTTAATTGTGGAGAACAGACTGAAAAGAATGGATTTGCTGCTGCTGTTAATTGTTTACTAAATTCTAATCCTAGGTTATAAACAGGTATTCTTGCCCCGCAGGCATCACACTTAAGATTATTATTAGAATTGTTTTGTCGTGAAACAGTGTAATATACTTCAGGATTTTGTTCTACAATTTTACCACTTACAGTGCTTATTACTATCATAATTTATTTCCCCTAATAAAAAAATTAATTTATAAAATAAAATTATACATCAGCCTTAGTAATTAGTATATAATACACACCTATACTAGAAATATTAAAAATGAAAAATTGCTTATGAAACCCGTAATTACTATTGTAGGTCGTGCTAATGTTGGTAAATCTACCTTATTCAACCGCGTAACAAAATCTAGAGATGCTCTTGTGGTTGATATTCCGGGTGTAACCAGAGATAGGCAATATGGAGAAGGTGCAATAGGTGATATTCCATTTATCGTGATTGACACAGGCGGATTTGAGCCCGTAGCCAAAACGGGCATCATTGGTGAAATGGCGAAACAGACTTACCAAGCAATTATAGAAAGCGATGTGCTTCTTTTTATCGTGGATGCTAAGGGAATGAATGAGCATGACAGAGAGATTGCTCTTTATCTTAGAAAACTTAACAAAAAAATCTATTTGGTCATTAATAAAAGTGAAGGAAAAAACTACGAGCAATCTATCCTAGATTTTGTTGAGTTGGGCTTTTACGAAATGTTTAGCATTTCTGCATCTCATGGGCAAGGTGTTAAGCAAATGATAGAGCAAGTCTTAGTGCCATTTGCTTCTCAAAATGAAGAAGAAAGTGAAAAAGATGAAGCAGAGGCGGGCGTGGGACAGGGAGGACGCTTAAAAATTGCCTTAGTCGGTAGACCAAATGTAGGAAAATCTACTTTAATAAATTATATTATTGGGGAAGAAAGATTAATTGCATTTGATATGCCCGGCACAACCCGTGATACTATCCATATCGATTTTGAACGCAATAATAAACTTTATACATTTATTGATACGGCTGGTATTCGGAAAAAAGGTAAAATATTTGAAACAGTAGAAAAATTTTCAGTGGTTAAAACACTTCAGGCAATTTCTGATGCACATGTAGTTGTTTTGCTTCTAGATGTATCGCAGGATATTTCAGATCAGGATGCTCATATTGCAGATTTTATTATTGAAAGCGGACGGGCTTTGACCATAGCTGTAAACAAATGGGATAAAATTGATCATTATCAAAAAGAACAAGCAAAATTAGCGATTGAAAGAAAATTTCACTTCCTAAATTTTGCAAAATTTAATTATATTTCAGCTTATAAAGGTTTCGGTGTAAACCAAGTATTAGAAAGTGCAGATAGTGCTTTTGCCGCTGCTGTTATGCCTTTATCTACACCAAAACTTACACGTGTGCTTCATCAAGCTGTTGAGCAGCAAGCACCAAAACGCAGCGGTTTTAGCCGTCCAAAACCAAGATATGCTCATCAAGGCGGAAAAAACCCGCCTATTATCATTATTCATGGCAATGGTTTAGATGGAATTACAGATTCTTATACTAGATTTTTAGAACGTAAATTCCGTGAGGTTTTTGATTTAGTCGGTACACCGGTAAAAATACAATATAAAAATGGTAAAAATCCATATTTACAAGCAAGATTTAAAAAAGGTTAAGGATATTAGCCTAAATGCATAATTGCTTCAAAGCTCTCTCTTTTTTTACCTTATTCATCTAAGTTTTCTATTGCTTATAGCAAACGGGTTTCCGTTACAAAAAAAATCATGACTATAACTTGTAGGACCATTGCACATCTTGGCATTTTGACATCTTTTCCTCTGGTTTAGTTTAGTTTAGTTTTGTTTATGGTAACGTGGTGTGTGTGGAGGTTTCACCAGTATCAGTATCTCTACAAAAAAGTTGCGTGAAGGGGGTTTTAAGTATATCTAAGACAGCCATATAAACTCCTATAAATTCATAAAATCTTTACAGACGCAAATTAAAGTATAATTAACATAATATAAATAGCATTCTAGCATGTTAGTTTATGCACGTAAACCATACATAAAATGTTCAGCAAATTTTTTCTTTATAGCTGGAATAATATCAACCACCTGCAGCATACACCCAAGATTTTGCTTAAGACAAGGTATAGGCATAGTAAAAATATTTGACATTATCGATGTTGTACATAACATACTTAATCTATCATTTTGTATACGTGTAACAAATGTGGGTAAATCATACTTATTCATTATATTATCTGCCAAAATATAAGCTTGCCTAAAGCCTAAATTTAAGCCTTGTCCTGCCACAGGGTGTAAGCTTTGTGCAGAATTGCCAATATATACAATCTGGTTTTGATGCAGAATATTTCGAGTTTGCGGACTAAGATTAAAGTGCTGTTCTATTTTTAATTTTTGTACTTTACCAAGCTTCCAGCCGAGAATATCCTGCAGTTTATCTGCATTACACAATTGGCTATCTGCATTAAAACTGCACCACACAATTGCATAATTGTATGTTTGCCCTTCATCATCACTATATTTATAGGGTAATAAAGCTAAAGGACCTTGATTAGTAAAGCGCTCAAAAGCTGTATTTTTATATTTTTCAGATATATTAGGTAAGCTAACCCAGCCTACATGAGCATATTGATTAAAACATGACTGATGAGTGCCGGCATTAAATTTTTTTGAAGAATATAATGCATACTGCTGCTGAATTTTACTTCCTTCAGACACTATTATAAGAGGAGCTGAATAAGTAATATTTCCTTCTACACAGCCATCCACTAGACCTGTTTTTTCATTATAAGCATGGCTTAGTAATTTTTTGGCTGAAAAACATATATTATGATTTGCTAAACAGGTTTTATATAAGGCTTGGCATAATTTACTATAACTGATAACATAGCCCAAAGCATCAACATCATAATCTCTAGCGTGCATATTGCATGCGCCCCATTTACCCTGAATTGAAATATGTACATGCTCTATCTTATTAATCTGTACATCTAGCAAAGAAGTAATATCAACCCCAGCTTGTTTTAATAACTGTATGCTGCCGTATGATAAAGCAATAGTGCGGTTATTTGACCAAGGCTTATGTTTAGATAAAATAGGATCTAATACCACTGTATTAATTCCATTTTGAGCTAATTTAAGGGCGCAGAACAAACCTGTTGGACCAGCTCCGGAAATAATCAGAGTTTGATTCATAATAGTTTATATTTATTAGATGAAAGAAGGAGTGGCTGAAAGATCAAGCATGCCTTGATCATAAGAACCTATAATAACATTTATGCCGGTATGATTTTTATCATTAGCATTTACATTATAAAATCTATTATATGAACCATCAGTATTGCAATTACCATGGGATAAGCTTTTTAGCATAGGCTGTGTTACATATTGGGGGTTTACTATATTTACAGTAGAACCGCTAACAAAATTATGCCTACTACATAGCTGGCATGTTATTTGACTCATAAATTTTCCTTTAATTTTTATTTATTACGTTTTGCTAATTCCGCAATTCTAATACGCAGTGCATTAAGTTTGATAAATCCGCCTGCATCAGCTTGGTTATAAGCACCGCCGTCATCATCAAATGTTGCAATATTTTTATCAAATAAGGTATCTTGAGAGTCTCTTGCAACCACAGCTGCACTGCCTTTATACAGTTTAACCCGAACCCAGCCGTTTACATTTAATTGTGTATGGTCAATTAATACTTGTAATGCCCTACGTTCCGGACTCCACCAGTACCCATTATAAATTAAGCCGGCATATCTGGCTAATAAATCATCTTTTAAATGTGCAACTTCTCTATCTAATGTTATAGATTCAATCCCACGGTGTGCTTTTAATATAATTGTTCCGCCTGGGGTTTCGTAACATCCGCGGCTTTTCATGCCAACATAACGGTTTTCAACTAAATCTAAACGTCCAATACCATGTTTACCGCCTAATTCATTTAGTTTAGCTAATATTTCATGTGGTTTTAACTCAATGCCATTGATTGCTGTAATATCACCTTGGGTGAAAGTTAAATCTACATATTCTGGAGTATCTGGAGCTTGTTCCGGAGCAACTGTCCAGCGCCACATGCTTTCTTCTGCTTCTGCTTTAGGGTCTTCTAAATGTCTGCCTTCAAAAGAAATATGTAATAAATTTGCATCCATGGAGTACGGAGCGCCGCCGTTACGGTGTTTCATATCAATTGGTATACCTGCATTTTCAGCATAGGCTAATAATTTTTCACGAGATAATAAATCCCATTCACGCCATGGAGCAATAACCTTAATATTTGGTTCTAAAGCATAATAACCAAGCTCAAATCTTACTTGATCATTCCCCTTGCCGGTTGCACCATGACTTACTGAATTAGCACCCACAGCTTTGGCAATTTCAATCTGCCTTTTTGCAATTAAAGGTCTGGCAATTGAAGTGCCTAATAAATATTCGCCTTCATAAATAGCATTTGCCCTAAACATTGGGAATACAAAATCACGCACAAATTCTTCACGCAAATCTTCAATAAAAATATTTTCCGGCTTAATGCCGAATTTTAATGCCTTTTGTCTAGCAGGTTCTAATTCCTCGCCTTGACCTAAATCTGCAGTAAATGTTATAACTTCGCATTCATAATTATCTTGCAGCCATTTCAAAATTACCGATGTGTCTAAACCGCCGGAATATGCCAATACCACTTTATTTATTTTATTCATATGATTGTCTATTTTTTAATATGTTTTTTATTATACCAAATTTATAATATATTTCATTCGTCTGTTTCATCTTTTATTATGTGTGCAATACTAATTGTATTTCTACTTTCTTGTATTTCATAATCTACACCATATAATTTATTGCTATATTCAACAGAATAAGTGCTGTCTTTTTTATACTTATAAAATCTCATGTCTATATTCTGGCTTACCAGTATTACTTACCAAAGCCGGTTTAGTTGCTAATGACTATTAGGATTTACACATTTACCATCTGCGTTTTACTGTAAAGCTGAGTTAAGATTAGCTCTCAGTGTTCTAAATGTAAGCGCCATAAATTTTCCTTATCAAAATTAACAGTGTCAGTTTGAATTATATGCTATAATCACATCTAAAATAAAATCCAGCTTAATTATAACACCCTAACATATCCTCCATCAAAGCACACTTTAATATGAATATTTCCTTTTTATCGCATCATGTTGAAAACTTACTCAAAGAAATTTTATCTTTTAAATATCCGGCAGATGGCAGTGTTAGATTTTACTTTAAACAAAATCCTAAGCTTGGCAGTAAAGATAGAAGCTGCATTGCAGATGCTGTATTTAAAATTATTAGAAATTTAACGCTATTCCGCAGTTTTTCTCAAAGTTCAGGTTCAGATTTACACCGTAGCTTAGCTTTACTTGGTTTATTGCGGGATAAATTACCTATAGATACTTCACAAAATTTTGCTCAATACTTAACCCAGCATGAAATAGAGTGGCTTAATCATCTTACAACTATAGACATTCAAAGCTTAAAACCAATTACTGCATATAGCATTCCGGAATGGTTGTGGCAAAACTTAAATGAGCAGTATGCACAAAAGGCTAAAGCAATTGCAATAAGTATGTTAAAGCAGTCAAATCTTGACATTAGAGTTAATACATTAAAGGCCAATGCTGAAACTGCCATGGAAGAATTATATCATCAAAAAATTATGGCGGGATATACCAAATATGCTCCAAATGCGCTGCGTTTAGATGCAAAAGTCAGTGTGCATAATAATCCTTTATTCGAAGCGGGCTGGTTTGAAATTCAAGATGAAGGAAGTCAGCTTTTATGCCATATATTAAATCCAAAACGTGGTGAAATGGTGGTAGATTTTTGTGCGGGAAGCGGAGGAAAAACTTTAGCTTTAGGTGCAATGATGCGTTCAGCAGGGCGTATTTACGCATTTGATGTAGATGATAAAAGATTAAAAAAATTAAAGCCAAGGCTAGCCCGAAGCGGATTAAGCAACGTGTATTCAGCATTAATTCAGCATGAAAATGATACGCCGGTGAAACGCCTGCACGGTAAAATAGATAAACTGATGCTGGATGTACCATGTTCAGGCATTGGCACATTACGCCGTAATCCGGATTTAAAATGGCGTCAAAATTTACATGCCATAGCTGAGCTCAATCAAAAACAGCGCAGCATATTACAACAGTCGAGTAAACTGCTTAAAATTGGCGGAACTTTAGTTTACGCAACTTGCAGTTTATTAAAACAAGAAAATGAAGACATTGTACAAGAATTTTTGGCTAATAATCCAAAATTTAAATTACTATCAGTTAATGAAGTTTTAGCTAAGCAGAATATCAATATAGAAGGTTTGAATGATGAATATTTACGTTTATATCCGCATATTCATTCTACAGACGGATTTTTTGCTGCATTGATTCAAAGGGTAGAATAAATTATAATTAAAACTTAAAATCTAGGGACGAACAAACATGAAAAAATTAACTCCAATTATTTGCGTATTAGCTTCATTCATAGCTTTAACTGCTAATGCACAAAATATCGCAATTGTAAACGGCAAACCAATCACTAAAGCTAAATTAGATGATATTGCTAAAATGCTGCCGAATGGTCAAGATGAAAATATCCGGAAAAAGATTAAAGAAACATTAATTAACCGTGAATTATTTTTGCAGGAAGCCCAAAGAAAACAAGTAATGTTACGGCCGGAAGTGCAGATGCAGTTAGAAGAAGCAAAAAATGCTATTCTATTTAGTGCAGTTCTTGAAGATTATCTAAACTCATCAGTTAGTGATCAAGAATTACGCAAACAATATGAAATAGTTTCTAAAGCTGAATCAGGCAAACAATACCGTGCTAAACATATTTTAGTTAAAACACCCGAAGAAGCCGGCGATATTTTAGCCCAATTAAAGCAAGGCAAAAATTTTGAAGCTTTAGCTAAAGAAAAATCAATTGATAAAGGTTCAGCGGTAAACGGCGGTGATTTAGACTGGGCAAAACCAGAATTATTTGTGCCGGCATTTTCTCAAGCAATGATAGCTTTAAATAAAGGCGAAACCACAAAGCAGGCAGTACAAACTCAATTCGGCTACCATATTATTAAATTAGAAGATATAAAAGATGCAGTTCCGCCGAAATTTGAAGAAGTTAAACCACAGTTAGCTGAAATGCTTAAAGCAAGTCAGGAATGGCAAAAACAAAAACTGGATGAATTACAAAAAGAATTACGTACTAAAGCAGTGATTAAATGAATTTTTAGCAAATATTAAAACTGTATGCTAAAATGAGTTTTTATTTGAATTTTTGAGGTGAAAAATGAGCCTAACAGTTCTTGAAAGAATAACAAACCATCAGACATCTGCAGATTTTTGGAAGGGGCTTACATTACCTCGTAGGCTTGTGACCAAAGAGCATGCAGAACGCGTCCTTTCACAGCCTTTAACTAAGGCATCTGAATTCGTAATGACTCCTTCGCCTTCGCAACTTGGTTATTGGAAGCTACTAGAAAAGGCGGAAGAATTGAATGGTCGTTCAGAATTTATAATTATTACCAGAGAACAGGTTAAAGAGTTGGCTCGAATAAAGCCGATACATCCATGGAAATCTGATTGTTATATTAATGGTAATCTTAGAAATCTTGGAATGACGCTTAGAGCAGGTAACTACCATGGAGCAGATAATGTTGTGGAAGATATTGAACAAGAGCCAGAACCAAAACTATTATAAGTAATACGGGACATAAAGTGGCAATAACAGTTTCTTTTAGAAAAAATCATAAAGAAGTTTGGAATAAAGTCAATAATGTGTCTAATTCAGTTTCTGCAAATATAGCGGCATATCATGTATATGCTCCGGTTCATAATCCATAATATCCTGAAGTGGCAAATTTTTAGTTTCAATTAAATATTTTAGTTCGAAAAAATCTTTTATAGTAAACATTGACTGCTTTAATATATTGAAATAAATTTTGTCTGCTTCAAATTTACTTGACCAATGCTGCCCAAAATAATAAGCACAGGCAAATAATATTTTTGCTGAAACGTCATCTAATCCGCAAGTCAAAGATGCTTCATATAAAACTTCATGCGTAATTTCCCATATTTGCTCTCTGCGGTTGCATGCAGTCTCAAAAATCACAAAAGCATTTAAAAACTGACTCTCAAAAGGTGAACCAAAAATTTCCCACGCAATCGGAGGCAGTGAACTTCCATCAATTACATCATCAATATGGGCTTTCCAGTTATGCCCATAGCTATCGCGGTAAACAAACTCATCTTTCAGCACAAATGTATATTCATTGCCCGCATGCAATAGTTTTTCTAGTTTTAGTTTATTAATAAACTTTCCATGCCTAATGCTTACAGATGTACTCATAATTAAACTCTTACAGCTAATTTATCAGTGAATCAATGATTATCTGTATACAGTATAGAAAATTTACTACACAAAAACAAAAATGTTGCGTAATTACGTCATGTTAGATAATATTTAACTCCATATTATCATACGCCTGCAAATGATAACCAGGAAAAAATTGCTTATTCACTAATTTCTCTTGAGCAGTAACTGCACGTTTTTTAAGTTTAATTCTAATTGCTTCAACAACCCGCGGCATACGGCGGATTAATTCAAAAGTATTGCCTGCTTTCTTAAGTAAATCCTCTCCGTATGGGCTAAGCATAAATATAGTTCCAGTATTATCAAATCTATAATCTTGCCAGCCGATATACCAATACCAATCTGTATAATACAGCCAGCTATTCTCATTAAACGCACGCACATGCGTAGGGTCTTGCCATGCTCCGTTTGATAAATCGTAAGGGACTTCAATTTCTAAAATACCACCGTCGGCTAATAAGTCCATACATGTTGTCATTGCCTTAATTACATCTTCTAAATGCTCAAAAACATGTTCACTTAATATATAATCAAAATGACCTTTAGGAATTATAATATCATCAAATCTCCAAGTTGATATTTTAGTATCAAAAGGAAAATCTTGATTTAAATCAAAAACTAAATCCGGTTTCCATCTTTTATCAATATCAATATTAAAAAAATCATATTTCCAGCTTTTGCCTGAACCAATCTGCATTTTTTTAGGGATAGATTTTAATTTATGACTTGAAGGCATATTGTTTAATTTATGTGCTAAAGCGCTATTTTCAATTTCTTGAATATATGCATTAACTGCATTTAACACATTTTGCTGCATATCATATTTTAAAATAGCCTGATATGATTGCTCACTAATTTTATTTCTCTCCTGCGGATTATTCACATAATACAAACATTTTTGTGCTATATTATCAATTGATGCAAAGGCTAAACTAGCTTTAATATCCTTATCAATAATTGCATTTTCTCTCTCTTCACTTAAAATAAAAGCTTTATTTGCCATTAAAAAAGAAGCTCTTGCCATTTCAAATAAAACAGAATCATCATAATAAGACAAATTCAGCACAATTTTAGAACGGGAAATTAATTCATTCCGCATTTCATGGCTTAAAAATTCATGCGGCTTATTCATAAATACTTTTAATCCAGCTTGCGCAATTTTAAGAATAATATCCTGTCTTCTTTGATTAATTAAACCATAAAAAAATACATCAATATCTTTGTCCTGCTCATTTTTATGCTCAATAACCTCTAAGTTGGGCGTGTAGCCAATCGGTACATAATCAATATTATCAATTCCGGCATTTTTTAACTGCTCAATATTATGTAAACTATAATCCCAAACCCTATAATTACGCATTAATTCAATATAAGTTTGATTAATCCACGGAGTAGAAGGCTTAACCTGCTCTAAATTATAAATAACGGCATGTTCAATATTATTATTTTTAAGCTGTTCAAGATGTAATTTATGCCCAGCAAAAATTATATTCAATGCCTCTTTTTTTAAACTAAAATTACCTTGGCTTACATTAAATCCTGAATTAATGCATACATATTTAATGCTGTTGATAATGTCATTAAAAGCCGGGTAGCTATCAAAACAAGCAATATGAATATTGTTCATATACGTCCGTAAATATATAAAATATACCTTATTATGCATGAATATAAATTCAATATCCAAATAAATAAAAATGATTGTTGTTTAAATATCAATCCCTAATTCCCCAAACTACATATTCTGGAGTTCTACTTTGAATTTTGAGTTTACTCGATAAAATGCTTTGCAAGCGTTCCTCATACCACCAGCTTTAACTGGTAGTAATTAATATCTATATTTGCATTTTAATATTTCCTTAGAAATAAACACATTCTTAGAGACTACGAGCTATAAAAGGAGTTGCGGCTGTCCAAAATACTGCTTCTGCAGCCTTATTGCCGGCATGAGAAAGCTTTTTTATAGCCCACTTAGTTCCATCACCAAATTTGTATGCAGGTTTTGCTAATTCTATTTGCGGATTTATCCTTTGATTTTCCAGATTTGTTAAAGATACCTTAACATGGTTAACTTTACCGGTGGTGTAGTTAAGTTCTTTTACAGTACCATTTTCCCATTCTGCTAAATTTTCGGAAAACCCGCCTTGCTGTAATTTTTTCTTTAGAAAATCAAAGTTTACTACATAATGTTTTTCATCTATATCAGGGGAATAATTTATAATATTAGCATCATCACAATAATTATCAGAAATTGCAGCTCTAACAGTATTTTCTGCATATGCTAATTTTTTTTGTATATTTTCAATTATAATTTCTGCTGAATTTATTTTGGTTTCATCACTGGTTGATTTTAGTGCGGCACATAAATTCATACCTAAAAAAGCAGAAAAGGCTTTTTCAGCACAATATGCACCATCCTTGCTAAGTTTATATGGTTCATCATCCAGTATGAGTTTTGTGTGAAATTCAAAACCACTATTTTTTCCTGTTTTAGCCAATATAGACTTAGCTTTTTCCTCTTCTTTCAAATGAGAAAGTGCTAAAATTGAAAACCCAATTGCTCTTTTAGTTAAAGGAGTTACATTTTCAAAAAAACTTACTGAATTATTTCCTTTGCTAACATTATCAATAGAATGAATACAAAGTTTTTGAAGTAAATCTATAATTGGCTGTATATTTTTAGAATTTATGTGCATATATATTTCAATTTAATTTAATTGTGTTTTACATTATAGAGTATAATTTGATGATTTAAATATAGGATATTTACTAAGAAATGTTGTGCAATATCCAAATTATTGATATGCAATTTATTATAGAGTATCATGTAATATAATATAATAAATCTCTAATTTTCTTTATAAGAAAATTACGCATTTATGAAATGAGATTTTATAAATTTATTAAAATACTAAGGGAAAGGATCTATTATGACTGGTGCGAAGATTACATATACTCCAATCAACTGCAGCAATCATGTTGCAAATCTTGAAGAGATACCTGGACACATTGTACATGATATAGGCATATCGGCTACAATGAGTCCCAGAAAATATATACTTACGTCTTTAGTATGCAATGTTAATAACCGAACCTATTCTTTTTCCAGTAGATTTGAACATAATTCTGAAGAAGAAGCAGCAGCAGGTGCATTAAACGCCCATTTTACCGAATTTCCTGTCTGCAATGTAAGCAAATAATTTTTATTCTGTATTCAAGCTAGCAATATGCCTTACCAATTCATCCAAAGCAGGGTTTGCCCTGCCTGCATTTTCTTCATTCACCATTGCACTCACTGCATAAAATCCGCCCTTACCATCGCTAATATAACCTGCAATTGCTCTCACATTATTTAATGTTCCGCTTTTAAGCCAAGCTTTCCCGCTAATATCCTGCAGTCTGTTTTTCATCGTACCGTCAACTCCGGCAATCGGCAAGCTTTCTAAAAAATTTTTAAAAAATGGCTTAGAATAAGCTAAACCTAGAATGTCAGTCATTTGCTTAGCAGAAATTCTTTCCAATTGAGAAAGCCCGCTTCCATTTTCCAGAACGATGCTGTAACTATCAATATTATTCTCTTTCAAATAATTAAGTACAGTTTTTCTTGATAATTCAGCATTCAAATGGTTCGGCTGTGTCATTATCCCTAGCCTTAAAAATATTAATCTTGCCATTAAATTATTGGAAAATTTATTCATATCATAAATTAAAGCAGCTAAAGGAAAACTTAAAATTTCACCAATCAATACACTATTTTTACTAACTTCCCCATAACTAATATTTGGATATTTAATAATATTCCCCTCAATACTCGCCCACAATCCTAACAATGAACGCACAAAAAAATCTTTATTGCTAATATAATTTGATATAGGCATATTAAAACTTTTATCCGAGCAAAATTTAGAATATTTACCCGTTAGATTAATTAAATAAATGCCATCAGCTTCTTTAATGCTATAATTAATATTATTTCCCCATGTTTTATTATTAGGGCAAAGCTCATTAGTTAACACTAAATTATTATTTAATCTAACTCCATAAATTGGATAATTAAGCTTAACTTCCTCACCATTAAATTTGGCAGTAACAGAATTAAATGCAAAATTATCTGCTTGAGGTTTAACCGCATAAACTTCATTACTTTCATCGTCTGAGCTAGAATCAGGGTTTTTACTAAAAATAGCATTATTTAATACAAAATCCGCATCAATATTTTTAATCCCTTCTGCTTTCCATTTATGCAGCATCGGCAATAATATTTCTGGCACAAACTTAGGGTCTCCTTGTAAATCAGCATAGATTTTTCCGCCTAACGTATTGCCATTTCTATTATCGCTAAAAAATTTTGTTACCCAATTATAATCAGGTTTTAAAACTTCCAAAGCTGCGGCAGAAGTCAATATCTTCATCGTAGAAGCAGGGTTTCTGCTAATATTTTCATTAAAAGATAAAACTTTTTTAGCTTCAGTTTCACCCCCAAGGTGTACAACAGATATAGAAATATTATTGAGATTAATATCATTTTTTTTAAAAGCCTCAATAACTTTAATAGGTAAATCATTTGCTGCAACAGCAATTATTGGCTGAAATAAAAATATAAAAGCATATTTATGTCGAATTTTTATCATTTTAATGCTGAATCTTTAAATTAATTAAACTAAGTATAGCTAAATTCAATTAATTTAAGCAAAATTTATAAGCTGTAGCCGCATTTTATAAGATTAGTCAGGTATCCGTATTTACGCCTGTAGGGGAAAGAATATTCATCTAGAACTTGCTTTTATAAGAGTAAGTCTTTGATTAGCTATGTTTTATTTATAAGCAACCTCCTATTATCCCCCATTATTGTAATGGTTACTTGACAAAAGTGTGGATATTTGTAACAATTACATTCTAGCGAGACGGGGCATACGGGATAGCGAGAGCTTGAGGGTGTGTTAAGTGAGCTGAAGTATACATGTTCTTTAAAAAATTGACAACCGATAAGTGTGGGCATTTAGTCTGATAGAATAAAGATATTGGATAGAGATGTTCACACAAAAAAACAATAGGTTTTTTGAAAAAACAAAAAATCAATTTTCTTTGAGTGAGCGATGGATATAAGCTTTTAATAAAAGAGTTTGATCCTGGCTCAGATTGAACGCTGGCGGCATGCTTTACACATGCAAGTCGAACGGGGGTATATAGCTTGCTATATATTCTAGTGGCGGACGGGTGAGTAATGTATCGGAACGTGCCTTATAGTGTGGAATAACTAAGCGAAAGTTTAGCTAATACCGCATAATACCTGAGGGTTAAAGCGGGGGATCTTAGGACCTCGTGCTATAAGAGCGGCCGATATCTGATTAGCTAGTTGGTAGGGTAAAGGCTTACCAAGGCTACGATCAGTAGCTGGTCTGAGAGGACGACCAGCCACACTGGGACTGAGACACGGCCCAGACTCCTACGGGAGGCAGCAGTGGGGAATTTTGGACAATGGGCGAAAGCCTGATCCAGCAATGCCGCGTGTGCGAAGAAGGCCTTCGGGTTGTAAAGCACTTTTGTCAGAGAAAAAAAGACTTTTGCTAATATCAGAAGTTTATGATGGTATCTGAAGAATAAGCACCGGCTAACTACGTGCCAGCAGCCGCGGTAATACGTAGGGTGCGAGCGTTAATCGGAATTATTGGGCGTAAAGCGTGCGCAGGCGGTTGTATAAGATAGATGTGAAATCCTTGGGCTCAACCTGAGAACTGCATTTATGACTGTACGACTAGAGTGTGTCAGAGGGGGGTAGAATTCCACGTGTAGCAGTGAAATGCGTAGAGATGTGGAGGAATACCGATGGCGAAGGCAGCCCCCTGGGATAACACTGACGCTCATGCACGAAAGCGTGGGGAGCAAACAGGATTAGATACCCTGGTAGTCCACGCCCTAAACGATGTCTACTAGTTGTCGGGTCTTAATTGACTTGGTAACGCAGCTAACGCGTGAAGTAGACCGCCTGGGGAGTACGGTCGCAAGATTAAAACTCAAAGGAATTGACGGGGACCCGCACAAGCGGTGGATGATGTGGATTAATTCGATGCAACGCGAAAAACCTTACCTACCCTTGACATGTCAGGAAGTCTGCTGAGAGGTGGATGTGCCCGAAAGGGAACCTGAACACAGGTGCTGCATGGCTGTCGTCAGCTCGTGTCGTGAGATGTTGGGTTAAGTCCCGCAACGAGCGCAACCCTTGTCATTAATTGCCATCATTCAGTTGGGCACTTTAATGAGACTGCC
>JAHFQJ010000017.1 GCA_023266335.1 Burkholderiaceae bacterium
TATTTACACTGCCTACAGTATCACTTAACGAAGAAGATACTGAGATTAAGCCGCTAACCGTGTTTAATACTACAGAACTAATATTACTTATAGAACTTACCGTATTTTGCACTACAGATGACACGGAATCTAAAGTATTTATAACTCCAGATACGGTTGAACTTATGCTATTTACACTGCCTACAGTATCACTTAACGAAGAAGACACTGAGATTAAGCCACTAACTGTATTTAATACTACAGAACTAATTCCGCTTACTGCACTTACCGTATTTTGCACTACAGATGAAACAGAATCTAAAGTATTTATAACTCCAGATACAGTTGAACTTATGCTATTTACACTGCCTACAGTATCACTTAACGAAGAAGACACTGAGATTAAGCCACTAACTGTATTTAATACTACAGAACTAATATTACTTATAGAACTTACTGTATTTTGCACTACAGATGAAACAGAATCTAAAGTATTTATAACTCCGGATACAGTTGAGCTTATGCTATTTACACTGCCTACAGTATCACTTAACGAAGAAGATAAGACATTTAAATTGCTAATATTACTTTGCACACTCCCGCTGATAAGATTGACTGTGCTAACAGTATCACTAAGTGAAGATGAAACAAAACCAAGCCCCAGAGACAAATCGCTTACAACTGAAGAAACAATGCTTAAACCAGTTAATCCACTACTTAAAACAGCAGATACAACCCCAACTTCATTTAAAGTATCGCTAACCGCTGAGCTAACAAAGCCTAAACTAGTAATAGTATTATTTAAAGAAGAAGATACAGAACCTAATCCTTGAAATACATCGCTAACTACAGAAGATACTACGCCAATTGTATTTAATGAATTGCTTACTGCAGAAGAAACTAAGCTTAAACTTGTTAAACCATCGCTTAATACTGAGGAAATTACATTAACACCAGAAATTGTGCTGCTTACACTATTGCTAAGGCTACTTACATTGCTTATTGTATTAAATAAAGAAGATGAAAGCGAAGAAACGCCTGATACTACATCAAACACAGACGAGCTAACACTGTTTACAACCGAACTTACACTGCCTAATGTATTTACAGTAGTGCTTAATGAACCTGATATAACAGTAATATTGCTAAGAGCCGTGTTTAGTGTACTGCTTAAACCGCTAACATCTCCCAAAATTCCTACCGCACTTGAAACTAAATTTAATACACTAGCTGTAGTTGATAATGTGCCGGATACCACCCCTAAATTACCAGATAAACTACTAACAGTTTGCGCAACAACTACAACTTGCCCTACATTAGCTGCATCAGTTGTTTGAGTACCGGCAGCCACATTTGTAATTTGTCTTTCATTGCCTGAACTCCCCACACTCACACTGCCGTTACTTGTTGTAACAGTGGTTATACTGCCGTTTAAAGCATTTATCACCAAATCAGTAGCTGCTAAGACAGGTCCTCTATCTTCAAGTGAACCATATCCTAATGCAACACTGCCCGTAGTTGAAGCAGTGGTATTATGACCTATTGCTAAAGCATTTGAAGTCAAAGATGCTCCAGCAACTGCTGTATAACCAATTGCAATATTATAATCAGGAATAAGTGCAGGAAATCCATCATAAGCATAAGTATTTGGGCCATAAGCAATATTACTAGAATCGCCATTTATATTACCGCTATCCAATGCGCCGGCATGAGCTGAGGTGCTAATTACTACACTAGCCGCTAAACACGTCGCCCCTGCAGCGGATAAAGCAGTTTTCTTCAATGCAGAAATATTATTTAAAAGGCTAGCTAGATTAGTAGACAAGCCTTGCTGATTTTTTAATAAATTACTTATAAATTTAGCCATGAATTTTGGACAAACTATAGAAGTACATTTTTTAGCAAATTGAAACGGCTGTAGCTCACCTAACTTAAAATCTTCATCAAATTTATTTTTACAAGCTGTTTTTTGTTCTGAAGTAGAACTGCTGGAGGTTTTATGCCCTTTTGCTAATTCGCTAACCACTACCCAAGTATTAGTTATTTTGCTCCAAATAATTCTATATATTTTGTTCATCGGCTATCCTTCCTTTAAGGCTATAGGGTATAACTTTAATTTAAAAAGTTACTCATGGTTTTCATTATAGATTTATACATAACAAATATATATATTTTTAAAAACCTAGTACATAATTTTCTAAATTATTTACCTAAAACAAGAATAAAATTGTTTATTTAAGAACATTTTTTAATATAGGATATATATAATTAGAGGTTAATGCAGAATAAGTATGATTTTATATGCATTTATTTAAATGTTACATATTTACATCAATAAATGTGAAAATATGATTGTGAAAAAGTCAATATATTGAATTATAAAAACCACAATAATTATAATTAAAGCTATTACTATCTATTCAATTTTGTTTTATAATGCAGAATACACAAATTAATTTTATTATTATGAAAATTTCTATACCTTTCTCTTTACTTAGAGTTGCCTCATCTTTAATTCAGCCTGCTGAAGCAAAAGGCGGTGGGGGCGGTCTTACGCTTATAATTGCAGCTTGCAAAAATGCAATACAAACTACATTAACATCTGCTCCCTATAACTTTAAAAGTAGTGATTTTTCACTACAGTATGATATGAATGGCGTGGCAATAATTTGTTCCCCAAAAACCCCATCTTGTCAGGCATTAAAAAAATTAAATCTTAATGATTTAAATAATCTAGTGCATTCACATGGTGTTACATGCAATGTTAAAGAAGTATGGGAAAGTGCAGCAAGTTCGAACGGCAATAATGTGGCATATGCAGCTGCATATATGGCTTTAGCAGGTGTTTTAGCCAATGTGTAGCGCTATAATTAATAAGCCCCAATTAACTGACGTCTGTCTGAAATTACTTTCTGTACGTTTTGATTAAATGTAGGAATTGAATGTGATGCAGGCTGTTTGTTTAAATTAAACTTACGCAGCAATTTATTCATTTGATGAGATAACTCGTTTTTTAATGAATCATTAGCACGCCATACCTGATAACCAAAAGCAATATTTTTCTCTCTTTGTTCTTCAAGCTGTTGTTTTTGCTTATGCAGTGAATAATATTCATTTTGAGCTTTTTTACGCTCATCTTGAGATAAATTGCTGCGGTTTGCATTGTTATAACTATTTTGTATTTCCTGATCTTTTTGCACTAACTGTACATCTAAGTTTGTTATATCTTTATCCGTAATGTTTCTAAATGCACTATGATTCGATGTTTTTTGCAGGCTATGTTTTAAACTACCAGATTTTCCGCTTAATACACTAAACTCCACCAACTTAACCGGCAAAATGATAGCCTGTCTTGCTAACATATAGGGTATCCAGTGCCTATAGCTTGGGTTGATTAGATATTTACTCAAAGATTTTCTGCCGAACGGGTTAAATATTCTTTCATATAAAAATTTTCCGGTACGTTTTGAACCCATTTTTATTTTTTGGGCAGTAGTTTCTGCTGTTTCAAAATCGCTGTCTAAGCGTCGGTTATTAAAATTTAAAGTGCTGTCTAATTTAAAACTAATTAAATTTTCTTGGTTATTATTTTGAATTTGTGGTCTATCATGCTGTTCAAATAATTGAGCTTGAGCATTATTAGAAATATCAAGATATTTTTCTCTTGCTAATACATTATTATATTTATTCTGCAGGAATTTATTCGTATCATATAATAGATGCCTAAAATTATCCTGTTTTAATTTAATTAATGCTAACTGATTTCTTAATTCATACAATTCATGATTATCTAAAGCTGATTTAACTGGCTTAGCATTTTTTTGAGCAATAGTCTGCTTAATATCATTTTCTAAACTATTTAACAAGCTAATTTCACTGTCTGTTTGATTTTTTATATCAATAATTTGCTGAATAAATAAACTTTTATTCACTTCATGCCCAACTTGCGAGAATAAATAATTAAGTGCATTAAAATAATCGCCTTTATATTTAGCAAAAATATTCTGCGTATAGTTTAACAATTGCTGTTTAGCTTTATCTAAACTTTGAGTTAACTCCAACTGCTGTTTTTGTTTTGATTTAAATAATCCCTGTGCTTTATTTAACGGGTAACTGAATATACTCTCACCTCTAATCCAAAAATCTGCATTTTTTTGTATATTTTCTATCCAGTTTTTATCTGTTTGCTTTTTATCCTGCTGCGGTTTTTGTGGTAGAATGCTGGCAACAGACGATGCAAGTAATTCTGAAGTATATTGCTCCAGCACAGATTTATTAATATTTTTATGTATAATTTGATGTTGCCTACTATTTTCATCAACTGAAGTAATCAATAATTTTTCTGCATCGCTAATATTTTTAATGCTATTATGCGGATTAATATCATTCATTAACAATTCAATTACTTTATTCAGCGGAGTAATAGAATTATCTAATTCGTGTATTTTATCTTTTAATTTATTTTTTTGTTTTTCAGTTAAATTATTTTGTTGTAATTGTTGTTTTAGTACATTTACTTTTTGGTTAAATTTAGATATTACTTGCTGTAATTCTAAAATAAAAGCAGCGATATTACTTTTATGGTTAGCCGGTCTGCCGTTAGTTCCGATATGCTCTAAATAAGAGGCAACCCCGCCGATGGTAGCAGCCACGAATACATAAGAATACCAAGTTGCTGAAGCAATTTTCTGTGCTGTGTCATCGCCATCATTTTTTTCTATAGCCGAAGACAAACTGTAGCCAATTTCATCAATTCCCCAAAATAAAAATGCAGCTCTAAAAAAAGTGTGATGTAAAACCTCCATTGGATTTTTCATTAGGTTTTTAAATGCATAACCAATCACCGGAAATGGATTATCTGTTCTTAATAAATCTACAATTTTTGATTTTGGATATTTCTTGGCTAAAGTTTGCCAAGCATATTTCCACTCTTCATGAGCATATTTTTTAGAATTTTTATTCTGTACATAAGCTAACCCGCGATAAAACAAAGCAGCTTGATCAACTTTATCTTTTTCTTTAATTTTTAAAACATCTAATTTATCTAATATTATCTGCTGTGATTTATTGTTATGTTGTTTTTGAGCTAATTTTAATTCATGCTTATATTTTTTAAATCTGGCATCATAATCAGCAAAAGTTTCTTGGAAATAAGTTTTACCTTGATTAACTCTGCCGTCTGCATTGTAGTTAATATCATTATGAATAGCGTCAGCACTAAATACAAATTTAGATAATAACAGATTTTTTTGTATTTCAGGTAAGGCCTCAATTTGCTGTGCTGTATATGGAGTATGCCCATATTTAATCATAATGCCGATTACATATTTTTCAAAATCTTCCTTATTTAAATTATCAATAATATGATCTAAATTATAGCGTATAGCCTCTTTAGTCATTTGATGCCCAGGCATATTCACACTAGTTCTTAATAAATACTCATCGCCTAATAAACCATCTGCACCTGCGCCGATAAATTGAAATATCATTCTAAATAAACGTGTGAGTTTGGACAACGGAACGCTTACACCGGGTAAAAAAGCATTAGCCACCATAAATCCCATTCTAACTAAATTTTGGAATAATTGCTTAAAAAATGCAATGCCAACTACAGATTTATTTTGAGCCTTATGCTGCCATAATAAATCTTGGAAAACAACCATATTTTCAAATAAAATATGCTGCATTTTCTGCTGTGCTTCTGCTTTATTATAGTTTTTGCCGTCAATACTGAATAATTCTTTTTTATGTGCAGCACCAGAACTTTGCTCGTAGATATTTTCAAATAAAGCAAAATCTGCTTCATTTTTTTTAACTGCAGTATGAATTTTTCTGGATAAATCATTCGTAGTATTAGTTAAACCAGAAGCTAAAGCCGTATTTTTTGACTTACTGTGCATAGAAGTAGCACCTAAAGCATCACCCATTAATTGTGATTGAGTGCAGGTTGCCATATGTATCAGCCAATTTGTTGTGCCGTCTTTAAATGCTTCTGAATCTGCACCGCGTGCAATCGAATTAATTATAAAAGCCCACCAGTTATCAATTGACTGCCAGCCGTTTTCAACTGCATTTCCTTTTATACGCTTAGCTCTGTCTTCACGGTTCATTTTTGCTAAACGCTCATATCTGCCTGCCTTCCAGCCTTGTAAATTTTCATGGCTAAACGGGTTTAAATAAGACGTAACAAACCGTGTAACACGGCTTTTCCCTGCTTTAGCTTCTTGCTTATAGCCGATATGGTCTGCTCTTATTTCACGTGCATGCCATTTATAAATCAATGCTTGTTCTGCTCTAGAATACTGCTGAATATTTTTATCAGCAAAATTTTGACTTGATTTAGCTAAATTTGCAGGCGCTAGTGAATATTTATCTTTAAGCTGAAAAAAAGTTGATTTTTTATCTGTAATTATATCATCGTCCCAGCTTTGGTGATGTTTTAATAATTTATTGAATAATTTATGCGTAGTTGAACCTAACGGATTATAGCCTTTAAAACGGTATTCAGCACGCGTTTTATTATGATTAATTTGTAAATATGCACTTACTTTATATTCTCTAGTCAACTGTTCTAAATATGCTAAAATTTGTTGAGGTTTATCATTTGAAAAATTTAAAACTAAAGTTTGACTATTTACGTTATATAATTGCCATATATTTTCTTTTTGATTAAATTCCAATAACAATTGAGCAGAATTTTTACCTGATTTAGCATTTAAATTAAATAAAAATGGCTTTTTATCCTTAATATTCCTTAAAATAATATTATCAATAATTGATTTACCATTTTTTTGTGCAGAGTGGTCAATAATATCTTTGTATTTAAAAACCATATTTAAATCAAAAACTTCTCCATTTTTCTCGTTAGCCTGATTTAATGTATGGGTTAAATCAATATTATCTGCCAATAATTCAGAACCAGCCTGCGGATTATTCCTTATAAACTGCTCTGGTGTTTTGTTATAAATTTTGCTCACAGCATAAACTAAATCTTTATTTTGATTATTTTGTACAAATTTTTGCTGGAGTTTATTTTGCAAATCGTGTAAATTCGGTTTAGCTTTTGTTAAATCAAATAATGCATGAAATGGTCCTTTGCTTAAAGGCGGGCTTGAAACTAAAGTTAAGTTTTTACCTTTTGATTTTATTAACTGCAATAAATCTTTTAATAAAAAATGATTATTGTGATTAAAATTAGATAAAAAAAATTCCACGTAAGCAATTGCATTTTTGTCAAAATAAGCTTGCAAACCCAATGATTGAATAAATTTACCTAGTTTCCCTGTCAGTGGTTTTGCAGCAGCAGAATAATTAAAATTATGCTTAATTAATATATCAATTATTTTTGATATGTCATGACTAAACTTGGCATAATCTTTCAAATGCTGATTATGCACAATACGCAAGTTATCATACTGCTGCTTTAACTGATTAATTTTATCAAAAATTTGATTTATATTTTGTTCTAAATCAATAATAGTATTGCTAAAAGCGATGTTTTTTTGATTATTATTTTGTTTATACTGATTTTTTAAAGACTCAATATCTTTTTTAGATTGCCTGTTTTGTGCTTGCAGAAAATTAATTTCAGCATAAATATCCGTTGATTGTTTACTCGAATTCGATAAATCTTTATGGTAAGAATTTATAATATTATTTTTTAGATGTGCGGCTTTTTGTGCTTTATTTAAATTTTCATATTCATAAACTAAATTTGCATTCTCATCAATATAATGCCAATAAACATCAAGGCTTTTTGTGCTTTGATTAAATTCTAAGCGCGGAATAAACACATAAATGTTTTTACCGTTTGACACCATTAATCTTTGTCTGTTTTTAGCTAGTTCTAAAATAAAATTATCATCTATTAAATTAATATTCTCTACTGAGATAATATTATTTTTCTGATTATCTAAGCCGGATAAAAATTCTTGATGATTAAAATTAAAATGCTTTTCACTATCTTGAATATTTAAATATTTATGACTAACATTGTGTATAGCTTTACGCAATTTAGCTGAAGAATTGCTATTAAAAAAATTTGCCAGTAAAAAATTAATTTTAGATTGTGAGCTATTATTTTGCGGAGAAAAATAATAAACTTTATGTAAATTATCCTTGCTTTCGTATCTATAATCAATTTTATGCCCAGCCTGTGGGCTTATTAAACGGCAATGACTTTCTAAATTTAACGCATTAAACGCATGACTTACTGATTTATAATTATTAGGTAATAAAGGTTGAGTATAATCTTTATAACTATGAATTGAATTATAGTTTAATTTTTTATCTCTTGAAAATAATGACTTAATAAATTTGGCACTTGAAGTTAATTGAGGCTCATTCTTTGATGAATATATAGAGCGCTTGACAGTGTCTTGACTAGTAGAAAAAACATCATTTGAATTTTTGGTAAAACCAGTTCTATTAATTAATTTATTAATTTTTATAAAAGGCTTATCTAATTTTTTTAAACTAGATTTAATCCCAGAATTAATGTTACTAATTATGAACATATATTATTTTACTAGCCTAGCGTACTTATATTGAAATACCGTATAAATATAAAAATGGGGGAGGTTGTAAATTGAGTATATGCAATAAATTAATAAATATAAAATAATAAATTTGAATTAGTATATAATATAATATTATATATTGAATTAATAAAATATTATTTTTAATATTTTTTAGTGAGTGAATAATAAGTAAGCGTAAAAATTTGAAACTATATAATATTTGTGTTACAACTATCAATAATATAAATTTAAAATAGCAGAATAAGAAATTTTATAAATTAGAAAAATATTTTAAGCAAATTTAAGGAAATAATATGAAAATTATTGGAAATTTTAAGAAAGTCATTGAAAGTTTACCCTACAATAAAATATTCAATTGCGTAGGTATGGCATTAATTAACGGAACAGGAGGTTTTTTTGCAGGAAGTTTATTATCTTTATCCAAAACTTTAGAAGCAGAAGATTTTTGTAAAAGAGGAGATGAATCTATAGTAACCATAATGTCAGGAGCGACTTCAACAGTTGCACTGCCGCTAATACAAGTTTTGCTCTCGTCAAAATTTGACGGAACAGCAAGAGAAAGCTGTTTTTTTGTATTAAATAAAGAGAGAACTCCAAATCCGCAGATAAATAATGTAACAAATTATAAAAATATACTTAAAGACCGGCTAAGATTTTCAGTCTATGCTTTCCAGCCCTTTTATGCCGCCCTAATAGGAGGTTTTATGTTAGCAGATAAAAACTGTGAACTTGCGAGGGCGCATCATACTTTTTATACGGTAGGTGATATAAATATGCTAACTAGTGCAGTAGGAGGGCTAGTACTAAATCTGTCTGCCGCTGCTGTTGATAGTACTTTGGAATTTGTATGGAATAAATACGATGTTTCAGATAAAATTGGGGCAATTGAAATAAAAATCAAAGAAGCATATCAAAATTGGGGCGGTTAAAAAATAATGTTTACTTATTTTGTTAAATAATATATAAATTAAATAGCCATTTTCATTATTAGAATTAGGGAGTTTTATGTCACACACTTTTACAAATTTATGATAATTGTTCGAAAGTAATCGAGATCGGTCATTCTGGAAATATGGGGCAAACTAAATGTGAGATTGTTAAAGAGTTTACTCCAATAATTAATAAAAAAACCCGTCGCAGAGCAGCATGGTATTAAGTAATCAGAATATTTCTATCCGACTGCTTTTATGTAATTTTGTATACTTTGTCCCTTGATTTTACACATATTTCTTTATCATTCTTTCATCACTGTGCTTGCCTACTGTACTCAAAAAATAACCGTCCGCCCATAATTCTTTTTTTTTACTTCCTGGCAACGTTTAAATATTTCTTTCGCTGTTATATTTTTTATCATCGTTACTAACTTTGCTATACTATACAGTACTGATTGTATCAAAAAATGTACATGGTCTTTATCTGTACCTATTTCTAAAAACCTTACTTCATATCAATATTTTACGCCCCCAAGGGACACGGAATTCAACCCTTAGAGATTAAATTAATTCCTTGAGTTATAAAATAAACCAATATTATTGTCTATACTAATTGCAGTTAATTTTACATCGAGGTGGCAGGAATAAATTACGACGACTATGTAAATATTAGTACATTGAGAAGTAGTTTCGACGATAACAAAGTTCGTAAATTGAAATACGATTAGTATATGGCTTGAGTTATATTAACTGGTTAATATTGTGCTAAAATGAATAGTATATTCTACAAGATTTTAGGCAGCGTCTATGAGCGTTTCGATAATTTTTTTAGGCAGCTGTACTTTAGATAAAGTATGGATGGTAAATAATTTACCACAGGGCGGTTTTAAAAGTAAGGCTTATAAATATTTTGAAGTCGGCGGCGGCATGGCAGCAAATGCAGCGGCTGCAGCGGCGTGCTTAGGTGCTAACACTCATTTTTGGGGCAGAGCAGGGAATGACGCAATTGGTAAAACTATTAAGCAGGAACTGGAAATATATAATATAAACTGCCAATATTTTAAATTGATTGATGGGGAACAATCTCCTGTGTCTGCGGTTATTGTTGATGATAATGGAGAAAGAATGATTATTAGTCATTCGGGAACTCAGCTTAGCCAAACTCCTGCATGGCTTCCATTATATAAAGTCCAGGATATGCAGGCAGTACAAGTTGATTCCAGATGGGCAGAAGGGGCAAAAACATTACTTGAACATGCCAGAATATTGGGTATACCTACTGTACTAGATGCAGAAAAAACCCCAGTTGATATATTTGATCAACTCTTACCTTATACTGATTATGTAATTTTTTCAGAAACAGGATTAATTAATTTCGCAAAAGATAAATATAATATCGATTTAGTTAAACACTTATCATCGGGTCAAGAAAATGAATACGATATTTTATTACAAATATTAAAAACCTACAGCTGTAAAATAACTGCGGTAACTAAAGGCTCAAAAGGTATTTTTTGGGTAGATGAATCTTACACAAAGAATTATCAATCATCTTTTAAAGTAAAAGTTGCTGATACCACTGGAGCCGGCGATGCATTTCATGGAGCTTTTACTTACGCCATCGCCAATAACCATACAACTAAAAAGGCCATGGAATTTGCAAGTGCAGCTGCGGCTTTAAAATGCATGCATAT
This sequence comes from Burkholderiaceae bacterium, assembly GCA_023266335.1. Taxonomy (GTDB): domain Bacteria; phylum Pseudomonadota; class Gammaproteobacteria; order Burkholderiales; family Burkholderiaceae; genus JAHFQJ01. Next base: position 11,146 of record JAHFQJ010000017.1, read on the forward strand.
TGGTGGCAAAGGTGTGCCGGACTTATTGAGTGTGGAAGAATTTATTAAAAGCCGGCAAGAGAACATAATTGAAGAGTAAAATTAAACATAAATTTTATTATTGTACCAAAAAATCTGCATGCACATAAATTTATAATGTCAATCCGTTTTTTTACTTGATTTACTCATTTTTTATACTAGACTATAAACATAAGCATTAGCTTTTTAAAACATGGCATAGATGTCCATGAACGATTAGCAGATAGCCGTAAGCCAATGTTAACTGAGATTGTTACATGTTGAGGCTTTATTTATGGCAGATTTCGTTAATCGTTATATTATATATAGTTAGTATTATTGATCATGTTAGCTGCAGCTATTTATATAATTATATTAATACTAAAAAAGTTGTTTGAAATTGAATCGTGGTAATTTAAAAATTAGTATACACTTAGAAATTAATTTGAGTATACTAAACTGGCACTCAAATTATAGGCAAGTGTATAAAATAGGAGGTAATCTCAACTGTTGTAAATTCATAATAATTAAGCTTGTTAATCATAAATAATGAAGTAAGTATTTAAAAATTAACCATAGGCTGGTTTTTGGTTTTAGCTTTAAAATGAATTAAAAACTGAAAATCAGCATTTCATCACCGTTCTTTTTGGAGAGTGTTTATGGAAATAAGAATAGTAGCTAGACATTTTGAATTAACCCCTGCTTTAAATGCTAAAATTCAGGAAATGACCGCAAGATTACTGCGCCATTTTTCTGGATTGATAGATTGTATGGTAACTCTATCAACAAACAATAGCAGAAGTAAAGCTGAACAACACCATGCGGAGATTAATATAAAACTGAAAAATAAAAGTATTTGTGCGAAAAGCGATAATTCAAATATGTACACAGCAATTGAAGAAGCTACTAGGAAAATAGACAGACAAATTCTAAGCCATAAAAACATAATAAAAAATCATCAGCACGAAGCAATTAAAAGGCTTAACCCAAATAAACAAATGGCGGCTGAAGGAGACAATCAGGAACAGGCATCCTAAAGAGTGGCTTTAATGCTAAAAGGGGCTTATTCTGAACTAAAATCTGACTTGAAGCACTGAGGGTTTATGGGTTTAGAATAAGGTGTGATAAATTTATCTTAAACACAGCCGGATTAAATTCCGGCTTTTGTTATTTAGCCTTAAACTAAGTCTCAGCTGTCTTTCCATCTTCTGCTGTAAGATTTACCTTAACCTGACACATATCTGATTAAAACGGACATGTTTATATCCAGTCAGCATAAATTTATTCTATTATACAATGAGGAGTAATTGCCATATCCATTGCTATATCATGTTCCTCTATTTTAATTCTTGATATTTCAGCACTCAGCATGTTATATTTGTTTGTATATTCAGTTAATGTATGATTGTTATCACAAAAAATTGAATCCTCATGATATATAGATGCTGTTTTAAAGCTTGCATGATAAAATTTTGCTGCACTTATGGTAATATCATAGAAGCCGCCGCCATATCCAAGCCGATATATGGAACTTTTCTGTATAAAAATACCCAAACTAGGTACTAGCATAATATCTATATTCTTCATATCATGAATATTGATAATGTTTGCATTATTATCTGGTTCTAGTGTACCATACGCACCATGAATGAGTTTTGTTGACGGACTCCATGATTTGAAAACAAGAGGCTGTTTTTTTCCAATAACACTAGGCATATATATATTTATGCCCTGCTGCCAAAAATACTGCATACTAGGTAAAATATTTACCTCTTGCTTAATGGGTATATAAGCAGCGATAATTTTTGGTTTTAATTCTTTAACTAGTAATAATAGCTGCTGATTAATTAAATTATCTATGTTGGTATCATTTTTTCTAGAAGATAATATAAGTTGTCTCAATTCGGATTTTTGCATATAGGTATATATTATGAAAAAAACATTTAACATACTAACACATCTTAAAAATATACCTAAAATATTTAAAAGCATTAGTGTAGCGCAAATATCGGAATATTCTATTAATATTATAGCATGTTTAGCCATGACTACGGTTAGTGCTCAAATGGATACTAATAATAATGACAATAAGACCGAGAATAAAAATGCTTCCGAAATGAGTTTACCTGTCGGGTTTAATTCTATATTAGATAGTAAATTTATAGCTTTAAAAGCTGCCTCTAAAAGAGGGGATATAGAAACCTCTCAAGCTTTGGCACTAGAATTAAGTAACTATGATATTCCGTCATATGTAGATTACTACAAATTATATCCGCTGATTATGGACAGGAACGGTATGCCTCGCCCTGATTTTCCAGATGCTGAAATAAGACAGTTTTTAATTAAATACACCGGCGAAGCTATAGCAGATAGAATGCGAAATGATTGGCTGTTAGCTATTAGTAGAAAAGGTGATTGGGCAAATTTTTTACTTGAATATCCAAAATTTGTGTTAAAAGATGATACACAGCTTAGTTGCTATAATTTAATTGCTCAAATTAATTCCGGCAAAGAAGTTGCTGAACAAGCAAAGGAAATTCTTACTGATACAAAAAAATATGGTACAGGATGTGTTCAATTAATTGAGTTGCTCTATCAAAAAAAACAGCTTAATCAAACAGATTTAAAATTGTATTCTGTCATTGCGGCTGAAAAAAAACAAGGTATATTAGCAAGGCAAATATATTCATTAATTCAGGCAAGAGATGATAGTTTAATCAGATTAGTAGAAACAGCACAGAAAGATTACCGTAGGGCTGTATTAGATTTTGAGCGTTTTAAATATGGTATGGGTGAACTTGAGCAAGCTATGGTGTGGGGAACTATTGCTTATGCGGCTGCACAAAATTTGTCGCCGGATGCATTAGAATTTTATAATATGAGTGCCCGTTTAACGCCGGCTAATGTTAAAGTTCTATCTCCTCTTTCTTTTGAATGGCGCGTCCGTATGGCATTAAGAATAAATAATTGGGCGCTAGTAAAAACTTATATTGAAGAAATGCCGAATTTTGTAAGAAATAGAGATAATACCACCGGATATTTAGGTAACACTTGGGATTATTGGCTGGCGCGTTCATATGCTGAACGCGGTGATAAAGCTGGTGCAGAAAGAATGTATAGAGAAATTGCTAAAAAAACCGATTTTTACGGACAGTTAGCGGTTGAAGAGTTAGGAAAACTGATTACAATTCCGAACAAAGTCATGGTTACTCAAGAAGAAATTGCAAAAATATCTCACCGTAAAGGTATTCAGCAGTCAAAAAGATTTTTTGATATGAATATGCGGGACGAAGGACGCAGAGAGTGGAACTGGGAAACCAGATTTATGTCAGATAAAGAATTAATTGCAATGGCAGAAATTGGTGTAAAACTTGACATGATGGATAGAGCCATTTATTCAGCTGATAAAACCAAAGAGCAGCACAATTTTGCTCTGCGTTATCCAACTCCAATGATAGATATACTCCATACGGCAGCTGATAAAGCAAAAGTTGATTTAGCCTTTGTCTATGGTTTAACTAGGCAGGAATCAAGATTTATTAAAAGCGCTAAATCTGGCGTAGGGGCATCTGGTTTAATGCAGGTAATGCCTGCAACAGGGGCATGGGTAGCACAAAAAATAGGTATACCGTGGCCAAAATCAAAAGCAGAAGCTCGAGATAAATTAGCAGATATAAATATTAATACAACTCTAGGTGCAGCTTATGTTGGTATGGTATTATCTGATTTAGATTATCACTACGGCATGGCGGCAGCTGCTTATAATGCTGGTCCAGGCAGACCCAAAAAATGGAGGGCGATGTTAACTCAAGCTATAGATGGTGCTGCATATGCTGAAAGTATACCATTTTCAGAAACTAGAGAGTATGTAAAAAATGTATTATCAAATACTGTATATTATCGTGCTGTAATGAGTGGAGAACCTCAATCATTAAAAAATCTGGCTGCAACTATTGCTCCTAAAGAAGAAATAGCTTCAGATTTGCCGTAATTTATTTTATTAGCATATAGTTTTATTTATATGCTATTTTATATTCAATAGTATTAGTTTTATTTTAAATTCATTAAATAAATATGTTTAGAGATGTAAAAAAAATTGTTAAAAATTCAATATTTGTTCTTATTTCAATTATTATTTCATGCTTAGTTATGATAAATAATATAAGCTATGCTCAAACACAAAATACACAATCCAGTTTAAGGCATCTTGTATCTGCAGAGAAAGTGGAAGCCGCCGGCGGGCAGCAATATAATCAAATTATTTATCAAGCTAAACAAAAAGGTATATTACTTGATAATAGAAATGATATGTATATAAGAATAAATAAAATTTCTCAACGCCTTATAAAAAATATAGGCAATATAAATCCGCGGGCAAAAAACTGGATATGGGAAATAAATGTTTTAAACGATAGTCAAACCAATGCTTTTTGTATGCCGGGTGGAAAAATAGTAGTCTATAGCGGAATTATTGATAAGCTTAATTTAACTGATGCAGAAATTGCCGTGGTTTTATCACATGAAATTTCTCATGCTTTACAAGAACATGCAAGAGAACAAATGGCTAAACAGCAGTTAACAAATGTTGGTGCTAGTTTAATCAGTAATATTTTAGGATTACGGGATATTGGTAATATAGCTTTAAAGGCAGGAGCTGGCTTATTATCGTTAAAATTTTCTAGAGATGATGAAACCGATGCTGATTTAATTGGCTTAGATATTTCAGCAAGAGCAGGCTATGACCCTAGAGCAAGTATAGTTTTATGGAAAAAAATGATTAAAATAGCAGGTGATAATAAAGCTTTACAATGGGTATCAACTCATCCGGTTGGAAAAAATAGAATTAAAATATTAGAGCAAAAATTACCTGAACTAATGCCAATTTTTACTAAAATTAACCCTGTATTAGCACATAAAAAATATATCAGTAACAATAAAGATATTCCTGATGTAGAGTAATTTTATTTATAAATAAAAAATCTCAAGCAAGACTATCTTTTGTTTTTTTATTAAACATTTATAATCTAAAATGATGATTTATTTTTAACTGCGTACCGCACCACATGTACTGCATTTTATTCTTAAATGATAAAATTAGCATATCTGAATATAAAATCAGCTAATGCTAGCAATTTTGTGATGATAATTTTTAAGCGGAATGCTTTTCATCAGCTTTTTTCCTTAATATACTTGCAAATCTTGTACATGACAGTAAATTTTGGTTTCTTGACCTTCTTACTGGAATAGGAATACTTCTACCTATCGAAGTAGATGCAGGAGTTAATTTATTATCGTTTTCAAGTATCTGCGGGTTCATAACTTTTAATCGATTCAGGTTTAATTTTACATTACTTTCTTTAGTATTTTGAACAGTTTGTATTGTTACTTTTGTAGAATCTTTTTCCATTTGAGATTCAATCAATACAGCAACATTAACAACCTCAAAAGACTTGCTATTTTCTATCCAAGTCTGCATATCAAGCCATTCATGTAAAGCCTCATTAACTTTAGTTTGCCAGCCTTTACCTGTAGCCTTAAATGTTTCTAAAATTTCTTCATCTATTCTTAAGCTAGTAGCTTTTTTAGTTTTTTCCTGCTTTGGTCTTCCAACACATTTCGTAATTTTTGCTGAAGCAAATAATTTCTTTACTTCTTCTTCATTATTTGGGTTATGTAAACCCATTGCCTTATCTTCATCATCGTATGGTATTGGCTGATTATCATCTATTTGACTTAGTATAGTTTCTAATTTTAATAAATCATTTTTCTTTTTTGCTGTATTCTTCATAATATAACTCTCTTTCCTTTTTTGAAGCTGTACGTAATGAAATTACTCTAATTCTATTATTTCTTATTACATATACTAAAAATAAAATTTTAGCATCAATTTCAATCATAGCAATGTCATTCATTCTAGCTTCATTATTACTATAATTACGTAAAGTGATTTTTTTCTCATTTTCATAAATCAAGTAGGCGTATTCAAAGCCAATTTTATGTTTAGCTATATTTTGTTTATTTTTATTTTCATCATACTCATATTTTGTTTTCATACTTTATGCTGATAAATTTGCCTCTGTTATATAATATATTGTATATACAAAAATTATAAAGGTCAATAAGGGATAAAGTATGGATTGAACAAGTAATTTGAAAAATTAACTGAATTATTATCTGATATCAAACCATGTTCATTCCCTCAATCTCCTATAAATAGATAAAAAATTATAATACCTATATAATTATGAAATATAAAAATCTGACTGAAAGAAAAATATGACATTACAAATAGGAATTGTGGGTTTGCCGAATGTAGGTAAATCTACATTATTTAATGCATTGACAAAAGCAGGTATTGAGGCGTCCAATTATCCATTTTGTACAATAGACCCAAATACAGGAGTTGTAGAAGTAAAAGATTTGAGGCTGCAGGCATTAGCTAAAATTGTTAATCCGGAACGTATATTATGTGCTGCTGTTGAATTTGTGGATATTGCCGGTTTGGTAGCAGGAGCTAGTGAAGGGCAAGGCTTAGGCAATAAATTTTTAGCCAATATCCGTGATACTCATGCTATTGCTCATGTTGTAAGATGTTTTGAAGATGATAATATTATTCATGTAGACGGAAAAATTGATCCATTGTCAGATATTGAAGTAATTAATACAGAACTTGCCTTATCTGATTTAGCAACCGTAGAAAAAACAATTGCTAAATATACTAAAATAGCAAAATCTGGTGCTGATAAGCAAGCCCAAGCTTTAGTCAATGTTCTAGAGAAAGTGCAGAAAGAACTCAATGAATGCAAACCCGTGCGCGGTATGAGTTTAACAGCAGAAGAGCAGGCGTTAATAAAACCATTGTGCCTGATTACAGCTAAGCCGGCTATGTACATTGCTAATGTTAACGATAGTAACTGGGGAAATAATCAGCATTTAAAAGCTGTTCAAGCATTAGCAGATAAAGAAAATACAATTGTTGTACCAATTTGTGCATCAATTGAGGCAGAAATTGCTGACTTAGATGAGGAAGAAAAATCAGTGTTTTTAGCCGATATGGGTTTAGAGCAAACTGGGTTAGACCGTGTCATAGCAGCTGGGTTTAGGCTGCTTGGGTTACAAACATACTTTACAGCTGGGGTAAAAGAAGTTAGAGCATGGACAATTCCGATTGGAGCTACAGCTCCGCAATCTGCTGGTGTAATTCATACAGATTTTGAAAAAGGCTTTATTCGTGCAGAAGTAATTGCATATAATGATTACATAAATTGCCAAGGCGAGGTCAAAGCTAAAGAAAACGGTAAAATGCGTTTAGAAGGTAAAGAATATATTATGCAGGACGGAGATGTTGTACATTTTAGGTTTAATGTGTAGTATTTTGTATTATTAATTTAGAGAGTGATTAATACTGTGTACCAATTCAACTTCTTATTGCAAACACTGACTTAAATAAGACAGAGTTATAATTTATTGTCTATATAAAGATATTGACTTACGCTCTGCTTCAATTGTTCTTACGATATCTATCGGCACTTGGCTTAACCTTTGAAGTATTTCATTTGTATATGGTACATTTTTTTTGATACCTTTAATTAATTTTACTAATTCAATATCACTATTGACTTACGCTCTGCTTCAATTGTTTCTACAATATCTATCGGCACTTGGCTTAACCTTTGAAGTATTTCATTTGTATATGGTGCTTTTTTTTTGATACCATTGAAGCTTAACCTTCGAAGTATGTTATCTGTATCTGGTGCATTTTTTTTGATATCTCTAATTAATTTTACTAATTCACTATCACTATTGCGGACTTCAATCCAGGGAGTCTCCGGCGGTGAAGAGTGCATTATTGGAAAAGCACCAAGTCTGCCATCAAAAATATATGTATCACCTATAAATTGTTTTTGTAAACTATTTATAACAGTTTGCTATCCATTAAATGTAGTAATACTAGCGTTTATAAGGTTAGAATCTATATGATCTGATTGATTAGGGCATCCATATAATATTTGAGCTTCTAAATTTGATACTTTAGCCTTGGGGTTAGTTCTTGTCATATTTTGTAAATGCTGTCTAAAAATAGGAGGGCAGTCATTGATATCTTCCAATAAAAAATTTTCTCTTTGAAATACTGCTTGACGGCAAAGCAGACTTGTTAATAATAAAAAAGCAACGGCTGTATTAAAAGTAGACTCTTCACTTTGAGAATAGCTTCTATATACGTCACAGCCTTTTATAGACTCACTTGGTTTATGTGTTAACGGAAGCTCGGCACCCAAAGCTTTTTTGACATACTTTAATCCTGACATGCCTTTTGGCAGCGTATTAAGAGCATCTTCAATCTTAGAAAATCTAGGTATTACATGCAACATAAATTATTAGTTAAATTATAATAATTAAATTATATTATTAAACATAATTTAGTGTCAATCTCTTGAAAGCAGGAGGATTACCCAACTAATTTGCTAGCATTGAAAATCATTGTACTGGACAAAGTCAGCTTTTAAAACAAGCATCATGCGCAGTTACCCGACATGCTGTTTTATAAAATTCCCGCCTGTCTGCGAATAGACATTGCACTGCTTTTATCTATCCGCACAGTTAATACCCTAAAAATTCTCTATATTTTATATTCCAGTAATAGCATGTTTGCCTGCATATCAACTATGATATGCTCACCGTTTTGCGGAATAGGGTATTTCTCTGTACTTTTATACTGGGCTTGCCAATAAGCACCTTTATATAATACTTTAGCTGAATTTCCATTCCATTGGTTAACTGCAACAACCTGACCAATATCAAAATTATTAATATCATCTTTAACTAATTTACCATTTAACTGCCTATTTTTATGTTTCTTTTTATAGTTATTAATCACATAAATACTTGTTAAACTTAATATACCTGCTGAAAGAATTTGAGTAATAAAGGATAAATTAAACCAAGCTAGAGCTGCAGCAATAAAACAAGTAATTGAAAGAAACAGCAAATACACAGTTGTGGTAATTACTTCGGCAATAATTAATATGATTGCTAAACATAGCCACCAGATAAATAAACTCAATTCCATTTTTTATTCCTTATTTTTATCTAGTATATATTAATTTAAACATCAGCACAGCTAACCATTAACCAGTGGGTATTGATGCCGCCACAGACTATAAATACAATATTTTTTAAATTTTCTAATGCATGCTGATGATTATATAAAACTGCTAAAGTTGCTCCGCAAGCTGGCTCTACTAATACTTTTTGCTCATTTGCAAAACGTACACATGCCTGTAAACTTTCCTCATCACTTACACTTAAACACGTTATATCATGATTTTTTGTATATTCAAATGCTTGCTCTGCAACTTGTTTTGCTCCTAGGCTAGTTGCAATTCCTTGAGTGGAATTTAGTTTAATTAATTTATGTGCTTCCACGCTTTGTTTTAAACTGCTTGTACCTATAGTTTCAGAGGTTATAATTTTTACATTTTCCCAGTTATGCCTATCAATACCTTGTATAATGCCGCACATTAATCCGCCGCCGCCCACTGACATAACAATAGTATCCGGCTGCTCTTCCATTTGCTCTGTTAATTCATCTATGATTGTGCTATGCCCTTCCCAAATAATTGGGTGGTTGAAAGGCGGCACAAAAAATGCCGCATACTTTTCAGCATATTCTAATGCACTTTTTTGAGCATCATCTAGACTATCACCGGATAATATAACATTTGCACCTAATTCTTTTAAGCGGTTCTGCGTTGAAATTGCCGCATTATTCGGCATGAATACGGTTACACTCATATTTAAACAATAACCGGAATAAGCCGTTGCATAGCCTGCATTTCCGCCCGAGGCAGATACTAAATGAGAATAACCTTTCTCTTTAGCATTTACACATAATTTTCCAATTCCTCTAATTTTAAAAGATTGAACCGGCTGGAAACAATCCATTTTTAACCAAATATTTTTATTTAATTGATTACTTAAATTATAATGTTTGATTAAAGGGGTATTATAATGTAGAGGCATACATTTTTTCATATTATCTCTCATTTCTTAATCCGGATAAGATTAATAATTGCTTTTTAGTATATATTAGCAAAAAAAATGTATTTATCCTATTACTTATTCAATCCGCAATATGAAATTATAAATTACCTCTTTGTGTTTAACTCTCTTATATTTTTTATGTCATAGTTTTGACATACTTTATACATATAATTATTTTATAAAATTAATATAGTCTATGAATGTATAAATTTAGCTCTTTTAGTATTTTTAATAAAATTACTGGAAGTATTAACCGCAAAGCTAAACAAAATCATCCTGATTTAGATGTGAAGGAAAAATCATTAGCACCTATTTCAAACTCATATCCATATTATAAATATTGTAATTTATCTAAAGAACAAAAATTATATCAGGCTAGTCAATCAATTTATCAGCAAAATGTTGAACCAGATATTAAGTGTCTGGCAAAATCATTAATCTATATTGATGATGCAAGAACATGCCGTTTATCTGGACATAAAAAATTAAAAAAAATTGCTTATAGAAATGCTGTTAATAGTTATTTAAATGGAGTAAATAATCATTTATCTTTTGATAATATTGCTGCTCAAACTAGAAATACATGGAAATATGCTGGTAAATATTCATATGCAAAAGGAAGAAGCGTAACCGCCGGCGGGCATTTAGCAGTAACTTTACACAATTTAGCCTATTCCATATTTACAGCAGTAAAAGATGCCGGCATTAGTTCAGCCTTTAGTTTTGCAGGACCTATAGCTACCTTAATTGGAAGTGTTTTATACAGACCACTTGGTGATGCAGCAATGGGTTTAATGAGACCCCATACTAAAGCAGCAGAGGAAGTTTATTCCAAATTTGGATTTCCCCGTTTAAATAACTCAATTGAAAAAAGTAATAGCATAGCTGAAGCAATAACTGCATTCAAACAAGTAGACTTCAATATTATTTCATGCGATATAGATAATTTAATTAAAAAAATTAACTCAATAAAAAATCATAAAAATTCTCATGAAATTATAAAATTAAAAACTCAAGTGTCTGAAATATACACCAAAATTAGTGAAGCCAACACTAAAATTCAGCATCTTAGAGCCACACGAGGCAGAGAAAAAATTGAATTTGCACAAAGTGTAGCTTCATTAAAAATCAATAGTGCAGTAACTGCTGGAAATATAATTGCATCATCAATTGGAAGTGCATCGGTTATATTTGCACCTGCAGCTGCACCCTTTATTAAATTAGGGGCGGGCATTACAACATTCGGATTAACTCTAACACAATACATACTTAATTCTTATCTTTCAGGCAGAAATTTAATTAAAAAATTTGATCAAACTATTTATGAAAACTTAAAATCAGAACTTGGAGTATATTATAAACAAGGTAAATGTGTCGATGATATTAAAGAAATTACACAAAAATATGAAGAAAAATTACAATTTACGCAAGATAATTATGCTATAAAAAAATTGACTAAAAAATATGAAAATGAGTTAAAAAATATGATTAACTGGCAAAGTATGACATCTTGGTGGCAAAAACCATCTCAACGCAGTATAAACATTGCGAATAATTGGATTGATGCAAAAATTCAGGAAAAATTATATGATTTTCTTAATATCCGTATAAAATATATAGAAAAGGAAGCTCAGGTAGATATTCATAACCATAAAAAATTAGAAAAAATTGCATTAGAGCTTCAAAATTTTTTATATGATAAAGAAATTGTTGGCAATTTAATGAATAGTATCTCATTAAATCAAAATACCAGTGCGAATGAAATAAGTAAAATATTAAAATTAGCTAAGAATCCAGAAATTTTAGACATATTTGTGAATGAAAAAACAGCATCTAAATGCATGCATTATAGTTATGTTTCTCAAACCAATAACAGATTGCGTGATATTTCCTCATATTTTGGACCAGGATTTTTAACATCTTTATTAACCAGCAGCATAGTTGGAGGGTTTTTAGGCAGTGAATTAGGTGCATCTAATTTAACTGGAATTGCAAAATCTCCAGCACCTATTTTTGCAGTTTTATCAGCAGTTAATCACAGTATGTGTTTATCTTCATCAAATAACCGTGCAGAATCTGAAGTTATAAAACATCGATCTTTAAATAAAATTAATAAAAAAAGCATGGACAGAAATATCAATAATATTGATGTTAATATTTATAAATCATCAAGTGAAATGATTCAGCGCTTAAAACAAGATAATGATTTTGTATGCGAGGTTTATAATTCTAAAGATATAAATATTAAACCAATGTTTAAAAATAATATATCGATTAAAGCTGGACGTAATGTGCATCATGTAGACGCACACAAATTACATAATACCAAAGATAAAATTAAATTTTTTGGCGATATGATGATTGGAGGCATTCGCAGTCCATGGCTACATTACCATACAGCCAGAAAATTGTATAAAAATAATCTAGAAAAAATTGAAACATTAAGCACAAAACAAATTGAATTAGAAAAGTTAATCATAAAAGTATTTCCAGATTTTTTTAAGCAAAATTCAGAACTGCGCAGATTTAGGTATTAACTCCTGAGGAATTCTAATATCCTCGTCCTCAAAATTATTGCCTTGATTAGCCATAGTCAAACTAGTACATTCTTCACATAATTTAATATCTTTTTTTTTCATAAAGCCAGAATTTTGTATGCTTATATGTGTATTATATCCTACATTTTCATAATAATTTGAAGCATTATTTAATTCAATTACTAAACGTTTATAAAAGAGATAAACATAGAAATTGCCACTCAAGGCTGTTAATTTATATATTGCTAATCTACTGCAATGAAAATCCTCCATTTTTATTCTAGCTTCACACTTTTTATTACTGATTGTTAATTTTTCCTTAAGAATAGTTATATGCATTTTATTACCCTCTCTATTTTTAAATTAATTAAATACTTCATTAAAATTTTAAACAAAAACAAAGAGAACATATTCCATAATTCTCTTATAAAAACTTACTATACAGAAAAAGAAGAACCGCAACCGCAAGTAGTTGACGCATTTGGATTTTTAATAATAAACTGTGCACCCGTAACATCATCTTTATAATCAATTTCCGAACCAACTAAATATTGATAGCTCATAGAATCAACTAATAGCGTTACTCCGTCTTTTTTCATGACGGTATCATCTTCTCCGCTTTCATCTTCAAACATAAATCCATACTGAAAGCCAGAACACCCGCCGCCTTGCACAAACACTCTTAATTTTAAATCAGGATTACCCTCATCTTCTATTAATTCTTTTACTTTGGCTGCCGCATTTGTTGTGAAAACAAATGGCTCTTCCTCCCCTGATTCTTCAGATAATTGCGATTCTTGTGCAGTATTAGTACTCTGATTATTTTTAGATTTCTGCTGTGCTTCATTTTCTATTAATTGTGAAACTTCATTTAATTTTAAATAAATAGATTGAGTAACGTCAGAGATTTCACCAACTCCATTTATTTTATAATAATGAGTTTGCTTTTTATCTGCTATGTCTTGATAAAAACTTAACAGAGGCTGGGTATCGTGATTGTATATGTCAAGACGTTTTTTAACTGTCTCTTCTTTATCGTCAGCTCTTTGAGTTAAGACTTCGCCTGTTTCATCATCAAGGCCTTCAATTTTTGGAGGATTATATTTGACATGATAAGTACGTCCTGAGGCAATATGCGCACGCCTGCCGGTAATTCTTTCTATAATCAATTCAAATGGAACATCAAATTCTAACACTAAATCAATTTCTATTTGTGCCTGCTGCAGTGCTTGAGCTTGAGGTAAGGTTCTTGGAAAACCATCAAATAAGTATCCATTAGTGCAATCATTTTGCTTGATACGTTCTTTAACCATATCGATAATTAATATATCCGGCACTAAAGCACCGCTATCCATAAATTTTTTGGCTTCTAAACCCAAACTGGTTTGATTTTTAACATGGGTACGCAACATGTCACCCGTAGAAATTTGCGGAATGTTTAATTTTCTGCAAATTGTTTGGGCTTGAGTACCCTTACCTGCCCCAGGAGCTCCCAATAAAATAATACGCATGGCTTATTTTCCCTTATTGACTAAATCCATTTTAACTATTTATATAATATTTTTTCATGCTGCACTGCATAATTCGTTGCTTTATTGATACATATATATTATTTATACCACATTTTTTAGTTTTGTGTGTCTTTATTTGTGTCATCTTCTTGTGGAGCAGTTAAGTTATTTTTTATAAAGTCCTGCAAATTTTTCACTAAACTTTCTGTTTCCCCAATAGCTTCATTATTATGATAAATATAATAAACATTCCGCGCCATTTCTGTGTAGTATCCATTACTACTTATATATTTATGCAATACTATATTCTGGAGAGATTCATAATTATTCTGCAATTCTACCTTAAGCTCGCGCGACAAATTCTTAGAAGCAAATATGGCATTAACCTCATCCATCAATCTCTTAGAATGCAATTTGGTCGTAAATCTGAAATTAGGCTTTACATTATCCATCGTTATATATTCCTTAAATTTAGTTAAAAAATTTATTATTTGTCTTCCACTCTTAATATAGCTAAAAATGCTTCCTGCGGTATTTCAACTGAACCAACTTGTTTCATTCTGCGTTTTCCTGCTTTTTGTTTTTCAAGAAGTTTTTTCTTGCGTGATATATCTCCGCCGTAACATTTAGCCAAGACATTTTTACGCATAGCCTTTACATTTTCTCTGGCAATTATAGTAGCACCAATTGCGGCTTGTATCGCCACATCAAACATTTGTCTTGGTATAATTTCACGCATTTTATTAGCTACTTCTCTACCTCTATATTGAGAATTGCTTTTATGTACCATTACTGATAAGGCGTCTACTTTATCACCATTAATTAAAATATCTACTTTAACAATATCTGAAGTTTGATATTCTTTAAATTCATAATCCATTGAGGCATAACCACGTGATACTGATTTTAATTTATCAAAAAAATCCATCACAATTTCTGCCATGGGTATATCATAAGTTAGTTTAACCTGTCTGCCGTGATAACTCATATCAATCTGCACACCTCTTTTTTGTGTACACAAAGTAATTACATTTCCGACATATTCTTGCGGCATGTAAAGCTGAACTCTTACAATTGGCTCTTTTAATTCTTCTATTTTGCTTGGATCGGGTATTTTTGACGGATTTTCCACCATTAATTTAGTGCCGTCTTTTAAAATTAATGCATATACTACTGATGGAGCAGTAGTAATTAAATCCATATCAAATTCGCGTTCTAGGCGCTCCTGCACAATTTCCATATGGAGTAAGCCTAAAAACCCGCAACGGAAGCCAAAACCTAAAGCTTGTGAAACTTCAGGCTCAAATTGTAAAGAGGCATCATTTAATTTAAGTTTTTCTAATGAATCTCTTAAAGCTTCATATTGATTAGCTTCAACTGGATATAATCCGGCAAATACTTGGGGCTTAACTTCTTTAAATCCGGCTAAAGCTTCTTTTGCTGGTTTGCTAACTGATGTAATAGTATCACCAACTTTTGCAGCGGCTAATTCTTTAATGCCGGCAATAATAAAGCCAACTTCACCTGTATTTAATACTTCCCTAGCTTGAGATTTCGGCGTAAAAACACCTATTTGCTCTACTCCATATTGTAAGCCGGCTGCCATTAGTAATATTTTATCTTTTGGTTTTAAACTGCCGTTTACAATACGAACCAGCATAACTACACCAACGTAATTATCAAACCATGAATCAATAATTAAAGCTTGCAGCGGTTCATTCATATTGCCTTTTGGCGGAGGCATTTTTTCAATAATTGATTCTAATACATCTTGAATGCCTAATCCGGTTTTGGCTGAACATAATGCAGCATCTTGAGCAGATATGCCAATTACATCTTCAATTTCTTGTTTTGCATTTTCAGGTTCTGCTTGCGGAAGGTCAATTTTATTCAGCACCGGCACAACTTCTACGCCTAAATCTATAGCAGTATAACAATTTGCTACTGTTTGAGCTTCTACGCCTTGGCTTGCATCAACAACTAATAAAGCACCTTCACAGGCACTTAATGAACGGCTGACTTCGTATGAAAAATCTACATGCCCTGGAGTATCAATTAAATTTATCTGATAAACCTGCCCGTTTTTTGCTTTATAGTGTAATGCCGCTGTCTGTGCTTTAATGGTAATACCACGCTCTTTTTCAATATCCATAGAATCTAAAACCTGCGATTCCATTTCTCGTTCAGATAAACCGCCGCAGTATTGAATTAATCTATCTGCTAAAGTAGATTTACCATGGTCGATATGGGCAATAATTGAAAAGTTTCGTATATTTTGCTGATTATATTCTTGTTTGTGTTCAGACATTTAGGCTTAAAGCTCGTACTTGTAGATACTGGATTATAACCTAAAATGCCTGTTTAAAACAATGTGGCAGCTACTAAGAATTATGCTGCTTTTACAGCTGAATTTTCTTGATTATCAATACCGTCTTTAATCATTGATAGAGCTAACTTCGTCCATTCCTGAATATCGATATGGCTGTCGCCAGCATCAACTGCTATTGTATCACTTTTTGCCTCTGTTTTGGCTCTTGAATGAGTATCTAAATAAAAACAACCGCCAATATGTGATTCTTCTTCTTTCTTGAGATTTGTAAGTACAGTTATATCTGTTTTTCTATCGCCAATGCCAAAGAAAATACTGTTTTCCGGCGCAACTGATATTTTATTCTCTTCTAACCCATGTTTTAATGCGTCTGTGAAGGGTTTACCTTTAATTTTCACTCTATATTTTTGTTCTCCCTTTTCATCTGTATAATATACTTTTTGAGCCGCAAACACAACATCGGCATGCGGGAATAATTGCCTGCAGGCTGTTGATGATACTAAATTATCCATATAATTATTACTATATAAAACAATTTTTATATTACTTAACCCAGTTTTTTCTCTAATTTCATTTAATAATTGTAATGTTTCTACAGCACCACTCATTAGCCCAACATCTTTATATTTAGTATCATAATCTGCTCTTGGTGAGCTAGCTAACTCTTCCCCTTTTTGTAATTTAGATTTGGTACTAGAAACCATAGTATCAATCTTACCTTTGTTAGTGTTTTCATCTAAAAATCTGTCGGTAAACTCTTTTAGATCTTTACCAATTAATTCATTCTGCCTAACTTTTGATAGATTTTTCACTGAATCTTTAAAACAGCCAAAAATTAACTGCATTGTTTTAACTAAAGTATCGTCAATATCAATTATAAAAACTATTGTTGTATCTTTGGTTATATATGCTTGTGATAGACGGCTAAAAATATTTGGATATTTTGCTTGATATTGTGTTATTTCATCTTGATTTATAATTGGCTGATTAGAAGTTTTAGTATTGCCACGTTTTTGAACACCTGCCATAAATATGTCTCCTTAATATATTATTATAAGTTTGGGTAAATTTTTAATACAGTTATGTTAAATTTACTAATTTAATTCTTTGATATGATGTTTGGTAGAGTTAAAATTATACTATTTTTATTAGAAATGTGAAAGATTTTTGTAATCTAATGATAGATTAATTATTGGAAAAAAATACTAAATTTATTTTCTAAAATGTTATAATATATACTTGTCTCAATTCCAGTATGATGAGTATACATATAAAATATAAATGCAGAATATTCTAATCAGACCCCCATTCAAACAAGCTTTTAATTTAGAAATTGAATATCCGGATTTACCTGTAAGTAAAAGAATTGAAGAAATACGCGATATAATTTATAAACACCAAGTTGTTATTATTAGCGGTGCAACCGGTTCAGGTAAAACAACGCAATTACCTAAAATTTGCTTAGAATTAGGACGAGGAACCAAAGGACTAATTGCTCACACGCAACCGCGCCGTATCGCAGCCACTTCAATTGAAAAGCGTATAAACCAAGAGTTAGGTTTGCCGAATGGAATAAATGCAGTTAGTCATCAAATTAGATTTCAGAGTACGACCTCAAAAGATACTTATATTAAAGTAATGACGGACGGCATTTTATTAGCTGAAATAAATCATGATAAATATTTAAGAAAATATGATACTATTATTCTTGATGAAGCACATGAACGCAGTTTAAATATTGATTTTCTATTGGGCTACATTAAAAAAATTCTGCCTAAAAGACCAGATTTAAAAATTATTATAACTTCTGCAACCATTGATACACAAAGCTTTTCTAAGCATTTTAATCATGCTCCGATTATTGAAATTGAAGGCAAGACTTATCCGGTTAATATTCTATACCGCTCTTTAGAAGATATTAATAATGATAATAATAAACAGCAAAATAAAAAATCTGATGATATTTTAAATCAGGCTATTATTGAGGCTATTGATGATTTACAAAGTTATGGGATTGGTGATGTGCTGATATTTTTAGCAGGCGAGCGGGAAATTAAAGATGTAGCTAATGCTTTATATGAGCATCAAAAAGAGTTGCATATTAGCCAGCAAAAAATTATTTTGCCTTTATATTCCAGATTATCAATTACACAGCAAGAATTAGTTTTTAAGCCAAGCGGACAGCAAGTAAGAATAATTTTAGCTACTAATGTTGCTGAAACTTCTTTAACTGTGCCTAGAATTAAATACGTAATTGATAGCGGTTTAGCTAGAATTAAACGTTATTCTTACCGTCAAAAAATTGATCAGTTAAGCATTGAAGAAATTAGTCAAGCTAGTGCAAATCAAAGAAGCGGCAGATGCGGGCGTATTAGTGAAGGAATCTGCATACGTTTATATAGTCAAGCAAATTTTAACAACCGCCATTCATATACCCAGCCAGAAATTTTACGTTCATCTTTAGCCAATGTGATTTTAAAAATGACGGCAATGAATTTGGGCAATATCAATGATTTTGATTTTATACAAAAGCCCAGCACTAAAGCAGTTCACGACGGTATGCAGATTTTATTAGAATTAGGTGCAATTTCTCATAATTATTCTAATTCCAACTCCAATTCACAAAATATTCTGACAAATATTGGAAAAACACTAGCCGGCATTCCGGTTGATGTCCGTGTGGGTAGAATGTTAATTGCAAGCCAGCATTATAATTGTGTCAAAGAAATGCTGATTATTGCATCAAGTTTTGGAATACAAGATGTCAGAGAATTTCCAAACGACCCGCAGAAGCAAAATTCAGCAAAAATTGCACATGCAAAATTTAAAGATATAAATTCTGGTTTTAATGAAAAGCTTTTAATTTGGAATGCATCTGAAAAAATTATTCATGAAAGAAAAAGCTGGAATGAAGTGAAAAATTGGTGTAGCGATAATTTCATCTCATTTTTAAGATTAAGAGAATGGCGTGAAATACATGCTCAATTATTAATTATTGCACAGCAAAAAAAATGGAATTTATCTGCCTCCCCTGATAATGATAAAAATAATATTAGTAATACAAGAACTGCAGGAATAAATCAGATTGAAGCAAATATACATAAAGCGATTTTAAGCGGATTGATTACTAACATTGGTAATTATCAGCCTGAAAAGCAAATATATGCGGGTGTGTACGGCTTAAAATTTTCACTTCATCCTTCAAATAATATAGATAAGAAAAAACCAAATTGGATAATTGCTGGTGAAATTATTGAAACAAATAAAATTTATGCACGGACAATTGCAAAAATTGATGTTAAATGGATAGAGGAAACTGCTGAGCATTTACTTAAAAAAAACATCACAGCTATTGCTTGGCATAAAAATAGCGGTCAAGTTATGGCATCAGAAAATGCTAATTTATATGGCTTGCCAATTTATACCAGCCGTAACGTGCAGTATATTCCTAGAAATATTGATATTGAAAAATACTTAGCTCAAAATCCGGATAATCTGCAAAAAATTGAAAAAGCCCGCGAGATATTTATCCGTCATGCATTGGTATACGGAGAGATAAATACAAAATATGAGTTTTTAAAGCATAACCTGCATCTTATTCGGGATATGCAGAGCTTAGAAAATAAAAGCCGCCGGCAGGATATTTTAGTTGATGATGAAGTAATTGAAGCATTTTATTCACAAAATATTCCTAAATATATCTATAGTGAGCATACATTTAATCAATGGTTTAATCAGCAGAGTAAAATGATTAATAATCAGAGCCTGCTTTATTTAACACCCGAACTTATTACCCAAGTTCATATTGAAAACCCGAATGATTTATTTCCTAAACAAATTGAAATTGCACATACTCAATGCAGACTTAGTTATAGGTTTGAAGTTGGACATGCGCTTGACGGCATAACTTTAAATATTCCGCTCATTTATTTAAATCAGCTTGATATAAACCGCTGTGATTGGCTGGTAAAAGGCATGCTGAAAGAAAAAATAATTGCTTTAATAAAAACTTTACCGCAAAAACAAAGAAAGAATTGTGTGCCGGTTCCGCAATATGCACAAGATTTTTTAGATAGAAATGAATTTGCTTATGGACACTTACTTTTAATATTAATAGAAGATATTAATAATAATACGGCTGCAAATGTAAATATTAATGATTTTAAACCTGAACAAATTCCGTGTCATTTACATATGAGTATAAAAATCATCGATGAATATGGACAGTATTTAGATGCAGGTAAAGATATTGCTATGCTTAAATCTTCATGGGGCGGTAAATCTAAACAGATATTCAGCCAAATTATTCAAACACAAGATGTAAATTTGAATGCATTAAATAAAATTAAAAATAATATTGGTAATGATAAAAATATTAAAATTTCAACTGAAGCGGCTATAGAACCTCAAAAAATTGATTATCTATCAAAAGATAATATAACTGCATGGACATTTGGAGAATTACCTCAAGCCATTCAAACTCAAAAAGGGCAATTGAAAATAACTGGCTATCCAGCTTTAGTTGAACATAGCAATAAACAATTTTGCTGTATAAAAATATTTGATACTCATGAACAAGCACACATTGAACATATAAAAGGTATAAAACGGCTTTTTGCCCTGCAAATTAAAGAAAATATTAAAAAAAATCTCAAAGATTTTTCCAATCAGCCGCAGCTTGGGGTAAATTATTTAGGTATGGGGAATGCAAATGATTTATATGAGCAAATTATTGACAGCTCTTTATGTATGGCATTTTTACCTAAACTGTCTAAATTTGGTAATTTAAATAATATGCAGATATTATCAATTAATCAAGATTATTTGCCAAAAAATAATCAAGAATTTAGTGAATTTTTAGTCAGCGGCAAACAAAGATTTGGCTTAATTGTACAAGAAATTAAAAATCTAGCTATGGAGCTATTAAAAAGTTATGCTAATTTAATTAAAAAATTGAATCATATTAGCTTAAATAATAATTATGCCTATGCCGCTAAAGATATGCTGCAGCAATTAAATTGGTTAATTTCAAAAGATTTTTTAATTCAGCATAGTTATGAACAATTAAAAAGATTTCCAATTTATCTTCAAGGCATTGAATTGAGAATAGAAAAATTAAAATATCATATAAATGACCAGCAGTATACTAAAGAATTAACACAATTACAGAATAAATGGCAAAATCAATTGAACACATGGCAAAAACAAGGCGTAACTAAAATATTAGGCGAAAAATATCTAAAATTTTTAAATTTGCCCTATATGTGGCAAGAATTAAGAATTGTATTTTTTGCCCAAAATTTAAGAACTGCTTATCCAATCTCAATTAAAAGATTAGATAAAATATGGTTAGATTTAACAAATTAGTTTATATCTAGAGTATCCTATCTGCTGCATCTTCTGTTAGGTAGTTGCCACGAGAATATTTGAACGAATACTTTGTTTTTAAATATTTTATAAGCTCATTTTTATGAGGTTTACACAGTTTAAATTGTCTAAATGAACTAACTGCATGAGGAATGCGACTTAAATTGCCATAATATTCATTTGGTATTAATTTTGGGTCTACGTTATGTGTAATATTTAGAAAAAAAATATCAGATTCTTTGCTACATTTTTTATAAATACATTGATTTGTACGAGTAATATTATCCATCTGCTTTTTAGTGGGGGAATAGCCTATTATAATTTAATCTAAGGCATTGCCTAAACCTTTTAATGCAATTTGAAATATACCGCGGGTTGTATATTTACCATCAGCCCCTACAACTCGGTCAATTCCTGTGCGCATTTGCCAGCAGTTATGTAAATAATCAATACCTAAAAATGCATTGCTTAAAGCTTTACCTTGTAAGTCATAGCTAATTTTCGAATTTACTTTCCAATTTGTATGTAACTGCCATTTACTGTTAAAATTAATTTGCTTAAATGGAGTATTATTTGTTGCATCTGTCTTTTGTCTATATTTATAACCAACTCCCAAAGATTGGTTAGAACTTGGCATCCAATCAATTTGAGTGCTAAGTTTTGTAAGTTTTTTATCATGCGGATTAAATTGTATATCACCATAGGTAGAAAAATTCTGATTAAAATTCCATGCACCCTGAACGATTAAATCAGATAATCCCTTTAACCCATTTAAGGTTTTATTGTCTAAGTTTACTTTTGTATTTTCAAATTGATAGCGCTGTCCAATTGTAAGCCAAGTTTTTTCTACGCCGTTATTATTCAGCCATCGGCTCGTAATGCCTGCAGTTAATTGATTGGCATCACTAATTCTATCATGTCCGATAAACCGGTTATTACTAAATAAAGCATTTAAGCCAAATTCTGGCTCTGTTGTATCAAATAAGGGTAAATCATCTTGATTTTTATATGGAGTATAAACATAAAATAATCGAGGCTCTAAAGTTTGTTTTCCTTCAAATAATTTAAGCTTCCTTTCAAAAAACAAACTGCTGTCTAAACTGAATGTTGGAATGATATTCGATTTAGTTTTACCGTCGGATATGGAGCTATCATTATCTAACCAATAATTTACCGTGTGCAAACGCAGGTTTGGACGTACAAAGTAAGAAACATCATCAAAAGATGCACTAATATTTATATCATTAAATATTCTCTTTCCGTCAATTTTACTTGGATGAGTAAAATATGTTGCATCTGTTTCAGAATTAAGCTCAAAATTAGCAGGCAGCTTATAGTTATAAACTACATTTGCCTGCGGAGATAAATTATAAGGTGGTATATCAGTTAAAGATTGATATTTTCTATATCTAATCAATCCGTCTAAACTTTGTTTATCATCAGCAATATGCGACTTTAGCCCAAATTCTTGAGTATATAAATGCTTAGAATATTCACTTAAACTTTTACCAAAATCATCCGGATAATTTTTATCAGATACTTTTTCAAAATTAATATAACCATTTAACCAATTAGTAATATTATGTTTATGTTCTAGTGAAAGCGCCCAGCGATTATTTTTTGTCTGTGCATCATTAGGTAAAAATTCGCCTTCTAATCTGCCTGAATATTTTTCTCTTAAATAGCGGAATTCAGCACCAAATAAAAAACCTCTTTTGCTCACAATTCTTGGATAAATAGTCGCATCATGCTGCGGAGCAATATTAAAATAATATGGAATAGTAACATCTGCTCCGGCTCTAGAATTAATACTAAAGGTTGGTACTAAAAACCCGCTTCTTTTTTGATTATTAAGCGAAAAACTTACATATGGAGATGCAAATAGGGGCAAACCTAAAAATACTAATTTAGCATCTCTAGCTGTCGCAATATTACTTCTCTCATCTATATTTAATTCATTTGCTTTGATATACCAATCAGTGCTGTCCGGCTCACATGTGGTGTAAGTGCCGTTTTTCAAATTAATATTATATTTTTCTAAATTTGCTTTATCTGCTTTGCCGTATCCATCTTTTTTAATAAAGCGGTATTTTGCATTTTCTACTTCACCACTTTGTTCATCAAAAGTATAATTTGCTTTTGGTGCAGATAAAATTATTTCTTCATTTTTTAGAATCACATTGTCTTTAGCACTAGCTGTATCTTTTACAAAATCATAATATATTTCTTCTGCTTGAATATATTTATCCTGCTGCCAAATTTGAGACGGATTTTCTTTGCTGCCGCTAGCTTTCAAAAAACTACTGTCTTGACCATCAATTTGATTACCCTCTAAAACCATTTGCCTGCTATCAGAGCCTTCAGGTAGACTTGGAATACTTTTTACAATTTCTTGAGCTGTTTTTTTATCAATGTCTATATCTAATTGAAATGAGTATACATTCTTTATTCCGCAGATGGATAATAATATAAATATAGACAAATAAATTTTATTATACTCAACTTTTTTCTTCATAAATTTTAATTATAATTAGAATATTTGTATTATTGATGAAAACCAAGGATACACTAAAGAGGAATCTTTAAGCTTATACATTCCTGCATATGCTGTCATCCAAAAAATAAATTTTATAACTGCTGCCCCGCGGACAACGCCCCAAAATGCTCCAAATATATCATCAATAAATTTTGTATGGGTACGCTCAGCTACTTGACCTAAAATTCCGCCTATACTTTTAAGCAAAATTAACACAATTACAGTTAATATAGGTAATGCAAAAGAGACTACCCAAGCATGTGCCTCAAAGTATATCAGAAATTCTTTAAATGGAGACAAAAAAAGAAAAGCAAGATATAAACTGCTAAGCAATCCGGATAAACCAGAAGACATTGCTTTAGAAATTCCTTGAAACCAGCCGTATATTACAGATAAAATCCATAATATAATTAGAAAACCATCAAATAACTGAATCATATATCATACTTTCTATACCTATTGTCATACTTGGATTTAATTACAATTCTTTAATTGGAATATACATTATACTTTAAAAACTTACTTTCTGTGTTTCAAAAACTAAAAACCTAAGCATTATTTTTTTCAATATTGAAATGCAGATAAGCTAAATCACTTGCCATTCTGCCGCGGGCGGTACGCTGTAAATAACCCTGCTGAATTAAATATGGCTCTATAACGTCTTCGATTGTTTCTTTTTCTTCACCAATACTTGCGGCAATGGTATCAAGTCCAACTGGACCTCCATTAAATTTATGCAAAATGCATTCCAGCATTTTTCTATCCATTAAATCTAACCCCATCGGGTCTACATCCAATAATTCTAATGCAGAATTAGCTGTTTCTTGATTAATATCTCCGTTTGATTTAACTTGTGCATAATCTCTTACACGGCGCAGCAGCCTGTTTGCAATACGCGGTGTACCGCGTGAACGTTTAGCAATCTCTATAGCTCCAAATTCATCAATGAGAAGATTTAATAAATTAGCTGAACGTATAATAATTTTTTTTAAATCTTCAGCACTATAAAATTCAAGGCGGGAAACAATGCCAAATCTATCTCTTAACGGGTTAGTCAGCATACCGGCTCTTGTAGTAGCACCAATCAATGTAAATGGCTGTAAATCCAGTTTAATTGATCTTGCACCTGGTCCCTCACCTATCATAATATCAATTTGATAATCTTCTAGGGCTGGATATAAAACCTCTTCAATTACGGGCGAAAGACGATGAATTTCATCAATAAACAATACATCATGTGCTTCAAGATTGGTTAATATCGCAGCTAAATCACCAGCTTTTTCCAATACTGGACCTGAAGTTTGCCTCAGGTTGACATTCATTTCTTTAGCAATAATATGTGCTAAAGTAGTTTTACCTAACCCAGGCGGACCAAACAATAAAACATGATCGAGTGCTTCTTTACGCATACGGGCAGCATTTATAAATATATCAAGCTGCTCTCTAATTTTATGCTGTCCTACATATTCATTTAATATTTTTGGCCTTAACGCCTTCTCAATAATAGTTTCTTGAGGTGATTGAGTGTGTGCATCAATTTGGCGCAAATTATCTAGTTTTATTGACATAATGAAATTTAGCTATTTTCAATATTCTAGCATATTTTGCATCTGTTTCAGGTTTATTTTGTGGCATTAAAGATTAATTTTATAATTAATATATTGTGTATTTTCTTTATAGCCCAAATTTTGATAAAATTTTTGTGCTGAATGATTATCTGCTAATGTGGATAAATTAACTGAAGCATAACCTTGAGCAATGGCAAAATTATGAGAATTAATAATTAAATTTTTTCCAATTCCCTGCTTACGATAATTTTTATCTACAAATAAATCATTTAAGATTAAAATAGATTTTGCATTGACTGAAGAAAAACTTGGGTATAACTGCAAAAAACCGCAGCAGATTTTTTTTATACTGTCAAAAGCAAAAAATACTATAGATTGGCTATTGGATAGTCTTGCCTGCAAAAATTGAGCAGATAAACGGATATTATCTTTTTGCTGATAAAATTTTCTATATTCATTGAATAAAGGCGCTATCAACTCTGCCTCATTAATATTTGCTTTATGTATAGTATATTGTAAGCTCATACTTATTAATTTTTATTATTATAATATAATTATATTATAATAAATCCATGCTCGAAAAATACGCTTAATTGTAAACCATTGTAAAATATACTCATCTTACTTGAATTTATGTATGTACTATTGTTATAGTTCTTATAGCTTAGATAAATCAGCAATCACATTAAATAATTGATGAATTTCTTGTAAAAGTGCTAAACGGTTATTTTTAATTTCAATATCTTCAGCATTTACCATAACATCTGTAAAAAAATTGGCTAAAGGTTGAGATAATTCTGCACATTTATTCAAAGCACTAATATAATTATTATGTGCATATTCTTTATCTGCTATAGGCTTTAAATTATAAAATTCAGCATATAAATTTTTTTCAGCTTCCTCTTGCAGTAAATTATCTGAACAATTAATTTTAACTTTTTCCTGCTTTTTAAGAATATTATCAATGCGCTTATTGCTTGAAATTAAACCTGCAATGTTTTCTTGTAAATTTTGATTTAATATAAAATTATGCACCGCATTTAATTTTTTTGTAACATTAAGTAAATTACCGTTAACTTGACTAATTACCGCATCAATAACATTGTATTTATATTTTTCTTTAAAATAATTTGACAATCTGTCCATGCAAAAATCATAGATTTCATTAACATTCGGCGTATAATCCGGAAAATTATTAAATAATTTAGATATTTGCTCTAGTACCTCTTTTAGATTTAAATTATAGTTATTTTCAATTAATATTCTTAAAATTCCTAATGCATGTCTGCGTAAAGCATAAGGGTCTTTTTCTCCCGTCGGTTTTAAACCAATTCCCCACATACCAGTTACAGTTTCTAACTTATCAGCTAGGCTTAACAGTATAGAAACATTATTTGCCGGCAAACTATCACCAGCAAATTTTGGTTTGTAATGTTCTGCAACTGCATCAGCAACCTGTAAATCTTCACCATCATTTAGTGCGTAATACCTTCCCATAATTCCCTGCAGTTCTGGGAATTCACCAACCATACGGCTTAATAAATCAGCTTTACATAATAAACAGGCTCTTAAAGCCGGCTCTTTATCTATTTTAAAATCCGGCTGTAAATTACAGATAATATTAATAATTTCTGCTAATCTTTGAATACGTAATTTTTGACTGCCTAATTTATTGTGATAAATAACTTTATCTAGCTCATCAATTTTACTGCTTAAACTACATTTTTTATCTTCATTAAAGAAAAATTCTGCATCACTTAAGCGCGGACGTATAACTTTTTCATTCCCTTCAATAATATTGTGCGGATTATCAATTTTCATATTGGATACAAATAAGAATTTATTGATTAATTTATTATCTTTTTTTAATGCAAAATATTTTTGATGACTCTGCATAGTTAAAATTAAACATTCGTCCGGCACATTTAAAAACTTTTCTTCAAATGTTCCCACGTATACCTGAGGATATTCAACTAAAGAATTGACTTCATTTAACAAAGATTGAGGAGCAATTGCTTGAGCATTTAATTTTCTAGCTTCTTCTGCTAGCTGATTTTGTATAATTTCTAGGCGTTTGCTATAGTCAGCAATCACAAAATTCTGTTCTAATAATTTTTCATAATCTAAAGCATGATTAACTGTGATAGACTTTTCATCTGCTAAAAATCTATGTCCAAATGTAAAATTATTTGAAGTTAAACCTAATACGCTTGCATGAATAATTTCACTGCCGTATATGCATAATAAATTATGTGCTGGTCTTACAAAATTAACTGTTTCGCCATTTTTTAACTGGTAGCTCATTAATTTTGGTATAGGTAATTTGTTAATTGTCTCTTGTAATATGCGGTTAATTTCCTGCTCTAATGCAAAGCCTTGTGCCAAATATTCAACAGTTAAATATTCCTGCTTACCGTCATTAAATTTTTCTAGTCCTACATTTTCATCTAAACCCAAGCTTTTAAGCTTTTTAATAAGAGCTGGGCTGCGATTTCCCTGATTAATTCCAACACTGCTTGGCATTAAGCGGACAGATTGTCTTTTAGAAGCAGCCTGCTTTAAAACATTATTTACTCTTACTGTCAAACGCCTTGGTGATGCAAAAATTTGATACTGTGAATTTTCGCCGGCTAAATTTATATTTTTTAGTTCGTTATAAATATTAGATGCAAAGCTTTCAGATAGATTTTGTAAAGCTTTAGGAGGCAATTCTTCTGTGAATAATTCAATAAGTAAGCTGTTTGTATTCATATTATTTTTTTACCTGTTAAAAAATTACGCTGTATAAATATTTTGAGTAAATTTTCCTGCCATGGCGTCATACCTGCCAGCACTTTGGGTTTGTCTATCTGTAGTTAATACTGTCATAAACGTATTAGATTTAACATATATTTAATCTATCCCAATTCTCTCTTTATATATAATGCTTGCCAAAAATCTGCAGAAAATAAATAATAAATAAGCCGGCTGACATAAAAAGCATCTGCATCAAATATTCTTTTTTAGAAGAATGATATTGTATTTGCGGTAATAAATCACTGACAGCAATATAAACTAAGCTGCTATAGGCAAAAACTAAAATATAAGGAATATAAGGTAAGAATAAGCTTAAGAAAAAATAGCCTACAATTCCGCCAATAATTGAGCATAATCCAGAAAGCACATTAAACAGTAAAGCTTTTTTACGGCTAAAACCTGCATTAATTAAGACTAAAAAATCACCCATCTCTTGCGGAATTTCATGAGCAAATATTGCAAATGCTGTAATAATTCCTATATTTGGGCTGTGTATAAATGCGGCTGCTACCATAATTCCATCACAAAAATTATGTAAACTATCTCCAATTAAAATACTTAAGCCATTTTTACCCGCCATTTTTTTATCAAATCCGTGTTCATGTACATGCCCATCTTCTTCATGATGATGATTATGCCGGATTAAACGGCTTTTTTCTAATAAGAAAAATGATAAAAGCCCTAATAAAAAAATAAAAAATAATTTTTTTACACTTTCTTCACTTTGATTAGTAAATGCTTCGGGTAATCCATGTAAAAAGCATATACCTAAAATAAATCCAATAGATAAGCTCACCATTGGAGTTACAAACTTTGCTAAAATTTTAGTTTGAATAAAAAAAGCACAGAATATTGCAAATAAGCTTGAAAATGTGCTGCTTAGGATAATAAATAATAGTGCTTTTGATGAAAGTAATGTATTTAACATTTTATGTGTTCGCTCATTATAATTAAAATGCCAGATTTTGGATTTTAAATAATTTATGGAATTTTTATTTAAACCCCATATTTATTTTTGTAATTCTGTATAGAATTTTGGTGTATATGCAAATTTTTCTCTGATGCTACATAAGCTAATAATTCATTTAAATTAATAATAGCAGTTACAG
This sequence comes from Burkholderiaceae bacterium, assembly GCA_023266335.1. GTDB lineage: Bacteria > Pseudomonadota > Gammaproteobacteria > Burkholderiales > Burkholderiaceae > JAHFQJ01. Next base: position 40,940 of record JAHFQJ010000017.1, read on the forward strand.
GTAAATTAAAATCATGTTCTATTTGCTGAATTGCAGAAAACTTACCAATTTCTTCATCATTTCCGCTTTTTTCCATTCTATCCAATGCAATTACTACACCGCATGGTGTGCCATCAGCAGCTTTAATCATAGAAATTGACTCTTGAATAGATGTTCCTGCAGAAATTACATCATCAATAATTAACACACGTTTATTTTTTAAGCTAGCTCCAACCAGTACTCCGCCTTCACCATGGTTTTTTGCTTCTTTGCGGTTAAAACAAAATGGAATATCATCACCATTAATTTGATTAATTGCACAAGCTGTTGAACTAGCTAAAGTTATGCCTTTATAAGCTGGTCCAAATAATACATCAAATTTAATTTTTGAATCAATAATATGCTGAGCATAAAACTGTGCTAAACTCCACAAAGTATGACCGCTATTAAACTTTCCTGCATTAAAAAAATAAGGGGATAGTCTTCCTGCCTTTGTTTTAAATTCTCCAAAACTTAGAACTTCATTTTCAATGGCAAATTTTATAAAATTCTGCGGCGTATACTTCATGATTTAGTATGAATTAGGTATTTTAACTCATGAATTATAACATAAAACTAAGTATTAAGTGATACTTTAATTATAGGTAATGATGCAAGGTCTCTGCTAAAAGACAATTTAATCCGTCTGTTTTAAATAAAATAATTTTAAATCCTGAGTTTTACAATTGCCCAAATAATCTATCTATAGTGTATAATATTAGAACTTAAATACGCCGTTTAGCCTATGTCTACTATAAACATAATTCAATTTGAAAATCAGCTTCCTTATCAACAATCACCATGCACAAGTATTAAAGAAATTAAATACACTGTAGAACAAATTTTAGAATTATTTGAGTTGCCGTTTGCAGATTTATTATTTAAGGCTCAACAAGTGCATAGGCAATATTTTAATCCAAATGAAGTACAGCGCTCTACATTATTATCTATAAAAACAGGCGGATGCCCTGAAAATTGTAGTTACTGTCCGCAGTCTGCTCATTATGAAGCTGGGGTTAAAGCTACAAAAATGATGGAATTAGATCAAGTCGTTGAAGCAGCAAAAGCAGCAAAAGCAGCTGGTGCAACCCGTTTTTGTATGGGTGCCGCATTTAGAGCTCCTAAAGACAGTGATATTGAAAAAGTAAATGCAATGGTAAAAGCTGTAAAAGATTTAGGCATGGAAACTTGTGCTACATTAGGATTATTGAAAGAACATCAAGCCCATAGTTTAAAAGAAGCAGGTTTAGATTATTATAATCATAATCTTGATACTGCACCGGAATATTATAAAGAAATCATTAGCACACGTTTATTTGAAGATAGATTAGAAACATTAGAGTACGTACGCGATGCCGGCATGAAAGTATGTTGTGGCGGAATTATCGGCATGGGTGAGACACGTGAGCAGAGGGCTGGTTTATTATCATCTCTAGCAAATTTAGATCCGCAGCCAGAATCTGTGCCGATTAATTCATTAGTACAAGTTGAAGGGACACCATTGCATGGACAAGATAAAATTGATGAATTAGAATTTGTAAGAACAATTGCATGTGCTAGAATTTTAATGCCGCAAAGCCGAGTGCGCTTATCCGCAGGCAGGCAAACCATGAGTGAAACAACGCAGGCACTATGTTTTTTAGCTGGGGCAAACTCAATATTTTATGGCGAAAAATTATTAACTACGGGTAATCCTGAAGCCGAAAAAGATGAAAATCTTTTTGCTAAATTAGGCATTATTAATATATAATATAAATATAAAAAATAAATAAAATTGATGAACTTATTTAATAAAAAACAACACTCATTAATTATTGATAAAGTTTGTAAATTTTTAATTTAAGGTTATTTTATGCCAACTGCAGCAACTCTAAAATCCACCCATACTCCTTTTAATCCAACACAACAAAGAAAAGCAGATGCACGAGCCGCTAGTAAAGCTAAGCTTCAGGCTGAACTTAAAGATAATCTGTCCCGCATTGGTAAACAATGGGTAAGTAAAAAATTTTCTGGTGCTGCTAAACCTACTAATGGGGGCATTAGCCGTGCTAGTCAAATGTTTAATGGCATTAATTCATTAAAAAATTCTTATAAGTCAAGAAATTTAAGGGCTGGTGATCATATGGATGATATTGATCAAAATAACCCTGATAGTCAAAATTACAATAATTACAATAATGGATTTACTCCTCCCATGCAGGAAATGGATGTTCCTCCACTAAAACCAGGCCAAGAAGTATATATTAATGAACAAAATAAATTAAAAGTTAATGATCTTATTACAGATATTTTTGCAGGCAGCAATCCGGCTGAACAACATAAAAAAATACTTGAAATAGCTCCATTCTTAAAAGCAAGAGCAAGAGCACAGTTAGGCAATATTGCTGAAAATAAACCTATTTTAGGGCATGGGAATAGAACATGGACTGAATTAAATGAAAGTGAACGAAAAGGACTTATCAACGATCTAAAAGCTAACTGGATGCCTCATTCAGAATCTTTATTAGAAAAAGAAACATGGGAAGCCATGGACGTTCAACAAACGGCTTTCTTTACAAATAGAATGATGACGTCTAATAGTATGATAGCAACTTTTATGAGAGAAATCGGACAACTCATACAAAAATGGACTCAAGTGCTGACAAGTGGAGTATAATCTATTGTTATAAAAAAATTGTTAACATATGTGGAATCAATGGCAAAACTCTGTGTTAGGCAATATATGGTCAGATTATATTACAGATTTTGTCAAACATGCCTCGTTATGTACAATCGGCAATAATTTTCTGCATATGGGTTTATTGCCCAATACTGCAAAATTTTTCCCGCAAAAATATAAATTTTCAATTCAAAATAATTATCCTAGTGTAAAAATATCCGGCGGTATAGTTTTAAACACTCATTATTATACTTTACCTTTTGAAAATGAAAGTATGGATTGTATTTTATCCATTCATAGTTTTGACCAGTTAGAACAACATGAGATTCAACCAAGTATTCAAGAAATAAATAGAGTTTTAAAGCCACATGGAAAGTTAATCATAGTAAATTTTAACCCATATGGTTTATGGTATATGCGTCATAGAGCAGGAAAATTGTTTAAACATGCATTTTTGCCTTTAAAACCTAAACATAGTGGAATTTCTTATTATAATTTTCAAGATTTATTATCTGAAACAGGTATCAGATTACAGCAAGCCCAATTTGGAATTTATGATTTGCCGTCAAATAGTAAAAATTATAAATCTATCAATGAAAATCTTAATAAAATGGGTAATCGCTGGTGGCCAAATTTGTCAAATATTTATAGTTTAATTATGATTAAACATGTTCAAGGTATGTATTTAAATACAGAAAAAGAAATCACAAAAGAATCTTATCCTTATACCTTAAACATACAGCCAACTCCAAAAAAAGCTTTATATAATAATCACACTTGAATTTATCTAAATCTATAAATTAAAAATTGCTTTATATAAAAGTAATAACGGACTTATATTTCTATAAATCCGTTATCACACCGCTTAGACTGAGCAATTATTATCTGCAGCTTGCAGGAAGAACATCTTTAGGGATAGCAGCAGCTGGAGTACATGTCCATGCAGTGCCTTCACCTGTAAGTGGGGTTGTTAAAGCTATGCTTGAGCCGGATAAAAGACTGCTTACGCCTGTGGTTTTGAAAGTAGCAGTTAAGAGAAAGTT